>JAIVFU010000199.1 GCA_020829485.1 Nostoc sp. CHAB 5834 | reverse complement strand
GGCGTAAACCCAAGTTATCTATAAAAGAACAAATAATTTTAACCTTGGTTTATCTCAGACATCTGAACACATTTCAACTTCTTGGCATTCAGTTTGGAGTAAGTGAATCTACAGCAAATGATACATTAGCAAATATCTCAAGACCTTATTTTGTCGTAGATACTAGCTAATTTACTATGATTGCATTTATACCCTATAACCTAGCTACACAAAGGGTTTGATTATTTTTGGAGATGTCTATTGGATATGAGGAGAATAAAAAACAAGCATCATAGAATCTGTGTCTTTAGACAACTTCTTCCAGGAAGCTAAGACAGTCGAAGCCTCTAATAGTGCGGCTTACTACTTTCCTCTGATGAGTGGACGCTACGAAGTCAAGCCGGGGATGATGGCTTTTGGTTCCTGCTTTGGTAACACTCAGGCTGATCAGCAGGTATTTCAAATTGATGATAATTTTGCCTACTACCGTCAGGCTAAACTTTTAGCTCGTGGGGAACGGTTGAGCAAGTACTACCAAACCTGCAATTATTCTAAAGCTGTGGCAGGTGCGATCGCTCATTTAATAATTAATCGCCTCACTCAAGAACACCCACAGCATTTTTATTGCCAAAAGTCAAGAAATAACACTCTGAAATTCCACAGCCAACTTACCAAAGAAACCCTCTATTTAGATGCAGAATTGCAGTTACAGCAAGTTGAGGGTAGTTCAGTTGTTGTTCCAGCTTACGCCTCTACCCTGGATGCACTTGCAACACAGGTACAAGAAGACCTGACAATTATCTGTCGGTCTCCTGATGGTAGCAACTGGCTGAGTGCAGTTCATCTCTGCTATCCCAATCACTGGTCAGCCGAGGAGAAAATTGGTAAAGATTTTGCCGAAATCCATGCGCCTGTGGCTGGTATAGAAAAAATTAATCGACGTGCAGGTGCGATCGCTCATACAATGATTACCCACAAACCGATGGTGCGCTTTGCTTGGGGTTTGAGTACCGACACCCGCCTTAACCACCATCCCGAACCACCGCCTGGTGTGTCAGTTAGCCAATGGCAAGGTAGAAACTTTGATTCTCAGTATCCCAGGCTTTATCTGCGAATTGAGCGACAGGTTATTTGGGGACTACCAGAGTATGAAGCGGCGCTTTTTACTATTCGTACTTACTTTAGAGATTGTGGTGTAGTTAAAAAAGATTCAGTATTAAAGTCTAAGCTTTATGCTGCAATTCAGTCTATGACACCGGAATCACTGGTTTATAAAGGCTTGGTAGAGAGCAAAGCTAGCATTTTACAGTGGTTACTCAACTGAGGTTTTATCTGATCCACAGTTACATGGCTAGGGGGCTGTGGAAAATGAATTAGGGCAGCACTCTCAACGCTTGAGTAGCAAAGAACAAAAGCTAGAAGCGATCGCAACCAGGCTAGCACAATTAGAGGGCGCACTTTTGGTAAGGCAACTATACAATAAATCCTGGGTGCGATCGCCCAACCGTTTTGCGAGGTTGTGGCTAGTATTCAGCTATGCGATCTTGGTAAGATTAATGAGCGAAGAATGAACCCTATGAAAACTAATTCCTCCGGCAAAGCCGAAATCTTACTTAAGTAGTATTAGTGAAAGTCTTGAAATTATATTTAAAGGTATGTTAATCCTGCTTTATCTCACGTTCCATAAGCTCAATGATATCTTCCATTACAGTTTCTAACTCAAAAACAAAAATATCGCAGGGATTGCCATTTTTGTCTACATTACCTTGCAGATTGTTATTTAAATTTTGAAAATATTCCACATCAATATCTTTACCAATACCAACCACAATAATCTTAATTACTCGCTCATCATCTATTTGTTTACAAGTCTCTTGTATTAAAGTCTCAAAAGCTTTTGTATCATCAAATTGACCATCAGTATATATAATAAAGAAAGCACCTTGAGTTTTTGATTTAGCGCGGCTATCGAACCAAAAATTAATAGCCCTGTTTAGTGCTGGTACGACGAAAGTTGATGTATCAGGTCGATTTTCTAGAAAAATGTTCTCTACTTGAGTAGCTTTTTTCACTTGATGAGGTTCTCTTCTTAACCTGCTTCTGCTAAATAAATCTAGATATATAGAATCACAAATTTTTTCCTGTTGACTATCCTTTTGATCAAGTATCATATCTACGTGAGACATGACTATTTCCTTGAGGCTATCCCAGCGTTTTAAAGTGCTGTCTGCTGCATCTTGTTTAGTCATTGAACCACTTTGGTCAATCAGTATGAATACATCTCTGTTATAGATACTGCTTAAGGCGTCTACCATATTATGCTCCTGTAGCTTTTTTTCTTGATTACTAATCCAATCTAAAGTAAAAACTTTCTCATAAATTCGGTTGGTAACTTTTAAATAACCATTATCTTTAGTAACTAAACCTGAGATCAGCAAATCCCATTGCACTGGATCTCGCTCATTAAAATTAACAATATCTTGATTGAGAATTCTTCTATAAAGTCTTAGAGCTTTTAATTTTTCAGGTTTGTGGCTGTCCTTTACCCTAATAAACCAGTTTTCAATTTCCTGGAGATGTGATTGTCTATCTTGGAGCTTCCAATTGTTGGTGATTTTATCGGTTACTACCCGCTCGATGTAATCCTTTAAATTATAATTATTAGAAATTTGAGATTCACTGGCTATTAAGTGGCAAAGCACCTGAGTGAGGAAGGGTTGGCCGCCTGTCCAATCTAAAAGCAAGTCTAGGACTGCTTCTGGTTTGCTTGTGACTGTTTTTAATCCTTGTAGCAATGGCTGACAGTCTTTTTTCAGCAACCCACCTAGTTCAATATAATCGCCCACATTGAAAGAATAACTATTACTGGTAACTAGGTCTGAAGGCTTGGCAACTCCAATTAAAACAAAATTGAGTCTCTGAAGCGCTACTTGGTCGCGGTTTTCTGAAAGGTTTTTAAGAAATCCCATAAAACTATTTTGTAAATTCCAGTCAGTTAATGTTTGAATCTCATCTATAAAAATAATTAGTTTTTTTTCATCTATTTTGCTCAGGACTTCTTGAATTAAGAATTCTTCAAATTTTACCGTTGGCTGTACCCCTGGAGTTTTATCCCAAAATGCATCCAATTTACTAACCAAGTTTCCTTCCCGAAGTACAACTTGTTGGCAAATCAAGCGCAGAAGGTTAAACCAAAGTGCTTTCTCTGACTCAACATTGCCTAGTTGCTGCAAATAAATCTTAACGCCAACTGCCCCATCCTTAGCTAAACACTTGGTGATCCGCACCATTAAGCTAGATTTTCCCATTTGTCGGGCAGCCAGAATATAACAAACCCGATTAGTCGCCTGTGTGGAAAGAGCAAATTGACGCAGTTGTTCATCTGCTTTTCGTACTACATAGCTTGGTGCATTCAGAGGTAATGTACCTGCTTCTATTTGGTAAAAACTTCCCTGATTAGCTCTGTCCATCAGCCACTTTTTGATGAAACGTTTGCCTAACAAGCGCTTTGAGAATTATACAGCACTAGGTTGCAGTTTACTTAGTATTGTCCCAATTGGTAGCCTTAGACAATACAGAACCGCTATAAAATTTTACAGGTGCAAATCAAAATATTTCTTATATAGCTCACACGCTACTCTTACTTCGTCTTGTCCTACCTTAATTAATCCTGCTTTTTCTAGCTGAAAACTTGCGAATTCATCAGTACACCTCTCTCCACTCAGGATTTTCTTAAAGCATTGTTTTAAATTCTCATTTGGTTCAAGTAGGTCTAGCTTCTTGAGTAAATCATCCCTAAAAGGGCCAGTTAGCGAAGTAGCTTTCATCTCTAGTTCTGCCAAAGTTATATCTCTCTGACTAATTTCAAAGAATGCGCGATTGATTAAAGCTGGATGGCCACCAATCAATTGCCTAAGTGAATTCACTTCGTTTAAGCTCCAATCTAAGCCGTATCTCTTAGCTAGCTCTAGAGTTTCGTCTGGACTAAATTCTTTCAAATCTATCTCTATTCCTACATTTTGCATGATTGAACCTTTAATGCCGTACTCTGGGTATGGCTCTGTTGAGTAAGCAATCACGATACTTGGCCAGACAATCGAAACTTCACTAATAAGTTTCATTTCACTTTCATTCCAACTTCTCAGTAGATTCAAAAAAGGGTTTTGAGTTTTTTCTTGACCTAAAACAGCGTCAATCCCATCAATGAATAGAGTTTTCGGCTGTTCTATTTTAGAGAAGATGTGTTCTTTGAGATAATTAGTGCAGTTCAATCCTGATGCAATATCCTTCCGCCAGTAATCTTTGAGATCCGGCGGAGTATGGTTGTTGAGTTTATTACTAAATTTCTGAGCTATCACAAAAGTGAACTGATATAAAAGCTGGTTTAAATCCGCGAACTCAGATAAATCAATACTACCTAGATCAATAAAGCCAATTGCCTGCTTTTGCTGTCTCTCTAAAAATTGACAAAGCCGCACCAACAGTGAAGACTTGCCCATACCTTTGGATGCTCTGATCCGAATCAAGGGTAAAGATTCTTCCCTGCTCTGAGCTGCTTGCAGATATTGCCTGCACTTTTCATCTGCTGCCCGTTCTAGGTATAGTGGCGAATCTAGCGGTACACGCCCCGTTAGCGGCTGCATCATGTGCTTGGTTTGGTTGATTGTATTATTACCTATGACTAGCTCTCGCTTGTACGTGTCACATAGGGAAATCAGTTTACGGCGGTTTTTTACACCAAAGGCTTTGCAGGTTGTCGAAATATGCTTGCGTACAGTTGCATCCGTAATACCTCTATTTTCAGCAATCTCTGTATCAGACAACCCTTTTAACATATCCAGCACAACATTTATTTGGCTAGGCTTCTGCTCTAGTTTTTTCCATTTCTGCTCAAATTCTAAGTAATTCATATTTATTTGATACTGGCACTCTTATAAGTAATTTGCTGAAATACTGGCTTGTAGATGAGATACTCTCAGTCAAATATCTATTATTCTGGAGGAAATCTCAATTACTTCAACTGAGTATACAGTAGGAGAGATTTTAAATTAAAATTTCTAAAAATCACTTTAGATCTTTTTCATTACACATTTATTTCTCTTGTTTCACATTTGGCATAATTGGTTTCACATTTTTATAATTTTATTCACATTGGGTGAATAATCTACTATTTTTATATTTAATTATTCACGATTAAAATATATTGATTGCTGAGTTTATATTCAATAATATTTACTGAGTTGTTCATTTTAAATAAAAGCTCTATATTTAATTTCAAGAGAGGGCATTCAACAGAAGAAAATTTGAATTTATTAAAGAATTTTCGTAAAACTGTTTTATAGTTCTCTTTCCGGACAATTATTCTATTAATCACAATTTACGTTTATCGGAGATGAAATTATGCCAGTCAGTATTGCTTTTTTCCCAATCGGTGGTGCTATAGCTCTACTTGGTGCTACTAACCCAATTACATGGGTTGTAATTGGTGGAGCGGGGGTGATTTATACAGTCTCAGAAGTAAATAAGGCAATGAAAGAAAATAAGGAATCCAAAAATAAAGATTCCTAACAATATTTAATAGCAAGAGAGAGCGGTGAATAGAAAAATTTTGAATTAAACGATTTTACTAAATCTGCTTTCTCCTCTTTCAGAAAATCATTCTACTACTTGAGAGGTTTCAATGAATCCAGTATTTATTACACGGATTCGTTAGAGATTTACAAAGAAGCTGGGAAAAGATGAAAAGAGAGAAGAGACAATAAAAGGTAAAACTTTTAATTTCTCCTCAGCCAGTCAAAAAATACTTCTCTAACGAAAACATAAATACTGATAGTGTATTTTATTTCTACTAATACACTCTTGTGTGTTCGTTAGAGAAACATTTCCTTAACACAAATCACTTGATGTGACGTACGGTAACTTTCCGCATACTACATATTTCACAGACAATCATTCTACTACTTGAGAGGGTACAAATTATGAGTAGGAATCATGTTGATAACAATCCCGATTGGTCTGATAATCTACCAAAACCAATCCGAGAACGTTTGGATATACAACAAGATGACGATGTTGATATAGAAGATGGTCTCACATATCTGGGACTAAAAAAAGCAGGAGAAACCGTAGGAGAATTGCTACAAAAGAGCGATGTTGAAAAGTTTGGAGATGATGTAGCAGGGAAAGCCGCAGGTGCTTGGAGGGCAGCCGACTCATTTGCAGATAATTCAGATATGATTACAGGTTTTTTTAGTTTTGTAGGAAAGATGTTTACATGGCTTTAACTCTCTTCTGTCACTCTCGGAAAACAATAATCTCAGCCTGATTCTGAGACTTTGATTTCATCAAGGTTTGAGGCTTTATTTTCTAACAGAAACTAAAATTTATAGACAAAATGTGGAAATTAAAGTCCTGTAACCGTTTGGGCGATTGGATTCTCCCACTCTGACAAAAGCGTCTGAGGAAGCGATCGCATTCTCAATGGATGTAAGAAACAGAAATGTTTCTTAGAAGAGGGCTAACCTTATAAACTGTTCTTAATTAAAAAAAGCCACCAGTTTCTACAATGGTGGTTTTTCACTTCTGGTAAATTTGATTGACTCATACCAATTCACAATTCGCAATGACGCTCGTTCGCGTAGCGTGCCGTAGGCAAGACTCGCTAACGCAATTCGCAATTAAAAAACTTAGATGCAGCAAAGTTTTCAACGTTTGCATCTGTATCAGATTTTTCGTGAAATGGTATCAAACAATGCTGTGCGATCGCTCGGGCATTGGTTATTTCCCCCTGCTTTCCTGTCTCCCCTCTATTAGCTATTTTTCGGTCGTCGCAATTTTTGAGAACCAATTGGGCCAAGAATTTGGTTAAGGGTACGCAACTGTTCTGCTGTACCCATACCAATTAGCCGATCGCCTGGCATTAAGACTGTATCGCCTGTGGGGCCACCGATTAAAGTGCCATCAGCGCGGCGAATTGCCAAAACTAATGCCCCAGATTGCGATCGCAATCTCGCTTTCTGCAAACTTTGACCGACAAAGGGACAAAAAGCCGGGTCGAGTAAAAATTCTTCCATATACAATTGACGGTCTGCACCTGTCAAAATCCCGTCTACAAAGTCCAAAACCTGGGGTCTGAGTGCCGCAGCAGCCATGCGCTTCCCACCAGTAATATAGGGAGATATGACTTCATCTGCACCACCGCGTCGTAACTTCTGTAAAGCTTCTTCTGTACTTGCCCGTGCAATCACTCGAATTCCCGAATTCAGTGTTTTAGCTGACAAAACAATGTATAAATTTTCGGCATCTGAAGGAAGGGCAGCAACAATACAAATCGCCCGTTCGATACCAACTTTCAGAAGTGTGTCATCTAGGGTAGCGTCACCTTGATATGCTGTGTAACCCTCAGCCTGCGCCCTTTGTACAGATTCCATCTCTGAATCAATTACTACAAAAGGTGCGTCTTCTGCCCGAAATTCCTTGGCAATTTGACGACCAGTGCGGCTAAATCCACAAATGATGTAGTGTTCTGTTAGGGATTCCATTAACCGCCTCTGTTGCTGTAGCCGAATTCCTTCTTGAAAGTAGCCTTGAATGATCGCTTCTGTAAATCTGTTGACAATGTAACCGATATTGACTACACCCAACAAAATCAGGGCAATTGTAAACAATCGTCCTCGGCTACCTAGTGGGTGCGTCTCTCCGTATCCCACAGTCGCTAAAGTGATCACTGTCATGTAAGCTGCGTCTTCCCATGCCCAGCCCTCAATTAGCGAGTACCACAAAGTACCAATGAAGAAAACACCGCCGAGAGCGATCGCCCCAGCCATTAACTCCTTTTGGATACGTTGATATTTTTGCTCAAGTGTTGAGAATGACGTAAAAATAGTACTTTTAACCTACTTTTTCTAGTTTTCTGCTAATTTTTTAGCATTCGTCCTTTTTAGTATATTGAAGCTAAGTACAACATTTCATTAATTCGTAGCGAATTCTCTGCGTGCCTTTGCGCTTTCCTCTGCGCCCCTACCCTGCGGGAAGGCGAAGCGCCTATGCGTTTAAATTCTAACCCGTGGAAACGATGCCTGCGGCGGTAAACTACGCATCCAATCACCCACTTTCCCAGAATTAAATTTAACCGCAGAGCAGATTTTTAATGCTGGTAATATCTAAAGAGCATTTTTGAAAAGCTCAAAATGCCTGAAATCCTTATTCAGAGGCTATTTATTAGATACGACAGCGTTACATAGATGGGCGATCGCTTAATATCGGAGTAAAGAGTAGCCAGCAGTTTTATGACAGCAGCACTGAAGAGAGCAAAGCCATATATCGAACAACGAGATGGAGGATATTGGATCGAAGAGACTCGCATCTCTCTTGATTCAGTTGTGTATGCCTTTTTGAATGGTGAGTCTCCTGAAAGCATTGCCCAAAACTTTCCATTACTCTCGCTGGAGCAGGTTTATGGTGCTATTACCTTTTATCTTGCCAACCGAGAGCTAATTGATGCGTATTTAAAAGAAGGTGAAAAAGAGTTTGAGAAATTGCAACAGTCTCTTAGAGAGAAAAATCCCCCTCTCTATCAAAAGTTAAAAGCTGCTCAAATACAGAAGCATAGTAAGGCATGACGACAGTTCGATTTCAAGCAGATGCTGATCTACGCCAAGCGATTGTAACTGGCACGATACGTAGGCAACCAAATCTTGATTTTCAATCAGCCTATACAGCAGAGCTTGAAGGTAAGAAAGATTCAGAGGTATTGGCGATCGCTGCACAGAATGATAGAGTCCTCGTGACCCATGACCGTAAAACCATGCCTGCTGAGTTTGGTGAGTTCATAATGTCAAAAACCAGTTCTGGAGTTTTGATTCTTTCCCAGAATTTGTCAGTCAGTGATGCAATTGAAGCACTCATCCTCGTTTGGGAAGCTTCTACTGCTGAGGAATGGGTTAATCAGATCATGTCTATCCCATTTTAAGCTGAAAGAAAATATGAGATACATTGAAGAATCCCAGAACTAATGCTGTAAATTGCGATCGCAATCTCGCTTTTTGCAAACTTTGGCTTGTGTAAATCTGTTGACAATGAAGAAAATATGGCCAAGAGCGATCGCCCCAGCCATTAACTCCTTTTGGATACGTTGATATTTTTGCTCAAGTGTTGAGAATGACGTAAAAATAGTACTTTTAACCTACTTTTTCTAGTTTTCTGCTAACTTTTTAGCATTTGTCCTTTATGGATGGTGCGTTAGGCTCTGCTAACACACTCTACGTTAATTTATATTTGTTTACATACATTGAAATTTTCTTGCCGACTTACTTATGTCTTCTTCGGTGTATTTCGGTTTGCCCCCTCGCCCTGGTAATTCCCAAAGCCCTTCCTTACCTAACTCCTGCCACTTATGTAAAACTTCTCTTACTGTTTGATCCCTCCAGTTAAAGTGAGCC
>JAIVFU010000198.1 GCA_020829485.1 Nostoc sp. CHAB 5834 | reverse complement strand
AATGAAAAGTCAACCTTGAAAATTATCGCAAAGTGCCAAATTCCAGATGACAATTTTACCAGCCAAATAGACTTTGCGATCGCAGCTTAATTTCCGCACCTTTTTTATGGTGACGTGTACTTAGCAGGTCAATTCGACGCAGCATAGTTAAACACGCAGCACAAGAGGGGTGGGGTAAGCGTAATGTCAATGCCTTGCCTAACTTAGATTCGACCCAAAGCATTCCAACTCCTAAACCTTCATCAAATTCAACTGTACAAATTAGCCTCTTCTGAATTTTCAATAAATCCTCAGTCTATTCAAATTTTCATCTGAGGATTTTTCTGTTATATGGAAGCGATCGCTTCTTTAATTATGAACATAAATTTTCAAGTTAGTCATCATGAATACTCAAGAAATTCAAGAAGTTTTAAATCATCTCATCATTGGAATTACAGCCTTCTATACCGTTGTGATACTCGTTGATTTCGTTGTGGGAATAGTCAATCTATGGCAGAAATTTACACTCAACATCGAATACCATATTAACCACACAATATCTGAACAATCACACCT
Source organism: Nostoc sp. CHAB 5834 (assembly GCA_020829485.1). The sequence continues at coordinate 8,969 of JAIVFU010000198.1, read as the reverse complement.
TGAATCTAGTGATATTAAAAAATCTCTCAATTTGAAAAATAAAAATCAATCAACTAACCATATTACATCAAAACCAGAACCTCAACCAGACAACTTTATTAGCATTGATGTAGACAAAATTGATTTACGGACAGCCAGAAAAATTGCTACTGCCATAAAAAAAGCTTCAACATCCAATCCTGACTTAATTATCAAACAAAAAGTCAACAGTAAAAGTGTTCCTTTAGCCTGGTTGCAAGCACAGATTAAGCATCGTTTAGAACTGGCACCAGAAATTGTCACACCCATTATTAGAGAATTGGCTCCTACTGCTTTTACATCTGATGGAGAGAATATTCAGCATTCTAACATTGCAAAAACAGGTAAGCGTAAAGTCAGTTAATCATAGAAAGAGAGGAATATCGATATGGCAATTATCGCTCGGATGAGAAGACAAAAGTACTTGCTGTACAATCTTTCCAGCAAAGTTTTTGTATCTCCCTCAACTGCACACCGCTATAGTATTACCTCTCTTTAATAGGTTTTTAAATCTTTGTATAAAACTAATTTGAAGTTGCTAGATATACAAGCTATCGCTTCTAGGTGATAAATTCAAATTTAATTCATTATGGCTATAAGCTTAATAAATACAAATAACACCAGTATTTATACTCCAGAATATACTCTTGCTTCCAATGTTTCAACTCTTAATTATGCTCTCCAACCTCTGTTTCATGCAGAAATTTTAGCCATAGATTGTGAAACAACAGGACTTGACCCTCTAACTGATTCTATTAGACTGATTCAAATAGCTGCACCAAACCATCCAGTACTGCTAATTGATTTACCAGCTATTCCCAAAAGCGATCGCCCACTACTCAAAAAACTGCTTTGTAACTCTGCTGTCAAAATTGCACATAATGCCAAGTTCGACTGGCAATTTCTCACCCTCGCAGGACTTCAACCCTCTGGTCAATTCTTTGATACCCAACTTGCTTATAAAGTTCTAACCGCAGGATTAAAAACAAGCTCATCCTTACAAAATATAGTTAAAAAGCTACTACACCTTCAACTAGATAAAACTCAACAAATCAGTGATTGGTGTAAACCTCTTACCAAGATTCAATTGCACTATGCTGCCGTAGATGCTGCCATATTACTTGACCTTTACCCAATTCTCCTCAACAAGTTAAAGCAGACAAAGTTACTCAAAATTGCCCGACTGGAATTTCAGTGTATGCCTGTTGTAGCTCAAATGGAACTTAACGGAATGCTATTTGACTTGTCCCGATGGCAGATACTGGGTGCAAAACTAGAAGCTGAAAAAACAGATGCTTTAAACCAACTCAAGCAACTCCGTATTGCTAGTTCTCAGATGTCATTGCTGCCAGAACTGACAGATGCAGTCAACCCGAATTCACCTCAGCAAGTTTTGGCTGCTCTACAAGCTATTGGTATCAAAATTAACTCGACTAATCAAAGTAAATTAGTTTCTTTAGCTGCACAGTATCCCATAATTCAAGCATTGCTTTCTTACCGCCGTCTATCTAAAATTATCGGCACTTTTACCGAGAAACTACCCCAGCATATCCACCCCAAAACTGGGAGAATTCATCCCAACTATTATCAATTAGGGGCAAAATCCGGTAGATTTTCTTGCCGCAAACCACCTCTACAAAATATTCCCCGTGATGAAGCAGCCCGTAGCTGCTTCATTGCTGCCCCTGGCTATAAAATTATCAAAGCCGATTACTCCCAAATAGAACTACGAATTATGGCTCGGCTTAGTGGTCAAAGATGTGCCAAGTCTATCGCCAGGGGGCTGACTTACATCGATTAACAGCATCTCTAGTAACTGGAAAATATATCAATGAAGTGACTGAAGAAGACCGCAGATTAGCAAAAGCAATAAACTTTGGATTGATTTTCGGTATGGGCGCTGCCAAACTCCAAATTTACGCCCAAGTAAAATATGGAGTGGCAATGACATTAGAACAAGCAAAAGCTTTCAGTCAACGATTCTTTGAAGCTTATCCTGGAATAGCTAAGTGGCATGAAAACATCAAACGTAAATACATCCAAGGCATTAAGGAAAGTCGTACACTAGCAAACAGACGACGGAGATGGGTAAACAAGCCCCGACTATCAGAGCTATTTAACCATCCAGTACAAGGTTTAAATGCCGACATCAACAAATTAGCTATGGTAAAACTTTCAAATCCATTAGCTAAATTCAGAACAAAACTCATCTGTGTAAGACATGATGAAATTGTACTGGAATGTCCAGAGACTGAAGTTGACCAAGTTAGCCATATATTACACAATTGTATGGTTGCTGCTGCCCAAAAGTTTCTCAGCCCTATTCCAGTTGTTATAGATATTAAAACATCAAATAGCTGGTGAACTACCCCAACTTGCCCAGTACGACTGAAGTTTGATTTGCAGTCAAGCTATTCTGAGAAGATTTGTCAAAAACTCAATTGCCCTCCTCACCGTATAGCTCGTGCAAAATGTGGTTAGAGGGCGTTTTTTTTGAACCGAAGCACTATCCCCGTTCTATCCCAATACCGTTTAGTTAAGGACATTTATCTGTTGGGGCGGGCTGTTCTTGAGCAGGGGAAGCAGGGGGAGAAAAAAGGCTTGAATGAACCGTATTGCACCCTATCCACTATTTATGGCTATTCCTGAATCGGTATTCTAGCCATTATAAATAACGGAACTATTTTAACTATATCTGCTTACGCAGATTTAGAGTGAATCAAGAGTTTAAAACCCGCTTAATTGGGTTTTATTGGTGTGTCTATAAACTCTGTGACTAACAAATACCTGATGTAAAAAATGAGTTCCAATATTTACATATTTGAGGTGTATTAATGTCTAACCCCCGGATTTTAGGGGCAAGAGAAATTCATCTAATTTCACTCTATAGTCACTGGGAATTTGGTATGAAACCAGAAGAATTTTATGCCAAATGGGATGTGAGTTATGAACAAATTGCCCTAATATGCTGCCGTTCTGATTCTACGGTCAGAGGTTGGTTTAAGCAAGGTAAATTTAGACGCTATCCTCAGCCTAATGATTTACGACATTTGGCATTCATGGACTTTTTACTGGAACATTTTGAAGAAGTTCCCGAACAACTTTGGCAATTGCTATGTCTGACTCATTCGCCTTGATCTCAATAACATTTCTCTTCTACATATAGCAATCCGGTTTGATTACTGAAAGGTTTTTAAAACAAAAACTTTGCCCTGCAAGGTTTTCAGACTCAGTACACAATATTTCATTCCAGTCGGAACGCTATATATCTGTCCAATAAATCTAATACACACATAATTCTAATTGTCAATATCAATTTGACCTGTCTTTGAGTATACCTCCTCGTTTAAGGTAAAATTTGGCGATTTAAAACTACATAGCAAGCATGGTTATTTTACAGAATTTTTAAGGGGTAGAATATGACTTATTCTGAGCAATTAAAACCGTGGTGTATTGTCCGTGATATTCCCAATCAAGAAAATATTGTTGTGAAAAGATTCCGCCGACGTGATGATGCTGTTGCTTATCTGCAAGTGTTGAAGCAGTCAGCGAGAGATATTGCTTTTAAAATCCTTTTTAAGTAAGGCTCAAAATATCAATATTCCACGGGATAATCAAGTTTTTCACGGTTCGTTTTGAGAAGATTTTAAAATAGTAAAAGTACTAAAATACTTTGAACTCAAAGTGGGTGAAAGCAAGGCAAGCGGTGTTACCGGAATTATTGAGTGTGATTCGCCAGTGCGTAGGCGTAGCCCGCCGCGCCTATCTTAAAGGATATTTTGAAGTACTCACCGAGCGCGTAGACGCAAAGCGGCTTGTCGCAGCCACGCTTCACTACTCAAATGGATAAGGCATTAGAACCGACCCTTCTCACAACTATCTACTATTGAGTTGTTTTAAACTACTAGTACAATAAGGCAAAACTAAAAAGAAAGAACACTTATGCTGCAAGCTTTTTACCTATTTCAGATGGTAGCTTTATTTCCGCCATGATGTACTAGTTTTTCTACCACAAAGATAGTTGTCCTGGTGATACGTTTCCCCGTCTGCGCGTATGGAACAGCATATGGCAAGCTGTGCATAAAGCCGCGAGATTTTCTGCTCGGTTGTCCTCGGGCGTATAATTTCGGTGGTGAACCACTAATGTTTTAATGCTGCGTTCTCTACGATTTAACCCATCTCTTTTATCAGTTGGACGTAAGCATTGCATACCGCAGCGCGTGCATTTCCAGTCTGATTTTGATTTGACCTCAAGTGCGATAGTATCCCAGTTTGAAGAATAGCGACTGCGGTTTTTACCAGTCATCAATCAGTTCCTTTTGGGTTGCAGAAAACTAATTTTGATTTAATTTGACCCGATATTATTGTGATTATATTTACGCAGAAAGTTTTCCGAAAAAATTCACCTGTGACAGAACTTGTGTGCGTATTGAATTAGCAGCCTTCTCTGCAATTTCTTCTCTATCAGCATCAGTAAGAACTACTGTAAGTAGCGATTTGAGAGCTTCGCGGTTAGATATAAACTCTTCACCGTATAAATCATCTTGCAGCAGGGTGACTTCCAAGTGAGGTATTAACTCAGGCGTAGGAGATAGCAACCGCTCTTTAATGCGTGCCCTTGCAGTCTCTGTTGCAGAAGTTGTACCTATACCTAAATCCCATGTTTCAATTATTAGCCTGACTTCGCGGTTGAGAGATACACGCAGCGTTGATAAGCGACCAAATAAAGGAAGGTTGAGCATTAAAGGTGGTAATGCATTACCCCAATCCAAACCAGCGCCAATCGTGCAATTTGCTTCATCTTCAATGCAAACAGCCTCTTCGAGCCATCCTTCACCAAAAAGTAAATCTATAGCTTCTTGGGTTGTTATTGACTCGTTTGCCTCAGAATTATCCTTTTGCTGTTGATGATTCATAAAATTTTACCCGGATCAACCCTTATCTTCGTCTCAATACACCATACTCAAAGTAAACTAAATTATCATAGTCTTCTTCCGAACCGCAGTTCAACATATTTTGTTTTTCATAAAATCCTTCAGACCTTGGTAAGGAATGCAACCCAATTCTACCTTCATAACCTAACTCAACACTTCTAATTCTTGCGAAATTTAATAGTGCTTGACCAACGCCTTTGAATTGAGGCGGGCGTTGAATCTCGATTCGGTTAGTGGGGGCAGTGGCAATACCATCAACATAAACTAGCCTCTTCCCAATATTTAACCGAGAACCGTGCATTTGCGTTTCTATTATCATTAATCCTTGAGTTTTGTTTTCGCACTCAATTGCGTAACCTTCAAGATTTTCTTGATTGGCAATATATCTTAATTTAAATATCCAGTCCCAGTATTTATCTTCTTGACTAAATAACCTTAAGCTTTCTACCCAATAATTTACATAATCATCAACATGTCTTTGGACTAAATCTACCAAATAGGCTTCAACAGATGTATTATCAACACCCCTTTTTAACTCGATTTTTCGCTGCACCTAAAGCTCCTAATTGTCAACTGATTATTAAAGCTTGTGACTGCTATTTGACTGGTAGATAAAAGAGTAAATGTGAATGCGTATATCAATAGCTTTATGCCAACCAGCAAGCACAGCATCATCTGAAAGGATAAAAAAGCGTTTTCAATATATTTTACCTTGCTGCCAAAATAATGATTGCGCTCCTTTTATTATCTGCGATCGCTCTATTCGGCGAGCGAATCAGTGTAAATTCAGAAATTCTTGAAAATAATAAAAATACTAACTTACCGGATGATATAATCCAGTATTTTCGTTAAATTCCCACCCCATACCCGATCTATCCTTGCCCTTGCACCATGCCACAAAAAGCGGTGGGTGCAGCTTAATTCGCTGTTCGCGTACAGTTTCTTGACTTACACCAAGTCTTGAAGCTAAACCTTCTTCGCTTAATGGTTGCATTCGGGGAGTATGCACAATGAATGATGAATTGTTGTTGTACGATTTATTGCTCCGCTTTTGTTGATTGTTGAGATGATTTTGAATTTTAATAATCGCCTCGGTAAACTGTGTCATTCGGGCTGTTATCCCCTCAATTTTTTCTGATAAATCGGCGAGATTATGGATTGCTGTGGTTTCGTTGCTATTAGATTCACTTGAAAACTGTGACTCCAGCTTATCAAGTCGTGAGCAAATAGCTAATATCGTTTCATTCGTAGGACTGGGGTTACTATTGTTACTAGTAACTAAGTACTCCTCAACACTTGCCTTAATCTTAGAGTCCAAGCGTTTATCTAAATTATCGCCACCAATTGCATCAAGGTTATCTATATCATCTAGGTAGAGTTCGATAAATTGGGTCAGCGTGGCTGTTGCCGTCGTCCCTTTCGATTTACAACGGGCGATAAACTGCTCCCACATCTTTTGGTCGCAGTTAAAAGATGCCAGTTTCTTGTTTTTCCCTGTTTGGCTCATGTCTAGGTACTATCTAGGTTAACCGGGACTGGACACGACCGAATAAGCGCGTCATCCCGAAAAGATAACTACCTTGACACTATCATTTTGGAGCGCATGAGTGCGATGGCGTACCCGCCCGCCGGATACTGTTGGCGAATGTAATACATTATTGTCTTATTAAGTATTACGTAAGCTCAAACCTTCAATCTGTAGTTGCGGCTTTGAGTTGTAACACTTTTGTCCGTGCGTTTGTAACACTTTCGCCAACAGTATCCCCGCCGGAGGCGATGCCTTCGGCGGGCTTCGCCTACGCTTTTTACCGATGTTTGCTTTTTTTACGCAGTGCGTGAGAAGTCCCAACACGCCCGACATGGTGAATGTACTTTGCAGTCGTCGCCGGGGAAGCATGGCCCAAATCTGCCTGCAAGTCAAAATCAGAAGCTCCATTTTTCTTAGCCAGCGTCGCGTGAGTGTGGCGCAGAAAGTGGGCGCTGAATTTTATTCCCGCAAAAGCAGAAATTTCCGCCATCATCAACCGCAATCCGCGATCGCTTAGAGGTTTACCCCTATCCCGCCGACTGGGACTAGGAAACACCGGCTCATCATTGCTGGCATCACCACGGTAATCCAGTAGCACCGCACTCGTCTCCGGATCGAGACTAATGGTTCTGGTTTTATTTCGTTTCCCCGTCACAGTTAATAACAGACAATCTCCATCCTCCCGAAACTGCCGCCAAAATAACCCCGGCGTAACTATACGCTTACCATAATCAGAAGTTTGCCGCGCAATTTCTCCCGCCCTCACCCCACTGTAAAAGACGAGAGTCAACAGCAGCCAATGCATCTTATTAGTGTTGTGTTGCAAATCTACTTCAATCGCCGCTTTTTCCAACTTAGCAATCTCGCGTTCCGACAAAATGCGCTCTGCGAGCTTATCGTCCCATTGGATACTTAAGTCCTTGCCCAAGTCGATAGCAAAATAACCAATAGAAGCTCTAGTACCCCACTCCCACAAACTTTTAATCGCCGCAGTGTATTTAGCTGCCGTATTTTTACTAATTCCATAAGTATTTTTCTGTCCCCGTACTGGCTTTTCATCCTTTAGCCAAGCAAGATTTGCGTGTAGATGGAATAACGTTACCATCCTCAAATCAGATATCCCAAACCGCGACTGCATATAATCAGCAAGCTCATAACCAATTTGCCGATATGCCCGTCGCGTTTGGTCGCTTTTAATAGTGACAGAATGTACCCATAGCTCAATTAGCTGCTCCGTCGAATTAATTCTCTGGCGGTTGGGAAAATAATAATCCACAAGCGCAACCCGGGCTTCATCAAGCGGTAGAGTCACCACCTCCACAGCAAGTGATTCCACGCTTAATACAGGTAAATTTTCCATAATAAAATTCCCCAACCCCCACTGATGATTATGATGCCGGGAATTGTCATTCCCGGTATCTTTATGATAGTTGTTTCCCAGACACGATCCAATTGCCCATCTAGAATCATCTATATCGTATATACGTGGATATCCTGTATGCGATGATAGTAGTGGGAGATAGAGAGGTAGGGGGAGTGAGTAAATATTAGAACTCGAAGCAAATGGTAAAGAACTGGTTAGAAATCACTTCTCCACAACAAAAGCGCGAGGGACTGGTGGAATATCCGCAGATAAATATAAAACTTCTGTCAGAAGAAGACCGGGAGTTGGTGAAGCAAGCCAAGCAGCGTGCTGAGGATTTGCGCTTAACTTTTAAAGAGTTTGTGCTGGATTGTATTAGAAATGCACTCTTTGAAGAGAGTCCCAATAGTGCAGATAGTGCAACTGCTGCCGAAATTGAAGCTTTGAAAGCTCAAATCGCCGCCCTGTCAGAGAAAGTGAGTATTCCTTCTGCGACCAAAACAGAAGTGCATACCCTCCAGGAAAGGGTAAATCAATTGCGGGTGGGGATTTCAAATGAAATTAAGAAGGATAGGGAGCAACTTGCTTCTTTAACACTGGCAATCTCCAGACTTGAAAGCCAAATTGAACAGCTGGTGCCTTCTTTAAATCTTCAAGTGGATGGCGAAGTAAATTCCAACAGTGATAGCGACTGGCTTTTTGGGGAAGGCTCCGGTGGTATGGGAGGAAAAGATATTGAGGGTTTTTGAATTCGCTATAAAACATTCAAGATATGCTGTAGATAGGATTTAGATTTAGCTAACCCGATATAACGGCAATTGACTTTGAGGCTTAACTGAACCGTAGGATTTTATTCTGGACAATTAGGAGCAAAGCTACGAGCGTGTATTTTCATTGCTCGGTTTGCAGTCCTTAATTAACCTCGTCCAAGAAACCTCTAGTTATTAGCATTTTATTTACTTTTTGCTCAAAAAGTAAATAAAATTAGTCTTGTGCAATGGTAAGTAGGTCGGCAGGAAAAAACGAAACTATGTAACAATAAATAAATACGGAGAATATATCTACCGAGGTAACAAAAAATATGGGCGCTCGTTTGAGGGTATTTCTGACTAAAGAGGAAAACAAA
>JAIVFU010000197.1 GCA_020829485.1 Nostoc sp. CHAB 5834 | reverse complement strand
ACTTATTTTTTGCTCCATCTGGTTTTTTAGCCAGAGGCAATGGCTAAAAAACCAGTTACTTTGTACTATATTTTGAATTCCAAAATCGGGGTTAATACTCTATTTTTTTCAAAATGAGAATTACTGCAATTAAATAGACTTGATTTATGGCTTGAGCGCTGCCAGAGGGCAGTTCCAAGACGGTAACATCCCAAATCTGGAAAGTGGCGTTATAACCCCGCATTTCTCACAAGCGCTGCGATCGCTATGACCAAACCTTTATCAGGCTTAGATTTTGAGCGTTTTAGACACTGCATCAATCACAGCAGTATGTGAACGGGGGATTTTATCTCAAGTCTAAGTGGCATAAGCGTTTTGGGCTAATCGTTTGAACCTTTGTGAGAAATCCGGGCTTAAACCTTAACGTTCTGAATTTTTTGATTATTATCTAATTTTCTGATTCCTCCAAAAACAATTAGCCAAACTACTACAACAATCCAGTGAATTAAAACTATTACAAATAAAGACCCTGTGAGGGTATATGCAACAGTACAGATAATTCCCAAAAATGCAGCTAAAATCAGAAAAACATGATTATAAAATGTGGGAATTTCAGCTTTTAAAAATGCCTTAGCATTCAAGGGATGATACAAAATAAATAATAATAAACTCACTATTGCCCACAAAGACCATTGGAACCAATTAGTAATTTGGCTAGGATGAGGAAGCAAAAAAACGCGAAACAAAAGTTCTTCAACAATTGCAGGTGAAAATAAACAACGCAATATTAACAACCATTTATCAATCCAATTTGCAGACCACAATTCTATTTGTAAAAATCCAAATCTCCAACCATAAGGTAGAGCAAAAATACTATAAATTATCAGCATTACAACAACAAATAACCAATCTTTTAACCTCGGAAATACTAAGGACGCTAAAGTGCGGTTTAAAAGAATTGAAAATGGTGAAATATTAGTAAAAGGAATCTTGATTTGCCCCAAAAGTACTGTTGGTGCAATGGGTGTAATATTAGGTTCCCAACCACCAACTTGATTAGTTCGCAATACTTGCATAATTACACCATGTTTTAAAAATATTGCGGCGAGATCGTCGTGTGCAAGTCTTGGCATTATTGCTCGCCATGTTGTCAAACCAGCCCAAATACTACGATCTTGAAATGGTTCCGTCGTTTTTCCTATGCCTGTACCTGCGAGTATACCTGCTTGACTTTGCCAATCAGCGCGAACTATACCCAAGGGTGCTAACTGTTGTTCTAAAGATTGACCTAATTCAACTAGCTGCTGAAAACGTAATGTTTGCGGGTGATTGGGGTTAGCGCGTATCCAAGTTTGAATTTGAGGAGTTGTAGCAACTTGGTTTTTAATTACCAGTATTGCCGCATAAAGTGCTTGGCTTGCGTCTTGAATACATGAGGTAGCAGGTGATACTATTGCACCACCAGTACCATCACCAACCCGATAACGTGCCATTGTTGCCTGTAATTGTTGCTGGAATTGTTCTAAAGGCAAAAGTTTAACACCATCAAAATCATAATCCTGGGTTACAGGGTCGAATTTGATCAGAATATCTGATACCGGACGTGTTGCCAGCCAACCACGTTGTAAATTACCCATATAATCAGCCCATGTATGCGTTCCAGCAATAATTCCATCAGGGTTATGGGCATAAATTTGGTGGTATTTAGTCTCGAAGCGTAATTCGTTAGTAAACTCATCGCGGACAACTTCTGCGATTCCAAAAGCAAAATGTCCGGTGATAGTATAAGGTACTCCGACTGATTCAGCTTTACGTCCGCCAATTCCACCAAATAGGTGTAAGACAATAGCTTTATTGCCTTCTTGCCATGTTGATATAGATTGATTTTGTAAATTTTGTGTTTCTCTAGATTTTAATAATACAGTATTGAATTTACCTTTATTTTTCTCAGTATTTTGCCAATTTACATCTTGGATGTAATTTAGACCTAATTCCTTACCAGTAATAATTTGACGGGGTTGAATTTGCAACAGAGAACGAGGTGCAAGTGCGCGTACCGTAAATACGCCCTTTGCATCGGCAGCGCCATAAATATACCACCCATCCTCACCCGCAGGCGATCGCTCGATTTGCCGCGAACTTGAAGGAGCAAAGTTTCGCGAATCTATTGCTTGTTGGGGAATGCGAATAGTTTCTTCAATACCATCAAAGTTATTTGAATTAGGATTATAATGCTTCACTAAAAAATAATCGTTATATTGCTTTGGTTCTGAAAATAAACTAGTTTTATATTTAGATTCAATCAGCTTAACTATTTTTACCAACCCATAAAATCTACCAGTTGCCAAAACAGGTTCGCGTTCAATTTGCAAAATAGATTTTTCTTTATTTGGATCAATGATTGTGCTTGAATCTAAAACAACAATTGTTTCATCATCAGGATTTGCGCCAGCCAAAGAGCGTAAAATCCCTACATGACGAACTCCATTTAGTCGAAAAGGATGAATATTTCCTTGTTTTTGACTTTTAATCACTTCAGGAGTGAAATTTATATCTCGCGTTACTGCTTGACGCAAAGCAAGCAAATTTTGATTATTTTCCCACTCCAAACGCACAATTTTACCTACCAAATTTTGTGCTGTAGATGGTGCATATTGTACTTCCATCCATACCCAATCCAAACCATCTTGTAACTGCTGTTTCGTTGGTAAAATTAACCTTCCTACCCAATTGCCAATAGGTTTATAAAGGTTTGTAGATGGAATTTGTGAAATGGGATAAAAAGCAGATTGATTAAAGTTTTGTTGAATATGGATCGCGTAATTACTTTCTTGCTGTACTAACTGGGATTGTGTTGGGGAGAATTGCCACAATGCAATTACTGCAATGAACACTAGCAGTAAAAATCTCGTAAATAGTAGCCTTGCTTTTCGACTGAATCCACGGAAAATCATATATTATAAGCAATCAAACTTGCTGATAACTGGAGTTTAGACTAAAAGCGATATGAGAGAACGCACATCAAAAGGAACTTAGAGATTAAAAATATTCTCCAGTTAGCCTCAAAGCATCCGTGACCTTTAATAATTATGTAGTATATTTATTCACATCATTATCTCTGATCTGAGGCTAGATGGGGAATGATCAAGAAAAAAGGGGTGTCTGATTGAATACAGTCCCCGTTAGTTGGGAATCAGGCATCGCGGGGATGAGATGGGCGATACCTTCGGCACACTTCGTGAACGCCTCGTACCACCCTATTGGTTAGGGCGGCCGCATCATGTCAATAAGACTAGTCTATTCTCAATAAACTCAAAAATAATCTCATTAATCCCTATTTATTGACAAATATTTTAGCGATCGCTTTAAGCCTTGGAAAATAAATCAAGCCAGAAATACTGATTTTTCGTTGGGTCTTAATCCTGTCCGTGATCAAGAGTACTTTCCAATTGAATGCCCATCGCCAATGAAAGGGATTATTCGGGTCACGTTCACCAATCACACGGGGATAAGAAACAGTCTTCCCATCAAGTAGCTTTTTAGTTTCGAGGTACTGATAAAGACAACCGACTGATTCCCCTTGTGAGGCTTTGACCCCTTTCTCTAAGAATTTTTCGGGTATTGCAGACAACTCAGCTATTACTGATTTAGTCATGCAGCCACCTCCATGACCAAATCATCCGGTACTTCAAAAATTCCCAACCGCCCAATGTAAGGAATCGGTGTAATCTCGCGTGGATTCTCCAGCTTCCAATGATATTGCCCAGGCATTCCCCAGCCAGAAGCAACTTGTGAGAATCGGCAGTCAACTATTGTGACAATGCCAATAACTTGACCGCGACGGAGAGAGATTAACTCTGGAATTTCTACCCCCATCCCTTGGCAAAATTCTCTCGCTAGCTGGTACTCTTTCTTGGTACAAGTCTTGGCTGCATGAATCAGAATGTCGCCGCGATAATGAATGGGCCAACCACGGTTTTCAACATTTTTGAGAGCAAAAATGATTGCCCATGCCCAAGGCTGACGAACAGATAGCGCTTTCATGGGTTCTAAAACTCCAGCAATTGAATATATGCGTCTAATGCCGCGATCGCTGGATGTGGATGTGGCTGTGAACGCAGTCCGTTGCAGATTGTGGCGATAGTCCCAAGTTCTGTAAAGCTGAAGCTGATACTGGACTGTCGAGCCGCACAGTGATAAATAATCGTTAGTAACACAAAATTCAACAATTGAATTGTAAGATCACGTCGATTGGCTAAATGTGTTTCTAAGTTGTCAGTAATAATTTGGCGACTAGCAGTAAGAGAGTTGCACCTTTCAACATCTGGTAAAATTCGGAGCTTGAACTTGTAATTGCGCTCAGTAGATAAACATTCATCAGGGGCAAGAACTGCCCATTTATGGAAGAGTTGTTGGATAGTTGTACTCATAAAGTCTGTAATTGTGAGTTTCTGCGAGAATAGAAAGAGAAAGGAGGGATTATGACAAACGCTTTTCCACCGGAAGATATCAGTGCAAGGTTTGATAATATTGATACTCGTTTAGAAGAGATAGGTGACGAACTGGATTTGTTAAGGACAGTACAAAATGCTAACAGGCGGGAAACACGGGGAAATTCCCAAACGATTGCTAGGTTAGAGCGTACCATTAGGGAACTGGCTGACATTGCACGCCTCCATCAGGAAGGATTACGCGCTGCTCAAAGAGATGCTGAACGTGATCGTCAAACCATAAGGGAAACTGAAATTCAAGCTGACCGCGATCGAGAAGTTTTGCTTGCTTCCTTGCTTCAAGCAGAGCGCGACCGTCAAGCTTTTCAAGAAGAAATCCGCCGAATTTGGGAATATTTACGCGATCGCAACGGCGGCAGCAGTACACCCAATTAATTAACTCCATCGCCTTCACCTCGCCAAGTTCAAAAACTTCGACGTGGATAAATCGCACAACATGGTCGCAGTGCCGAGCTTACCGTAAAGCCTGTTTTTCTCAACAATCAACTCGATAGTGCGATCGCTTGGGTCTTTTGTATAAACAGCATCGCGGTAAAGCATGATTAACTGGTCACAAACCTCAAAGATTTCACCAGAATTACGTAACAGATGACGATTGGGGCGTTTATCAGCCGTTGTTTGATTCCCTCGATTGATTTGACAGCCCAAGAAAACAGGGATTTTATGAGACTTGGCAATATCCCGAATCTGACGGGTAATCTTGCCAACTTCAAAGGCCATGTTCCCGCCGGACTCCAGAGGAATCTGTTGCAAGTAATCAATAAACACAGCCCCAATAGAACCATCAAATTCGGCAATAGCACGGCGCACAGCACTTGCAATCATGGTGGTTGTAGGAGAAGAATGCTCGTAGACCTTCCAAGGCAACTCCACCATCTGTCCTATACCCTGTGCTATTTGCTCCCAGTAGCATTGAGTATTGGTTTGAATCATAGAAGCGTCTACGCCTGTGATTCGGGCTAGCATTCGGGCATTGAGTTGATTCTTGTCCATTTCTGGAGTTACATATAGAACAGGTAAGCCAAGTTTGGTCATGATTTCGTAAGCATAAGAAATCATGAAGTGAGTTTTGCCCATGTGGGATTCAGCAGCCACCACTACCAAGCTGCTTGGATAAATCCCCCCGGTGATGTTTTCGAGGTCGTACCAACCAATTCTGTTGCCTGCCATGTTCCCCATCTCCAGCTTTTGAAAAAGTTCAATGCCCATGTCTTGTGCTGAGAAAACCTTGCAGCGTTCATCGCTTTGATTTTGGGTAACGCCAAAAACTTTCGCTTCAGCTTGCCCAAGGACAAGTGGCAGTTCAGTTTGCGTCTCGTAACCGAGTTGGACAATTTCATTGCCCACTTTGATTAGCTGTCGCCGTCGGTATTTCTCCATTACCAGATCAGCCAAAGCATCAATGTTGACGGCGGACACAGTGCGGTCTACCAAAGTTGCTAACTTATTCCTGCCACCAATGCGATTGAGCAAATTGTGGTCAGCCAACCATGCGGTGACGCTTAGTAAATCTGTGGGTTGGTATGTAGCATGAAGTTGGGCTGCGGCTTGATAGATATATGAGTGGGCGCTGATGTAAAAAGCTTCCACTACTAGGCGATCGCTGACTCTAGTCATTGCTTCTGGGTCAAGCATAATCCCGCCCAAAATCGCTTCTTCAGCTTCGATATTTTGTGGAGGCAAGTTGTCAAGTGACCTGTCAGGATGGAAAGAAACTACGTTGTCTTGATTGCTATACTGAGTCATGCTCTTAGTGCTAATTTTAACTGAGTTTCAACTTCTCGTAGATCAACTGCTGAGGATCGGGAATTGCTCGGAACTTTCGGAGTGTTGGCTGCGGCTTGAAGTTTTGCTTTTAGCTCCAGCATTTGTGGGCTGTGTTGATAGTCATTGGATGGAACCCGAATGGATTGCTCTTGCTGACGGCGCTTATGGTCTTGTGCCAAAGCATCTTCGAGCGAACTGTTAGTGGTGTTTTTTACTCTGTGAGCCAAAGCAGTGTGCTGTTGAGGTAAGGGCTGTTTTTCTGTTTGCAATGCTTGCTGATAGCGCTGCATTAGGTTCGTCCACCCACCTTTGGTTTTTTCCCAGGTGTTCATTACTGCGATCGCATGAGTAATTTCGAGTTGTGCCGAGCGTTTCGACTTAGTGGCTAATTCAGCAGCCAGGAAGTCCACGACTATCGGGTTGAAGTTCTGGTACAAGTTATTTAGCTTTCGCTCTCCACTGTGCCAAGGTAAAACCCAGCGATTCCACTTGATTTTTTCTCTGACAACCAGTGGCACAAAATCATCAGCAAAAGCAGTCGGGTCTGTGATCCACGCATCAATCAGTTCTTTCACGTTCTGGGCTGTCTTGTAGGGACAGGTTAGCTGCGGCTTATTCGCTTGTTCGGATTTCTCGAACGACCCCGCCGCAATAGTTGATCCTCTTGAGGGGTTATCGGTTTGTTGCGAAGACTCGGAATTTTTTAACAACAAAGCGGATTGTTGTGGGGTTGGTTCTTCAAGTTCTGGTTGTCTTGGTTGCTCAGTCAACTCAGTCTGTTCAGTTTCACACACACACGATTCTGGGGTGGGAAATGCGTTCTGAGTTGAGGGTGCTTTTTGTATGTGTTTTTCTTCTAATTTATTTTCTTCTAATTGTTTTTCTATATGAGGGGTGGATGACCCACTTATGGATAACCCACCTATGGACGACCCACCTATGGATGACCCACCTATGGACGACTTACCTATGGATGAATGATTTTCTCGAAATAACTTTGTGTCTTCTTTGCTGGTAAAAATGTAATATTGCCAGTCAAACTTACCATTGTTCGGATTGTTCTCTTGAACTCTCACTAAATAGTCATTTTGTTCAGCGTTTTTGATAGCATTACGGATTTTGTCTCGTTTGTATCCCAAATGTTTTTCGATTACCGTAAAATTAATATCAAAGTTTTCATCGTGAGAAGCTACCCAAGAAATTAACCTAAATGTTGAATCAGTAACGTTGTGATCACGAATTAAACTGTTGGGAATTGCTGTAAACTGTTTAGAGGGTTTACCATTACGAAATCCCATAAAATCTTCCTTAAATATTAATAATCTTGGATATAAACCTCAGAAATAGCGATAACTTGAGGTCATCTTTTAGCCCCAATATGCGGTCGAAAAGTTAGATTAATCCGTGTACTAACGACCTTATTAGTCTTCGGGACTTGATGCAGATGAGTACTCTGACAACCCGGAACCATCACCAGCAGACTCCCATGCTCCAGCCAAAAGTCAGTAGGCTTGCCCCCGATGGGCTTAATTTGGAATTTCCTCACTGAACCTAGGCTTATGGAAGCAATCGCTGGGTTAAATCCCATCGAAACTTCACTGTCGTTGTGCCAGCCAATACTGTCTTGTCCACTCCTGTACTGATTGCCGATGACAATGCGGAAGCTGTAGCCAGTAGCAGCAGTAATCCTATCTCGCAGTTGGGCTAGCGATGAAGTCCAAGGTAGTGGTTTAAGTAGTACGCTCTTGGAGTAGAGGTAATCACAACCTTCATCGCCATAAATACACTCTAAGCGCGGAACAGGCATCGTTTTACCCAGCATTCTGATTGTGTTTTGCTGCCATTGCAATCCTTGGCAATGTTGGTAGAGTTCGTCGGCTTCCAGCTTGGTGAGGAAGTCTGGATAATAACTGATTGGTAAAATAGGAGCAGATTCGGGAAATAAAGTTAGTTGTTGCATAATTCTCGTTTGGCAATCGCCCGAACAATTTCTTCTGCCCGTTCTTGTGAAATAGCCTGTTCTGGATTTTTGTAAAACCCAGCGATCGCCGACTTGGGACGAATAATAATTTGCTGTCCTGTTGCGCGTTTGTCCCACACAAAGCACGAGATGGTAACGTTATCGGTAGCCCAACGAGTACCCCGTTTATCCTTACGAAAACAGAAGCGGGGCAAAACTAGTACAAGCGACGGCGGGTGCTGCTGTAAGAAATCTGCCCGATCATCACAGGGTTCGAGAAAGCTGGTCAACAAGAATGCAGCCACACCTACACGAGCTTTCTGGTAGGCATTTTTGATGATTGGTGCAGCGAATTCTGCGTATGGTGGGTTAGTACAAATCCAGTCGCAATCGGGAAACTTAGCCCATGACTCGGATAATGTTGCATCCAAATGGTAATCAGCCGATTTATGTAGATCAATATCGTTCGTCCACATTTGCTTGGTGTAGGGCCACACATTCAACAAAGAAGCGATTGCTCCCATCCCCACACAAGGCTCACCAATGACACCAGACAATTTCACATGGCGTAGTAATTCCGTAGTAAACCATGAAGGAGACTCGTAAAAGTTCAATGGATGCCTACCAACAGTTTTTCCTGTAGATTTAGGAGAGTACGGTTGTGGTGTCAGCAGTTGTGCAACAGTCATAAACTTTCTCCCGTTTGTTTTACAATTTTGGCGCTGATTGATTCAAAATCAACGTGGAAAATATTCAAATCTGTTTGCATTTCTCCACTGTTATAACGGTCTGTTATATGCTGTTTAATTGCTGCTTTTGATAACCCATTGGGAATATCAATGTGAGCTTCTGATGTGATTTTTTCAACTAATGTAACAATGACTTTCATATCCGTTATCCTGAAAGTAAGGAGTATCTTTGTGTGGCGATTGTTACTTATTTAGCGGCAATCGCTTTTTATTTTGATTGTTAGAAACCTTGAAGTTACAACACTTTCTTGAGATGTGTATTATTTGCTAGAGCAGTCATCTTTGTAACGGATCATGTCAGAAGTTTGGTAGTTGCTTGACTACGTGAAAGAGAAGCTTTTAATGTTATTGGTGATATTTGATGCTTTAGCAAAAACTTCCATCTTTAAATTAGCGAACGTTTCTGTGGTGGAAGCGTTCGCTTTCATTTAGCCAGCGCTGGTTCCTTATATCATCATCTGATGGAGATATACCAATATTTTTAAAATCTGCATCTGGAAATCAATCCGATTGTTCAAGTTTTGCTAACATATTTTTAGAATACAAAGAACAAATGCAAAAACCAGAAATAAAAA
>JAIVFU010000196.1 GCA_020829485.1 Nostoc sp. CHAB 5834 | reverse complement strand
TTCGGCTCTGAGTCATGGCTAGTCACAATCGCTCAATCACTTGTCTATACTGAGTTTTACACGATTTTTGACTACTGCAAATACTACCCTTGACAATTTCCTCTTTTCCTTAACTTGTCACCAATGGCTTTGATGTGATTGATACTAACTCCACTCAAACTAGCATTTTCAACAAAAACACCGTCACCTTCCTTAATGAATTAAACAATAACATCGCAGGTTTTGACAACTCAGATGATGTGATTAATGGTCAAGGAGGTAACGACATAATTAATGGCTTAAGTGGCAATGACCTGTTGCGGGGCGGGTCAGGCGATGATATTCTCATCGGTGCATTCGGCAATGATACTCTTGTGGGTGGCAAAGACAATGATATTTTCGTTGGTGGTGTAGGTGCTGACAGATTCCTTTACAACACCGATGCTGCTTTTGCCCGAAGTGCTATTGGTGTAGATGCCATTACTGACTTCAACAGTTCCCAAGGTGACAAGATTGTACTGGATAAAACTACTTTTAGTGCCATTACCTCTGCTGTGGGAACAGGTTTTAATAACTTGAGTGATTTTGAAGTGACTAATAAAGCGGAGACTAGCACGGCGAAAATTGTCTATGATCCCGTGAATGGGCAGTTATTTTACAACCCGCAGGGTAATTCATCTGGTGGTTTATTTGCGACTCTAACTGGTGCGCCAACTCTGACGGCATCAGATTTTGTCTTGCAAGCATAGTTTGTCCAAAACATAAAGTTTCTTCCAAGGAACTCCAAATGTCAAAGTTAGAACAACCGTTTGGAATGGTTGAGTCGATGGGCGATCGCCTCAGCTTCTCCCATAACTAAAGAGCGATATCTGCGGTGGGCTATTGGTAGGCTGTTGACTTTGAGAGTTTTTGAGTGATATTTTTCATACAATAACCATGTCGCCTTTTTTAAAGAAGTTAAAAGTCAATGGAATTCAAAAGTCCAACCAGTAGATTAGCTCGTTTGTTTCGTGCAGGTCGAGATAATTGGAAAGAAAAAGCTTTAGAAAAGCAGAAAAAGCTCAGAGCTTTAGAAATAAAAGTAAGAGATTTATCAGCATCACGAGAGTATTGGAAGAATCGTGCAATTGCTGCGGAGAAAGGAATATCTCAAGAGAATGGGGAGGCTATAGTAGAGGAAAAAAGATGAAATAGACGAACTTGCGTCTAATTTACAAACAAGTGGCGCTCCAAAAGAATTGAATGCTAAAAATCATCACTATACAGTTGATATAGTATTGATAACTATACAACTTTTAATTAAATGTGGAACAAGTTTTAGAGGGATAGAAAAAACCTTAGAGTTATTTTTTAATAACTTCTTATTGGACTTTGGACAAAAATAAATTGTTCGCGTTTATCTCACGCGAACAAACGAATAATTAATCTTGTTTATAGTTAACAGCAGAAAAAAAAGCATAGCCACCAGATCCCCAACGCATAGTAATATAAACTACAAACTATGATTGGTAAATACTGATGAGTATGCCGAAATTTAATAACAATAAATTAATAGCGCGATTTCAGGATTTTAGACAAAAAATTTACAACTGTTTTGAATCATGTAGCGATGCTTGTATGGATTTATTGGATGCGCTTGCGGGTAATACGGGAGCCAATTCAATTGCGGAGCTATCTTTAAGTCCGTTGTTTCCAAGAAGCTATAACTCTATTTATAAAGCAATTCAAAAATCATTTAATACAAATATTCAGAAGAAAAACAATGAAGCTGAAGAACTTGAAGAAAAAGAACAAGAAGAACCAAATAAATTAATTAGGGTGGTGTCTGAGTTAATTGACCAACCCCAACAACGCCCTTTTTACTTATTCGCAACTGATACAACACCACATCCGCGTCCCTACGCCAGGACTTTGCCGGAACGTGGGTATATTTACCAGCCCAATACTATCAAGGGTAACAAACCGATTAATATTGGTCATTGTTACTCGATACTTTCAATCTTACCAGAGAAAGAGACTGATAGTCATGCTGCTTGGGCAGTTCCCTTATCTGGAGAAAGGGTATCGCTTGATCAAAGTGGTACTGATGTTGCAAGTCAGCAAATTCAATCTGTAATGTCCGATACATCACTCCCTTGGTCTGAAAAATTGTGCGTATTGGTGGGAGATACTGCTTATAGCGAACGTTCATTCCTTTGTGAACAGTCCAAACACAAAAACTTGGTGCTGATTGCCAGAGTTCGTAGTAATCGGATTTTCTACCAATCTCCACTTGTTGATAAGTCAAAGAAAAAACCTGGTTGCCAGAAAAAATACGGTGAGCGGTTTGATTTAGGCGATGGCGAAACTTGGCACGGCAGTAGCGAAACAACACAAATTCAACAGACAACTCGTAAGGGTCGTATGAGTAAACATCACCATACTCGCTTGGAATCAAATGTTGATGAGGGGAACTAAGGAACAAAAAATGTACCGTCATCCCTTCACTCTGCTCAGGGTTCAGGTGACGGATGATACTGGTAATTCTGTCTGGAAACCCATGTGGTTAATCGTCATCGGCGACCGACGTGAAGAAATCTCACCTACTGTTGCAAACCATTGTTTCAGACAAAGGTTTGATCTCGAACACATGTTCCGCAACAGTTTGCAGCGTTTGTTGATGACGGAGTTTCAAACTCCAGATGTTGAACACGAGGAAAATTGGATACGATTAGTAATGCTATCTTACGTACAGTTATGGGCTGCAAAGGACTTAGCTTCCCATTTACCCAGACCCTGGGAGCGTTATTTAGAGCAAAGCAATGATAAAATTGTGACTCCAAGTGTAGTGCAACGCGATTTTCAAACAATTATTTCAGAGATTGGAAAACCCGGACATTCTCCCAAACCCCGTGGAAATTCACTTGGTCGGGTTACTGGTCAAACTCAACCAAAACGGTCTAAGCATCCCGTTGTGAAGAAACAGTCAAAATCGACACCTGATAAGCAAAAAGCCGCGTAAATTTTCTTAGGCTTTAGCCGTTTAACTCTGTTTTACTCAGTTTGAAAAATAACTGGGGCAATTTCTGATGCGTAGTTTTTTGGTTCGCGAGTATCAGCCGCGAACCAGCTTCTTTTTGTCCAAAGTCCAATCATTTACCCCCTTAACCGAGAAGTATTGATCTTCTAAGGCCTTTTAAAAGGTTCGTTAGAGAGATCAACTCTAATTGATGGTCTATTTCCATTTGTTCTTGTATTGCCAGCATTAAAGTCTAAAGGGACACAATCGAACAAGCTAACAGAGATATCTGAACATGGAGGATTTGGATCTGGCTCGCAAAACTCTCTAACTTTGCAAGGATCGGCAAGATCAAGATCGGGGATACCGATTCCACCATTGACAGGTGGAATCGGTTTATTGTTATAATCTAGCCATTCTATATTTCTAGGATCTGCCTGTATAATTAATACTTCTGCATTAAGTGGTGGATCGCCATTTGGGGTAACTGGGGTTGTGAAAACATAAGGTAATTCTTTATTACATCCCTCATATGCACCTGTAAATTCTAGTTGGTCAGTTATCATTTCATTTCCGGGTAATTCTCCTAGGGTCATTGGTTCATTTCCATTAGCTGCCCAGTACCAAGCTGTTGGGTTGTGTACTCTAACTCCACAAGCTTCATTAGGAAACTGATTGTTTTTATACCATTCATCTTTGTATTCAACTTGACCAGCATACGGGCCTGCAACATATATACGAAAAGTATCGTAGTAAGGATCGGCCGATGCAACCGTGGTGGAAGATGCCATGAGTAAAGCGCTTATAGAAAGCACTTTTAGTTTTTTGAGTAAGTTAATCACAGTCTTTATTTTTTTAAGTAGCCTTGCTTTTGTATACAACTTAGCCATCATTGGTTCCAGAATAATTTTACATTACTTCACATAGTTCGATTTATTCGCACCGACTTACTTAGCGCAAATAAATTGTTTTAAAATCCCTAGCTTCTTTATTCCAGATTCTTTATTCTAGATTCTAGATTCAATAAAGCTGCGCGTAAGCTGTCTTCTGAATCAATTTCCTCCCATTTCACGGGCATGACTTTGAATAACTCCAGGGCAGCTTGCACCCAAACTTCCTTCGGTACTTTAGCACCATGCTTGCGCTTACCTTTTTTTAGTAGATCGTTGAGCCAGTCGTTCAGTTCGATTGGTAGGCGCAGATTCACTGCCTCTCTATCACCTTTAATCAAGAATCTAGATTCTTGATTATTGATTATTTCTTCAGTAGACTGAGTTTCTACCTCAGTCTTGTTAAAAACCCCTTTCGCTAAAGGATTAGCGCCGAGAACTGAACGCGACTTATTTTTATTTACTGCCATTTATAAACCTCATTAACTAATTCCCGGTAAGAAGAAGCACCTACACCGTTTGGGTCGCTAATTTGTAGACTTGTTTTTTAGTTTTTTCATCATTAGCTAGACTCCAAAATAAATTAACTGCTATTTGTTCAATAGGTAGAGGAAACATATATTTTTCTAAGTTAGAAATTGATAATAAACCATGTAAACTAGTTTGACCAATTCTACACAGCCAAAATTTACCTCCTCACAAACCTATCTAAAATACTTTTGGCACAAGTATAAAGTTTTATATCATTGCCATTGTGAGCAAGTAGGTAAAACACTTCCCATTCATCGGGCGTAATACTTAAATACTCCCCTGGTTTTATGCGTCTGTTTTATTTGAACTATGAGAATTGCCAAACACTGTCTGGCAAATTGAGTTGGTCGCACTATACGGAGCTTTTAGCTATTTCCGATGATTTGGCGCGGTCATTTTATGAGCAGCAGTGCATCCAAGATCGCTGGAGTGTGCGGGAGTTGAAACGCCAGAAGGATTCGGCTTTGTTTGAGCGGGTGGCGTTGAGTAAGGATCGGGCGGAGATTTTGGCACTGGCTAAAGATGGGCAACGGATCGAGTCGGCGTGGGATGTGGTCAAAGATCCTTATGTGTTCGAGTTTTTGGATTTACCAGACCGCAATTATCGTGAGAGTGAGTTAGAAAATCGTTTAATTGCTGAGTTGGAGAAGTTTCTACTTGAGTTGGGCAAGGGGTTTGCATTTATTGGGCAGCAATACCGAATTACGTTAAACCAATACCTTTGCCAATTTACGAGGGTTCAACGCCTGTAGAAACGTTATGAATACGTCCTAAAGAAGTAAGCTTGGCAAAAATCTGATTTAATAAAATAGGCTCAGGGGTTTCTGGAAGCATTTTTAAAATTTCATGGACATATCGAAAGCCACGATAATGAGCCTTAAGGTCAATAATGCCGGAACCGGGATTGTACTGACGAAAATCAGCGAGAAGATGGTGGGATAAATTGACCATGAAGAATGCTAGATTAGCAGCATTAGTCACAGCCGTTTGGCTTAAGTTCATAAAATCTTCCAGCCCCCAGAACTGCTTGGCATCACGAAAATTGAACTCGATTTGGAAACGGAGTTTGTAGTAGTCGATTATCTTTTCGTATGACAACTTTAGGTCACTAGAAAATAGAATTACATGACTAAGAGCATTAGTTTTAAGATTAGTTTTGACTAAAATAACTATATTTAGTGCTTGAGCAAACTCCTTGTGGAGTAAAGTAGTTTGATAAATATCAGTTTTGATATCCTCCTCAATGCTACTTTTATACAAATATGCGTCAGGTATATTACAATAATCCAGCTTGTTACCGTATTTACGACGGGAGCGACGATTAGGATCAGGGTTTTGGTAAGGTATGTATAATGCCGAATCATGGCGCAACTTGGAAATTATGTGCAAGTTAACTTGTCGAGCCATCTGCAAAGCATTATTGTTCCCAAAATGACCATCTAAGACTAAGTACGTCAGGGGGATAAAGTTAGCTATTAACTTGACTAACTCATTAATCATCTTCTTAATTCTTAGTAATTCAGATGTGAGAATAACCTCTGCTTTATTCTTGTTCTTGCTCCCTTTTGGTCGTCCACGCTTACGTTTCTCTTGAGGTTTTATTTTTGGGGTTGGTGACAGGCTAATTTTTTCTACATCGCTCTTGATTACCTGTTCTATCCGAATCGGAAAGGAGTGCCTTTGTTTCACACTTACTAATGATAATGTAAAAAAAGATAGTCCTAATATAGGTTTGCTAACTAGGCTAGAAAAAAATCTATCCAGCCCATAAGTTTGTTTTCCTGATTTACTCACTACAACTTCATCTCCTGCAAGCAAATACACCTCATTCGCACGGAACAAATGCTTGCGGAAAAATAGCCAAAACAACGTTGCCCAAGGAATTACTGTATGAAAAAACCGCAACATCGTCCGATAACTACCACCAATGCCTGCCCAACGAGAAATTCCTAACATGGTGACTCTTCCACTCATTGCTAACATCGCCAGAATTATCTGGTTTAACTGCCGCATCGTCGTAGCATTTATTTGTGGTAGCAGGCATTGTAGCAGTGATAGGATATTGAACATGGGCTGTCTGTGAGTTTTGAGTTGTCGTTGTGAGAGACAATAACTCTACTACGACAGCCCTATCTCTTCATACTCTTTTTTTGGCGAAGGTATTGCTGATAAGATGGATTTAACTAATCTAGCTAAATCTTTATTTTCTTGAGACAATAATACGGGAAAAGATTACTACCAACAAATTGCCAGACCTGCGTATAGCTAATATGTACCAAAAATTAACTTTTCTTGTTGCTGGTGCAATCTTGAGCTGGAATATAATTGAAGCTAATCCAGCCCCTGCAAAAGCTTTCACTATCACAGCTACTGATATAACTGGCTTACGTAAATTTCAGAGTAGTGAAGCTTTACTTTTATCCTTTGATGCTGTTAAGAATGCTAGTAATTTTGAAGATCGAACCATTGCTCATTTTGCCATCAAGCAATTATCTAAAACTACACCTTTTAAAACTATCCTAGATATTCCTGTTGATAATTTTGATGAGGGACTTCCGTTTGGTACATTTGAAATATATTACTTTGCAGGTGATGGAAAGGTCAGCACTGATGAATGGAATGCAGGTACGCTTTTCCAAACATTGACAGGTATCGATGGAGACAAAGCAACTCTGTCAGTTGATGTAACTTCTCTTCTCCAAAACGCACTAGATAACAACAATGATTTTTTGAGTTTTAATTTTAGAGCCGGGTCAGGGACAGACCGTTATTTTCTATCCGATTCCGTAGGTTTGCCTGAACCGACTTTATCACTAACGTCACAACCTGTTAGAGAACCCGCCACAGTTGGAGGTAGCCTCATCGCCTGTGTTACAGCTTGGCAAATAAGGCGAATGAAGAAAAAGGTAACATACTCGAAGCAAAAACAAGATAAGTTTTTAGTTTAATACAGAATCGACCTTGAGCCTTGTCAGTCCGCCACACATAACCGCCAAGCCAATTATTGCAGGTCATACCTGCAATTGGTCATCGCGCTGACTGGATAAGCAAGTTTACTCAGCCAACGAAATCACAAGGGTTGTAGCGATTGCGATTGATAAGTTGAATTTGATAGCTCGTTGTCGCGTTGGTATCCCCAACGAAGGTACAATACTTTCGGTCACTTGTTACACGTAATAGCCCTTACGTGTAATGCAGGTGCGGACAGTGTGCAACGGGTCATCATTGCCAGTCCCAAAAATGACGGCTGTAACCCTCATTTCTCGATTGCCGTAAGGTGAGATAATTATTTAGTCAAAAATCTTTATGTAATAAGCTGAGATTGTCATGGATATTTACCCAAAGTTTTTAGCTTCTATAGCTGGGATCTTTCTCAGTCTAGTAGCGGTAGAAGTGAAATCTGCATATGCAGGCACATTTACTTTTACAAAAATCGCCGAAGCTGACAACAAAAACTTTTTTGATGTTGGAGGTGGACCTATAAATGATAATGGCACAGTAGCTTTTGGTGCCATCACACCTTCAGGTGCAGGTATCTTCACTGGCAACGGTGGAGCAATTAGCCCGGTTGTCGGCCCCGATCCACGATACGCTATTAACGGTGTAGCAATTAACGACAGTGGTACGGTAGGCTTCGGAAATATTGCTAGTCAACCTCAAGAAGGTCTTTTTATCAGTAACGGTGAGACAGTTATAACTGTTGCTACACCAAGCGATGGTTTGTTTAGTGTAAATTTATCAGCCAATGCATTTAATAATAATAATACATTAGTTTTCAGGCTTTTTAATGGCTTCGACAGCCCTGTAATTGTTACTGGTAATGGTGGTTCTTTAACCACTGTTGTAGACACTAGTGGGCAATTTAGGTTTTTCGACCAACCTCCTGCAATTAACGACAATAATGTAGTGGCTTTTACAGCTTCGTTAAAAGATGGAAGGCAAGGTGTGTTCACCATTCAAAATGGGTTAATTACTACTATCGCTGATGATACTAGTCTTTTTTCTGGTGGATTTTTCGACATTTCCATTAATAACAGAAATGCTGTTGCATTTAATGCCTCTCTAGACAGTGGGGAAGAAGGAGTTTTTATAGGCAATGGTGAAACAATTACCACTGTTGCTAACACTAGTAGCTCTTTTAGTAGATTTATTAGTACCGCAATTAATGACAATAATCAAGTAGCTTTCAATGCAACTTTAGGAAATGATGCATCAAATGTTTTTGCTGATGGTATCTTTACAGGTTCAGACCCGATTGCAGATAAGGTAATTGGCATAGGTGACTCTCTTTTGGACGGTACTGTAACCAATCTTTTTTATGGGGGTCTCAATAATTTAGGTCAAATTTCATTCTTTGCTACGATTACAGATAGTAATAATATTTCGAGAAATGTTGTTTTCCGTGCCGATCCAGTCTCGACATCAGTTCCTGAATCGACTTCTATATTAGGTTTACTAGCTTTAGGCACTCTAGGTACAGGTCTAGCCCTTAAAAGCAATCTCAAACAAAAAATAACAACAAAATAAACAGCTTTTGGCTCTCAAAAAAATAAAAGCACTCGTCCGTTGCGTTTATTCAGAGCAAGTGCCTTTACTGTGATTTAAAGTAAAAGCTTGCTGAACTTAGGGGCTGACTAGCTTTATGGTCAAAGTCACCATAGTGTAAATCACATGCCGATTCCACCTTTGAGCCATTACGTGTAATTAGAGCCTCAAACTCTTCTCGCTTCATTCATGTCTCCCACGCGATCGCCATACAAAGTTTGTTCATGGGATTACCGCCAAATTTCGCCGTCATCCTAGCATAGGTTGTGGCGGCATTTGACGATGTTGGTCAGGGTGGGTGAGGGCGATCGCTCTATTAACGGGCGGGTACACCATCGCGCTTTGTGGTGCTGGTTGCTCTAGAGCCGACGGCTTCAAGCAAGTAAGTTTTCGATTACATTTTCTGTTTCTTCTTGGGGAATTGTTTCCGCAGCAATCCCAGCCAACTGGAAATCTTCAATGACTCTAGGTTCATAAATACTCTCTATTTGTATGGTCTTGTCCCCTAAATGTCAGAAAAGCGGCTTTTGTGCGAACCGTATTCATAATAACCCACATTCCGCACTTCAACCTGTATTACAAAAAGTTACAGATAATTCTGGGACGTAAGTAAATAAAAATACACAAAGGTGTTCAGTAAATAGGCATTAAGAAACGAATCTATGTGACGAACCA
>JAIVFU010000195.1 GCA_020829485.1 Nostoc sp. CHAB 5834 | reverse complement strand
CCGTCGTATGCATTCCATGGAAAACTGGTTGCTGCGGTTGCCTCAGGAAGATTTCTGCCAGGCCAAAGGGCTACCCCCCTCCATGAAGTACGACGCCGACGGTGGCCCGGGGGTCCTGGACGTAGTCCAGATTCTGCAGCAGTCCGTAACGGCAAAGCAGGACCTGGAGACGTTCTTTTGCGCGCAAGTGATTTTCTGGGCCCTGGGAGCCACCGATGGTCACGCCAAGAATTTCAGCCTGCACATCGAACCCCGCGGCCGATACCGCCTGACCCCGCTGTACGACATCCTGTCCATCTGGCCACATGAAGGACCCAAGCCGAGCCAGATTAACGGACACAAAGCCAAACTCGCCATGGGTATCCCTAGCCGGAACAAGCACTTCAAGCTGCAGGAGATTCAGCGCCGGCACTTTCATGCCTTTGGAAAGCGCCTCGGGCTCGATGTCGATGCCAATGAACTCGTCCATTCGCTCATCCGCAGGACCCCTCTTGTCGTTGAAGCCGTGGCCAAAAGCCTGCCCCCTGACTTCCCCGCTTCGGTAAGTGAGCCCATCCTGAACGGGCTCTACAAGAACCTGTTCGAAAAACTCAGCCGTATGCCCGAGGCATGACACGCCAATATCCCCCACAGCAACCACTTCCCGATTCAAAGAAAAAATAACATGCTTTATGACAAAAGAACCAGTGCTCCCGCAGTCATCACCTACGAAGGCGTGTCCCCGGACGATGTCAAAGACTTCTGCGAGGCAATGAACTTCACCTTCGATGCCGTGGGGACCCGTGCAGACTGGAATGACCCCACGGGATTTCGAGTGGCAACGCACGAGTACCCGTCTCGCGGATACGACGTGCGGTTCAGCAAGGTTGTCGAATGGAAAGAAGCGATGGCGCAAATGGGACCGCGCGTCGTGCAGGGTGGACTATACCGAAACCCCGAGGGCGAAATGTTCCACACGGTGTGCTCGGCACTGACCTCTGGCAGCAACTTTGAGGTCGTGGTCTACAAGGACGCCCAGAACCAGCACTGGACCCTGCCAATTCGGGAGTTCTTCAGTGTCACAAAGGAGTCCAGCCGACTGGCACCCCGCTTCGCGTACGTGGGGCCCGTGACGGCGTGACCTGTCCGCTTCCGGAGCCCTGAACCCTAAGAGCTTGATGCTCCCGCGAGCCGCCTTGCCAAAAAAGACGCCCTGCAAGTCCTCGGACTTCCAGGGCGTCTTGTCAGAATCAGCTCAAGCGTTCAACGCGGGGCAGCGACTTAAGGAAGCGCAACGATATTGATGCCGGAGAAACCGTCCTTCAGATTGTGGTTGCTGTTGGGCAGCACTCGGCTGAGAACACCCTTGGAAGCAAATTGCTCCTTCAAGCGAAAACAGGCCATGAGCCCGGAGACGGTGACCACGCGGCTGGCCGCAGAAGAGACGAAAGACTGAGGGGTAGCGGAAATTTGCATTTTGATTTTGGAATGGCCTAAATCTCGTGTAGCGATTCAAGGAGCTTTCTCATATCGACCGTACACCATGAGGGAAAGCGCGCCAAAGCACAGCAACCCCATTACAGAACCCACGTATTTGTCCGGGGCAGAACTAAAAATCACAAAGAGGACAAGCGCCAGATAATTCGTGCCCAACAGCCAAGACATATTCCGGGACACCCCAGGCTTGTCATGGGGCCCCAGCCACGAAGCAATCCATGCAAAGGCCATGACACTGTGACAGGCCCCCGGCGCTTGCCAGGTATGGCTGACCGCGGTCACGGCTGCGTGCAGAGCCTGCAGCATGCGAAGAACCATGGGACCCAGGGTTGATTACTGCAGCAAGGACGCGCCACCAATGGTCAGCACCGTTGCACCCAGCACCCATGCCAAGGGGTTGTGAATTTGAATCTTCATGGGCTCACTCATGCAGAGAAGTAGGCACGCATCACAGCCAATACGGAAGCCAGCAGCGCCATGCCCAACCCCAGGACACATGCCAACCGCATGCGAAGCACCGCGGCCGAGACGGCAAATGCCCTCCAGACCCCGGAGTCCTGCTTTGTTGCATAGACACACGAGTTGGGCGCCGCCTTCAAAGATACGGTTTTCTGCGGGGACTTAAAGTGCAGCGCAGCTCCTAGCACCAGCAGTTGAAGGGCCATCAAAGGGGCTTGCGCCAGGACAGCCGCGAAAACCATAAAGACCAGGTACCCAACGCTCGCCAGGTGCCGGCCGGCAACGTAGGCGTTGGACCGATAGGCCCAGCTCTTTGGCTCGCCCAGATAGCGCAGGCGCAGCAGCGGCCACAGCGCCACCACCCCCAGCAGGTGCAGGACTACCGACGCGTTCGCGCTGAAACGGTCAACTCCGCCTTCGAGAGAGCCGGTACTGAGCCATTGCTCACACAGGGCCAGCCCCCAGCAAAGGACTACAACAGCCATCACCCAGGTGGACTGACCGCGCACGCCTGCCATGAAATCGTCGTGACGCAGTTCATCGCGGGTTTGGTAACAGCCCTGTTTCGAGGGAGGCTTCTCCAGCGTCAAGGGTTTATCAGCAGCGAAGTGGTAGCTCACAAGGGGTCCTTTGGTTGTGCGGTGGTAGCTGCCGAAGCGGCCTCGTAGGCCCCCGGAAACGCCAGATTGACCATGTAACGCAGCAGATTCAGCGCCACCCACTGGGTGACTTGCAGGGAGTGGAAGGCCAGTGCGACCACCAAAAAGAAAGCAGTGAGCTGGTAGGAGAGGTCCCCATGAGGGACCTCCGAAGCCGTCAGCAACCAGGTAAAGAACGCGGCTCCCGCAAATCCCACCCAGGTTTCCAGCGGGACGCAGTCCTTCCATCGCGCCTGCGGGGTGTCCGGAGACGTAACGTACTGGGTGAAGGCCCCCACCGCTAGGAACAGGGCAAACAGCAGGAACCCGACCGGAAACCCTTCGAACCAGTGCGACCCCGCCGAAGTAAGCATCGCCCCCGTGGAGGACGGCCGCGTTCCCGTAAAAAATGAGTCGACGACGGGCGCCAAACCCGCAAGCGTAGCCACCACAGCGAGGGCGTCCAGCGCCTGCAAAGAAGGAGTTTTCATCGGACGTGCAGCGGGAAGGTCAGCGCAAAGAACAGGCAGATTCCACCGACAATGAGTCCCATGAGACCCAGCATCAATCGCAAAGCGCCCTGCGTGGTGCGGTCCTGGTCCTTTTGCTGAGGATTGGTTTTTTTCATTTGAGGTCTCCGTCACATGCCGGGTAACAACCCGATGTGCATCAAGTACAGAAATACCAGGCCGGCGCCCAGGTCGACCAACGTAACAATTAGCAGCCCCCAAAAGAGCTTTTTGCCCCAAGAATGCGGCTTTTTCATTGCGCGCCTTCGCGCTGTGATACCCCGCCAAAGACATAGCGCATCAAACCTGTAGCCAAGACGCTTAAGCCCATGGACACGGCAAAAACGCTGTTCTCTTCGACGGTGATGTCGCCCTTAACCATGCGGCTCAGGTACAGCAGCCCCACGACCCACCAGAAACAGCCCAGCCAACGAAAGACTGCGTGCCCCCGAGGCCTTGAAGCCAGTAACCCCATTCCGAGGACCAAGGCAACGCTAACCAGCAAAAAGGTGAGCGGAAACGACTGTAGAACCTCGGAGAGCGAGGGGATGCTCTCAAACAGCTCCATGGCCCTCTCCGCTCGAAGAGGATGCGCAATTCATCATGGCTTGGCGTTTCACGGCCCAGCCCGAACCACCCGCGACCGCCATCAGAGATAGGCCCAGGGGCAATCGCAGGTAAGGGAAGGCATCTGCTGGAGCCATAACAACCAAGGCACCTCCAGCCGCGACCAGATATCCAGTCATGGCGCCGAAGGCAGAGCTTGCCCCAATCCACTTGTACTTGGCGGCTCCCCCTATGAGCGCGGGGACCCCTAGCAGGAAGAGGACCGCGTGGCCATAGCTAAGAAAGACGAGATATCCCGGTGACCAGGGCTGCAGCAGCACGAGATGCAGCGCCTCCCCGAGACTCAAAGGAGCACCCTTGAACGCCTCGACCCAAACAGCCGTACTCGCAATCTCGGCATCGACATGGAGCAGCCAAAGCCCCAGCGCTACCATCGTGACGCTGGCAGCCAATAAAGCGCTAAGTAGCCATTGGCCCAGAAGGTTGGAAGATGTTGCGCGTTGTATGGTCATAGCTCAAAGCGGAATGCAGGAATCCGAGAGCCCCACTGTCTCGGCGCTATCCTCGGAAGGTCTTAAAGGACTTTAAAGCTAATCCCGACGAATACAAGCCCCATCGATAAGTCTAACAAGTTCTGTCTGTATCGTCAACAAATCTGCTTGCATTGTTGCGTACTGGGTTAAGTAAGCGGTATTTTAAGCAGGACTACTTTCCACCATTTGGGCCGAGCTATGCATTCAGCATCTGCTTGGTACCTGGCGTTGCTCGACCTCCGCTCTACATGCAGTACCCGCCCGACGCGTGTCCAACTGCACAAAAGTTCTCACCGTTGCAGCCCTCGCTACCTCGCCCAGACGCGCTACGCCCTAGATTTGAGGTGAAAAACCCTTGATTTCAAGCATTTCGAGGACTCAGGAACCCTGAATTGGCGGTTATCAGCCAGATATTCACCCTGAAATACCCCTCATGAGAGGCTGCACAAAACCTCTCACCGTTGCGGGAGAACCCCGCCTGTGAATACCTTCAACCAGGGAGCCTTCCCAAATGGGGATTAGCCTGGATGCTCTCAGGTTCATAGCAGCTTCAAAGAGACTCTCTCGTCAAAAATACAGAGTCGGCGATGCCTGAACCAGAAAACAAGTTGCACAAAAAAGCTCACCTTAGCTAGAACTCTGTGCTCAAACCAACTGCCACCAATGTTAATACAGGAAGTAACCGCTCACTTTCAAATTGAGTCCAGAGCTTTCTTACCGGTGAGAAATCTCTTTGAAACGCAAGAGAGAACAAGCAGCTTCAAAGAGAACTTAAGCCCACTTCAAAGAAACAATCGCTGGCTTGCCCGCGGGAGCTATCTAGGCTGAGAAGTTAGGGGAACAAGATAGGGGCTTACCGCTCTCAATTTGAGAGCATTATCTCAGTGCTCTCCCGCAGAAGGACTCTGCCCACATAAGCACCGAGACACCATGCTCCTAATAGTTAACCGGTGTTGAAATCAAAGGGGCTTGCAGAACGTGGGGAAGGGGAACAACAACACTTAAAACTCGACATCTCGCAGGGCGCACAACATCAGGAGTACTTACGCCTCGTCAGCCCGGGCGGAGAGTGCCGTCAAGCCCAATTCAGCCACATGTTCGAATTCGACCGTCCGGGCAACCTCGGACCATATGACAGGGAGTTTGAACTCGGGGATATGCGGACAGCCTTCGGGGTACTGATACTGAAGTTCGGGCAAGAGTGCCAAGCGGAACTCGCAGTAGGACTGAAGCCGAATTTCGGAAACCGTACCGTCACTGCGGACCCAGGACAACGCTTTCCGGCGATGTTCATCGATGGCCATCAATTTGAACGCCACGTTCCATGTCGCCATATTCGAATAGCCTTGATAGGACAAATCCGTAGCGGCGAATACCAGCCGTGCCTTCTCGGCCGAGGTGAGTGGGTAGTCCTTGCCGGCGGTCACCGTCCCATCTCCCAGACGAAAGACTTCAACCAGCTCCGGGGGCAGCAGGACCTCTGGTTGGTGGGGAAGTTCTTGAAGGGGGTCGAGAACCCGGGCCAACAGCCCCTTCTCGGGGTGATTGGTGTCAGCGTACCCCACGACGATAAACACCTGGCGAATACCGCCGTGGCAGCGCACCATGGAGCCGACGGGAATGTCTTGCGGACCACTCCACCATCTGCGGTGGTCCGGAGAGATGCGAAGAATTCGGCCCATCACGTCCACACGTGGCTTGACCTCGACGGCTGTGCCGCTGGTCTCCTCTAACAACTCACTGAATACTGTCTGTGGCATCGCTCTTTTCGCATTGACATGTACAAAACCAAATGGATGCTCGTGGCACCCTTTAGTCCTCTGGTAGCGTTCAGATGGTAGCAAAGAAAACCTGCCAGAACGCGATTGAGTCTGAGATAGATTCTGCATGTGGATATGCTTTAGTGACTCTAACGGGCTTAGGGGAGCCCGCTGTTAGACGCATCCGTAGAGCAACGGCTAATTTGAGAACACCTGCAAGCTCCCGATGTCGAATACGACTTCGGCAGCTGTCCCGCACAAGGTGTCAACGCAAGGGGGCGTGCAGCAGCTTCAAGGACTGGAGACGCTCAGCCTCAGCCTTGGCAATCGTGGCATTGATGCGGTTGTACAGCACAGTACAAGGGAAGCGGGTGCCGTCGAATGCGTCCTGGCGCATTGCATTGGGAAGGAAGGCATAGGCCCCCACCCAAGCAAACAACGCGGCAAGCAGCGTGGACAGGAGGAACCCAAGCCGGTCCTGCACCAGGCTCAAGCTCCCCGTCCCTTCGGAGGCAGCCCCTGACTGAGACAGCTCGTACAAGGAAACAGCCAGAGCCAAAAGCAAGTATGCCAAGGCGACCCCTAGGTAAATCCGGTTGAGTGAGCGGCCTGCGTGGTACGTGTCCCGTGCCCTGGTTCGGTCCCAGGGCCCCAGTTTGGACTCTTTGCTCATTTGGTACAGCGCCTTGGTGCGACGCACGTTGAGAACGCCCATGAGGAAAGCCAGGGTAAGCAAAAGGAACCAGTGGATGTTGTGGTGCCTCACGAATGCCTCCCCCACCACAAGATAACGGACCAGCTCGCGGGCACCCCCTTCGGCCAGACCCACCGCAGCCATCCAAGTGCCCGCATACAGCACTACGCTTGCAAAGGCGAGCCCAAGTGCTGCCACCACGGTGAAGACCACTCCCGGGGGAGCGGATGCGGGTACCGCACTTGCCGAAGAAGGCGTACTCGATGGGAACTGGGGCCAGAAAACTTGCCGGACGGTGTTCAGCATGGTGTCGAGTGCTCCATAGCACCAGCTTCGAGGGGCTCAACGTCGAGGGCCCCTGAGGGGGTGTCCTGCGCCTGTATGGAAAGACGATTTTCCAGAAGTCGGTACAAGGTCAACTGCGGCTGCATTCCCTCAGTGTCCAACTGCTTGATTTCAGAAGGCAACAATAGGCCCCCCAACATGAAGGGAGCGAGGAGTGCTGGCGCCCCACACAACAAACCGCCCAGGTCCCACCAGGTCGAGGAGTCCCAGCTATTGCCAAAGACAACCATAAAGAAATGCAGCAGTAAAAAGCAAACGTAGATTCGAAACAGCGCTGCGCCGCTTTCGCTCAACGCATCGAGCTTCTCCTGGTCAAAGTCGGCCAAGTCCAGACGCTGAGAGAGCTGAAACATGCTGATGGTGATTCGCAGGTACCTGCAGGTTTCCAACGTGACGTAACAACCGATGAGGTACCAGCCAAAGCCGACTTGAGAGGCATACCAGTGAACGAACACCAAATAGTCCCAAACGGTTTGCCCCCCAGCAAGTACAGGCGAACCCTCGTGGACAGCCCACATCCCGCCAAGGAACAAAAAAACCACGCCCAAAGCCCCGGCTGCCAACTTCAGCATGTTCCTGCCGCTTTGCTTCAGATGCTCGGCACCCTTCTCCGTGTCCAGTTCAGGTAGCGGAGGCCAAAAGATGTTCGCGAGGAGGTAGGGCATATACAGAATCCGAAAAATGCTGAAAACAAAGAGAAATGCGAGGGGTGCGCGTGGCGTCTCGGCAAAGAGCTACGACCAAACACGCCGCATCGGAAAACAGTTCAATCCAGAAAGCCATCTCAGTGAGGGCGGGCCCTAAACTGACGCATGCAGCTTCGAGACCAAAAGGCCCCCCTTCAACGCCGAGCCATTCAGAGAGCTACCCCGCTTATGACTTCGGGCGGTCCTCTACCTGGCCAGAATCTTTCTGAGGGAGTCGGACATGGCGGGTACCGGTGCAGGCTCCTCATGGAACAGCGGGTGTTGGGGAACCAGGTCAGGGGCCTGCCCCCGTACCTTCTTTGCAGTCAGCTCGATTTCTTGACTATCAAACCGACGAAACACTTCGTGAGCCCAATACACATAGCTGCCTCCGGTGTCGGTACGGAAGTTATCTTTTAAAGCCCCCTCTGCGACAGCAACAGGCAGAAAAAGGGTGTCCAATAGATTGGCCGTAAGCCACGTAACAGTCATCATGACGATAAGCATTAACCGGCGATAGTTGGCATCCATGTCCTGGGCCATGGCCTTTGCGGGTTCGAAGTCGGAGGTAGCCCCCATAGCCATAAGACAAAGCGACACCAAGCACCAAAGCGATAAAACGTTGGGCAAGGAGTGCGCTTGGACCTGCTGCCTGAGTTCTTGCGCCAGGGCAACATCTGCCGCAGTGAGGACTTCTTTCTTTGCGATGTCATAGAGCCCCACCTGCAGACGCACCGAAGCGGCAAGGGAGAGCCCGGTAAGCACGACCAAGACAAAGAAAGACACCCAGTACTTGAGCCAAAAAACCTCCACGTAAGCTAGAAAGTTACGCGCGGTATTCAGGTCGGCATTGAGCTGAGCGCTGTGCTCATCCATTAAGCCCCAGAGCACCAGCACAAGCATCGCAACACACCAAAGAGAAAAAGCCATAGCAGCAGCTCCCCCAATCATGCGGGCGCTCTGCCGCAATAAGGGTCGGCTTGCCTCCGAGACAGGAACACGAGGCCAAAAGAATTGAAGAGGTGAGCGCATGGTGCTAAGCTAAAAAATGAAAGAGAGCGCTACAGCTCGGTTCCGGATAGATGCCCCCTTTGGGAAATCTCTTGCTACCAAAGTAGACGCTGCTGTGACACCAATTTTAACATGCACAGGTAGTGTTGTTATCAACTCAGCATGAATACAACATCAAACACGTACCCGTGAGCCCTACGCACAACGCGTGCTTAAGGGCAGGGCCCCCCCTACGTGTTACCAAAGTCGGCCGCGCACAGAACTGCACAAAAAAGCTCACCGATAGCGTTGAGCCAGCCCCCGGCGGGAGGCCCTTTTTGCCTCCAAAAGGGGGAATTCAGAGGGGGTGCAGGCCCAGAATGCGGGTAAATTCTTTGTTTGCAGCAAATTTGCCGACATTTCTCAAAAATGCCGACAAGTCGAAGGCACCACACTGTGCGCAAACGCACTTAGGCCCTTGACGAGTTATGGCCCGTCAGTACTCAATTTTGCGCTATAAAATTTGCAGTGAATTGGCGAGACTCCTTGATTTCAAGGTGAGATAGCTTCTAAGGTGAGAACATTTGTGCAGGCTAGTGACTCTTCTTGGGACCGGGCAAGCCTGCCCTGTCATTCATCCCGCGGTAGACCTTGCGCGAACTTCCCAGCTATTAGCGCAAATCGTTAACAGCGATGAACGCCGCAATGAGGGCAAAGAGGGCTCCCACAATGACACACAGGGTGCTCCATACCAGGTAGCGCATCGTGACCATTGCCAAAGTGCACTGCATCAACACCAGGTAAATGACCAGGGCCAAGGCTACTGCGACGGCCGCCACGAGCAGCCGGCTGCGCAGGCCTTCATCCGGTTGGTCCGTCAACCCCAGGCGATACACCACCAGTGCCGCCATCAGCTGTCCTGCCACGAGAACCGGAACAGCACCCCAGAACCCGCTCCCGAAAATTACCCA
>JAIVFU010000194.1 GCA_020829485.1 Nostoc sp. CHAB 5834 | reverse complement strand
TTGTGTAAAACAATATACTTCATGTAAATAAAAGCACTTTTCACTTAGATTTGATTTTTAGCGTAGGCGTAGCCCGCCGTAGGCATCGCACCTTTTTTGGCCGACCTCACAAAATCGCATTGCTCCCGCTACCGACTCACAGGTGACTCCTTCTCTAGACTGTCCAATAACCCACTAAGCATTGCCCAGGTATTAGCTCGAAACTTCTCTTTACCATCCACCACCACTACCCAAGGTTGGGTTAGATTATCGTCGTGGGTGATGCTGGCTATCAGTTCTTTGCCGCAGTAAATCTCGTGATCGTAGAAAGATATTTCTACTGTATATTAGGCTTAGGCTTTCGGGAGCTACGGCTTGGGCTTTACTTTGTTCGTCTGGGGTCGCAGTAGTAACTTTCTGAATCTTGCTGGCTTGGTAATCAGCGATCGCCTCCGGCGCGCGGGACGCGATCGCAGTAACCCAAGAATCCTTACAGCGTTTGTCGCTTACTTCGGCTATACAAGCGATTTCGCTGTAGATTTGCTTGAGTCGGGCAATGGATTTCAGTTGCAGCTGTTGTTGGCTGTAGATGATGTAAGTCATAATTGATAAAGTCTTAATGGACATAGAGAAGCGCTTCAGATTGGTCGTCGGTAGCGCTTTCTCTATTATTAATTTACCGTAAATAGTTTTACGTTTTTAATATACTTTTGATGTTTATCATAAATAGTTTTACTATTTTAGAACCATTAAACGTAAAAGGTTTTATGCTAACCCTAGAGAACTTTCATGTTTTAAGCCTGCCATGTATGGCAATCGAAGACCTAGCCAAATTACCAGAAACCCCGTGTGTGTACTTGGTCGTGAACAGCCAAGGCAAGGTTTTGTATGTTGGCAAGTCAGAAAACCTTAGAAAAAGATGGAAATCTCATTACAAGCTATCTAGCTTGATTGAAGAGTCAGGAATTAGAATTTCTTACGTTGAAGTGCAAGAAGATTTGCTTTTTAAAGTTGAAAGAGCATTAATTAACACCCTAAATCCTCCGCTCAATGAAAATGAACCATCCAAGGGAATCGCTAGCTTGCGACAAAAAGTTGGTTTAACACAACGGCAGTTAGCTGATTTAGTGGGAGTTACGGAAACAACCGTTCGGA
Organism: Nostoc sp. CHAB 5834; assembly: GCA_020829485.1. The sequence continues at coordinate 8,625 of JAIVFU010000194.1, read as the reverse complement.
ATTGGGAAAATAATCGCAGCGGCGTTGAATGGTTTGAAAGGGTGGCGAAACTTTGTGATAGCTTGCAATGTACTCCTAATGATTTGTTTGGATATCAAAAGATTGCAGAAACTGAGGAAAAAGCTTGATATTCAGATCGTCAATCCTCTTGCTCTTGCCTCTACCTCATTTGAGAAGCGATTGTCCTTGGCTACTGCGCTCTGCACAATGGCAGTTTCTAACTATGCTTAAAATCTACGTTGCAATTGACTTCCAGCAAATACTTATGAACTGAAGAGGTGGAATAATGGCTAAACCACCTTCTAATCGCAAAAAAGCCACCTCTGCTATCTCCAACAATTCAAAACCATCCGCTAGTTCTGCCGAAGACACCTTTGATCCAGAAAATCCAGCTTCAGCAACAATTACGGTTACTGCTGCTGAAGTAGAGGAGTTGTCCGAGGCGGAGGAACGCGATCGCTTTCACTTAGAGCGCCGTGTGGAAAGAGCGTTTTTTGAGGCGGGTAAGGCACTGGCAGAATTGCGCGATCGCCGACTGTACCGTTCGATCCACAAGACGTTTGAGGAATATTGCCGTTCTCGGTTCGGGTATACTCACCGCCATGTAAATTATTTAATAGCTGCTTCAAATGTAGTTGACAACATAATAATGGGAACCAATGGTTCCCAAAATGAGATACCCGATGAAATGGGAACCAATAGTTCCCAAAACGAGATATCAGATGAAATGGGAACCAATGGTTCCCAAATTTTGCCTACAAGCGAACGCCAAGTTCGACCACTGACTAAGCTAGAACCATTGCAACAGCAAGAAGTATGGCGACAAGCGGTAGAGCAGGCAGGGGGTAAAGTGCCGCCAGCAAGAATTGTCAAAGATGTTGTGCAGCGCATCATGGAGCGTACCCAAGTACCCAATACCTACCAGTTAGGTGAAGTGTGCCAAATCCTTTGAAGTCTTACGATTACTTGCCTGCTGAATGTGAGCAGATGCAGTCCTTGAGCGATCGCATCAGTCGAGTATATTCCAGTGCGCTGGAGGAGACAGTTAAAAATCTGTTGCAGTCGTTGGGGAAGGTGAATCGTCCCTATCTTAGTGCTGTGGAAGAAAAGCTGTTGAGTTTGATTGAGAAAGAATACGGCATCATAGATGAGATACCACATAATTCTCTATGATGAGCGAGTTGATCAGGGAGAAAGTGTTATTGTTTCTTCAATTTTTGCTAATCTTCAGTTAACTGCTGCTGAAGTTTTGCAAGGATGAGATGTGATGAAAACCTTATAAGTTATATTATTGAGATTAAAAATTATGCAAATTACTTTAGACATACCTGATGAGATGGCTCGGAACTTAGAATCTCGCAAGGAAGATTTACCCCAGATTTTGGCTCTAGGATTACGAGAAATTGCCGCTAATCCTTCTACAGGGTTTTCTGGACTGACTGAAATTTTGGAGTTTTTAGCAAAGTTGCCATCTCCTCAAGAAATTTTAGCTCTCCGTCTTTCGCCTATGGTTCAAGCTGAAATTGATTCTCTCTTAGACAAAAATCGTACTCAAGGTTTAGATGAAAGCGATCGCTGTCTGTGGCAACATTATGAGTTTATTGAGCATTTAGTACGTCTTGCTAAAGCTCAAGCTCTGCTAAAGTTACAACAAAGTGCATGAGTAAAACTTATATTCCTAGCAATTTACGGCAAATTGTGTCTGAACGCGCTCAGGGATGTTGTGAGTATTGTCTAATTCCAGAAATGTTGGTTTTAGCCACTCATCAGATTGATCATGTTATTGCTGAAAAACATGATGGTGCAACGGTTTTAGAAAATTTGGCGCTGTCATGTTCGCTATGTAATCAGGCTAAAGGTAGTGATATTGCTTCAATTGACCCAGAATCAGGTGATACGGTGAGACTTTATAATCCAAGAATTGATGATTGGGCTGATCATTTTTTGTTTGAGGTAGAAAGTGGTGTGATTCAACCTCTAACGGCAATTGGGCGTGTAACTGTCAAATTATTGCGAGTCAATCGTGCGGAGTATCTGCCTGTGCGTAAAATAATTGGTCAATTAAAATCAAATAAAAATGAATGAATTAGAGGATATGCTGGTACTTAAATATTGGCAGGTTGATGTTGCGGTGGTATGGGCAACGGTTCAGCATTCTTTACCATCAGGGGCGTGACTACCATTAGAACAGAAAACTGGGTTAAGCTTAAAAGCGTTATAATACTTTTGGCTTTTGACTTCCGCCTTGCGGTACTAGTCGTATATTTCAGAACTCGTTCCCACTCCCAACACCATGCAGGATCTACCCTACATCACCCTCTTCTAAAAGCCTTTTGGATCAGAATTAGAAGCATTCCAATTCCTACAAACACAAGTGCTAAAATGTGACTTGCCCCAGAAGCAAAAGCAAACAAAACAAGATTGGGAACGATACAATTACTGGTAATGCCGTTAATCTTGAGGGCGCTTAAATAATGGGGATCTTGCGCTACTTTTATGGTGAAAATTAAAAAAATTTAAATTTCATGCCTATAGTTTTTCCAATATTGAAGTCTAAAACTTTTGCCAAGCATAGGTTTACAAACTTTTAAATATTATTAAATAATGATTACATTATAATGCGCCTTGTCACCGCTTTCGCCGTGATGGTGTAGCGCTGCATCCTTACTCAACTTTTGTTCCCCAAGAACTCAAATATGACTACAACTTGGTTAGTTACGTCAACTACCTTAAAAGTAAAAAATCTGGAGTGCTGGGATGAATAAGGAAGTTTCTAAAAGCTGCGGGTGCAAGTCGGAAAAATCGCATTTTTGTAATTTCTGTATCTTGGATTGGTAATTTCTAAAATTCAACAACTGCAAATTTTGGAAAACTTGGTTCGTCTAATTGCTTAAAGGCAATTTACCCTCCTTCCTCCTACTGGTGGATGGGATACGTATAAAAGCTTTCACTCAGTACGGGGGTTTCCCCCGCTACTGGGTGGCAAGCCGCTACAACGCCGCCCATCAGTAATTCATGGAGGAACCACATTATGTCTACTTTTGCAATATCACCTTTTGTGCAATCTGTTAACGATGTTTTGTTTCCAATCGAGTTGTTTTTGATTATCTTCCCAATCTTGTACGTGATTTTTATCCCTGGTCAATCAGCATCACTTCAAGTTAGTAATAGCGCTGCGGTGATTTCTGAAGAGTCGTCAGTTTTGGAAACTCAGGGGGATTTGACTGTGATTGGTGCTGTTTCTGATGAGGAAGAATTTTCTGAACCAGAATCTTCGATTATTGAAACTGCGCCGCCAGTTGTTGAAACCAGGTTTGCGGATGAAGCCAAACAACTTGTGCTAGTAGACGTTACCGAAGAGAGGAAGAAGCTTTTGGGTTTAGGTGCGCGGAAACTGCGACAGTTCTGCAAGGAACGCCAGATTCAAGGCTATTCTAGCGTCTACAACCGTAAAAAACTCGATGGACTCGTTGATTTTCTGATCGCACAACAAGTGACTTCTGCTCAAGTGGTCGAGTTTGTGGAAATGCTTGCTTAGAGTTTGATGAAAAGCCTCGGTAAAAACTGGGATTTCAAAACTACTTCCTTGAGATAGGATGGTGCTTGCTTGATAATTCCTTCTATTAAGTTTGGGCTTCTAAGATGCGTCCTATACTTCTTGGCGATAATGTCGGTAATCCCCTCCGAGTAGCTTCCTCAGCTACCTGCGTATGGTAATGGTGCTTTGAACGACTGGGTTTTCGGTTCTTGCTCCATTCGCTGATTTCGACGATTTTGCTCGCCTCTGTACTTTTGCACTTCTTACGACACCAGGACTTACGCCACAATCGATTTAGACTTAGAAGGCGACTACCATAACATTGAATCCATAAATCGCATCAAAGCGGTGCTAGAGGACATCGGCATAGTCGATATCATCATCCTCCAGTCCAGCTTTAGTGGCGGTTATCACCTAATCCTAAGCTTCGCATCCCCCCTACCCACCTTTCCCCTAGCCTGCGCCCTAGAGATTACCTTAAGAAACGCAATGTACTCATTATTATGGCGTAGATATAGCGAAGCTGTGACCAGGGGCAAGATAGCCTGAAAGTACTGCTGTTGTTGGTTACACCCATAATATTGCCGTTAAAACCTGCTTATACCGATCGCTCAAGTGGGAGCATCCCCGAACATGATCACCAAAAGTGGACAAGACTCGGTTTAGTTTGCAATTGGTAACGCCTTTGCGTTTATCTAGCCATGTGTGCAGTCAGATGAATACTCTTTATTGATTGGTTTCCTCTGTTGCTAGGTTTTGCAGTATATCTTGCACCTCTTGTGGAGAGGTATGTTGCTGTAACGCTGTCCAGCAATGCCCTTGACTATTGCTCGCCAAGATTTGACTACTGCTCAACAAGACTTGACTGGATAATTGGCTCCGCACTTGGCGTAATGCATTCATACAAGGTGGACAGTCACAACCAAACAGCGCAACCGCAGCATCGCTCTCCGCTGCACTGAAATCCATTAAAGGCTCTTCGATCAAATTTTCAGTCGAAGATGCAGCGTTGGTTTCACCATTCTGGAACGCTAGCCTTGTTTCTAAGAAACTCATGCCAGAATCTACAGGTACATTGCATGAGGTTTGAACGGAAGCAGGCGTTCTTGTTTCAGCTGCATGGGTTAAACTTGGGATTAGCACCATCATTAGCATTGAGCTTGCAAGTGTAGGAATCGTAGCCCAGTTTAGTAAAATCCGATGGTTCATTCGACAAACTCCTCAACCAGTCCAAGAGTAGAACTGCTCAATGATAGATTATTTTAGTAATTTTAATGCAGTTCAGCAATAGCCTATTTGGTGCAGCAAACTGAAACTAATGGAGTCGTTGTGAAACTAGCGATCGCTCCCAACAATCCGCAGATGCTTTATGCAGTGAATGAGAACAATACTGTCTTTCAATCGCAGAATGAAGGCAATAGCTATCTGTTTGTTGTAAATTGTAATATTCAGCGGCAAGATTCAGCCGAATTTCCTGTGACAAACGCTCTACATTCAACTCATCAAATGTGTGTCTTTGTACCCCAACCAGACGTTTAAATTCTTGATTGGATAGTCGCAAAGTTTGTTCGTATCGCATTGGCAGAGCAAATTCATGTCAAAACTTCCTACTCTACCATAAAATAATTCTGCAAGAGGTCTATTATTTAAACTCTTGTAATTCACACCACACAGCAAAAAATAACTACACTCTAAAAGCAGGGGTAGTAACAAAAGATAGAAAACCTATAGATTAAATACGAAATCTTTTATTTAGATTGGCGTAAGCGGCGAAACAGAGCGATCGCTTTTTACTGGCGTAACATCCAAAGGTAATTGAACTGTAAAAGTACTACCTTTACCTAATTCGCTTTGCACATTTAAACTACCGTGGTGTACCTGAACAATTGCAAAGGCGATCGCCAATCCTAATCCAGAACCGCCAGTGCTACGAGAGCGATCGCTATTCACCCGATAGAAGCGGTCAAAAATCCGTGTTTGCTCCTTTTGGGGAATGCCAATACCCGTATCTTGAACCTTAATCACAGCATGATGGTCATTCCGGTTTAAAAAAACAGTTACCTGTCCTCCCTTGGGCGTATATTGAATCGCATTGACAATTAAATTGGCAACCAAGCGATAAAGCTTATCAGAATCACCTACAACGTTAATTAGATTTTCTGCTTGTCCGTAATATTTCAGTGTTACCCCAGATGTAAGTGCCATTGCTGAAAATTCTTCTATTAAGTCGCTGATAATCTCATTTAGACAACAAAGTTCCCGTTGTACTGCTTGGGGTTGTTTATCGATACGAGCCAGCAACAGCAAATCTGCAACTAGAGTAGTGAGTCTCTGATTCTGACGTTGTAAAATTTGTAGAATATCCCGTGTTTCCGCCTCATCCAACTGCGGCATCAAAAGTGCTGATTCCACCGTTGCCTGTGTCGCCGCCAAAGGAGTTCGCAACTCGTGTGCAGCGTCTGCCGTAAACTGTTGTATCTGTTGATATGATTGGTAAATTGGCTTCATTGCTAACCCTGCTAACTGCCAACTGGCAACACCAACCAAACCCATTACCATCGGCAATCCTAAGCCCAAAATCCATCTGAGAGTAGCCAGTTCGCGTTCAAAATCCTCAAGATTTCGCCCCACGTGCATATACCCCCAATTGTTATTATCTTGGGTATGCAGCAACAGGGAAACTTGGTGGTAAAGGTTTCCTTTACCGTCTTTGAGGGTTTGCCAGATTTCATTTTCCGAGATTTTAGAAATTTTATCAGGATAATTACCTGTTGTGCCAATTAGTCGTCCTGAATTATCAAAAAAACGTACATAGTAGTTGCTTTGATTAATCTTGCCTAGAACATGGCGTTTGAAGAATGATTGCTCTTGAATACAGCTAGATCCAACTATACATAAATTTGATAAAAGCTCCTGTGCAATTGGCTCCAAACGTCCAGGCTGCTGTAGTTTCATTTCCAGATTGTCATGCAATGTTCCAACTACAGACTCCAATTCCCGATCTAAAGCTATCCAATGGAAATAGGACATTGCTCTATATACAGCAATTCCAGACACGCTCAAAATTACAGCCATGACTCCAGCATAGGAGAGAGCCAATCGCCAACGGGTACTGTTAAATAGTTTATTTTGATTCATCGGTGAGATTTAGACGATATCCCATGCCATGTAAAGTCTCAATTGGATTAGCACAGCCACTATTAACTAGTTTGCGTCGTAACAGCCGCACTTGAGCCGCCACCACATTACTACTGGATTCTATACTTACTTCCCACAACTGATTGCGAATTTGTTGTGTAGTAATAATTTGGTTTGGGTGCTTCATGAAGTATTCTAGCAACTGAAATTCCTTGGTCGTTAAAGAAATCTCCTGTTTTCTACCCACAACATCTGTACCAACAACCGTACTATTACCATAATCTAAAGTAAAATTACCTACAATTAATTGTTGAGATTGGAAATTGGCAGGACGACGTTGTAAAGCTCGCACCCGCGCCAGTAATTCCATCATGCTAAACGGCTTCACCAAGTAGTCGTCCGCACCTGCATCCAGTCCAGTAACCCTATCTTCTACTCGGTCTTTTGCTGTTAGCATCAACACAGGCAAAGGATTGTTATGCTTACGTAGCCGTTGACATAACTCTAATCCTGAAATACCTGGCAGCATCCAATCAACAATCGCTAAAGTGTATTGCGTCCAGCTATCTTCTAGATAAGCCCATGCGTCAGTACCATCCATCACCCAGTCAACTAAATATTTTTGCTGATTCAGAGTTCGTTTAATCGCAGCCCCTAAATCTGGCTCATCTTCTACAAGCAGCAATCTCATATAATCATCTTGAGCCGTTAAAGTTTGGTTAACATTTTGTGAAATAAGCATGATAGGTTACAGGTTCGCCCTAAGAATAGATTGACAGAACTTGATGAAATCAGGATGAAATTTGTGGTTGTTAAAAAAGATTTAGGAGCAAGGTATACTAAACCCTAACAGTAAGCTAGTGGGCTACTAGACACAAACATAGCCATACTACAAATTGCAGATATAGTCTAAACTAAAATTTCTGATGTCATGATTAATGGCAATATCTGTAGTAGTAAGTACATATATAGATGAGAAAAAACTCAGTAGACCGTCTTGCCGTCATTTGGTGTGGTGTTAGTGAGAGGAGTTATCTGCACTGACTAATTGCAAGAAGCCTATTGGTTCGGTGATTGGAGCCGTCATAGGGGGATTGCTTGTTGGGGTTATTCCATCAGCAGTACTAAAGGTTATGCTAGGGGTAATATTGAATGTCTCCACGTTTCGAGTTTTTCACAAAGCAAAATCCCAAGATTAATGACCTGACTGTTGTTAAAACAAATGGCTTGCAAGAAGCATATAAAGAACTAATATCTAATGATGACAGGTCATTATGAAATTAGGATGAAATTATTATTTAATAAGTTAATGAATCTCTATGTCTACTGAATTGCATAATTTTATGACAAACTAAGTTCAACATCTAATAATTCATAAAGCATCAACTACTGAGTTTTTACCTTCAGTTAATAGTAAAAAATATATCAGTCCTAAATAATTCGTGAAATTCTCTATTTCTTCTATTTTTGAGACAGACACTTTCCTCTTCTAAGGAGATATGCTGTGCGTAGCTTGCTTCTCCGTTCGCGCAGCTTCCCGTAAGGAAGGGGTACAACGAGAGTAACCCCCGCATAGGAAGATCCTATTTTTTCTGTCTATCCGATACTTTGCAAGAAGCTACTGCACGTCTACGTAAAAAAAAGTAATTATCACAAATCATCTAGAACACCGATTCAGTATTTAAAATTGTGTCGATAACCCCTAGTTTCTTCGATATACTCTAACGAAATTCTCGGTTTCTCTAGAACAGAAATCTAGTTTTCAGGATTAAGGAATCGGTGTTCTAGGACTGGTATAAGTTTATAAATTAATACGAAATCTAGGTATCGGCTCAATAAGTAGGGGGAGGAGAAAAAATAAAGTCAGCGAGGGACAAGCAATATAATAAAATATGATACATGACGCAAAAGCTAGATTCGAGGAAAAAATCGGGAGAAGAAATACTGCA
>JAIVFU010000193.1 GCA_020829485.1 Nostoc sp. CHAB 5834 | reverse complement strand
GGTGGTGGGGGTGGCGGTGGTGGGGGTGGTGGGGGTGGTGGGGGTGGTGGATGCGGGTCATCGGGGTCGACGCAGATGGCGGGCTTGACCACCCAGCTCGGGTCCTCACAGTCCGATGGCACAGGCCGCTTGCAGTCCACAGTTCCCAGGCCGGGCAATCCGGCACCTGTGCCACCGAGCGTGCAGGTGCCCGTCACGAGGTCATCGCCTGCCTTGGTAACAACGACTTTGAATGTCTCCAATTCAGGTGAATAGCACTGAGCAGCATAGGTTGTCGAAAGCCTGGATTGAACTCCATCGGAGTTGAGCGCAAGCTGGTTGACGGTCCGACACGAGTCTTTGCTAACACCCGTAAGCACAAACGTAGGAACGCCCTCTTTTGGCATAACCCAACCAAGACCGACGCCCCCCTCGGGTAGGCTTCTTAAGTATTTTCCGGCAAGCAGCGTAGGAATATCTTTCGGCCAGTTCCCTGTATCCGACTTGTACAAGTCGGCGGCACCCATGAGCTGCTGCCCTTGGTTTATGTATTTTGCAGCGTTAGCCTTGGCAGCGCCTTGACCCAAGGATGAGCCCCCGTAGTAGAGCACTGCGAGGGAAAGAACCGCGACGAGCGCAATTGAGATTATGACAATAACAAGAGAAAACATTCGATACGGATTTTTTGGTTGATTAAGCTATGTCTAGGTACCCCTGGACCTTCCTCTCCTAAAGGAGGAGCCGTCAACCAAAGCCAAAGGACTGCCAAGGCACTTGGTAAGTGTCTATACAGGAGAGGACAAAGGACCTCTCAATGCAACCCACTATCCAACTCTCCCGTGTATTTCACGTCGGAGCCCTTTCGTGTGCCCCGTCTCCGAAACCTTTTAGCCATGAAGGAAACGGCCTATCCGTATCCCTGCACCCAGATGAGTGGCGCAAAATTGCTCGCCTTGGGAGCGCCCCAGTACACATCCTTGAAAAGTCGCAAGGGTGCTTTCTGGACGTCCTGAAGCTCTCTAACAGCCAGGCATCCGACATGCTCGATTGGGCGTGTTCACAAGGCCTGGGGACCGAAATCGAAGCCTACGAGGTTGCCTACAAAGAGGAGGATGAACGCGGAACCCTTCAAGACCGTTTCTTGCTCATCACCAATGAGGAGATAGCCGAAGACGAGCATCGAAGCATGGTCGAGGAAGGAATCTCTGCCACCATTGAAAGCATCCGTGTTCCGAGCTTCACCGCCGTTGGCGAGGCCCGAATTGGATTCAAAGTCCCTCTCGTGTTCGCAAAAGACCTCTTGATTTCACTTTGGGTCGAAGACGTCACCGAGCTGGACGGCGTTTGGTGGAATGACGTGCTTCTGCCGCACTCCTACAGCGCTCCTCGCGGTACTATCAACTTGAAGTCGATTCCCTCTTGGACTCGAACTATAAAGTAACAATACTCATTCTTTTAAGCGGCTTTCGAGTCGCTTTTTTTGTTTTGTATAAACCTTAGTTGCATAACTGACCTAAGAGTGCTATAATTTAGATATCGAATACAGAAAGAAACCAATGAGCGCCAATAACCCCTCCATCATTCGCAGCCTGCTTGAAACTGACCTGTACAAGTTCACCATGTGGCAGACGTTCCTTCACCGCTACCCGGGCAATGAGTCCACGTACCGGTTCGTCTGCCGCAACACGCCCAAGTACCCGCTGGCTGAGTTGCTAGCCGACCTGAACGAGCAGCTGGACATGCTGTGCCGCCTGAGCTTCACAGAAGACGAGCTGGAGTATCTGGGCAGTCTGCGGTACATCAAGCCGGACTTTGTCTCCTTCCTGCGCATCTTCAAGTTCCAGCGCGCCTTCATCAAGGCCTGGGTGGAAGGCGACGAGCTGCGAATTGAAGCCAAGGGGCCTCAGGTCCACGTGATGGGCTTTGAAATCTACGTGTTGGCAATCGTGAACGAGCTCTACTTCAGAAAGTTTGACCAGGAAGCTGCGCTCCTTGAAGGCCGCAAGCTGCTGTCCGAGAAAATCATCAAGCTGCGCCCCCTCCAACAAAACGGCACCGGTCCGGGTATGCGATTCGCCTTTGAGTTCTTCGACTTCGGTATCCGTCGTCGCTTCTCAGGCGCATGGCATGAAGAAGTGGTGGGCACCTTGGTGAAAGAGCTGCCTCGTCTTTTCCGCGGCACCTCCAATGTCTACTTCGCGAAGAAGTTCGGGCTGACCCCCATCGGTACCATGGCGCACGAATACCTGCAGGCCTGCCAGGCGTCTGGAGTGCAGTTGCGATATTTCCAGCGCGAGGCCCTGGAATCATGGGTTCAAGAGTATCGTGGCGACCTGGGCATTGCGCTGACCGACACCGTTGGAATGGACGCCTTCCTGAAGGACTTCGACCAATACTTCTGCAAGCTCTTCGACGGCTTGCGCCACGACAGTGGAGACCCCGTGCTGTGGGGTGAAAAGGCCTTGGCCCACTACAAGCAGATGCGCATTGACCCAGCTACGAAGCGCCTCGTTTTCTCCGATGGCCTCACCGTCGAAAAGGCCTTGGAGCTGTACAAGCACTTTGCCTCTCGCGTCCCAGTGGGATTTGGCATCGGTACCAGTCTCTCCAACGACGTAGGGCTCAGTCCGCTGAACATCGTCATGAAGCTTGTCGATTGCAATGGCCAGCCTGTGGCGAAGCTCTCGGACTCTCCCGGCAAGACGCTGTGTGAAGACCAGACCTTCTTGGCGTACCTGCGACAAGTGTTCAACCACCCTGGCTGAGCCCCGCCTCTCAATGCAAAACGCACTCTTTGTGAGTGCGTTTTTTGCTTCTGCTCAGGATGGGAACCGCAGTTTTCGTAAAGCTGCCAAGGTCAGGTAGGCCGCATTCGCTTGCCGAGCTGCCTCCAAAAGAGTCGCTGTCTCTTGGGGCGAAAGTCCTCCGGTAAATTCGGGGCTGGATTTGCTTACACGGGTTGCCCTTGCTGACTCCACTGACGCCCAAAGGGCATCGTTCCTGACCGAAAGAATACGTTCTGCTTCGTGCGGGGGCATGTGAGGCAAGGAAGCTGGGCTGCTTGCCGGAGCGGCTGACGGGGCAGTTGTGCGTGCCAGAACGGGGGCATCGGCAGCGGCCGCTACAGGAGGGGGAAGTTCTTTGGGGCCCGCTTGTACGGGGGGCAGCCCTGAGGTATTAATCAGGGAAAGCTGCTCTCCCTGAGTCTTTTGGAGCTGAACCATTTGTTCGACCACACGCCCTTGAAGCTCAATAGCTTTCTTGGTGGTCCGACTGCTCAACTCGAACTCCAACGAATTCAGCGTCGAGGCGTCCGACATGTGGGCTTCAAAAAGGGCTTCGAGTTGGTCGATGCCGTGGTTTCGGTAGGGGCGCGTCATCAGATGCTTTCTTCGACCGGTGACGAGGCCTCAGTCACCTTGAGGGGGTCAACGGTCTTGTTGCTCACCCACACAGAGTCATCATAAGGCGCATCTCCAAGGGGCTCAATACCCAAGCCCGTGAGTGTCTGCACAAGGTCAGCAAGCACCTCTTGGCGCCTGCGGACGAAGCTGGATGCAAAGCAACGCCAGAAAACCCAGCCGGCACGCTCCAGTACTCTCTGTCGGGCCATGTCGGCGCCCCACTGTCCAGGGCCGTGGAATCGGTCACCGTCACACTCCACAGCGAGACGACGGCCTTCGGCGCCCTCCACCACGAAGTCAATCCGATACCCGCCACAAGGAACTTGCGGGCGGACACGGTAGCCTCGGCTGGTGAGCGCGTCAAACATCTCTCTCTCAAAGCCGGACTCACACAGCTCACGGCTGGCCGATACTCCACGCTGGTCCTGTACGAAGGGTCTCCGGAAGTGTTGCATCAGCCGACCAGTTAGGGAGTCGGCCGGAAAGTCGGAATCCTCGACCGAGCGGAACAGGTACGTGCGGTCACGTGCGCGTGAAAGGGCCACATTGAAGCGTTGCTGTTGGCCCAAAGAATTCGCGGCAGCTCGGTCTCCCCGCTGCAGAACCATTGACACCATCATGATGTCGCGCTCGCGCCCTTGGAACATCGGAGGCGGTCCAACTGTAATCTTGCGGGCAATGACAGCTTCAGGGGAAATCGACTCGGCGATGAGCTCATGAATCAACTTCGCCTGGTCAGTACCTACCAGTGTCACCACTCCAATAGTTCTGCCCGCGTAGGCGTCGTCCTCCAGAATGGCCTGGATTTCGTCCACGATGGCTTTGGCTTCTACGGGATTGCGGTCGCCCTGGCGGTAGCCCCCCTTCACCGTCACATCAATCAACGGGGGGTCCAGGCGCTCAGTGGATTTGGGTACCCGCAGCGCCTGAATTTCGTTGTCGTAAAACTCCCGGTTGGAGTACTCGATGATAGGAGAGACGCACCGGAAGTGTTCCTTCAACATCACCGAATTACCCGCAAAGACCACCCGAGCGAGGTCATAGATGGACATGTCCGGCGTCATGTGGCGGCCGTGAGGCTGTGCATCCAGAAAACGCCGCTGGATGTCTACGATTTTCTGCTCAGGCATTCCCACAACGGAGGGAGACACTTGCTTGTGGTCGCCCACGACCAGCAGCTGCCGTCCCCGCAAAAGCGCAGGAAGAGCCCAGATATCGGATTGCGAGGCCTCGTCTATGATGACCAGGTCAAACAGCCCCATCTCAGCCGGAAGTGTTTCGGACACGCGCCATTGAGGAAGAATCCAGCAAGGCACCGCCTGGTACGCCTTGACCATGGCTTCCCGTGCGTTACGCCGATGACGAAGCGCCCGAATGCCCGTACCCGAGCCCATGGCTTGAATGGACGTCAGGTAACCCTGCAAGGCCTGTCGGATGCTCGGTGGCGAATTGTTGTAGACGCCCAGCCAAGTGCGTTCGGCCACCAGGTCCTGGTAGGTCTTGGATAACAAGCGTGTGAGCTCTCTGCGCTCTTCGAAACGTAAGCGAAGCTTGGAGTGAACGTCCAGCTTGGTGAGCACACTGTAGGCAATGCGCCAAGCCCAGGCGTCGGCCCAGTTTGCGGGTAACACCGGGTCGAAATCTTCGGTGGGGGGCTCGGTGAGCAGCTTGGCTCCCCAGAGGGGTGCCCCGGCCTTCGTGGCCGCCTCCGCCATTTGACCAATCAACTCCAGCTGGGGCTTGAGCTTGGTGAGCCTTTTGAGCTCATCTTGAATCTCCAGCCATGACGTTCTGAGAGCTGGTTCCTCCGCATCCGAATTGCCCAAACGCTCTTGCAGGAACTCCTTGGCACACAGCTGCAGCGGACCCTGCCCTACTTCGAGGGCATTCACATACTCGGTCACCCTGGCCATGGCGTAGCCCAGTCTTCCCTTGTCGAGATGTGCATGAAGGCTGGCGACAACAGGATTGAGCCCCGTCTCGGGGCTCTCAGGAACCTCGGCAGCCACCCGGGTACCAAAAACCCGTTCGACGTCCGCGTAGAGCCCCCGCTCGATGCCGTACACCAGTTGGTGCACACGCTCAACGACTTCGAGTTGCGATACGCCTTCTCGCACTCCAGCAAAAAGTTCGGTTCGGGAGACCGGCTCCAATCCGAACTCGCCCCCGAGCGAAGCAAGCCGAGCAAGTTCCTGGGACGCGGCAACCCGCCATTTCAGCGCGGACTTCACCAGCTTCCATTGCTCCACCCCAGAAGGCTTGGTACCCGCCACGGTCACTTCGCCAATGAGCTTTCGGGCCTCCCCTTTGCCGAAGGGCAATGCAAACGGGCTCTTGCCTTCTTCGAGTCGGTGCAGAGCATCCAGAAAGTCCTGGTGCTTTTCGACACCATCCGGAATGTCTACAGCCTGGGCAACAAGCTGCTTGCGGAATGCCTCCAGCTTCTTGAACTTTTCAGTGAGCTCGGCCAGATTGGTAACGAGAACATCTTCTGCTTTCAGCTCGCGCAACTTGCGCAGGAGCCCTGAGCCCAAGACACTTGAGTTCAATTCCTTCAATGACTCCAGATAGGCGGAAGCCTTGCTAAGCAGAGCCCGAGCAGCCTCGAAGGTTTCAAAAGAGGAATCTTTGAGAGCAAAAACATCGCCGCTCTCCACGTCTTCGTCAATCTCCTTGGCTCGAACGATATCGCGGTGAAGGCCTAAGAGTACGTCCCACCCCGGAAGCGCGGTCAGCTCAGGAAGCGCAATTTCAACGTACCCCAAATCTCCTTTGCAGGCAGACCGGGCCGCGCGCAGTTGCTGAGCCTCTGCCTCGGTGAAGGGCAGCGCCTCCGCGCCACTGGAGGGAAGTTGGTCCACAAACCACTGATGGTCGTCCATCTGGTCCATGACAAGCTTGGCCAGCTCCTCCGGCGCCACGTCTCGGCCCTGAAAAGGATATGTCTGCATGTTCAAAGCAGCTTCCCGGCTGATGTCTTGGTCCAGCGAGGCTATCCGAGCATGGAGCTCATTCAGAGAGCTTTCCAGCTGCCCGATATTGGCTTGAAGCTGTGAAGGCTGCAGGGACGCTACCTCGGCGGCGATGCGAGCAATGGAATGCTCAAACTGGCGCATACCGTCTTGCTCATCGGACAGGAGGCTGACGCTCAGGGCGCGAATCCGCTCAGGCAGCTTCTCTTGAAGCACAGAAAGCGCGGTGTCCCCTTTGGAGGTAACCAGTACCCGCTTACCTTGGGCTAGGTAGTGGCAGATGATGTTGGCAATGGTGTGGGTCTTTCCGGTACCGGGAGGACCCTGAACAATCACGCCGCTGTTGTTCTCAAGCTTGGAAGCAATTGAGACCTGCTCTTCGTTATAGGGCAAAGGGAAGAACAGGTCACGAACGCCGTTGCCCGATGCACTGGTGGAAAGCCCCCTGAAAGCAACTTCAGGTTGGACCCTAACCTGCGAATCTCCCTCCTTCACAAACTCCTTGATGACAGGAGGAACTTCCGCGCCATCGGCCAGCTTTGCCTTGAAGCGTCGAACATCTTCGAGGAACACATCCGCAGAACGCTTGCGTGCAAACACCACCCAAGAGCTGGTGACAAGGAGGTTTTCACCTGGCGTAGGCAGGGGCTGCCCGTCCATTCGCTCTTCGTAGCGACCCGTGGAATCCAATTGGGCGACTGCTGCCTTCAGAAAGCCTTCGTAGGTGCTGTGCTCAAAAGGATTTACGTTCGTCGCTTGCTTAGAGAGGGCTTCCTTCCACATACTCTCTAGCGGAAGAACGCCAGCCAGCTCCATCTCGGAGTAGCAGTCGAGCTCAATCTTTGCCTCTGCCTGGCGTGGGTAGATTTCCAGAGCAAAGGTCTTTTCGTTGAGGCGCAAGTCGCAAGACTGGGTAAGCAGAGGGTGCTCCACTTTGTTGGCAGAGCCCGCGGGCTTCCAAGAGGCCATTCCGAGCCCCCAAACGAGTTCTACGGGGTTTTCGGCTCCATCCGATGACAGCACCTGGTACAGCTGGAATAGCTTGTTGTAGAGTGAAATGGACTTGCGACGGGGCTTTTCAGCCGCCACCCAAGGGGCCCATTGATATTCAAGGTACCAGTCGAACAGCGCCACCACTTCAGGATGCTGCTCAATGGAAATGTTTGTGCCCTTCGGCTCACCTTCCAAGGGACCTCGGCTGCTATTGAGAACAGGGAGCTTGTCCAAGCTCTTGGTGCTGGTCACCCACGGCACCAGCGCGGCCGGGATAGTTGGTGCGGGGGTTTCTTGCATCCGCGGCACACGTAGCCACACCTCCCGCTCCGTCTCCACAGTGTTTGCCGTGACCTCTGGGAGTAATTCCAAATCGGATTGGTGCGCGACAAAGAAATCCGTGGGAACAACGTAAACGGGCTTTCTCTTGAGCTTCTCTACCTCTTCAATGTATGTGAGCAGCTCAATGACACTCGCGGATTCTGAATTCATGTGCGGGGATGACCTTTCAGTGCTGCATGGTACAGCGGTGGAAGTCTCGCGGACTAACGAAACTTCGCACGTGGCAGGCCCACAGGAATGCTCGGGCCCATTGAAATCTCGGCAGCACCCGCCCAGTGCGCAAATTTTGCGCTTTAGCCTATCGATGCTTGCCACATAGTTTACATTTTAAACGAATAAAATGGCAACGTAAACACAGCAAAGACTCCGAAAAGAAAAAGGCCGCATGGCGGCCTTTTGAATGAATGCAAATGGAATAGTCAGAGGCAGACTTTGTCCAATTTATTGGACAGAACGTTTGATTTTGGCCAGAATTTCTGACAAATACTTGTGAGAATAGTCCGGGTACTCAAACTCCGGAATCAACACAGACAAAGCATAGCGCACTACTTCGTCGTCATCGTAGACATCCTGGAGGCGACCGTCGTATTCACGTACTTTCAGCTCCAGCGAAGCAAGCGCTTCATTGAATTCGCTGTTGACTGGAATAAAAGCCGCCTTGAAGACACTTTCGGCATCTGCTCGTGAAGCGGGAGCAACCTGAGTCCTTTGGATGTACTCCAGAATCTCACTCGGTTCATCTGTAGACACTCGTTCACAGACCAAAGAATAGGTGACTAGGTTCCCCTGGAGGGTAGCCCCCACCGCGTCAATGTCATCGAAGATAATGCCTGGATTTTCTCGCAACACGGCCCGAACGTAGGAGTTCCATTCGGAACCTAGCATTGTGTTTACGGGGATGAAGTCAAGGGACTGTAGTTCCTTTCCTCCCAAATTGCGATAAACAAAAGAAGCGGTAGAACGCTGCCAGTAAAACCAGCAGCTCCCACAAAACACTTTTGCTTCGACGCCCACTTGATGGGACATTTTGCGCATACCAAGATGTCTGAGCCACGCGAGCGTCGCAATTTGCGGATAGCCCGAGAGGATGATGTTCCCCGTAGCATGGTTCTCTTTGGGGACCTTCCACATCTCTTTTTGATGAGAATTTTGAGTCCAAATAACCAATTTTTCAATTGGAAATCCCTTCAAAAGACGATTCAGAAAGTCAATGACGTCCTGAGGGCTCCAATTGAAGTCAGAGGGTGTCACGGGAGCGTATTCGTTCGACGTTACCATTTCACGAACAAAGGCAAGCAGGGGGAAGAGCGAGATATTGGTTTTCATATGTTTCCTAAGGTTTTGCCTAGGATGTATAGGGAAGCTGTGCCGTAAAGCATAAAGTGGCCATTTGGCCAAGTTATGCCTTAACTTCCTGCTTCACAGAGGGCAGTTTCACCGAGCGCTTGCGCGCCCGGCCAGAGCTTCCCTCTCCACAGGCTAAAACCCCCGCACCGGGGGCACATGTTTCTTCATTCACTGGCGCAGCGTCTCTCAGACTCTGCGCCAGTATGTTTTTGGCGGCGTTGTGGTCTCGCTCGTGAGTTGCACCACAAGCGGTGCACACCCAGACCCGAGTGCCAAGCGTCAAGGAGTCGTTGACAGCGCCACAGGCGCTGCAGCTCTTCGAACTCGGATACCAGCGGTCTACGACCGCCAGATGCACTCCCCGCTGAGCAGCCTTGTACGTGAGCTGCCTGCGCAGCTCACCGAAGGAGGCATCGGCAAGGGAGAGGGACAAGTGCCTGTTGGCCATCATCCCCTTGACGTTCAGGTCCTCAATGGCAATCCAGGCATAGTCTCGGGTCAACCGGTTGCTGAGCTTGTGAAGCGAGTCATTCCGGACACAAGAGATACGCCAATGCAACCGGGCTAAGGCCTGAGCCGACTTCCTCCGGTTGGCGGACCCCTTCACCTTGCGGCTGTGGGCACGGGAACGCCGCTTGAGCCGGTCGAGCAGAGTACGAAGGGCCTTTGGCCCTTCCACCGGCTCCCCCGTGCTCAGCACCGCCAACGCACTGACTCCGAAGTCCACCCCGACCGCAGCTTGGCTTTTGCTGGGCAGGGGAACGTCTTCGGTCTCCACCAGGATGGAGATGAACCAGGCGTGGGCGGTGCGCGATACCGTGGCGCCCTTGAGGGAGCCACTAAAGCGCAACGGCTCTCGCATGCGCACCCACCCGAGGT
>JAIVFU010000192.1 GCA_020829485.1 Nostoc sp. CHAB 5834 | reverse complement strand
TTAATTGAGCAGTGTCAATGCCAATAACCAAATCATCAAATAAATCAACAAAACCTTGACCGTCAATTCTCTGGGGGGTGGCAGTTACACCTAATATCTGGGCGCTTTCATAATGTTCAATTAATCGTCGATAAGATAAAGCAGTTGCATGATGCGCTTCATCTAATATCAAAAGTCCAATGTTCATTGGCAAGTCTAATACCTCTCATCTGCTCAATGTTTGAACGCTAGCAACTTGGATTCTCCGTTCCGGATTAGCCAGAACACCTGCTTTGATAATCCCAACTGGTTCACCGATAATTTCTGAGAGCTTTTCGGCAGCTTGAGATATCAACTCAATCCGATGGGCAATGACTAAAACTTGCTTTCCTTGGTCAAAGAATTTATGGGAAATATGTGCAAAACACACCGTTTTTCCGGCAGCTGTCGGGAGTTGTGCAAGCACTCGCCTATTACCATTCTCCCAAGAATTCCAAATATCTTTTATCCACTGATGCTGATAATCTCTAAGTTCGTAGGTAACAGGCATTTAATCTACCTCAACAATAATTTTTCTCCCGTGGGAATATTGCTCATTATCCCA
Organism: Nostoc sp. CHAB 5834; assembly: GCA_020829485.1. The sequence continues at coordinate 9,434 of JAIVFU010000192.1, read as the reverse complement.
CAAGCTCTTAAAGTTAAGATACCGATAATCCCACCTCTAAAAGTAGTAAAAATGTTTTGGATTGATTTGATGCTATTTTACTTCATAAAGAGCAAATTATAGAGATAATAAGCTTCTGGTGATGCACTGGAAATAAAGTTTCACCCTATCCAATGCTAGCCGAATCATCTGTACTAACAACTGAATAGTCTTATAAAGTTGATATTCAGAATGGAACGGGCGACAAAGCCTAGCCGAATTATTGTGCGCTGATTAGATATCTTTGTCAATGTTGCTAAATGTTAAAGGAAAATGTAAAAAAAATAAATAGTTACGTGAAAGCTAGGGTTAGAAGCAGGTTATCTTTACTGCTGATTTAGGATTGTGGAAATATTCTTATCAATTGTAGTAATATAGCTTCTAAGCTATTTAACGCAGCGTTAGTGGTTCTTTGATGTTCATCAAAATGACGCTGATGTTCTTCAAAATTTCTTTGTTGCTGTTCCTGACTCTCACGTAATTCAAGTAAAACATCATCTAAAACTGCACTACGACTTAATACACGGTCAACATTATTTGTTAAATCATTTACGTTATCAGTCAAATTATCAATCTTAGTGGTTAGTGCTGCTATAGCTTCAGTATTCATAATAGCCAATACTTCAATCCGGTCTAGTCTATTTGGTGCTTCAAAATCAGACATAAGTATTTATTCCTTTTTAATAAATAAAATTATGAGCTAGTGTACATCCACTGTTAAACCTGATTCCACTAATTTCCACTAAATAAGATAATTCCACTGACTTTACTACATCCACTACCGCAAGGAAAGTTAAGGAAATACCAAAGAATAAAAGGAAAACTTTACTATGACAGCATTATAGACCTTTATTCCCCTTTTGGAACCAACAATTTCCCAGACGCTCCAGCCGTAAAACCCAACCCAATCGCCGCCACAGTAACGCTGGGCTTGATAAACAACGTCGCAATTCCGATAACTGCACCCCAAAGACAGCCATAACAGCAAACGATAATCAACTGATTTTTGGGTTTAGCCTTTTCGTCTAATATTGTATGAACGAGCAGGATTTAGCCGTTCAGCAGGAATATAGCTTAGGAAATACCTATGAACTTAAGCATTCAGCAGATTGTACCGGAGGACGTTGCATTAATGGAAGCTCTACTAGCGACCTTTGGTGAGGCGTTCGATGAGGTGGAGACATATAGAAATCCACCTAGTGCAGACTACCTGCGGCAACTGCTCGATAGTGACTACTTTATTGCGATCGCCGCATTGAAAGAAGGTGAGGTCGTTGGCGGTCTTACTGCATACGAGCTTAAAAAGGGGAGCAATGCGATTTTGTGAGGTCGGCCAAAAAAGGTGCGATGCCTACGGCGGGCTACGCCTACGCTAATCATCTTTTTCAGTATAACAATATATTTACTACATTTTTAAGCAATTAATACGTAAAATATCCTAATAATGAACAGCGTTCGTAACATCAGTTTAGAGTGCTATTTTTTTTGTGGATGCGAAAAAAGGTAGAATTCCCTTTTAGCAATACTTTTGAGACAGGAAACGCCTACCTTGATGGAAAAAAATATAGATGCAACTTTAGATTTAGCGAAATCATTGAAAGACTTTGAAGCTCAGATTACTAAACTTTGTATACAAACCTAATTGGTTGGGGAATTAATATTAGTTTAAAACGAATAGAAAGACTAACATATAAATTTGGTCAAATTGGCATCAACTTACGTCAATCTAAAATATTGAATTTGCAACTGGGTAATTTACCTATCGGTAATCTACTGAAAGACCAAAGAGTTGTCATCGCTGTAGATGGCGGCCGAAGTAGAGTCCGAATTAATAAAAAGGGGAGAAAAAATTCCAAAACGAAGCGACACGGGTTTATCGGTAAATGGATTGAACCAAAATTATTAACAATTTATGTTGTTGATGAACAAGGTAAAAAAGTAAATAATTCTGAAATTCCTATAGGACTAATATTTGATTTCTGAAAAAGCTCCGTACAGATCGAAAAGCCTAATTCCCTACTCCCTACTCCCTACTCCCCACTCCCCGCCCACATAGATAATTTCAAAAATCAAATACGATTCCTATATTATGATGGCACTTATGATGGATACAAAGCGCTTTTAGATATTTTAGAAGCACACTTAGTTGAATTGGGAATTAGTCAGGCAAAACAAGTCTTATTAATCGGAGATGGGGCAGAGTGGATCTGGATACATATTCCTCCACTCCTGACACGATTAGGATGCCCAGCCGAAACTTATCAACTCTTCGATTTTTATCATGTTAATCAGCATTTAAAAGCCTTTGCAGATGTGGCTTTTAGTGAAGAAACACAGTCCAAAAAATGGTTTAAAAAAGCCAGAAAAACTTTAAAAAAAGGTAATACTAAATCCTTAATTAATCAGATGGATGAATTTATTGCTCTAGCTTCTGGAGAGCGCTGTCGAATTATGGTAGGAAGGCGAAATTATCTTTTAGATGCTTATCGCCAAGGGCGTTTAAATTATGATGGCGAGCTAATATAAGTTGATAGTTTTTTTGTCGCTTAATCTGCTCACGAAATGTTTTCTCTGATGGAGGTTTAAAAGGGGGTTGCTGTTGACTACAGACTAATTGAAATTCTCGATAGACTCCACTCACTCGTCTATTTTTGGCAGTAAAGTAATTTTTTTCAATGAATTCTGCCATAAAATCTAAGAGCGCTGGTTCTAGTTTTTGATGATGGCCTTTATCTAAATGTTTGGGGAGCAAGCCCACGTAACCATGATTTTCTCCATACAGTTTTTGTGCTTGCTGATATTGTTTACGCCAACGACGAATACTGCGACTGGCTTTGGTAATAGGTAGAGAATTTTCTTCTAAGTATGGTTTAATGGCTTCATAACGAGCATTAGCAGTTTCTAAATCTTGAGGACGTGCTTTGAGCAAGAGATTTTCAACTTTTTCGTAACTCTGACTCGAAGAATCTTCTGTTATATCTGATAATCCCATTTTTTCATAGAGTTCGGCTTGCTCTATTGTGGAAAAAATATGAATTTTATCGGGTTCGGCTAAAGGGGCAGTATTAAAGTTGATAAACAGCTTTCTTTGGACAATTAAACTATTAATTTCATCTGGACTAACTCCCACTATAGCTAAGAGTAAGTTGCTATAAGTAATCCCTGGCTTTTCTTTCACAAGAGATAATATCAGTTGATTAAGATTCTTGTTTCCGTCTAAATTTTTACCTTGAAAATATGGTTATAACCATTGATAATTTCTCAAACGAATTGTATTTTGTTCTATATTTGTTTTCAGTCGATAGTTAAGTCCGTATTTTTTTGCATATTCTTCTCCTGGTGGACAAAACCAATTTCCGGTTTCATCTTGAACGTAGCGGTTTGGTTGTTGTTGTGCTTTTTTGATTAATTCACTAATTGGTTTAAATTCTTCCCATCCTGCCCAGTTTAATTCGATTACAAAAAAATCAGGAGTATGACTTGTACGAACTTGGCGATATAGTGGCAACGAGCATGGTGTAATTCAAGGTATTGGGCTCATATCACACTTTTTTTTTAAGTGCTTGTCTGACTGTACTCCTACTCACTTTTAGCTCTAGCTCTTTCTCTAGTTTTTCTGCTAGTTGCTGACTGTTATACGTTCTTGCTTCTGACTTCAAGCATCTTTCCAAATATTCGATGTCAACTTCCTTCAACTTTGGCTTTACCCCTCTACCTGGTAATTCCCATAATCCCTGTATTCCATGCTTATTCCACTTATGCAACACAAGTCTTACTGTTTTCTCTCCCCAATGAAAGTGAGCCGCTATTTTTTCTACATACCACCCCGCTGCATTTAATCTGATGACTTCGGCTCTATCTTTTACTTTCTGTGGTACTTGCGCTGTTCTCAGGTTAAATAACTCTGCGTCTTGTTCTTTCGTCAGCAATACCCTTAATCTTGCCCCCATATCTACACCACCTTTAATGCAGCTTCTCTCCGTATTTACTTATCTTTACACAGATCCCATTTTTTTCGGTCACTTACTTAAATAAGAATAACGAGATGATACTTTCAGACACCTTAATCTTAATTAGACCAGATTGTTTGCCTACGACTTATCAATTAGGAGACTCTAAAGATAACTTGTATGTAGCACTAAATTTATTTCAAAAAGCCTTGGATGAACATTCATATAGCAATGCTCTTTTAACAATAAATCAAGCATTAGAAATACTGGAACCGTTAGAAATTATTGAAAGTAATATTGCTAATTCTAATACAAGACTACAACAGTGGGAAATTGATGATTTTGATAATTTCTTTGGCTTAAAACATATTCAGGCAGAAAATCCAGCTAATTGTCTAGTTGCCAGTCTAATAAAGGTATATCAAACATTGCTTAAAATAAGTAATTTTTCTGATTCTGAATCATATAAATCCCATATAGAAGCACAAAAAAATGGCTTACGAACTTGTTTAGAATTATTTTTCAGAGTTTTTGACTTCACTTGAGAATAAAATTTATGGACAACAAGGAATCACTAGAAATTTGGAAAAAGTCTCATTGGATGTTTTCTCTTTACATTCAGGGCTTAATTATTTGTTTTTCTCGATTAGAAACGCATATAAAAGCTGGAGATACAAATGGAGCAGGAATTGAATTAGAGACGGCGACACAACTTATGTTATCATCGGCTGCGTCAATGGAAATGGCAGGAAGTTTTGGTAAGCAAACTTATAACGAAAGTATTCGTAAGATGATGATGCCTCCTCATGTTAAGTCAGAAAATTTTAGTGGTTTGATGCATTGGGATCATGCTTACCTAATGACTATATTAAAGAAACTTCAGCCCATGTACAGTAATTTGCCAGATTCGCTTCAGCCTAAATATGATAGATTCATCTCAGCTTATAAGGTTATCTGTGCTTCCCATAAAGCTATTTGTGAACAGTTTGGAGGCGCTGAAAGTGGAAGTTTGCGTTCATCTAGCTATACAGCAATAGATATGCTTGACAAGTTTGAACAACAACGTTTGCGACTTATAGATCCAAGGAATCATTCATCTGAATCGCTCTGATAGTACAAGTATAAAGGATAAAACTTTTGATTTGCAAAGCTTTACCAGACTTGTTAGAGCAGATCGAGCAGGAGATTGAACAAGTATCAGGTGATGCTGGTTATGACATATTCAACTATTACGATACCATTGCTGGACGTAGAGCCTTAGCTACAATTCCACCCCGCAGTAACGCTCAGATTCAACAGCCTAATAACTCTGACTACCGCCACATGACAGAGATGAAAATTTACGCCGGAGACATCAAATTGGTTGCCAGCAATGGAAGCAATAAAGCAGATATCATCGACGTTCTTTGTCCAAAACAGCTATGTTTCGACTTAAAATTATTTTTGGGGGTAAGCTAAGACGACACTTTTTTGACAATCAGTTTAAAAAAACCAAAAAAAATACTTAACAAGAAGATTAATCATGGATAACAAATTCAATAAATTGGCTGAATCTGTGTTACAGATAAAAATAGGAGCAACAATACAAGCTAAAAAAAATTTGAAAGATTTAATTAAATCTTTGTTAAATGTAGATGAAGATATATTAGATTTACAGTATTTCCTTTTTTCTTCAGCTTTGCTTAAACGAATTGATGGTTATACTGCTGAAAATATTTATTTACGAAATTATGATGAGGCTTCACAAATTGACCTTTTTCAATTACTTTCTACAGAAGTTCCTTTTGTATCGTTAACACATCCCATAGCAAATGAGTTGATATGTCAATGGTTGAATAAATTAACTACTGTTACGTTGTTGAATATAGGTATAGGAAAAGGTTTACAAGAAGTTGATTTATTAAAACGTTTAGACAGAAAGGGAATAAAAATTAAAGAATTGACTATTGTGGGTATAGAACCTTCTAAAGAAAATTTATTAGAAGCTGAATCTAATATTTTAAAAGCATCTGAATCTGTTAATTTTGATTTAAAATTTATTTCGTTTCCAAAACTAGTTGAAGATTTAAGTGAGCAAGAGTGGTTGTTTTTATCTAATTTACATGGAAATTTAATAATTAATGAAGCGTTTTCTTTACACCATATAGTTGACCGAAGACAAGAAGGTGATACTCGTCAGCAGGTAATTTTAAAATTATCTAAATTAAATCCTACAGCATTTATTCTTATTGAACCTAATTGTGATCATAATGTTTCCGACTTATGGTATCGTTTTAAAAATGCTTGGGAAAATTATCGATTAGGTTTTAAAATAATTTCTCAATTAAATATTCCTAAAAAATTACAGTTTTTGTTGATTAATTATTTTTTTGGTAGAGAGATAGAAGATGTTTTAGGTAATAGCGAAGAGACTCGTTGTGAAAGACATGAATCAGTAGATATTTGGTTACAAAGGCTTTATAAAGAAGGTTTTAAGCCTTCTGATTTAAGTGCTATTAATTTTACGAACTTTTCGCATCCACTAGTAAATGTTGTCACTAAAGATAGTTATATAGGAATAGAATGTGAGAATACTGCATTAATAGCCATTATAGCTGTTAAATGAAAACATTTATCAGCAGATTTACAGATTTAAGGAGATTCAACAATGCAAAGAATTCTTGAACCAGAAGTGATGGATACGCCAGAAGAGGCTATTGAATACGACGCGACGGACTTCACGCAAGTAAATACCGCATTTGCACAACGTGCTATTGAGTTAGCCCCACAATCAGGTCTCATTCTTGACGCGGGTACGGGTACTGCCCGCATTCCAATCTTAATTTGCCAGCAGTGTCCACATTTACGGATTATCGGCAACGACTTGTCAACAAACATGCTGCTCATTGGCTCAAAGAATGTCGAGCAAGCCGGTTTACAAAAACAGATTTCTATAGAATTAGCCGACTCCAAGCAACTCCCTTATCAGGATGAGCAATTCGATATGGTTATCTCAAATAGTATTGTTCACCATTTGCCTGATCCTCTGCCCTTTTTTCTGGAAATAAAGCGAGTACTTAAGCCAAACGGAGCAATCTTCATCCGCGATTTAATTCGACCCGATGATGAAGCAACAATTAATGCCTTTGTTGAAAGAATTGGTAGAGAGTCACAGAACAACGAGCGCCAAAATATGCAGTTACGAGATTCTTTACATGCAGCTTTTAGACTCGATGAGGTAAATGAGCTAGTACAAAAAGCTGGTTTGGAGGAGGTGAAAGTTTATCAATCATCCGATATTCATTGGACAGCAGAAAGGAAACACTTAGGAACCTCTTGAGCATTACACTTAAGTGTATTGGTGCAATCTAAATTGTTTTCTCACTCTCGGAAACAATTATCGGAGTAAGATTCTAAAACTTTGGCCTTATTAAGCTTTGAGCCTTTATTTTCTAACAGGAATTTAAATTTTTAGCTAAAACCTAAAAATTCAACTTTTCAAAGGCTTTCAGCGATTGGGTTCTCCCAAAGAAATAAAAGAGGGTAAAAGTTTACCTTGGCATAGGCACTGTACGCTGCTAACTGCGAAACTACCAAATAATCAGGATGGAAGATTATGAACAGACGTTTAGGTAAGTACATTTCATCAAGAATTTTTCAATCAATGAAGTCTGCTGTATTTTGCGTAACTAGCTCGCTGTTATTTGCCTTGGTAGTAAACCCTAAAGCAGAAGCTCATGATATGCAAGTGTTAACAGGAGTTGACTGGGCTACCTTTATTGAAATGACAGGAGTTGATGATTTCGTAGCGCCAACACCCGAGACTTTCTCAAATTATGAATCAGTTTGGGTTGTGGGGATTGACCGGGCTACCTTTATAGCAACAGGCGAAGATACTGGAGGGCGTTACACGCTAGGAGAATTTTATGTTCCGCCACAGGGTGGGGCACCACTGCATATCCACCGTAGGGAAAGCGAGTGGTTCTACATTACTGAAGGGCAATTGTCGTTCCAAATAGATAACGAACTTATCAATGCAACCCCCAGAACCCTTATTTATGGGCCTAAAGACCACGCTCATTCATTTATAAATAATGGGACAGACCCAGCAAAGATGCTGAACGTTTGGCTACCATCGGGGATTGAGGAGTTTTTTAGGGAAGTAGGCGACCCAGTAACACCGACAGACCCCTTTACTCCGCCTTTACCCCCTGACATACCAAGACTCTTAGCAGCCGCCCCCAAGTACGGATTAGAATTCCTTCCTCCAGAAGGTAATAATCCAACATCAGTACCCGAACCTTCAGCTTCATTGGATGTGTTGTTAGCATTTACAGTTCTTGTTGCAATTTCTATCCGCAAGCGCCAACATAAACTAGTTACTAATAGGGGAGAAAGTAGCGAAGACACTGTTGGCGAAATATTGCTTAACAATTTTGGCAACGTAATATTGCACGAAAATTCTGATTACTTCCGCAGCGATAGGATAATTAAATCCAGAACGCTTAGATAAATTGTTACCATGTCGATGCATCCCCAAAATATCCCCGACATACCTCAACAAACAGTAGAGGTGGCGCGTGCATCTTTCCCAAAAGGAAATATTTACAGGCATCACCGTGCCAATTTGGGAAAATCGTACGCTAAAGAATTGAGCCTAACCTGAATGCTATGAAAATACCTTGTTTTGAGCAAACGGCATACCTCTATTCATCATTTTTGACTCGAATTAGTCTTTTTGATGGTGCAGAGTACTGCCAATACTCTGCACCATCAAAAAAATTAACACCTCAAATCTAGGCGGACAAAGACGTTCAGCCTTAGCGTACGATTTTCCCGTTTTGGCACGGTGACGCCTAAAACATCTGGTTGACAGTTTCTGATTGGTGCCAAAACTGCTGTAAGAAGTCACTCACAATTTCTCCCGATTGATTGGTTTTTACTGCAACAGTGAGTATGAGTTCTCGTCCTCAGCTTTTACCAAAACAGTATCGGATGTAATTGGAGCGTCTTTCACTGCCTGATCCTCAGTTGGCATACCCGCACCACTTTCTAGTTGATCCGCACCAGTGACGCAGGACTCGCCGCAGCAGTTTTCCAAGTCAGGTAAGGGTTCCGCATCACCCGCATCACTTTGGGGGGGGTATTCTTCTTTGTCCGTTGGAGGAGAAAGGAAATCTATTTGTAAATCATGATCAGATTTTTCTTCAATGTTTTTTTCCTGATCTAGAAAAGTGGTGCGGGTGGTGCGGAAGTCTTGATTTGGCGTTGTTTCTGGTGCGGAAGTGGTGCGGGTTGAGTCTATTGTGGTGCGGGTATTCTCAAAAGTTGGGGAGATATTCTCAATAATCCCGATGCCCTTAACCCTTTTTTATCACTCTCGCCATAGTATAATCAAGAACAAAGCCCAGAAGTGAGGTCTGTGTTATGGTAGAGCCTCGTCAGCCAATACCCACAGTCAACTTTATAGACGAATACTGTCAAACT
>JAIVFU010000191.1 GCA_020829485.1 Nostoc sp. CHAB 5834 | reverse complement strand
AAACAACGGCTTGGTATATTCAACGCAATCATTCACAAAAGTCTGTAGATTGGCAGTTCACAACAGCGGATGCCCGTATCCGTCTCAAGCGTCTTTATCCACAAATAGAAAATTGACATACCACTAGTAATACACGTCAAATTTAGATATACATTATTTTGGTTATATTTTGAATTCCTTGTTGGGATAGTATTAAGCTTACATCCCAGATGCTTCACAACGTTGCAAGACGCTGTGCATTTTAATTATGTGTAAGTAGATCGACACAAAAAATCATTAGATAAGTAAGTCGGTGTGAATAATTCAAACTATGTGTTTTGTAATGTAAAATTATTGTAATCCAGTTCGTAGTAAGGACTTCAGTCCTTCTTTTAAGACTAAAGTCCTTACTACAAACATGCAAATTATTTCCGCCGTCCTACTTAAATCCTGCGATCAAGAGAATATTACACACAACTTCATACTAAAACTAGTATGAAATTTTTGTGACAACGTACAAAGTTTTATTTTCTTCAAGTCTGATTACGATACTAAAGTTTTATACTTCGCATATCAGGCGTGCGACAACATTATGCTCATTGGGCGTGTTCCTAGCAGGGGCGATTTGGTCATGGTGCTACTTAACTTATTGCTCAATCTGGACTGGATATATCAGCCATATTTTTGCAGATATAGCAATTTTCCTGATTGGCTAGCAACTTATTTTTGCTTAACAAAAATGTCATTAATCTACAGCAAAGTAATTAATCGAAATCTTTCAATATCATGTGTTTTTTTAAGTCAAAACTGATTATACCTTCTTCTTGTAATTTGCCGATCAATCGTGTAATTGTTACCCTGGTAGTACAGCAGGCGCTAGCAATATCTTCGTGAGTAAAGCGAACACTTAGGCGAGTTCCCTCCGGCACCGTTTCACCAACTTCTTGTTTCAAAAGTTGTAATAGATGGTACAAGCGCTCTTGTACCCGTCGTCTTCCACAAATGACTAAAAAAGATTCTGTTTGCCGTAAGCGCTGATTAATTTTTGGTAAAAGGATATGGCTCAGGTTGGGTAAAGCTGCTATCTCCGCTGCGTAAATTGACACCAACTCAACATCAGAGAGGGCTGTTGCTTGGTAAATATTTAGAGATGTCAAACTAGAGCCAAAAATCATTTCTGCTGTTGCCAATCCTATTAAAACTTCTTCACCCGTTTCACAGTAAGTACTAAGTTTGACCAAACCCTGACAAACATACAAAATTACTAATGGGTTAAGGGGAATAGTTTCTCCTTTAGAATATTTCTGCATAGGGCGATCGTACAAGAGATCACTATCATTTTTGACTACCGTTGATTCTAGTAGTTTCCGTTCAGAAATATTACGTAACACCCACCGGAGAGAGGTTGCCTTACCCTGCGGATTTCGAGCAACTGCCACTGTCAAAGCTGCATCAAAAAACTCGCCATGACCTTGTTGCAAGCGTATCAATAGCTCTTTAATTCTGTCTGATTGAGATAGTTCGATAAGTTCGCTACGAAGGTGCTGACGTTCTTCTAGACAGACGAAGTTAATCATTGGTTTGCCCACCAAAAATTGCTTTGAAACATTGAGCAATTTAGCTGCGGTAAAGTTAGCTTCTTGAATGATTCCTTGTGTATTAGTCACTAAATAAGCGTCAGGCGCAAACTCGAATAATTCTTGATAGTGTTGGCGTTCTGTTTCTAAGCAATTACGTGTTTGTATTAGTTCCTCATTTTGCTGATGGAGTTCCTCTGCTGCTAACTGCACTACTTTTGAGGTATTATAGAGTTCCTTAAAAGCTTGCGGTAGCAGATCAGCTGAAATCCAAGGTAATACACTAGCAGTTTGGTATAAATCTGCTAAACGATTGTGCAATGTTTCTGAGCGTTGGATAAATTTTTCTATGTTCACCTTAAATTCCCGCTACTTACTTGCAGAGTTGAAGCAAAAAATCTACTAGGTAAATTATTGGAAAAATTGCAGCATTTCATATTATAAATTCAACTAGTTCTGAACTGTAATTATTATTCAATAGAACCTATAAGAGTATGTCTATTCTAGGTTTTCAACAATTTATGTCTCATAGCACTACAGGTGGTATAGTTTTGTAAATGACATGTATTGCATTTAACCTAGATGATTAAAGGATATTGAATCTAGGGAATGTAGAGAGTGTCTATTGATAACTTTTGCACTCAAATGCTTTTTTACCAAAAAGCTTACAGGATTTTGCTAAGTATTATTTCTACCTTTAGTGGGAAGATTTGGTAAACTCAGCTAAATAAAAATGCAAAATCCGCTGACATCTTGTGCTAATTTGTGATTAAACTTATAAGCTAGTCACAATTATGGCTAGGAGAGAAATTAGATAAAACAGCACAGTCAGAAGATTCTGGATCTCAAGTTTAAGTTCCTATTCTTGTTTAACCCACTTTCTCATTCTCCCAATGAATGATTTAGTGCTAATAATAATTGTTTCCATGATTACTTAGAATAACTGATAATCTTTTCCCCAACGTCCATCACAAGCATCAAGCTTCTACTACCAAAGACATATAGTCTAAGTTAAGTTGTTTTGTGCTTTGGAATACATTCTTTGAACAAAAAGATTCCCGACTTCTTAGAAAAGCCGGAAATCTAAGCTTTTCGATGTTCACAAATCTATTAGGGAAGTATCTGGCATAAGCAAGAGTAAGACTAATGGATATTAATAAGTTAAAACTACTTGTATATTAAATAACATAATAACTTAACAATTATCCGTCTCTTTAGTTAGAAGATAAATCAACCAGTAAGCTGGTGTAATTTAAAAATGCGTAACAGCTTATCAACGCGCAAGTTATAAGGAGTGATGGGTGAGATGTATATATATTCTTGGTTGTGGTTCATTAAATATGCGAGCTAATAACTGATTTACTGACAATAGGGTTTTTTTAAAACTTCAGTAAAATTTCTATTTTAATAAAAATAAAATGCAACTAAATTATTAATAATTCCATAATTAGGTTTTAGCTTTTTTGACAAATTTCCATGCGACAATATTAGGACTTAAGCACTGTACAAATGCATCGTGATGTGCATTACCTAAAATAGTCTATTTCAGGCTTTTCTTAATTATCCTGCGATCGTAGGGGTTGCTGTAGGGGCACAGCATTGCTCATTGGTATCAACTTAACGTGAACACCCTTGTCGAGACGTGATATTCCAGTTCTCTAGCTTTCCATCACTCACCGCGTCACCCCACCCTAACCCTCCCCGTATGTATTGGGGAGGGAACTAGATTTCTTTTTTCCCCCCTTAGAAAGGCTGCAAGCACTGTTCAAAACTCATCCGGCACGGGAGGGAACTAGATTTCTTTTTTCCCCCCTTAGAAAGGGGGGATTAAGGGGGGTAAAACGCCTGTGGGACATGCTATTTTAGCTTAAGTTGACACCTATGAGCATTGCTGTGCCCTTACGAAAGATATAGTTTTTAACCTTGACACATATTTGGTATTTCTTGTCAATGCGTAAGTTATAAATATATTTTTAATCTGCTAATACTGGTATTAGGGACAAGCTCGGCTTTTATCATTATTCCATCTCAACCTGAAACTCTGGTAAAATCCAACAGCCAAAATACTGGTAATATAGCGTTGGGGCTGTTTTTGTTAAATCTATATTAGACATCTCCAGAAATTAATTATGCTTTACCTGAAACCCTTGTCTTGACGTTGCAATGCAACGTCAAAACAATTCATTTTCGGAGATGTTTATTGGACTCTGATTTGCTTTATGCTTGCAGCTGACAGAGCAATAAACCAAACCATTGATTTGGATGTGTCCACACTTGGAGAGGTAATAAACCCTGTGCGGTGAGTTGCTGCTTGATAGTATTGAGGTCAAATTTCCGGGAAATTTCGGTGAGGATAGTCTCACCTAGTGCAAAATTAACCTTGAGGTTAAGAGCGCATAATTCTACAATTTGCGATCGCAGGCTGCGTAAATGCATTTCTATTTGATGCTCACTTTCATTGTAAAATGCCCAGTGTTCAAACTGGGTGGTGTCAAAATTTCCCTCAAACCGTTGATTTAAATGCTCCAGCATATTGAGGTTAAATGCTGCCGTCACTCCCTGGCTATCGTTATAAGCTGGTTCCAAAATCTGTTTCGGCTTTCGTAAATCTATCCCCAACAAGAAATACTCGCCTACTTGTAGGGCTTGTGTAATCTGAGAGAAGAATACATCACACTCATTAGGTGTAAAATTACCTAAGCTACTACCAATAAAACAAATCATCCTGCTGGGTAATTGCGTCGGTAGGAGTTTTGCAAGGGCTAATTCATAGGTTCCGGCTAAAGCATAAACTTGCAGTAAGGGATAGTCTCTTAATAACTGCTTGGCGCTACTTTCCAAGATACCTGTAGACACATCAATTGGTAAGTAGTGCAGGGGATAGTCTAGCTGCTGGTAGGCATTTAGTAAAATGCGGGTTTTAGTAGAACTGCCACTGCCAAGTTCTACTAATTCACAAGCGCCAGTTATCTTAGCAATTTCGCTAGCATACTGCTGTAAAATCGTCGTTTCTGTGCGTGTGAGATAATATTCTGGTAAATCACAGATTTGCTCAAATAGCTCAGAACCACGGTCATCATAAAAGTAACAGGGGGGTAGAGATTTAGATGTTTGAGTTAATCCCTTGATTACATCACTCCCAGTAGTAGAAGCAACTATTTGAGTTGCTCCTACCAAACGCTGTATCTGCAAGCGTTTTTCAACGGTATTTTGAGTAACGTTCCTGTTGACAGCTTTAGATATCGACATTAAACCTCCGTATGCTTGGCGTAATAGGTTATCTGTGATGCCAAACCCTTACTCTAATTAGTGAAACACATAGCCATAGCTAATAAAATCATGCTTGAGCAATATTACTCAAGCTTTAAAGGGATTTCTAGGAATTTACCGATTAAAATGACAATATAGCGGTTCTCGTTTATATGAGGTGCATCGGTAAGGGCACGGCAGCCCTTTGATGTCAACTTAACGAGGATTGCATCTGGAATTGATTTTTTGCTTATGCAATAAACAAATTCTGGATGTATGACGAATCTCCAAAATTTTCTGGTAAACTAAAAATTTTCTTGACCATCAATGCCATAAGCGAAAACCATTAGTTTTCAGGTATATGTTGCAAGAAAAAGATTTGGGTTTTGGGAACCAGGACTCCTGCCTTTGGAGGGAATGTAAGACCAAAAAAATTACGAAGTAATTGATGGCTATTCCCGATGAATTGGGAAGCCCCTTGAGTCTTACGGCGGGGTAGTTCACTGGAGTAATTCTTCAACTTGATGCTGGCTCCACAAAGTTCTATATAAACCCTTTTGTTCTAACAGCTGTAAGTGATTGCCTATCTCGACAATTTTTCCCTTTTCCATCACAAAAATTCGGTCAGCCGCCGCCGCCGCAGATAATTGATGCGTAATGAAAATTACTGTTTTGCGTATACTACCACCAGAGAGATTTTTAAGGATTTGCGTGGCTGTTTGATTATCCACACTAGAGAGGGCATCATCCAAAATTAATACTGGAGCATTGACCAGCATAGCCCTAGCTAAGGCAGTACGTTGTCGTTGACCGCCAGAAAGAGTAATACCGCGTTCACCAACAAGGGTTTCGTATTGCTGGGGAAAATTGTTAATTTCTGATTCAATTTGGGCAAGTTTAGCGACAGATTCTATCTGCTCTTGTTCGCTAAGTGGATCACCGTAGCGGATATTATTTTTGATTGTAGTGCTAAATAGAAAACTATCTTGAGGAACGTAGGCGATCGCACCTCGCAAATCTCCCAAAGCTATCTTAGTAATATCCACTTCATCTAAAAACAATTGTCCTGATTCAATATCCAATAAGCGCGGCAAAGCATTTGCCAAAGTGGATTTTCCCGAACCAATTGCCCCAACAATGGCCACGGTTTCTCCGGGAGCAATGGTAAAGTTAATATTTTCTAGAGATGGAGTAGCGGAACCAGGGTAAGTATAGGTGAGATTTTTAGCTGTCACTTCCCCTTTAAGTTCAGCCACTGGTAGATGTATGGCATCGGGTGTGTCTTGAATTTTTGGTGTGACAGAGAGAATAGATTCAAGCCTATCGATACTAACTTCACCCCGTTGGTAGACAGTAATTGTGAATCCTAAAAGGGCGGTGGGGAAAACTAGACCCTCTACAAAAATTAACAGTGCTACAAAGTCGCCAACCTGAAGGGTTCCAGAAGACATTCGCGCCGCCCCTAGCCAGATGATTACCAGTGAACTGATATTAGCTAACCCGCCAATTAGCGGAAATAGTGTATTTCGGATTTTTGCCAGTTCCAGGTTAGCAGTCAATAGCTGCTGATTTTTCTTGGCGAAGGCTCGACGCTCGTTTGCTTCTTGGGCATAGATTTTAATTAAGGCAATGCCACTAATATCCTCTTGGATGAGTTCGCTGATGTCAGAGAGTTGCTCTTGGACTGCTGCTTGTTGTTTGCGTAAGCGATTACTAAACAGACTCACTAACAAGAGCATAAAAGGGTACACTGCCAAAGAGGCTAGTGTGAGATCCACACTAATCGCCAGCATTACTGGCAGTGTAAGGGCGTAGGCAAACACCGTATTTGCCAAACTCAAGACTGCAAAACCCAACAACCGCTTGATATTGTCCACATCACTGGTAGCCCGATTAATCAAATCGCCAGCAGTATTACTAGCAAAATAAGCCGGCTCCAGCTTGAGTAAGTGTTCAAAAATCCGTTGTTTCAGGTCAAATTCTACCTGACGCCCCACCCCAAATAGCCAAATGCGTGATGCCATCCGCATTAGCCACATCGCCGAACTGAGCAAGACAATGATTACTACGTAATGTAGTATTTGGTTCAAGATGAAGGTTGTTGAGAGTTTGTCAACACCAGCACGAATCAACAAAGTGATATAAACACGCAGTGCATTGACAGACAACAAAGCGAGAATGCCTAAAGACGCCTCCCGCCAATGGGGACGTAGATAAGCAGTGAGTTTAGCGATTCGTCGAGATTTTGCCATTAAAGCAATTTTGCAACTTTATCATCCTAGATTAACTGCTAGTCCAAGAATACAGCTATGTAGAGGGAATATCGCTTGTCAATTCAGCTTTTGTTACCTCTTTCAACTGGATAGTTATTGCCATTCGGTACTAGTAGTCCACCACACCAACTTTAATGGGTGAATAAGTTCGTAGTCAGGAATTTAGTCCTTGGTTTGAGCGCTCAAGCGCTGACTACGAACCAAGTATTGTTGCCTTGCCTTGTTACCGTTGAACACGCAAGAAGTTGTAAATGTAAGCGAGATAATTTTCCCAAGTTGTTGTTGTATTTTGCAACGTTGTCGCATTTGGTACAAAGTCTTCAAGTTGTAAACCGCCTGTGCGAGTAGCTTGAGAACTTGCTTGTAATAGGTAGGGAGGCATTCTCAAATTATAAGAAAGAATGCTATTCCCGGTCACATCTGAGATGCCCAGTGCGGTGGTTTGTTGTCCTAATGCCACCAGTGTTCCAGATGTTGGTGCAGCAGTTGCTACATAGGTTTCACCTACCATTGCTCTTAGAGGTGTTCTATTAAGGAAATAGGCGACTACTGGTGTACTTGCCAACAGCAAAATCGTCAGTGCCCAACCTATCAAGTATCCTCCTGGTTTCTCTATCCCACCTCCTTTGATTTTCTGAGCTGCAAGAATCATCAGAAAAACAGAGGCTCCTAGAGGCTTGAGTGGAAAAGACAGCATCCTCCACAACGACGCTACAGCAGGTTCAGTGGGGTTAAGAAATGATAGGGCTACGATTATCAAGATAACGACTAAGATTGATCGCCCGACAAAAGTTCCAGAGGGATAAAATCGCTGGAACAGAGAATATACGATAGTGCCAATCAGCAGCCACAGCAGTACCCGGCTTAACAATGGAAACATAGATTAACTCTCAAATTTTCTGGTGCAGTGAGCCAGTGTGGTGGTGAGGCAGTCCCGCTTTAATTGGGGTTTCCACGCCACTTCTTCAACCAGGGGAACCCCAGTAATGAACGTAGTGGCTCCCCAAAAGGAACTACCGTGCATAATTTCCCTGGATAAAACAACTAGCGACTTCTTAGCTTTAGCGACGCTAGGAGCGTCACCCGTAAGGGCCAACCTAGAGGTTTCGGGAAATGGATTTATTTTATTGCCAAATTGTAATCGCACCGTTTGACTTAAGATATCTCAAACCTCACACCCAAAGACTACCGTCGTAGTGATTTTAGTGCAATTTTTTGCCACTGCGTCTATTATTTATAATTTTCTAGAAGAGTAATATAGTACCGGTAAACTAAATTAAGCGAGTAATCGACTCAAAAGGAAAAACTATGTCGCCTGGAAAGCCTACCATTTTGGTCACGGGGGGAGCTGGATATATTGGTTCTCATACGGTGCTTGCCCTGAAGCAAGCGGGTTATAACGTTGTCATACTTGATAATCTGGTCTATGGGCATCGTGATTTGGTAGAAAAGGTTTTACAGGTAGAACTAATAGTAGGGGATACAGGCGATCGCGCCTTGCTAGATCATCTATTTAAAACCCACGATATTGCTGCTGTGATGCACTTTTCTGCTTATGCCTACGTAGGAGAATCGGTGACTGACCCGGCTAAATATTACCGCAATAACGTTGTTGGTACTTTGACTCTGTTAGAAGCGATGCTGACGGCATCTGTGAAGAAATTTGTCTTTTCTTCTACTTGTGCCACCTACGGGGTACCAGAATTTGTACCCATTCCAGAAAACCATCCCCAAAATCCGATTAATCCTTATGGCGCTACAAAGCTAATGGTAGAGAAGATTCTTTCTGATTTTGATGTTGCTTACGGTTTTAAATCAGTGCGTTTCCGCTATTTTAATGCTGCTGGTGCTAATCCCAGTGGCTTACTTGGCGAGGATCACAACCCAGAAACCCATTTGATTCCCTTGGTGTTGATGACAGCTTTAGGCAAACGAGAATCCATCTCTATTTTCGGCACTGATTACCCTACGCCCGATGGTACTTGTATTCGTGATTATATTCATGTAAACGATTTAGCAGATGCCCATATTTTGGGATTGGAATATTTATTAAAAGGTAACGATAGCGAAGTTTTCAATTTGGGCAATGGTAGTGGCTTCTCTGTCAGAGAAGTAATTGCTGCCGCCGAACAGGTGACAAGAATTTCTATACCAGTAGAAGAACGCGATCGCCGTCCTGGTGATCCCCCAATTCTCATTGGCGCAAGCGAGAAAGCCAGAACAATTCTAGGCTGGAAACCTCAGTATCCATCCATCAAAGATATTGTCGATCATGCGTGGCAGTGGCATCAAAAGCGACATAAGTAAAAGAAGAATTCAGAATAAATTCAGTGGGGGAATTGCTGCCCCCACCATTTATACAAGTAATCAGATTACAAAGAAGGCAGACTGAAAGGGTAGATACGAAAAGCACTTAAGGACTGACAAGAAAATTTAGGATGTTTTTTTATTTGTCAGTCCCTTACACAAAGAATCGCTTAAAATTAAGGCGTAAAAGCGATCGCACAAAATTTGCGGGATGAAGTACCTAAATATTCAAGATACAGATAGCATCCTCACAGCGCTACTTGATGAGATGACAGCAACTCAAACCGAAGTTGTAGTTACTCGTGATGGCATTCCAGTTGCTCGCATTGTGCCTTGGCAAGCAAAACAAACCTCTACTCATCACTACCCATTGCGGGGAATGCCGATTGTGATTGCAGAAGATTTTGACGAATCTATGCCGGAACTTTGGGAAGCCTTGGGCGAATGATTTTGTTAGATACTCATGTTTGGCTCTGGTTACTCCATAATCCAAGTCAGTTATCGAGTCAAGCCCAAGCCGCAATTGATTCAGAAGAACCACAAAGTGGTTTACCTAAATCGGAGAGAAGGCTCCCGCCATAATCTGTGATTTGGCGGCGAGATGGCAGTTGCTTCAAGTCGGCGGAGCCGCCCAACGCACTGCCTCATGAATCGAGGGCAAGAAACTCAACATTC
>JAIVFU010000190.1 GCA_020829485.1 Nostoc sp. CHAB 5834 | reverse complement strand
GAACCTTCGGGGTCAAAGAACTTTTTGGACCTTATCCCCTACCAAGAGCTTAAGGGCGCTCAAGAGATGGCCAACATCATGGCGGATGCCATTGCCAGACAGAAGCGCCTCTTGATTGTGGCGGACTATGACGCAGACGGAGCAACTGCTTGCAGTGTAGGCCTTGTAGCCCTTCGTGCTTTTGGGGCGAATGTAGACTACATCATTCCGAATCGGATTGAACACGGATACGGGTTAAGCCCTGAAATTGCTCGAATTTCTTGCACACAGTCCCCCAAGCCTGATTTCCTTATCACGGTCGACAACGGGATTGCGTCACATGCCGGGATTGAAGAGTCAAACAGACTCGGGGTTCCTGTTCTTGTCACGGACCACCACCTGCCAACAGAAGATCATCCTGCTGCAATGTGCATTGTTAACCCAAATCAGCATGGCTGCTCCTTTCCCTCAAAGGCCCTGGCGGGCTGCGGCGTAATGTTCTATGTGATGTGGGCTTTGTACGAAGAGCTTGTGAACAGAGGAGCTTCTTTCAAGGAACCAGACTTTTCCATCCTGGACCTCTTACCTATTGTGGCGATTGGAACCATCGCGGACGTGGTCGCTTTGGATACCAACAATCGAATCCTAGTTGCCGAAGGCCTTTCCGGGATTCACGAAGGTTCTCGCTATCCGGGTATTGACGCGCTGGCAATCGCAGCTCAACGGAATCCGCGACGGCTGTGCTCAAGTGACATCGCTTTCGGGGTGGGGCCTCGTATAAACGCAGCTGGCCGGCTTGAGTCTATGAACGCAGGTGTTGAATGTCTGACAACAAATTCACCTGAACAAGCAGAACAGCTCGCATCGGACCTCAATGTCCTAAACGAAAAGCGAAAAGAGATTGAGAGCGAGATGGTCGAAGAGGCCGTTCGGCGCCTCATAACCACGCTTCGCATGGACCGATACACCGCGGTTCTACATGCGGAAGACTGGCATCACGGGGTCATCGGTATCGTAGCCGGTCGGATTAAAGAGAAGATTTGGCGCCCAACTTTTGTCCTTGCGGCCGGCAAGGATGACGAGATGAAAGGCTCGGGACGCTCAATCCCCGGCTTCCATCTGCGAGACGCACTTGACTTGGTCGATAAGCGCTGCCCCGGCGTCCTCCTTAAGTTTGGAGGTCATGCTATGGCAGCGGGGGTCACTATCCGTGCGAGCGCAATTGACGAGTTCGAAGCTGCGTTTGAAGAGGTCGCCAAATCACTGCTGAAGCCCTCCGACTTGAACCAGGTTATCGAAGTTGATGGAAGCCTCGACAACGGTGACATAACGCAAGAAACCGTAGCGCAGATTCGTTGCCAAGTGTGGGGCCAGGCGTTCCCCGAGCCATTGTTCTATGACACTTTTAAGGTTTTGGAATCTCGGGCGCTTTCGGAGGGCAAGCACCTTAAGCTGAAACTGGAGAAAGGCGGAAAGACATTTGAAGCCATTAAGTTTCGGCACAGCGATGGGCCCCCTCCTCCACTCGTCAACGCGGTCTACAAACTGGACATCAATACGTACAAAGGGGTTTCATCTCTTCAACTGATGATTGAACACCTTGAGCCCGCGTAACTGTATATTCGTACAGTTTTTTATACCTAATCGCTCTCCTCAAAGATGCAGCGCATAGAAAAAGTGCGCTGATTTTTTGCGAAGAGCTCAAGTAAGCGCTAATAGCCGCTTATCTGCTGTTAGGTTGAGTATCCACCTTCATTATTAAATTACGGTAACGAAGCGATTTTCGGCGTCCATTAAGCTTCAAAAAATAGGAGGAAAGTTCTAAGGGCGACCGCCCTCCCCTGCCTCTCCCACCAGCGATGGATTACGCAAAAAGCTTCATCAAGCGCTTTTGAAGGTCTGAGCTGTCTTCAACAGGCAGCCCTTTTAGGCTCAACTCAATACGAGCTCCACCGTCGAAAACTCGAACAGCTCCGATGGCCCCTTTGTAGGTAAGAGGGAAAGCTTGGGCCCTGGCCCTCGTGCCTCGTGGCTTTTCAGCTTCTTTCGTACGCGCCTCGACTTCACGATATCCCCAGTTGTTGGCTACTACCTGGTCAATAAGGGAAAAGGTCGCGGGCATTCCATGCAGGTCGTAATATTCTCGCAACGCGTTCAGCATTTTCAGCGTAAGCAATTCTTCACACTCCGAAACCCTTTCCATGACGGTAGACGGTAGTTTTCCGAGGGATAGCACACGGCTTACAACTGGCTCTGTAAGGTTCAGTTTCGCAGCCAAGTCCTTTTGGTTCTTGAAAACCTTTTCTTTCAAAAGACGAGTCCACACCACGGCGTCATCTAGAGGGGTGTTTCCCGCTTGATGCAAGTTTGCTTCTCTGGAAGAGAGATAAAGAGCTTGTGTGCTTTCAGGCGCCGGCCGGCGTTCAATACGAAGGGTGGCCAATGACGCTTCTTCTGCCCCCGTCATTCTACGGTGGCCGTCAATAAGGATGATTGCCCCGTCTTCCATGACGTATGCTGTTGCTGCGGTAAGTTGCCCTTGAGTTTTCAGGGACTGTACGAGTTCTTTCAGTGGCTTACGGGGATACCACGCCCGAGCGTTTGCAGGATTCCGCTGCACCAAATGCAGAGGAATTTCACGAGTCTCCCCGATTGGCCAATCTTTTAGAACGTTCTCAGGGGTCATGCTATTCAAAGCAGCCTGTCGAATTCTTACGGGGTCGATGTTCTTCCTTCTTTTGAAGCCTGCTGTAGTCATCGTTTCCCTTTCTTCTTAAGTAATGTCACAACTTCTGAATAGAGCGCCTCGACCTCATTAGCGGCCCTCTCGTCATAGCTGCGGCCTGTTAACTCATGAAGGGCCTTACCAGTGTTAGCCATGCTCCGCCAGGAACTCCTGAGGCTGACCGATATATCAAGCATCGGAATTTCCTGGCTTTCGAGTCGAGCTCTTGTTCTGTGAACTTCTATCGAATTTGTGTGAGGCGGAACCCTGTTGAGCACCACTCGTATCGGACTACTGATGCGGTTGGACTGCTGAACTTTGTTGAGGAGTGGATAAAGGGCTTCTGTGGAGTCAAGGTCCAATCCGCTTGCGCTGGTGGGAACCAAGTACAAATCGGAAAGCAGCGCACACTCAACTAGTGTTTTGTAGGACTGCGCTCCGATGTCCACAACTACGAGTTCAAAGCGCTTGGCCAAGCTTGCAATTTCTTTCAGAGGGTCACCGCCACATGCAAACACGGAAAGGTGTGCGAGGGATTCGTCTTCGGAACGAAGGAGCGCCCAGTTGTTTGCAGTTTGTTGTCTGTCCGTGTCAAGGACGACCGTGTCCACACCTTTTGTAACGGCTACGCTTGCAAAACCAAGCGCTAGCGATGTTTTTCCTACCCCACCCTTTTCGGCCCCGAAAACCACTACGGTCATTGATACTTCCTCAAAAATTGCCTCGCGGCAATTTGCCGCACGGGTGGGATTAGGCCAGCAATCTTGTTACTTGGCACGAATAATTGCCTCGCGGCAACTTTTTACGTTTCGCCTGGCGTGTTGGCATCACTTTGTCGCTGAGCGTCATGCCACTGGGTCAAGCGCTCTGAGTCAGCCAACATTTCCGCATCGGCCGCACTCTCGTTGAACAGCCACTCTTTGAAGTCAACAGCAACCATGGCAGGGACTTTTTTGTAAAAGGTCTCTTTTTTCTTGCCGTCCGCCCAAGCTTTTTGCATCGTCTTATTCAAACTGGGGAGCTTCTCCTCCTCAAATTTGTCGACGATTGCGAACTTTACTTCGTCGGGAAAGTCGTAGAACTCATCAAGAAGCTCTGTCATTCGATTCTTTTTGTAGAGACCTTGCAGAGATACTTCAGGTCCTTTTACAGCGCCTGGTCTCCGTGCCGTTTCTTTTTTTATCGAAGCATCTGTTGCAACAGTCTTCGGCTCAGGAAGCCCATCTAGCATTCTCTTCAAGTATGCGGCGGTGTTCAGTATCCGCGACTGGCCCGGGTTGACTACTCGTCGCTTAAGAGTTTCAAGTGCATTCGCCACTTCCAAGGCCGGATAGGCGATGAGGATGTTTTCCCCAGTTTTCTGGTTAATCCCCATCTTCTGCATCTCCCCCAGCATACGTAATTGCTCAACGGAAAACTCCGGGCCATCAGCGGTTCCCAACCGCGGTGGCGCCTCAACTTTCTTCAAGGTAGTAATCCGAAACTGGAGCAGCTCTACTTTTCGTCCCAGTAGGTGCGGAACTGCTTCCATTACGAACTGGTCCTGTACCAAGTTCACTTCCTGCAGCGCCGGTTTCAGTACGTCTCTTACGAAGTACTTGTATTGCAAATCAGGACTCACCGAGGGCACGCCCATGATGACAGCTGCGAACTGCTGCCAGGGTAGCTTGTTGGTTAACTTTCCGGGATTCGTTTGGTACCGTATGCCAATTTCGTAAAGAACTATTGCCGGATGCGTGCGGCAGTTGGCCATTATCTGAAGGCTTAGATAGGCCCACTGTCCCGGAGCAAGAAGCAGGGGCTCAAACTCACGGTGAAAGTCGTAAGTTATGGTTGTTCCCCCCGTAACACCTCGCTCAATACTTGCATACGACAGCAGCGCGGTAACCGACCACTTGGCAGACTCTTTGCCGCCCTTTTCGGTGATGGCTTCCCACTCTACGGGGGTTGCTACCAAGTGGGTAAGTATTTCTTGTAAATACGCTGTGTTGCGGCTCCGGTAGTCGAGTAATTTTGTGAAGTCGCTCAACCTAACCTCGTAGTACCCCGCCGCGGTTTTTGTACTTCTCTGGGCCATGGCAACCATGACGTTGAAGCACTTCCGATGTAGTGCCCCTAGTTTCCCTTTGTGCGGCTTAACCATAACTGACTCGACCGATTTCTTAAATTCGTCAAGTTCCCGCGAAAGTGACACGGGGGCAAGCACGTAGCTTGCCTTCGTCTTGCGCACAGAAGGCAGGTTCTCCTCTGAGAACAACGCCTCTTGAGGCCCCCCTATCGGTGAAGTTTGCTTGTCCGTCATAGCGGGTCCGTGTGCACTTGTTGCTTTGGTGGCGCGATTGTACCGATATCCGCCTGGTGAAGTTCTCACCGAAGAAATGTTTTTTCATCGTTCTCTAAGACCTACCGGTGAGCGCTTTGAGCTAGATGACGTTCACCTTTCTCTTATGTTTGCAGGTTTTGCACAAAAGAGCTCACCGTTCTACTTGCGTCTTTTTTTCACTCATCCTCAAAGCGCCCTGCCCCCCTATTGGATATCTTTAAAGAGCAGTCCATTTGAAGTCATTGAATACTTAGCGAGCAATTTTCCCCATATAAATCAATGACTTAGCCTAGCTTCAGCATGTGGATATGTGCATTGAGGTGAGCTTTTTTGTGCTTATAGGTGAGTCGTTATGTGAGCCTTCCTCACTAAAGGTGAGCCGATTCCGCATGTCGGGTGTGTTGATTTGTGCGTAAGGTGAGTTTTTTTGTGCATATCAGCACTTTTTCCTTCATTGGTGAGTGGATATGTGCGTGCTACCAGTCTGGAGCGCAAGATTTCGTCTATGTCTGCATAGAGCATCTCTTTGGCTACCGGTGAGGCTTTTTGTGCGGCGATGCTGGATTCGTCGGTAAATTACCTTTGTTGTGCAATATTTGCTACATCGCGGAGATTTGCTTGTGCCGATAAATTTTCTGGTCTAATGTCAACTTGTTGATGCCTTACAAATTTGCCTTGTAGGGTGAATTTAGCTGCTATCTCAATTTCAGGAGCAAAGATGACAGAACTTTCGAAGCCTGTTCAGGCGACGCGTAAACAGTTCGAACGCGTGACAATGGATGACATTGAGGTCTTGGGTAACAAACTGAACAATGTTCTTGACATTGTTCGTCATGTCACAATGCTCCCAGAAGGGGCGAAAGTTTCGCCTCTATTCAATGCCACTCAGTTGGCGGCCCTCTGCTTTAAGACGCCTGAGCAGATGACTAGACTGCTAGATAAGGGGGCAGAGAAAGGCCTTCCTGATGGATTTGGCGAGGCAATCCCGACCACTGGAAAAGGCCGTCGACAGTTCACGTTATCAGAAGCCCGCCAATGGGTAAACGCGGTTGGCCCTGAAAAACTTCGTAAGGAAGGCCAGCCGGGGGCAGTGATTTGCGTGGCGAATTTCAAAGGCGGAGTGGGCAAGACGGTGAGCGCTATGTCACTTGCTCAAGGCCTAAGCCTCAAAGGATACGACGTGCTTTGTATCGACTTTGACCCCCAGGGGTCGCTGACTTCCCTTTTCGGGTTGAATATTCCCGATATCGCTGAAGAGGACACAGTGATGCCTCTGATGGTGCCGAAGGATTCAGGGTACTCACGGGACACACTTCAGCAATCTATACGCAATACCTATTGGGACGGCGTCGATTTGATACCGGCGTCTCACTCACTTTTTGCAGGCGAGTTCTATCTGCCTATGCGACAAATGAAAAGTACGGCACCAGACTCCCTTGAACCTGATTTCAAGTTCTACTCCGTACTTGATAACGCCCTTAATGATGGAATACGCCACCATTATGATTTTGTGGTCATCGACACTCCGCCAAGTCTTTCTTATATGACGATGACCACGTTTTGGGCTGCGGATGCCCTTCTCCTTCCTTTGCCTCCTGAGGGATTGGATTTCGTCAGCTCTTCACAGTTCTGGCAGATGCTTTCAGACCTTGCGAGCGGTACAACTCAAAAAGCGCAGAAGACCTTCTCATGGGTTGCAGTGGTACCAAGCAAAGTAGACCATTCCCAGCTTCAAACGAAGACAGTGCTGAAGTGGATGCAAATGGGCTATGAAGCAATGATGCTGAATACTGAAATTCCAGATACCGCAGCTGTCCGTGTTGGGGGGTCAGAGTTCAAGACAGTCTATGACATCGCAAAGTACATTGGTTCGCAAAAGACGCTTACCCGAGCTAGAGAGGCTTACGACAAACTTGTTGACGAAGTCGTCTACCTGACTTCTCAAACATTGTGGGCTGAAGATATTGATTCGGAGGAAGTATGAGCGGAAAACGTCACCTTGAAGAAATGGCTCGAAAAATTGAGGCTGGAGTGGCAGCTCCACCAGTTCCTCGCCCAAATAGGTCGCTCTCAGCGCCTACTCAACTTTTCAATTTTTCGGCCGACTTTCAAAGAGTTTCTGCCGAATTAGAGAAAGCGAAGGCTAACCAGGCTGAGGGCGCGCTTCTCAAGATTAAGGACTTGAAGAGCAGCCCTTACCAGCAGTTCGGACTAGACGAACAACGCGTCCAGGGCCTCGTCGATAACCTAAAAAACAACCCCCTCACAACGCCGGTTGTAGTACGAAAGCTTGCTGATGGTTCTTATGAGCTAATTGCGGGGCACCATCGAACAGAAGCCTTTGTTCGATTGGAACGAGATGAGATTCGGGCAATAGTTGTCGACCTATCTGATGACGAAGTGAAAAAAGTTGTCTTCTATGACAATCTGCTTGCACCTTCGTTGAGCGCGTATCAGAAGTACTTGGGATTCTCTTTCCGAATGAAAGATGGGAACCTCACGCAAGCAGAGGTGGCGGAAGAAGCTGGTGTTTCCCAAAGTATTGTCAGCAAAATCATGTCCTTTGATAGGCTGCCTGACGATATCAAAGAGATTATTGCTTCCAACCCCAAAAACTTTTCGATAATATTGATGCCCGAGCTTGTCGAGCTTTCGGCTAAGAACCATGCTAGTGCTCTCGAAGTGGCTAAGCGAGTCAGTGCAGGTGAAGCAGCTCTCAAGTCTCTCATTGATTCCGTTGAGAGAACAATGCCTAAGCAAAAGCCTGTTAGCCTTTCGGCTCAGGAGAAGCTAAACAAACCGGGACCTGTTGTATTTGTGCACGGGTCCACTCACGTAGCCGAAATGAACTACGCAAAGAAGAACATTGTTTTTAAGTTCAAGAACGCCACAATGGCCGAGCAGGCGTCTAAGATGTTGTCTCAGTTTCTAACCGATAACATTGACAAGCTCTCTTGAACCCCGAGTGTTCAACAATAGAACCCCGCTGTGCGGGGTTTTTTTATGGCTTATCAAAGGTCAGCCACTTTTCAATACGAGTTCTTAGCTCTCTCCTGAAATATTCATGATGAATAACGTTTAAAATCAATAGGTTAGCCCAACCTTTCATAATGCAATAAAGAGTTCTGCTCAAAATTTGTTCATATCTGAGGATACTGATTTGACCTTCTCCCCCTCCCTAAAAGAGGGGATTCCCACATCTGGAAGGCCATATCCAGCCTCGGGCAGGACTGAAGCCCTTCCCTTATTCAACGCAGCTTCACCGGCTCTTGCCCTCTCAGCTGCATCGGAAAACTCGTTCTCCAGCCAAGCGAGCCCTCGGGCCTTGATGACCCGCGCGCTGTTGGTGTCCCGGTCATGCTCCGCACCACAGGCCGAGCAGCTCCAGCTGCGCACCCCAAGGTCTCTGAGCCCCTTGGGCCCGGTGCGGGCGCCGCAGGCGCTGCACTCCTGGGTGGAGAACTTCTCGTCAACCTCCTTGAACCACACACCCGCGTCATCGCTTTTGTACTTGAGCATGGTTCTGAATGCGCTCCACCCCGCATCAAGCACGGACTTGGCCATGCGTGTCTGGGTGAGCGCTTGGGCGTAAAAGGGTCCACTTGACCCGGTTACGCCGTAACTTCCTGCTTCACAGAAGGCCGCTTACCGAACGCACGCGCGTCCGGCCAGCGCGTCCCTCTCCGCAGGCAACCTCCAGCACCGGGAGCAACTGTTTATTCTTCATTCACTTGCGCGGCGTCTCTCAGGCTCTGCGCCACTTTTTTGCTGCGTCGAAGGGGCCTCGCATCCAATACGCCGCAATATTGAAGTAAGCCGCAGGGGCCGTTGCCTAAGCTTCACGGCTACTCAAAGAGCTCTGCGTTCTGCCTTCTCAAAAGCAGGCAATACGTAGAAGACCTCCTCTGAGGGGGGTCAGGGCTGCACGTTGACGGGCGCTGCGAGGGTCGTAGTTGTTCCGTTGCCCAGCTGGCCAGAGCCGTTAAGGCCCCAGCACTTGGCCCCGCCGCTGACAACGGCGCAGGTGTGGGAACTCCCCGCCGCCATACTGCTGACTCCGGATGTCAGCCCCGTCACCTGCACCGGTACGCTCGAATCCGTAATCTTTCCGTTGCCCAGCTGGGCTGAGCCGTTATGGCCCCAGCACTTGGCCGCGCCGCTGACAACGGCGCAGGTGTGGAAGCCCCCCGCCGCCATACTGCTGACTCCGGATGTCAGCCCCGTCACTTGCACCGGTACGCTCGAATTTATTACCGTGCCGTTGCCCAGTCGGCCGTAGGAGTTTTCGCCCCAACATTTGGCCGCGCCGTCAACAACGGCGCAGGTATGCCGGTCCCCCGCCGCCATACTGCTGACTCCGGATGTCAGCCCCGTCACCTGCACGGGGGAGCGGGAGGCTGTTGTTGTGCCGTCGCCCAGTTGCCTGTAGTAGTTATCACCCCAGCACTTGGCCGCGCCGCTGACAACGGCGCAGGCGTGACCGTTCCCCGCCGCCACACTGCTGACTCCGGATGTCAGCCCCGTCACCTGCACCGGTACGCTCGAATGCGTAGTCGTTCCGTTGCCCAGCTGGGCTGAGCCGTTATGGCCCCAGCACTTGGCTGCGCCGCTGACAACGGCGCAGGTGTGGAAGCCCCCCGCCGCCATACTGCTGACTCCGGATGTCAGCCCCGTCACCTGCACCGGTACGCTCGAATTTATTACCGTGCCGTTGCCCAGCTGTCCAGAGCTGTTAACGCCCCAGCACATGACCGCGCCGTCAACAACGGCGCAGGTGTGGGTGCTCCCCACCGCCACACTACTGACTCCGGATGTCAGCCCCGTCACCTGCACCGGTACGCTCGAATTCTTTACCGTTCCGTTGCCCAGTCGGCCGTAGGAGTTGTCGCCCCAGCACTTCACGCCTCCCGCGGTGGTTACCGCACAGGTGTGAAGAGTGCCTGACGAAAGCTGCGCCACATCCAGCACGACATCCCCCACCTTGATAGTAAATACCTGCTGCCCCTGGTTGTTCTTGTAGGTTCCTGTCACCGCGTACTCAGCCCCAGGGTTGAGTGCGGA
>JAIVFU010000018.1 GCA_020829485.1 Nostoc sp. CHAB 5834 | reverse complement strand
CAGAAAAGTAGCTGCGATATTTAAGTTTGACTTAAGTGGAGTAGGTAGAGGCATTTTAAGTATGCCTAAGAAAGTTCTTTTGTGGACTCTTCAGAAATCCCCGCGTCTTCAGACCGGGGAAGCTTAATTGTTCATATAAGTCATTGTTACCCTGATTTTGAAAAATGCTTGCTGCTTGTTGTAAGTCTTTGAGCGCCCCCTGCTTGTCTCCATTGGTGGCGCGGGCATTTCCCCGGTTATTATAAGCTGCGCCAAAGTTAGGGTTGAGGCGAATGGCTTGATTGTAATCTTCGATCGCACCCTGTGGCTCTCCATTGGCAGCACGGGCATTTCCTCGGTTATTATAAGCGATCGCATATTTGGGGTTGAGGAGAATCCCTTGGTCAAGATCATCTAGCGCCCCTCTTCTTTCTCCCAAGGCGGCGTGGGCATTTCCTCGGTTATTGTAGGCTTCGGCATAGTTGGGATTAAGGCGAATCGCTTCACTGTAATCTTTAACTGCTTCTCTGTTATTTCCTAGTGAGGCGCGGGCATTTCCCAGGTTATTGTAGGCTTCCGCGTCGTTAGGGTTAATGCCAAGTGCTTGATTGTAATCTGCGATCGCTTTTTCCTTGTCTCCCAAATCAAAGTAGGCTAATCCCCGCCCGTTGTAGGCAGCGCCATATTGAGAATTTTGAGCAATTGCTTTACTGTATGATGCGATCGCAGCTTGTAAATCGCCGTTTAAATGCTGGTTTTTTCCCTGAAGATAGAATTCCCCACCAATGGAAGCTGTAGCTGAACGACGGCTAGGTTGACTGACTCCTATTTCTGTTACCAAAACATTGTCATTCTTACTACAAGAAACACTGCTAATTGCTGTCAATGTAGTAAAAATAGCTATGGTAAATACTTGATTTACCTTTGTTCGCTTTTGTTTAAATAAACGCCGTCTCATAATTTAATATCAACTGCCATAATACCTGAACGCAATTAGTACCAAAATCTAGATTTTTATTCTTTAACTCAATAGATAGTCTAACTTTTGATAGAGATTTCAAGCCAATTTAGGACTTACGCAAGAGTTACGGAATAACGAACCACAGAGGCGCAGAGTACACGGATAAATCAGAGTTTGAGAGATATTTTGCATAAGTCCTACAATTAATAAATTTCCCTGATATTCAATAGATTTATTTAATAGTTATCTTAAGGAAAAATCAGAAAATATAAAGTATAAAACTTGTCAATTTGGCTCTTTACTATTTTCCTCTCTGTAATTATTGACAATGGATTTATAAGCAGTAACCTACTGTTTATCCTGTTTTTGAGAATACTTTTTTTAAAGAATTAAATATTAACATTTATTTTAAGATAATAACTCCATAAATTCTGGCATTTGTAGCCAAACAAACAATTTAATCATCCTCAATATCACTTTCTTGAGTTTTGGAATTTAGCCGCCAAGAGGTGGTTTTTTCAATATCTACAGAAAGTTGTTCCAGATTTTGCCCTAAATCTTTTTGGAGTTTCTGAGTTAGTGTGATTGGAAAATCTAAATTAATACCTTCACTTTGTGCTAGCCTTGCTAATTCTGTAAAAGTAGCTTTGACTGTAGTACGTTCATAACTAGTCAGTTTGTAATAGGCAGTTTCAGATATATTCTGAGCTTGCATAGCTTTTTTCATGCGTTCTTGCAAATGCTCAAATTCTGAATTCAACAACTTGTATTGTTGCTCAAGTTGCGAATATCTGCTACTTAGTGATATTAAGTCTTCCGTTGCGGGATCGGGGCTGGCTAGGACTTGTAAATCTAATAAATTTGAGTGGATTTGAGCCAGATAAATACAATCTAAGTAAGCATACTCTATCTGTTCTTCAGTCAGGGGGCGTTTTCCCCAATCGCTTGTTTGTTCTTGTTTCTCGATATTGTTAAAGCTACAAAGTGATGTAGCTATGGTTTTGAGTTGGTAATTAGGTAAAGGTAAAAGATAGTAGGGAATTTTTTTTGCCATATCTAAAGTACAAGTAATATTTTTGGCTTTCTTGTTACCGAGAAGTTTTAGATCATAACTGGCGTTGTGAAAAACTTTTTCAATGGCAGAATTCATCATAATTTTCTCAATAAATTCAGCTATAATATTAGGCTGATCTAAGACATCTAAAAGGTAGACGCGATCGCCACTCATATCTTTGGGATTATCTAATATCTGAATCAGCGATAGTCGGGGATTACGGCTTTTATAGTCAGCAACTTCTGTATCTATCCACAGCGTTTTAGCGTTAGTATATTCAGCGACAATGGCACTAATTTCGCAGGCGGAAGTAAGGTATGGCATTGGCTAATATTTCCTGATATTTGGGGCATTGTAAGTAAGCCATAGTTTTATAAAGTAACATTTTGTTGGTAATTTTGCTGCCACAAAATTGCAAAAATGCTGAAGTTTTGAGTTCCATAGGCTTAGATATCGCCAAACTGACTTAAATCTGATAACATCGAGTCACTACTGTAAGGCTGCACAGTCTACCACCGAAAGAGCTACTGGGCATCTACATTAAATTCATAGAGAGCTACAGACTGTATGTAGACACATCCTGGTTAGCAACCGTCAGGAAAATTGAATTGGCGCTTCTCAGAAATGGCTGCAAAATCTTAGCCTCAAGAAATCGTCTAAGTTTCAATTTCCAGTAACCTGAGCAATTGCTTGGGAACTTTTGCTACTTCACATTTAATTGCTTTTTAACATCTGCTCCTCACCATCACACACCTCAATTAATCGCTTCCAGTATTCAATTCGGAGAAGATAATGAAAAAGCTAATTCTATTACTAGTTAGTAGCATTTTGGTAGTTGGTACTTTTGGCTGCCAAGAGGCTCCTAAAACTGGTTCAGAAACTCCTAGCACTACTAATGAAGCCGCTCAAGCACCAGGAACACCAGCTTCTCAGATAAATAAAACTGCGGATAAAACTACTGCCAAAATTCCCGGAACACAAACGGCTCCTTTAGCAGTTAGCACAGATACTAAAGTTAAAACCGATTCTGAAAAAACGGCAGCAACAAAAGCTAAAAGCGACTTGAAAACTGAAGTTAGTGAAAGGTTGAATAAAGCCTTACCAGGTAATAAGTTACAAGTTGAAAACAAAGAGGGTGAAATTATCCTCAAAGGCACAGCAACTTCTGCTGAAGAACTCCAGAAAGCTGAAACCTTAACTAAAGAAGTTCAAGGTGTGAAGACAGTGAAGCTGGAAGCAAAAGTTGAAGCTGTAAAAATGCCATAAAAGAATAACTGAAGCTCTGAGTTAACATTGGCATCAAAGCTAAACAAGACTTACATCTGTGTAAGTCCTGTTTTTTATTTGCAAGTTAGTAGTAATGACTTTAGTCCTTATTTTCTAAGCGCTAAAGTCCTTACTATAAACCCTTAAAACTTTATATAATGGACATCTGTAGTTCATCTAGTTAATGACATTGCAATACTGCGTAGATTTTGCATAAAAAAT
Organism: Nostoc sp. CHAB 5834; assembly: GCA_020829485.1. The sequence goes on along the minus strand of JAIVFU010000018.1, from coordinate 99,254 downwards.
AGAAATGTGTAGGTTGGGTTGAGGAACGAAACCCAACATTTTCCTGGGTTTGTTGGGTAACGCATTGCCTCAACCCAACCTGCGAATATTCAAAACCTACGCAGTATTGAATGACATTGTTATTAAAGTAGTGGTCAATAAATGATTTGGTTTTGATAGTGGTTATCCAAAGATGCTTCAGTAATTAAAATTAATTCATTAATATTCTGCAACAACAACTTGTTACATCTTTACTTAAACTTTGAGAATTAGTTAAACAATTCAAAATTATCTCTAAATGAACGGTGGTCTAAATATTTATAAAAATAAGCTTTTTTTGAATTCAAAAGCTGCTTGAAAATCAGGAATTTCCCTGGCTATGAGTTCAACAAATTGGTCAGGTGAAATGTAAGGATTTTCATCTAATATTTCTTCCATAACTAGATTTGCCATTGGCCCAATGTGGTAAGCTAACTCTTGCTGACAATGTTTGAGAAATGATCGTTGGAGCGAAGGTTGCTGTTCTTTAATTCGCTCATTTTGCGGAATACTCGGTGAAGTAGGTGAACTAAAAATTGTTTCTCCAGGTTGGTTGTATGACTGCGATATTGGCGACATAGCCTGAAATTCAGGATTAAATACGGTGGGGGGCAAATCATCAAGCATGATTGCAGGAGACATTACCACTTCTGGTTCTCTAATCCGCTCTAAATCAATAAGAACTTCCCTAGCTGTTTGGTATCGCTTGTTAGGTCTATCTGCCAACATTTGATCGAGTACTTGAGCGAACCCATCAGTAACATAGGTATAATAACGCCAGTTCCACTCTAAGGAATATTGATCCATTAGTAAAGATGGATCTCTACCTGTAAGTAGTACAATAGCTGTTACCCCCAAAGCATAAAGGTCACTACAGGGGGAACATAAACCCAAGCTAATCTGTTCGCGGGGAGCATACCCTACTTTGCCGACAAGGGACATTTTGCCAACAAAGGTCACCTGGTTGTTAGAACTTCTACCTTCATTTATGTCAGTAATTTGCTTGCCTACACCGAAATCAATCAGCACTGGCAGATCCTTGCCATCAGGTAACATAATATTATCAGGCGAAATATCTCGATGGATAATGTTGTGCTGGTGAACATATTCCAAAACAGGTAGCAGATTTTTTAGCCACTCTATAACTTCCTCTTGGGAAAAGTTTCTTCCTTGACGTTGAAGTTCTCCCAGCAGCCTGGAATATGTTTTACCGTCAACATACTCTTGTACTAGGAATAACCGACCATCTCCTTCAAAACAAGCTAAAAACTTGGGAATTTGAGGATGTTGCAATTGATGAAGAATTTTTGCCTCTCGTTTAAACAAGTTGCGATATTGTTCCAGCCCACTCTCCCCTGTGCCAATGGGCGCAAACTCCTTGAGAACACAAGCTTCATTAAACCGACGAGTGTCAAAGGCCAAGTAAGTTCGCCCCAATCCTCCCTGTCCCAGAAGTTTTTGGATAATATAGCGATTATCGATTAGAGTTCCAGCAGCTATTTCTGGTCTTGTGATATGGGACTGTGACATCTCATCGCACTCCTTGCGATTTTATTATTGATAAATTATTCAGTTTGCTGAAAGTCAGAAACTCTAGCAGATATTGGCTTATAACATCCTTAAAATTGAGATTAGCATCACTGTCAAGACAAGGAAATACACTCTTCTACAATCTTTCGACGGTCTTGTGTTACCAAATAGACAATATAGACAATTTTTACCTGAGTAGTTCGATCATACTACTCATACTTACGTATTTTAGCAGCCGGAATATAATCAGAGTCTGCGGTAATCTCTGCGACTGCTCTGGGCATCGCCTTTTGGATTTGCAGATGAACCACATTTTACCTCTAGTAATTCAATTGGCACTGAGCTTTGAACAGTAAGGATATAGCGTAATATAATAGTTTCTCAGAAAAACTGAGGTTGCTATAGACTTGCCGAAGAAATTATTATATGTATTTCAAGTGCTGATATGCGTTAGCGCAGCCCGTCGTAGATATTGCTCTCAAAAATTAATCTTTCTGAGAGCTAATATCGTTAAGAGATAGCTGCTTCGGCATCGGCTATCAAAGTTTTCAGTACAGGTGATTCCTCAACAGCAGAAAATGATGCTATGTATAAAAAAAGACTCCTGAAGCTACAATAATTCATCTAGTTCATCAGGATTCACGCCTAACTGACGCAAACGTTCTGCTAATTGTTCTGCTTTTCGTTTAGCTTGAGCAGCTTCTTGTTTAGCTTCTGTAGCTTCTTGTTCAGCAATCATAGCTCGTTCAGTTGCGGCAGCAGCTTCCTCTGTGGGTGCGGGAATTAATTCTCCCGCCAAAGTGAACCACCTCAACCACAACCTTTCAATATCTCGAAATGAACCTTGCCATAAGCCTAAACTTAAATCTATCTCTGGCATTAGTAGGTATCCATTAGTCAAGTTCATGGGTTCATAGTGACCACCAACTAAGTGAAAAGCCCGAAGTTCATTAGTGTAGCGACTAAATACAACATAGTAAGGAATCCGCAAAATTCGCTCATAAACTTCCCATTTGCTAGGAGGTTTATCTGCTGCACTTTCTCTTCTTGTGCCTAAATCTTCGTCTTCCGTACCTGGAGATAATAACTCAACAACCACAAAGGGATTTGCTGGTTCTTGCCAAGTTACATAACTTAACCGCAAGTCTTGCCCTTTATATAATTTTCCTACACCTACTACACCAAACCAATCTGGGCGTTTATACCACAAAGGATGCTGTAAATCATAGTAGAGATTAAGGTCAGCCGCACTGTAAACTAGTTCGGGATTCCAGTTAATGGGCTGAAAAGTTAAGTATAAAAGTAAGGGTTGTAAAAAGTGAAAATCGTCTGGCAAGCCTGGTTCCTCTGGGTTATCACTTGGTAAATCATACATCGTTGGTAGAGTTTCCCAAGGAGGAAGCGGAGGATCAGATTGAGGAATATAGTGCGGAGAAGAAGTCATAGTAAAAGTATAATTTGAGATTGTTCAGATTACAGTAACAACTTAATTTCCGCAGATTCTCCTAATGCTTCATTAGACCTCTTGCAGAATTATTTTATGGTAAAGAAGTAGAGGGTTTTAAGATGAATTGACTTAACCAATGCGATACGAACAAACAAAGCGACTGTCCAATGGAGAATTTAAACGTCTGGTTGGGGTACGAGGTCTAATGCTTTAGCTGTCTTTTGGATGTCAAATTAATTTAGGAGAAGTAACTGTGAAAAATATCAAAATCATTGTGGAAAAGCACCCTGATGGATATGTTGCTTATCCTTTAGGTATTCAAGGGGTTGTAGTTGGTGAAGGTGACACTTATGAAGAAGCTCTAAATGATGTGCGTTCGGCTATTTTATTTCATGTCGAAACTTTTGGAGAATCGGTACTAGAATCTGAATCCTCAATACTCGAAGCTTTTGTCGCAGAAGCAAGCATATAATGGCAAGGTTTCCTGTTGATGCTCCTAAATCAAAAGTAATTAAAGCGCTTGAGGGTTTTGGATTTGCAATAGTCAGAGAAAAAGAGCATATTTCTATGATTAGACAAAATCCCGATGGCACAACTACTCCTTTAACTTTGCCAAATCATAAACTGATCAAAGGTTCTACCCTCAGAAGTATCTGCACTCAATCGGGTATATCACGGGATGATTTTATTGCTGCTTATGAACAGGTATAGAAATATAGTAGCTGCGATCGCGGCACTAGTGGTCTGTCCCATTAATTTTGCTTGGTTCGTAGTAAGCACTGAAGTGCTTAAAAATCCAGGACTAAAGTCCTTACTACAAACTTCTTCACCCTCAAAATTAATGACATGAACCACTAGATGTGGAGAGTGCAAAGATTGAGGGAATGCTATACAGTTTACATTGAAGAAAAATCCAAAAAAAAGGAGCCTAACTTAGGCTCCTTAATAAAAAACTGGTAATAGAATTGTGACTACTTAACAGTCACCTTACCGCCAGCTTCTTCGATGCGCTTCTTAGCATCTTCAGCAGCATCCTTAGCAAGACCTTCTTTAACTGCCTTGGGCGCAGCTTCTACCAAGTCTTTCGCTTCTTTCAGACCCAAACCGGTCAATTCCCGGACAATCTTCAGCACGGCAATCTTCTTATCAGCTGGTACTGATTCGAGAATCACTTCAAACTCGGTTTGCTCAACAACTTCCTCAGCAGGAGCAGCACCACCAGCACCAGGCATCATCATCATGCCGCCAACGGGTGCAGCAGCACTCACGCCAAAAGCTTCTTCAATTTGCTTAACTAACTCAGAAGCTTCCAACAAAGACAGTTTTTTTAGTTCTTCTAAAATGTTATCGGTTGCAGCAGACATTGATATAACTCCTCTAATTTTGATTGATTATTTATTAGTCATTAGTCATTAGCTTTTAACTGTTGACTGATGAACCATAAAGTCTATTCAGCAGCAGTTTCGGTGCTATCAGCTTCAGCAACAGTTTCGGTGCTACCACCACTTTGCTCTTGGTCGGCCACAGCCTGCAAAGCACGAGCCAGTGAACCAGGAACTTCGTTGATACCCACAGCAATCTTGGTAGCCAAGGCGTTGATAGCCCCAGCAATTTGAGCGATGAGTTGTTCCTTAGATGGCAAGTCTCCCAGTACCTTGACATCAGGTTCTTTGAGTAGGCGACCTTCCAGTACACCACCACGAAGTTCTGTCTTCTTGCTGACTTTTTGGAACTCTTGGTAAGCCTTAATTGCCGATGAAAAATCTTCTTTTACCAGCAAAAAGGCGGAAGAACCGTTGAGCAATTCCGACATAGGCTGCCATTTTTCATCATCTTTAATGGCAATGCCCATTAGGGTGTTCTTCGTCACTTTACAAACAGTGCCACTGGGACGTAACCGCCGCCGTAAGTCTGTGATTTCTGAAACTGTTAGCCCCTGATAATCAATTACCAGTGCCAGAGTTGACTGACTCAAAGTTTCTTTGAGGTCAGCTACTATCTCTTTTTTATTTTCTAGTGTTCTACCCATTCCAATCTCACCTCCTTAAAATAATCGGTGAAGTGCCCTATTTGTACGTTTCTTCTAAATCTGAACCCAAACAACAAACCCCAGCTAATCTAGCCGGGGTTGAGTATTAAGACTCTTAACGCCATAGTTATCACACCTTTTTTTATGGGTGGTAATTCTGACTATTAGAGTTTTAACCTCGGCAGGATATTTAAGCTATTAGCACCTGCTGTCTCCGGCTTTGCCTATTTAATTTTGTCATTTGTCATTTGTCCTTTGTCCTTTGCCTTTACAAATGACTGATGACTAAGGACTAATGACTAAAAATTAACCAGCTTCGCTCAGTTTCAAATCTCGTAGGGCGGTGACATCAATTTTAATCGATGGCCCCATTGTGGCTGACACATAAAATGTGCGCCAATAACGACCTTTAGCCCCTGAAGGACGGTTACGGTCAATCGTCTCCTGCAATGCCTTCAGGTTGACTAACAAATCTTCAGGCGAGAATGTTGTCTTACCAAACATAACATGGACAATGCCAGTTCGATCAGCTCGGAATTCTAATTTACCAGCTTTGAATTCTGCGATCGCACTTCCTAAATCAAATGTTACGGTTCCACCTTTGGGCGATGGCATTAAACCACGCGGCCCAAGCAATTTACCCAGCTTTGCCACCTGTGGCATCACATCGGGTGTGGCAATCAGCTTGTCAAAATCCATTCTACCTTTTTGGATTTCGTCAATCAGTTCTTCTGAACCGACTATATCAGCACCAGCGTTGCTTGCTTCGTTGACTTTTTCGCCTCTGGCAATCACCGCCACCCGGACGATTTGTCCTGTACCTTTGGGCAATGCTACCGTTGTCCGCAACTGCTGGTCTGTATACTTAGGGTCGATTCCCAACCGGATATGCGCTTCCGCAGCTTCAACAAATTTAGCTGTTGCTGTGTCTTTGAGAAGGGCTAAAGCCTCTAAAGGTTGATAATCTTTTTCTTCTACTTTTGCTTGCAGTCCTTGCAAACGACGCGATATTTTTGGCATTTTGTTCTCCTGGGGTAATTCCGAAGCTTCGCCTCTCCCCCGATAATTTGTTGTTTGTCCTTTGTCATTTGTCCTTTGTCCTTTGTCCTTTGTTATTCACTAATGACCAATGACTAATAACTAATGACCAATGACTAATCCGTGATTGTTACACCCATGTTTTTAGCCGTTCCTGCCACAATCTTCATTGCCGCGTCTATGTCGTTGGCATTAAGGTCGGGGAGTTTCGTTTGGGCTATTTCTTGCAATTGGGCTTTGCTAATTGACCCAACCTTCTTTTTGTTGGGTTCATTCGAGCCTTTTTCAACTTTCGCCGCCTTCCGAATCAGCACTGATGCTGGTGGCGTTTTGAGGACAAATGTAAAACTCCGGTCTTCAAAAACCGAGATTTCTACAGGTATCACCATTCCAGCTTGGTCTGCTGTTTTGGCGTTGTACTCTTTGCAGAACATCATGATGTTAACGCCATGTTGACCCAAGGCGGGCCCAACTGGCGGTGCTGGGTTGGCTTTTCCAGCATTCAGGGCCAGTTTAATGACCGCCACTACTTTCTTCGCCATTTGTATTTAACTCTGTTTCTCTACCTGATTAAATTCCAATTCTACTGGTGTATCCCTGCCGAAAATTGATAGCAAGGCTTTAAGTTTACTCCGTTCTGGAGAAACTTCAATTACCTCGCCTTCAAAATCTTTAAATGGGCCAGAAAGCACCATTATCTTATCACCAGTAGCCATGTCAATTTTGAGAACCGGCTCTTGTTCGCTGGTTTGTTTGAATATGCGTTCGACTTCTGAAGAACTCAGCGGTATGGGGTTCACATGACCGCGACCCTTGCTGCTACCACGTTTTTGTTCTGCACCGACAAAGTTAATTACATGAGAGGTGTTTCGTACCACCTGCCAGGTATCATCATCCATCATCATCCGCACCAGCACATAGCCAGGGAAAACTTTTTCTTCTGTATGCTGGCGACTGCCGTCTTTGCGAATTTTCACCGCCGGCGTTTGCGGAATTTCTACCTGAACAATTTTGTCGGCTACATCAAAAGTTTGAATGCGTTGCTCTAAGTTAGTCTTTACACGCTTTTCACAGCCTGAGGCTACTTGCACTGCATACCAGCGTGCTTCTTTTGACGCTGCTTCTGCTGTTTCTCCTGTTTCCTCCGACTGCAACATTGAGTTGCGCGGTTCGTCTGTTGCAAAAGTCATCAGAACACCTGTTTAGCTGCCCAAGCAAACAATCCATCGACCAAGTATATCAAAGATGCCGAGAGTGTAACCATTAACAACACAGCAGCAGATTCGCTCACTATCTGTTTCCGACTAGGCCAAACGACTTTTTCAAGTTCTTCTTTGGTTCCCTGTATGAAGTTGTTAAAGCTAAACCCGTTTGTGGTTTCTGGCAATTCTGCTTCACTTTTTTTGGCCACGACCCCTTATCCCCCGTTTGTCACTCAATTTTGGATTTTGGATTTTGGATTTTAGATTTACCTCATGCTTTAAGGCAAAGGCACTCAACTTCGAGATTTTGGGTTGTACATTTGATTTTTGTCAATCCAAAATTTAAAATTTAAAATCTAAAATTTGGTCATCCAGGTTTGCAGTTTCGACTCTATTTTACTTACTCAAAGCAAAATAACTACAAATACAATAAGTTTACCCGAAATTATTAGCGCTAACTGCTAATATAGCAGCCGCGTAATTATTTCGGGCTTTGTTTTTTGCTCTTGAGCGCGCCCTGGAGGACTTGAACCCCCGACATCAGGTTTTGGAGACCTGCGTTCTACCAACTGAACTAAGAGCGCACAAGCTGTTTTTGATTGAGTTATTGCGCTGAACTCTATTTTAGTTTAACGCAACACGCGATTTTTATCATACCTCAATTTCGCCCTTGAAAACAAGTTAGCGGCAGATGCCGCTTAAGATTTCTCTCATACTATTGAAGGACGAATCACAAAGGGCGGTCAAACCGTTGCTTGATCCGGGTTGCCTTACCTACGCGATCGCGGAGATAATACAGTTTAGCACGGCGTACCTTACCACGACGTAATACTTTGATGCTGTCAATCCGGGGAGAATGCAAAAGAAATACGCGCTCAACACCGACACCTTGAAAAACCTTACGAACTGTAATGGTTTCGTTGATGCCACCGTTGCGCTTGGCAATCACTACTCCCTCGTAGGGTTGTACGCGGTACTTTTCGCCTTCCTTGATTTTGACTCCGACTTTTACGGTGTCGCCCACATAAATGTCGGGCAGATTCGATTTTATCTGTTCCGCTTCAATCGAGCGGATAATCTCTTGAGCATTCATAGTCTTTGGTGTCTGCTTAAAAAAATCTCACGATCATCAATGATAAATCGATAATCCTATTTCAGTCTACTTGTTAGGATTGATAATTTTACTGATACAACAGCCTAAACTTCAAAGCTATATTGCAGAATGCCGTAACACAGGGGTGAAATTTATGAAATTTAGCGTCGTCATCAGTACCTATAATCGCTTAAATTTGCTGCAAAGAGCAATTGATTCGGCTCGTAACCAAACAATCGAGTGTGAGGTGGTTGTTGCCGATGACTGTTCTTCTGACGATACCCAAACATATCTCAAAAGTTTAGGGGACAAGGTTGTTTACCATCGTAACGAAGTAAACCTTGGCCATGCAGCAACGGTAAATGCTGGAGTTGCCAAAGCTAGCGGCGACTGGATTAAATTTTTAGATGATGACGACTATTTAGCACCTAACTGCATAGAAGAGATGATTAAGGCGATCGCACTTCGTCCTGATGCTGTAATCTGCTCTTGTGTGGCGGCTCAGGTGGATGGTAATGAAGTTGAACTTAGTCGCACTCCCCAAGTTGGCCCCGGTTTAGCTTTTTATATCCCCCAAGCTGATATTCACTACGGTATGCTTTTGGAGCTTGTACCATTTGGCACGCCTGTACAAGTAGCTTCCCGACGTGATGCTTTTCTAAAAAGTGGTGGTTGGGACTCCACACTTGATGCGAACTGTGATGATATCGATTCCTGGATTCGGATTGCTCAGTTTGGCGATGCTATTTTCCTTAATCAGTGTCTTGCTTACCGCACTATCTGGCCCGGTGCTTATAATCAAAAGTTTTCTTTGTCTCGACGGTTGGCGACAAATATTTTGATGAAGGAAAAAATTTACGCCTTGGTAAATGAGCAACATCGCTCCAAAATTCCTCTTTTTCAGGATATAAAAAATTACCTGAAACTCCATTGGATTTTAGTAGCACTGAAGCAAAAAAATCTCAAGAGTTTTTTGTCAATGATAGATCCGTCTATACTTTCTCCTCAATCTTGGAAGTTTTTGCTTGCTGCTGCCTCATCACGCCGCTCTCAGGGACAAAATTCTGAGGTTCGTAAACTTGTGTTAATTGAGTCGTAACTTTTTAAGTGTTGGCGATGGTTTTTGCTATCAAAACTTAGCATTTACAAAAGTGAATCAATAGATGATTTTGTAAAGATTTTCACCCCTGTTATCTCAAAAGCAAATCTGAATTAACTGCGATAGACGCTTTTAGGAAGAACGATCACTCTTCTTAGCTCTGCCTAGTCTATTGGATACTTATGTGTCCAAGCTAAAAAGGATGCTTTTGGTGAGATGTAACAAGGCGCAGTGATTGAAAAATTCTTTAGCTAGTGGAGCGATCGCTTTGCTTGGAAGGCTCGACTTGATTGGATAGCTAGCTATCCAATTGTAAAACAAGCCGATCGCGCTTCGATTGCTTCTGTAACAGAAATAATCAAACATCCGCTTTCCTCTAATTGCGGAAGACAGCGAGTATCTATTGTCATAGAATAAAAATGTAGGGTGTCTACACCCGGTAAGTAAAATTCTAAATACAGTTTGTAAAAGTCAGAAAGTTATTTAACTCTGTTGTTGTCCAGGAATAGCAGTAAATTGGGAGAGTGTAGCGGTGTCCACTGCGTTCGTGATTTTTACTCATGAATTTGAGCAGATTCGGCAAAGAAAAATCAGCCCATCATCGAATTTTGAGCAATTAACAGCCAAAATTCGTAAGTTAACCTATAGAGTTAAGCAGGAGTGGAGCAATATTTCTGTTGAAGACCGCGAAGGGCTAAAAGAGTTTGCGTATGATTGGCTCGAACCATCTGCAAAAGGTGTGTTTGGCTTAAAAAGCAAAATTTGGTCAAAAATTTATCTATTGTTTTTAGTCGTAACCAATCAGACAGAAGCTTTTATGTCTTGCATTAAAGCTTTAGATACACTGGTTGACACTATTTTGGATGCTGTTGAGCGTCAAGATCCCAGTTATCAAGCGGTTTTATCTGATACTCTAGAACAATTGTACTCAGGTACAATCCAGGGCAAAGAGTTAAAGACGGAGGAAACCCGTGACTGGTTGCGAAGCATATCGGATAGAGCCATTAGAGAGGTTTGAGATTAGCCTCGAAAAGTTAATTAAAAGTCACTACCGTAAAAATGAAAGAGCTAGGAATTCTTTTTTGGAGTTAGTTAATGACTATATTGGTCAACTCCGCGAGAATCCTAGCTCTAATTCATTTTCAGACGACGAAGGTTTTCCCAAAGGAACGTATAAATCAGATTTTAAATTTAGAAAAATTCGATTTAGAGCGCCTGAGTTAGATGGAGCGGCAAAGAAATGTCGCTTCATGTATGTGGTTAACGAGGCAAAGCGCGTTGTTTATCTGTTGTGGACACCCACGAAGAATTTCGCACAAGACCGTCTGACGACGATTTAAGAAGAGAATTTGTAGGCATTCAACAAGAGCCAGAGCAGGAACAAATCTAACCTCCTGAAAATTATTCATAACTCCACCCCTGCAACCTGACAATCATTACATTAATTTCACCGCATCATCTTGGCAGGACTAGCCTTTTTAAGGTGGGATGCTCCCATTGCTGCTTTTGGTAAGACATCAGAATTTTGGAGTTTTACCCCGATTTATCGAGCTATTGCTGAATAAGTCTTTAAAGCTAAGTGGCTGATTATAAACGCTCTCAGTCAGTAGCTAGTGTCAATTTACGTAATACTGACTACTTTTGAGTTGTCGTTGAAGACCTCAATAATTATGTTGATTTATACTCAGTTACTTATCTTTATTTTTTATACATATCTCAAAGATTATGCGAATCATCCATATTTTGAACCACGTTCAAGAAATAGGTAACGGTATTGTAAATGTGGCTGTGGATCTGGCTTGTTTACAGGCTAAATCTGGTCATGAGGTAGCGGTTATTTCTGCTGGTGGTGAATATGAAAAATTACTAAATATATGTGGTGTCAAACACTACCAACTAGACCAAACTAGGAAACCGATAAGTATTATTAAAGCAGCTGGGCGTTACCTGGCGATCGCAGCAGAATTTCAGCCGGATATTGTTCACGCGCACATGATGACGGGAGTTATCCTAGCCCGCATTTTTAAAGGGCATAAATATGCTTTAGTTTCCACAGTCCACAATGAATTTCAGCGTTCTAGTCTGCTGATGGGTTTAGCTGACAGAGTAATTGCTGTCAGTAAGGCTGTGCGAGATTCTATGGAAAGGCGTGGTATTTCCGAAAACAAGCTGCGGGTAATATGTAATGGAACTTTGGGCAGTCCCCGCACACGACAAATACAAGATTATCAACCTTTACCATTACAACGTCCAGCGATCGCTACTGTAGCAGGAATGTATCAACGCAAAGGTATCGCTGAGTTAATCGCTGCTTTTGAACAAATCGCCTCAGATTTTCCCCAAGCGCATCTTTATTTGGTAGGAAATGGCCCTGATAAACAGCTATTTGAGGCACAAGCACAAGCAACTTCTGTAAAAGAACGCATCCATTTTGAAGGCTTCCAGGCAGAACCTCAACGATATCTGATATCTTGTGACATATTTGTGCTAGCTTCTCACCGTGATCCTTGCCCGTTGGTGCTTTCGGAGGCTAGGGAAGCGGGAACTGCGATCGTTGGCACTCAAGTAGACGGGATTCCTGAAGCTTTGGACAATGGGGAAGCAGGACTTTTAGTGCCAGCAAAAGATAGTAATGCTTTGGCTAGGGTTTTAGTGCAATTACTGAGTAATGCCGATATGCTGCATGAGTGGAAAAATCGGGCAAATCAAAACCTACAATGGCTGAGTGTTGCCCGCGTTCATCAGGAAACATTGGCGGTGTATCGTGAATTAATTACAGAGTGAGAGCGTTAACAGTGTAGCGATCGCTTTAATTTTAAAGCTACACCTAAAGCACCAACGGCTACTACACCCAAAACATTAGTTGATTCAGGAACGGCTGTGTAATAAGATGCAACTCTAATAGGCCCATCTTTATCTGCTTGATCTGCTGGTATTGCTGGAACGATTCCACCACCTGGGGCTAGATTTGGTAGTGTAGCAAAGGGATTGTAAAACAGGCTTCCGTTTGGAATTACGCCACCACTAAAAGTAATAGTGCTACCACTGATGGTAATGTCTGTAAAAATATTTTCTAGATCGGGGTCGTTAGAGTAACCAACCTTTCCATCTCCATTAACATCTCCCCACTCCACAGGCTCATTATTATAGGACAGCGTTTTTAAATCAAAGACTAAGCTTTCGATATCGTACCCAGTGTTATTTAGAAAGTTATTAGCTACATCTGGAACACCATATTCTATTACTTGCCCTGGTTGAAAATCTGTAAGAATTCTTGGGTTTTTAGTGTTGAGTATGTCTTGATCTTGAGTCGTCACAGTGGTTTCTACCAAGATAACGGCTCTCACTGGTGTCAAAGACAAAAAACTAATTCCTGCTGCTCCTAAAAGAGACAAGGCTATTTTGGTTACTATTGTCATATTTCTGTCCTCATTCATATTGATTGAGAGAATGCTATATCACGTCGGTTAAATCAAGCAGCAAAACCTTACTTTGAAACTGCTATGTATTTGCTAGATAAATAACAGTTAATATGTGCTTGATCAGTGAGTTTACATATACTCTTATGTTGATTTATAAAGCAATTATTGTAATGCTTTATCACAATAACGAGTAATTTCACACAATCTTTATAAAAAATCTAAATTAGAACTTATGCGTTGACAGATTAGACAATATGTGAATTTAATTACAAAACAAAAATCTTTGCAACAAATTAACATGAGTTCGACGAACTTCTCCCGGCCTTGAACTTTAGTTCAAGGCCGGGAGAGGTTTCAATATTTACGACAATTAAGTGATTACTTGACCCATCGAACTCAGGTTAAATTAACAGTAGGGGCATACAGATGTATGCCCCTATAATACTTGGTTTTATGCAACTTAAATGCTCATTAGCTTATAAGTTTTTTGGTAAATCCCTGCAACTGGATTAACACTGGCTTTGTCCAATTTCCACCAAAAATATCGTGCAGCAGAGCATAAAAACAAGGGATGATAAACAGCGTTAAAACAGTTGCCAAAGACAAGCCAGAAAACACCACCACGCCCAATGGTTGCAGAAATTCTGCGCCTTCCCCAATTCCCAACGCTATGGGGAACATACCTAAAACCGTAGTGATGGTAGTCATTAATATTGGACGTAAGCGTTGAGGAGCAGCTTTTAAAATCGCCGTTTTCCGATCAACCTTTTCCCGCTCCAGAATTTGATTCGCCAATTCCACCATGATGATGGCGTTGTTAACTACAATACCCACCAGCAAAATTGCCCCGACGATTACTGTTGCGCCAATAGCAGTTTTGGTGATGTAAAGTCCAAAAATCCCCCCAGCTAATGCCAACGGGATTGTAAACATAATTACCAGCGGGTCAAGCAGGGAATTGTATTGTACCGCCATCACCACAAAGACTAGAAAGGCAGCTAATGCACCTAACAGCTGGAGAGAGCTTTGCAGTTGTTGATTAGATTCGGCTGCCGAACTGGGTAAGATGCTAATCCCTTCAGGCAAATCTATGCTTTGTAGTACTGTATTCACCTGTTCCAGAGCGCCACTAAGGCTAGCTCCCTCAGTCAAATTGCCAGCAATCAAGAAAACTTGACGTTGATTAATCCGTTGAACCTCTCCAGGAGCTTCCCCTTCGACAATTTTAGCAACATCACTCAAGCGGACTTGGCGATTGTTGTCTACAAACAAAGGCAACCTTTCTAATTGAGAAGCTGCTTGCACCGATGTTTCGTTCAACTGCACTCGCACATCGACTAAACGGTTGCCGCGTTGTAGCTGAGTTGGTGTACTGCCTTCGAGTGCGGTCTGAATTGTTTGCCCAATATCTGTAGTAGTTAAGCCCAAAGCCGAAACCCGCTCCCAATCAGGAATAATCTGAATTTCTGGTTGGCGATCGTCTGCATCGGGACGAAATCTCGCTTGGGTGACTTGTTCTTCCAAGGCTGCTAGTACCTGATTACCAGCTTGTTGTAAAACATTTGCGTCATTTCCCTGAAGAATTATATCAACATCAGCACCACGTACCGGGGAGTTGCTGAGAATCAAACCCCGCACTTGACCGGGGGAAAGGCGCAGGCGAATTCCTGCTAAATTTAGCTTGTTTAACTCCTGGGTAACTCGTTCTACATAAGCTTCCACATCTGTACCCTGTTTCAGGGTAATGGTACTTGAGCCGCGTAGAGCATTCTCATTGGTAGTGTTCCCAAAGAGGGCACCACCAGATGTTGAGAAAACATACTCTGTTTCTGGCTGTTTGCGGATCAACTCATCCGTTGCAGCCATAACTTTTCGGTTAGTTTCTAAAGGTGTACCGGGAGGAAACTGGGCATTGAAGTTGGCTTGTCCAGTATTGATCCGGGGGAGGATTTCTTGGGGAATTTGCGGAGCCATCCACAAACTGCCACCACCAAAAAGGATAATAGCGATCGCTACCGTTAATAACCGCCAACGTAATATCCCACCTAAAAAACTGCCGTATTGTCTTGTAGAAGCCTCAAAGCTGTCGTTAAACTTCCGCAACAGCCAAAATCGGCTCAAACCACTGGAAAATTTCCACGCTAACATCCGAGAGGCAAGCATGGGAACAACGGTAACGGCAATCAAAATTGAAGCCGCTACGGAAAAGGTGATGGTGAGAATTAACTCATTGAACAGTAGTGCTATGAAGCCACCGATGAGCAAAAACGGCAATACTGCCACCAAGTTCGTACTGGTGGAAGCAAGTAAAGCTGATTCGACTTCCTGGCTACTTTGTTCCGCCTGAAAAATTAGTTGCTGGGAATTCAAGCGGGTTTTGGTATCTTTGCCAGGAGTCATGCCAGCACCCTCAGCAATATTCTCTAACATGACGATGGAGTTATCCACCACAATACCAACGCCCAGCGCCAAACCACCTAAGCTGAAAACGTTGAGGGATAAACCGAATAGCCCCATAAAGATGATGGCGGCGAGGGCTGCCAAGGGGATGGACACGACGATGATAAAAGTTTGCCGCAGAGAACCAAGGAATAAGAGAACGGCGATCGCGGCTAGTGCTGTTCCGATCAACCCGGAACTGGTAACATTCGAGATGGAATTGTTGATAAACCGCGATTCATCTAAGGTAGATGTAAGAATTGTCCCTTCGGGAATTACACCAGATTGCCGGAGTTCTTCTATCCGTTGTTTCACACCCTCAACAACGTTAATGGTGTTAGCATCTGGCTGCTTTTGGATGCTGACTTTTACAGCTTCTTGCCCGTTAAGTAGTACGAACACTCTTTGTTGTTCTGAGCCATCAATGACTTCGGCAAAGTCCCGTAAATAAACTCGGCGGTTGGGAACTGAGGACTGGGGATTGGTGACTGGGGATTGGGAATTATTGGTGACTGAGGAGGAAGCAGCAGCAGTGGGGGAGGAAACTTCAAAAGAAAGATTACTGATTTCATTGGCATTTTGGAAACGCCCAACTGTACGAGTTAACGGTTCAGAATCCTGCCCCAAAATCCGACCGCCAGAAATGTCTACGTTGCGATCTCTGAGTTGATCTAGCACATCGGTCAAACCTACACCCAAAGCTTGCAAGCGATCTAGATCAATATTGACCCTAACTTCTTCTTGAACTCCGCCCGATACGTCTACCCCTGCTACTCCAGATACAACACTCAATTCACGGGCTAGTTCTTCTTCGGCAAAAACGCGCAAATCAACGCCTTCTAAGGAGGGCGAAGTTAATGCCACTTCGTAAACTGGTAACTGGGAAGGATCAACTTTGAATAAACGCGGTTCTTCAATGGTGTCTGGTAAAGTGCTTCTAGCTCTGTTAAAGGCGGCTGTGGTATCGTTTAAGGCTTGGTCAATGTTGCCTCCTGTTTGAAAGAACAGATCCACACTGACCTGTCCCTCACGAGTTTGGGAAAAAATCTGTACCACACCTTCAGTAGCAGCAAAGGCTTCTTCTAGGGGTCTTGTTACTTCATCAACCGCCACTTCTGGGGAAATTCCAGGTGCTTCTATCCGCACACCAATTCGGGGATAGGTAATTGATGGTAGTAAATCTACGGGTAATTTGAGGACAAAGAATACACCCAAAACTATCACTGCTAGCGTAAGCATCAGTGTCCCAATGTGTTGGCGGATTGATATGGCACTGATACTAAATCCGCCACTTTTGTTTACTTGTTGCATTACTGTCGCTGCGCTCCAATTAAAAAGGCAAAATGGAAAATTCCAGAAGACATTTTGAATTTTTAATTCCCTTCAGGGGATGACTCTGCTGTTTCGGAAAGAATTGATAAACGTACAGCTGCTCCATCTTTTAGGGGTTGACCACTGCGAACAACATAGCGTTCCCCTGCTTGTAAGCCAGATAGAATTTCCACTCTGCCATCAACTCTTTTTCCTAAAGCGACAGCACGCGCCACTACTTTTGCCTTACCTTCTGTGTCATTAACTACAAACAGCGTCCCAGATGGATTTTCTTGCTCTCCCCCGCCTCTTTTCGCTGTCCCTGCTCCTTTGGCTGCTTCTGCTTGTTTTTGAATAGCTGTTTGTGGCACTACTACCCGTTGTTGAGTCTGAGTTTCAAAATTGACTCGCGCCAATAATCCGCTACCAATCTTCCCTTGACTATTGGGAATGACTACTTCTACAGGTATCAAGCGAGCCGTTGCATCGGCAGCTGGGGAAATGCGGGTAACTCTGCCAATTAATGTTTCGGTGGGGAAGGCATCTAAGCGGACTTGTACAGACTGTCCAACCTGAATTTGTGCTAGTTCTAATTCGGAAACTTGGACGACGACTTTGACACGGTTAAAGTCACCAATTTTCAAAACTTCGCTACCTGCTTGCAGAAGGTTGCCTGGTTCTGTCACCTTTTCTGTGACTACGCCAGTGATGGGGGATGTCAGTTGAGCATAAGACCTGCGCTCTTTGGTTTGAGCAACCAATGCTTGCTGGGCAAGTACTCTACCTTCGGCAGCGGCGACGGCTTGCTGTTCTGTACGAACCTGCTCTTGGGCTGCCCGCAATGCTTGGGCTGCTGTTTGCGCCTGGGTACGTGCTTGCTGGGCAGTTTGTTCAGCGATCGCTCCGGCTTGGAATAGATTCTGTTGCCGCTTTGAGTCTGCCTGAGCTTGTACCACTTCTAGCCGCGCCCGTTCAACATCGGCACGGGCATTGCTCACCTGATTAGTCGCCCTAGCTACTTCTGATTTAAGGGCTGCTAGCTCTGCTTCTGCTTGCTTTAATTCGGTCGAAAGTATGGCATCATCTAACTGCCCGACGTTCTGCCCAAGCTTAACCCTATCGCCCACATCAAGGTTCAAAGCCAACAACCGAGCTTCTACCTGCGATCGCACTGATATAATCCGAAAGGCTGTTGTATTACCTGTGTATTCTGGTTGTGTTTGCAGCGAATCAGTTCGAGCGATCGCCACATTTACAGGTGTTGCACCACCGCGTTCCCTATTAGCAGGACTCTGAGATTGTGCATCTGCTGAGTCTTTGGGCGACGAGCCGCAACTTGCCGTCAGCAGTGCTATACCTACCAAGCAAGAAAGGAATAAACTTCTTACAGAGGTAGAGGAAAGTAAGTAATTTTCTTTTTTACTTTTTTCACCTGTTGCACTAGTGGTGTTTGCAAGAAGTCTACTCTTTAAATCTGCGTAAACCCAGCCCGCCCCAGGCATAACTACCTCAGTATCCACAACTGAATTTAACTGGATATTAATGAGCTGGTTGGCGGCTACCGGATCTGTTATTTTCACCTGCTTGTGCGGCTTATTCATATCCAAAATCATTTATTTTTCTCTTATTGGGGAGCTTTTGGGGTTAAACAGCCGTGTTTTACCAAGTAATTTTGAGAGATTTAATTAACCAAAAACGGCGAGAATTCATAAGCTGTCTAACAGTAAGTTTCTGTATCAAAAATTACTGTTTTCCCATAAAAATCCAAAACTTCTCACCGCTCTACTTCTGACGCAGAGGTAGAAAATCTTCTTGCAGATAATAAATTATAAACAAAGTATAAATATTTGTCAGTTTTTTGAAATCTACCCATAGGAGAAACCTGGGTTTTTCTAAAGATATGAAATTTTTTGCCCTATATCCTAAGATGGGCGGTATTACAAGAATTACTCTTGTTTTTGCATCTTACTTTTTATTCTCGCATAAATACTTGTATTTATAGTATTTTGCTGTTTATTAAGAATATTAAATATTTATTGCTTTTTTATGTTTATAATGTATTTGAAAAGACTATTTTCTCTTACCCCCTTGCGTAATATGGCAAGAACAGGGCGATAAGTACCATAGCAACAACAGCAAGAATGAACTTTTTTGCCAGAAATATATTTGCATTAGGTGAGGAAGGTGAGGCGTGACATCATTGCTCAGAATCGTACAAACGACTAATGAATCCCAGATTTCCGAATTTTTCCAGGAATCAGAGGGTAAGTGGCGATCCCAACGACGCTACTACACCCTACCGAAGGGAGAAACTAAGGAGATAGAGAGTATAGTTACAATCAATTTTTTAGAGCAGGGCTGCGAGCAATTGCAAAAGCTAGCTCAGATGCACGATTTGTCTGATACGGGTAGTTTAATCTGTGGTGCAGCAGTTGTATGGGAAAGTACTGATGTGCCCAAGACAAAGAAAGAGTCGCAAGGTTCAACAATATTTGGGGTGATGGGAAACATTTTGTACCGCGATCGCGGTTTTGCCATATCCAAACCAGTCACCGCCCAGTATTATTTCTCCAACCCAAAAACACTTTGTTTGCGAACTGAATACAACGGTTCAGTCTTTGAGGAAGAGTTAAAGCTAATTGGCAGCAAATACCGCACCAGACAGACGATCATCTCTCGTGCTGGTGAGCAGTTGATGATTGGCCAATATTTAGAAAATAGAATTGACTAGCTTCTTCCCTACTCCCTGTCTACGCAAATACTTTCAAAAATCAAAACAAACTGCTATATAAATTTTTATAACAGTTTTGAAAATTTTCCCCAGAAAGGTAGTTGCTATGTCATCATGGGAAGTGAAATGAGAATTAATTCGGCGACAGTGTTTGTTTTTAGTATTGACAGGCTTTTCCCTTTTGGTATTACAGACTTCTCTCCGAAATCTAAATCTCTACAAACTTATGATTTTGGAGACATTTAATGTCAATTTACGTTGGTAACCTCTCCTATGAAGTTACACAAGATGCGCTGAGTGCTGTATTTGCAGAATATGGTGCTGTAAAGCGTGTTCAGTTACCTACTGACCGTGAAACAGGCCGTTTACGCGGCTTTGCTTTCGTGGAAATGAGTTCAGAAGATGAAGAAACCAAAGCTATTGAAGCACTTGATGGTGCTGAATGGCTGGGCCGTGACCTTAAAGTGAATAAGGCGAAGCCTAAAGAAGACCGAGGTGGTTCCTTCGGTGGTGGTAATCGTGGTGGCGGCGGCGGCGGCTACAACCGTAATCGCTACTAAGCTAAGTAGGCGAAAGTCATTTAGTTTAATCTAGAAAAGGCTCAGGCAGCAATGCTTGAGCCTTTTTTATTCCGGTTCAGTTAGCCATAAAAACCTTAACTTGCGTAGATTGGGTTTCACTTGTTTCAACCCAACCTATTACTGAAGCAAAAAAATTGTAGGTTGGGTGGCAATACAGTTCAGTTAAGGATTTTTAGTACTGATTTTAGACATGTAGAGACGCGTTAGCGTAGCGGGACGTTAGCGTAGCGGGGCGTTCGCTTTTAGCGTCTCCAAGAGTTGCCCAGTACAATTTCGCGTCTCTACCAAGGTTTTTGGGCTTAACCCAAGCGTATTGGGTTGGGTGGAGGAGCGATCGCACTAATGTATTGATTAACTGCCAACGATCTTCGGCAGATAATCTCAGTGCTTGATCTTCAAGTTCACGTAAAGTCATAGTAATAATTTTTAACAGAGAGCGTTGGATTATCAGAATAAGACGGCTTGCGATGCAACGAGATTATTATGCTGTCTCGCTGTTTGCTGCTTGTAGCATTGATTCAATCAACACCCTTAACACTTTTTTGACCGATTCTGGTGTGTTGAAAACCTGAGCCACATCCAATACTTTTCGGATAAGCACTACCAGCCTTCAAAGATAGGGCTGAAATCCCTGAAATTTCATTAATAAAAGTCACTCTAAAAACCTTAACCGATGAAGTAAAAATCAGCTAAGGCACTATTTGCAGTAACCCCCAAGCCTTGTACTGACTGGTATATAGAAAGGTATAGATATTTGCCATGAAAGTAAAAAATCTAATTACGGTAGTTTAAGAATTCGTATGCAAATTTTTGTAATAAATTTAAATTCCTGCGAAAAATTTGAGTTTTAGGCTGATATCAAAATGTAAGCAGTTCAAGAGATAAATATAGCAACCTTATCTAATCCCACACTCCAAATCAATCTTTTTACAGGTTCAGATCCTAATGCTACCAGTAGGCTCGACTGCTCAGAGTATAGTTAATTTACCTATAATTTGTATTAAAAAGCACTTACTTATTCTTGGCGGGATGATTTTTAAATTGCTTTAAAATGCTGAAACCAAGGCTGAGTAAGGATAAAGTAAATACTTTTTTTTAAAAAATTATTTTTTTGAGTTTAAGTACTATCTTAAATATATACATACTGCTAATATCAAGGTGTTGTAGGGATAATACACTTTGCAACACAACTAATTTTTTGAAACTATAGAGGTTTAGACTATGGCTCCAGTATCTGACATTGTTTTGCTACAAGACTTATCAGGGTCATTTGGTGATGACTTACCTAGACTCAGAGAGATCATTGGCCCACTTGTAGATAATTTACAGAACTCAATCTTAGAACGTATTTTTGGTGCTGACCCTTTCTTTGGTGTTTCCTCTTTTGTAGATAAACCAGTTGATCCATTTGGTACTAGTGGTGACTATGTTTATCGACAAGACCTCGCTCTGACAAGGGATAGCAATAGTGTTGTTTCAACAGTCAATAGCTCTACCTTTTCTATTAAAAATGGTGTTGATGAGTCGGAAGCACAACTAGAAGCGCTTCTGCAACTAACTTTCGATCCCAATTACAGATCAGGTTCAACTCGCATTGCTTTAATAGTTACCGATGCTCCTTTTCACTTAGCACCAGATGGTGTAACACAACAAACTGGTTCTACTATTACTCGACCTAACAATGGAGATAATGTAGTCGATGCTGATGAAGATTATCCGACTATTGCACAACTAAGAGATAGGCTAGTTGCAAGTAATATTATTCCTGTTTTCATAGTACAAGAAGATGTTGTCGGGCTTCAAAATACTTACCAGGGGCTAGTTGATGACCTTGGACGGGGTTTAGTAGTAGGTTTTGAACGCGGTAGTGGAACTATTGCTGATGCTATAAAAGTAGGCGTTGCTGGTGCAAGAGGAATAATAACTGCATTGGGAAATAATCCCGCTACTCCTGACGATATCTTTAATCTAGGAGGTATAGATGAAGATGGCGATGGAATA
This sequence comes from Nostoc sp. CHAB 5834, assembly GCA_020829485.1. The sequence goes on along the minus strand of JAIVFU010000018.1, from coordinate 77,313 downwards.
GATGATGATCAAACCGTCTTTACAGGTGGTGGTCAAGACCAAGTTACCGGAGGAGATGGTAATGATTATATTGATGTGGGAGCTGGTGATGACAACGTTGATGGTGCTTCTGGTAATGACATCATAGATGTTGGCGATGGTAACAACATAGCTCTTGGAAACGAGGGTGGTGATTTTATATTCACGCTCAGTGGTTCGTCTGGAGTAAATGTTTTCTCTGGAGGCGCAGGTAATGATAGTTTGATCGGCGGTTCTGGCGCGGATAATCTCAGTGGGGATGCTGGTAACGATGCCCTAAAAGGGGGTCGTGGTAACGATAGGCTCGAAGGTGGGACAGGTGATGATATTCTTCAAGGAGATGATGGTAACGATAACCTTACAGGTGGAACAGGTAATGATATTCTCCAGGGAGGCGCTGGTAACGATAATCTCAATGGTGGTGGTGGTAATGACATCCTAACAGGAAGCACAGGTTCAGATATTTTTGAATTTAGCACTGGAAGAGCCTTCACCATAGCTACTTTCGGTGTAGACCAAATTAGTGACTTTTCAGCAGCTGAGATGGACAAAATCAGTTTATCAAAAAGAAGTTTTACGGCTCTAGACAACACTACCAATGGTGGATTAATTGCCTCTAACTTTGCCGTAGTCACTAGCGATTCTCAAGCCCAAAATAGTAGTGCAGAGATTGTTTATAACTCTAGCAATGGGAACTTGTTCTACAACCAAAATAACGGGGTGCCTGATTTTGGTACGGGAGGATTGTTTGCAACTATTGCGGGTTCTCCTCTTTTAACTGCTTCCGATTTCTTAGTTTTTGCTGTGTAGATTAGAACATTTTGGTATTCATCTCACGCTTCCTTCGAGTGGGGCGTGAGAGCAATCCAGACAAGCTTACCAATAGACGATTCGTGAAAACAAGATGATATGCGATCGCTTTCCAAACTTCGAGTTTTCAGTGGAAAAATAGGCACACCAATAATAAAATTCGACACTGCAAGTTCAGAACTTGAATGCCGAGATGTCGAAACTTCATTTTTAGAGACTGGGGAAGAATTTACTAATACCCATTCCCCATTCCCAACTAATAATGAGTTGCCGACTTGCGATGATGCACGGCTGTCACGCCATCATTATCTAACAATTTGCCATTCTCGACAGTGGCATAAACTAGCCAATGGTCGCCAGATTCCATCCGGTTTTGTACGGAACATTCAAGATATGCTAGGGCATTTGTAAGTATGGGAGAACCATTTTCAGCTTCTTCGGTGGCAACATCAGCAAATCGGTCTTGTCCTGGGCCAAATGGTTTAAGGAAGTGCTTCATCAATCCCAAGTGATTGCCTTCTTTAAGGATGTTGAGGACAAATTTGTTGCCTGTATGCGTCAAAGTTTCTACTGCGCGGTCTTTAGCTACAGCTATGGTTAAACCAGGGGGACTAAAGCTAGCTTGAGACACCCAAGAGGCTAACATAGCACTAGAGCGATCGCCTTCTTTGGCAGTCAAAACGCATAGAGAACCAACAATACGACCAACTGCTTGTTCTACACTTGTTGCAGGAAGACTTTGCGATCGCACTTTTCTAGCTTTCTTCAATGCTTGGGCAAAGTCGGTTCCAGCTTCTTCACACAATTGTAAGGTGGCATCGTCGGGTTTAAATTTTACGCGGATGGTGTTAAAACCAAACCGATAGCCAGCATCTTTTAATTTACCTTCAATTAAATCAACTGCTTCCCCACTCCAGCCAAAGGAACCAAATACACCAGCGAGTTTATTGTTAGTAGCAGTGGATAGGACAATACCTAAAGCTGTTTGCACGGGTGTGGGTGCATGACCGCCGAGAGTCGGAGAACCGATAATGAAACCACCGGCTTTCTCTACAGCCGCCCGGATTTCTTCTGGTTCAGTAAATTCGCAGTTAATCGATTCTACAGCGACACCAGCTTTTGTAATGCCACGAGCGATCGCTTGGGCTAATGTTGCCGTATTCCCATAAGCTGATGCATAAATCAACGCTACTGTCAAGTCAGCAGATGTTTGCTGTTGACTCCATTGGCGATAAGCTTTGGTCAGTTCAATTAAGCCATAGCGTACCAAAGGCCCGTGTCCAGTGGCATACATTCTCACGGGGAAATCGGCTAGTTTCTCCAGCGCTGTTTCAACTTGACGAGCGTGGGGAGCCATGAGGCAATCAAAATAATAGCGCCGATCTTCGTTATATATTTCCCAGCCTTCATCAAATACCTGATCTCCACAAACATGCGCCCCAAATAACTTATCTGAGTACAGAATTTCCGTTTGCGGATCATAGGTGCAAAGTTGATCTGCATAGCGGGGATTTGGGGTGGGAATAAATTGTAAATTATGCCCGTTGCCTAAATCTAGGGTTTCTTCGCCCCGCATCACAATAATTTGCAAATCTGGATTTTCCAGCGCTGCACGTAAATTTATCGCCCCTGGATTAGAACAAACAAAAGTGATTTGCGGGGCAATTTCCAACAAAGCTTTTAAAGTTGCAGCGCGGTTAGGATTTACGTGTCCCAAAATTACATAATCTAAGTCTTCGAGATGGAAACGTTGCTGCAACGCTTTTAAATAAATTTCTGTAAACGTTTCCCCTGGAGGGTCAATAATGGCAGTTTTTTCGCTTTCGATTAAATAAGAATTAGCAGTTGTACCCTTAGCAAGAGCGTATTCAATTTCAAACCTGAGCCTTGACCAACTGCGCGATCGCAGTATTCTTGTATTTGTAGCTATTGGATGAACTTGAACATCACGGGGTTTATTTGTTGACATAGGGAGTAGGGAATGGGGAGTGGGGAGTGGGGAATAAGAAGTCGGGATCACCACTTCCTATTCTCTTTTTTAATTGACATGGGGAGTGGGGAATAAGAAGTAGGAAACACCACTTCCTATTCTCTTTTTTAATAATGTTTTCCGACACGACTTTTGGGGTAATGGGCAATAAGAAGTAGGAAACACCACTCCCTACTCCCTACTCCCCACTCCCCCTCTTAATAATGATTACCAACTTTGCGGTGATGCACAGCAGTTAAAGCTTCTGGCTTAGAAACTCGTCCGGCGTAGACGGTGCTGTATACTGCCCAATGGTCGCCACAATCCATTCTACTGACGACTTCACACTCCATGTAGGCGAGGGCATCGTTAAGAATAGGCGCATCATTTTCGGCTGGCTGGGTTCTGACTCCTTGAAAGCGATCGGCACCAGGGGCGAACCGTTTCAAAAAGTGTTTCATTAATGGTTGGAAATTGCCTTCTTCTAATATGTTGAGAACAAAGCGATCGCCTACTTGCATAAGTGATTCAATTGCCCGATCTTTAGCTACTGCAATAGAAAATCCCAAGGGTTTGAAGCTAGCTTGAGCAACCCAAGAGGCTAACATCGCACTGGATACATCGCCTTTTTTGGCAGTGATGATATATAATCCGCCGCTAATTCTACCTAATGCTTTATCTAAGTCAGCACCAAGGGATTTCATAGCTTTGATGCTGCGATCGCGTGTTACCCATTGAGCTAAGTCAGTTCCCGCTTCTTCACACAGTTTGTAAGTATTTTCTGTCGGTGTTTCTTTAATCCGAATCGCTGGAAAAACCGTTGTCAAACCCAAATTGCGGAATTTACTCACTAAAGGATCTATCGGTTCATCATCGCCACCGCCGGTTTCAAATACGCCGATAGCTTGCTTTTCTTTGGCTGATCCTAAAACTGTGCTGAGTGCAGCTTGAATACTAGCAGCCCCAGAAGCCGGAGGTAGACCAACGATTAGCCCAGCACAACGGCTAACTAGTTCCCGCAGTTCTTGTAAATCGACTTCAGATCCCAAATCGACAATTTCCACGGCGACACCTGTTTTACCGATGCCGTTGGCCATTGCTTGCACGAGGCGATCGCTATATCCATATTCGGAAACGTAAAATATTCCCACTGCCGTTTCTGGCTTGGCTTGCGTTTGGCTCCAAGTACGGTAACGTCCAACTAGTTCCTCAACATTGTGAGATAATAATGGCCCGTGTCCTGTGGCAATCATGTCGATGGTTTTCAGTTCACCCATGCGTTTTAGGGCTGACAAAACTGACCGGGCATTCGGCCCCATCAAGCAATCGTAGTAGTAATGAAAGTCTTCTTCGATAGCTGCTAAGTCTTCATCAAAGGTGCTATCTGAGCAATAGTGCAACCCAAAAGCATCGCAGGTATAGAGAATTTTGGTTTTGTGGTCAAAGCTGAAAATGGTATCCGGCCAGTGTAAATTTGGAGCAATCACGAATTCAAATTCATGCCCATTACCCAAATCTAAGCGATCGCCATTTTTCACAATCCGCCGTTTAAATGGCTGATGTACAAAATCTTCAAGAAACTGAATCGCCACTTTAGAACCGACAACGGTTATTTCTGGAGCCATTTGCAGCAAATCTTTAACTAAACCGCTATGGTCTGGCTCGGTGTGGCTGATAATCAAATAATCAATATCTGTTGGCTTAATTAGTCCGGTGAGCGTATCAAAGTATAGTTGACGAAACTTTTCGTGGGAGGTATCAACTAAGGCTGTCTGCTCCCCACGGATGAGAAACGAGTTATAGGTGGTACCATTTTGCAGACCAAACTCAATATCGAAGCGATCGCGATTCCAATCCAGAGAGCGAATAGCCGTCGTCTCTTGAGCGATTTCCACCTGCTGTATGGTGAGCCGTTTTTCAGTTTTTTCGGTGAGCGCTACCATAACTCCCCTCCTTAACACAATGAGTATTTGTTCCTCTTGTTTTATTGTGACACGGGATGAATGTTAATTTTTATTAAAAAATTTATGGTTGACTTAAAAAAGTTAAAAATGTGAAACCGCAGAGGGATGGGGGAGATGGGGGAGATGGGGGAGATTTGGCTAGCTTTGGAAATTGGGAACTCTCGGCTACATTGGGCTTTCTTTATTGGCGAAAAGCTTTACTCCGCTTGGGATACCGACCATCTACCTGAGTCTGTCATCCAACAGTTAGCTAAATGTCAAACCCTGGATCATTTACTACTGGCAATTTCTCCACCCCATCAGAAAATTAGGGGAGAAAATACTTCCTCATCCCCCTCATCCCCCCCTCCCCTCCTCGTCGCCTCCGTTGTTCCCAGCCAAACTGCTATTTGGCAAACTTACCCAAATACTCGCGTTATTACCTTAGACCAAATACCACTAAAAGGTGTTTATTCCACACTAGGAATTGACCGCGCTTTAGCTTTATGGGGCGCGGGGAAAACTTGGGGTTTTCCAATGTTGGTGATTGATGCTGGGACAGCACTAACTTTTACGGCTGCGGATGCTAATGAGTGTCTAGTTGGAGGTGCAATTTTGCCGGGATTAGGCTTGCAATTTGCAACTCTTGGTCAACAAACAGGGCAATTACCATTAGTAGAAATACAAAACTTTCCGTCTCTACCACCACGTTTTGCTCTCAATACTATAGAAGCTATTCAAAGCGGAGTTATTTACACTGTTTTAGCTGGAATTAAAGATTTTATTGAAGCGTGGTTGCAATTATTTCCTAATAGTAAGATTACGATTAAAGGGGGCGATCGCACTTTATTAATTAACTATCTGCAAGCCTTATATCCTGAAATTGCAGCACATTTGATTGTGGAACAAAATTTGATTTTTTGGGGAATGCGGGAAGTATTCATAAATAATATAGGACTTACGCAATAACTCTCTGAAACCTTATTCCTTTGTGTCCTTCTCTAACGAGACGCTGCGCGATTGCGGTTCGTTTTTTCATGATTTTGCGTAAGTCCTGTAATAGTTAAGTTGCCTTCCCCAATCAACTAAGCTAATCGATGGAAATCATCTGAGGATGTTTGAAAAGTGTTTCGCTAAACTTATACTATTTCTTTATGAGGCTGCGCCAAACCCTTTTAACTTCTTTCTTTCTTCCTTTGTGTCCTTTGCGTCCTTTGCGGTTCGTTCTTCTTCTTTTTTATACTTAAATATGGTTTAGCGCATCTTCATACAGAATTGGTATTAGTCAAATTTGTCTCATCCCACTGACTCCCGAAACGATACGAAAAGCAGCCGAACTATGGGCATCGGTGAGAAACCAGGGAAAGCCTACAGCAAACAATGAAAGTTTGGATGGTGATGTAATTCTTGCTGCTCAAGCAATACTCCAATTGAAGATTTTTAATCACATAATAGTTATGACAACTTGAAACACATATCACGGTTTGAGAGCGAAGGAATATGTGTACTGGATTGGCAACAAACCCTGAATAAGCTAGTTTAATTCGTTGAAATTATGACTTTTTAAAATACCTTGAATAAACTCCCGAATCTCCATCGCTACAACCCCAGCAGAAGATTCTGGTAAGTCATTTCCGGCATGGGCAATCATTTTCAACTCGACTTTCGGCATCAGTTGAGCATAAACCTGACTTTTAGCTAAAGCATCTGCTGTATCTTGTCCACCTTGTAAAATAAAAACTGGCACATCTATCATGTAAAGCCGCTTTTGCACTAATTCCGCCTCAATTTCTGCTTGTCGCCGTTTGAAGAGTAACTGGCAAGCTATGGGGTAACGCAACAATTCCTGACGTAATTGCAAGTCTTGTGCAATTTTTTCATACCAACCCAAGATTTTAGTGAAAGGAGTTAGCGATCGCAACAATTTAACTATTAGTGGCGGATAATTCAATAATTGCCGCATCTTTCGACAATACTCTTCTTGTCCTGCTATCTCTACACCCTCTGGTGCTAGCAGTACCACACCATCAAGTTTCTCTGGATATTTTAAAGCATAGCTAGCAGCAATCCAACCCCCAAGAGAATGCCCTACTAAATAGACTTTTTCTAGCTTAACAGCTTGCAAAAACTCAGCCAAACACTCTACTTGTAAATCTATCGAATGATGAATATTCGGATTTTCTGATTCACCAAACCCTAACAAATCAAGTGCAAAGCAATGGAAATCTTGTGAAAGAGACTCCATCACAGATAACCATTGACTGCTCTCATTCCAAGCACCATGTAAAAAAATTATAGGAGTTTTTTCACCGACTTCACGCCAGAATATCAGCCCTTGAGAGAGCTTTATCCGCGAGTTACGGAATAGTGTATTCATTTTAATTTAGTAGTTAGCTTTTAGCACCATAACAAATAGTCATTAGTCATTAGTCATTGGTCATTAGTAATTAGTTTTGGACAAATTACAAACAGACAAGTGTGAGCCGAACGCGAACAGCGTCTTGTAAAGAAGCTTCCTTAGATCATATACTTTAGCGGCAAATGATAAATGATAAATGACAAATGACTAGATATTGTTATGCCAATGTTGTCAAGCCATTTAAGTAATCTTGCAACTGCCGGGTATGGTCGTGAGACATCTGTCCTGAAGGTAGCAAATTGGGAGAGAAAGCTTGAATTTCCATAACTTCCAAAGTATCTTGAATCTCCATTGTCCCATGCACCTCGGCTTCAACCACAACACAAATTGAATGGATTCTTGGATCGCGGTCTGGTGCAGAGTAAACTCCTACTAAACGATTAATTTTCACCAATTCTAGCCCGGTTTCCTCGATCAATTCCCGGCGGACTGTGTTGGGAATATCTTCTCCCCAATCCACCATGCCTCCAGGCAATGCCCAAAGACCATCATCACGCCGCCGGATCAGTACTATACGACCATCGGGTAAAATTGGGATGATACTAGTGCCAGTAATGGGATGACGAAATATAATACCCAATACTGTTTGTCCAATACGCCATAAGCTACGTGTGGACTGGACAGCTGCCGGAAAAAAAGCAATAACGTTCAATCTTCAAAATTTTTGTATTGTATTCTATAGCTCTCTACCACTTACATAAACTCAACTAATTAAATTATTGTTGAGTTTTGCTTTATACAAAAATGTTTGTGGTTTGAGATTTTATTCTGACGATTTTACGTAGAATATTATTGATTCTAACATCAAGTTTCAAGAGAAGCACTGTATTCATATATACATAAAGTTTGTTAAATCAGAAAGTTTTTCAGTTTAAAATTAACATTAGCCTTGCCCAAACTAGCGATCACTAATATTTTTCAGCACACATAAAAAAAAATAATCTAAATGATAAGTTTTAACCCAAAATTTAGAAGAGACAATTAAGCGGGGTTTGAGAGCGTCATCTAATTCTTGATAATATTGATTGGTTTGTTCCAAGAACAACAACTTGTTAGGGGAACTCCAAAAAATAAATTATTCCACTTAAAGTCGTTGACTGTTGACTAGACATCTCCGAAAAGGAATGTAGAGACGTTGCATTGCAACGTCAAGACAAGGGTTTCAGGTAACGCATAATTAATTTCTGGAGATGTCTACTGTTGACTGTTGAATGAAAACTCGTGAACCGTCAACGGTCAAGAGTGAACAATAGCAATGGAATATTTTTTTACTTGGAAGTCCCTAGCTAATTTACATATAAACCTCATCTAAGTTGAAAACCGTAGTTTTTGCCCTCACCCTAAATCCCTCTCCCATATCTGGGAGAGGGACTTTGAAATTCTGGCTCCCCGAATCCCAGATTTGGGGGATGAGGGCAAATCCTTTTCATCACCGAAGAACTACAGGTTTCAAGATAGACGCGGTTTATTTGACGAATTTGAATCAAATAAAAGGTATTTTTCGTCTAGGTGGTGGGGATAGTTCTAAATTATAATTGACAGAACAAGGTTGAATGCGATAGACTAGTACACTGTTTAAAGCGTATTTATTGCTGCACTAGGCTACAAGTATATCAATAACATTGGTAACTGATATTGCCTACGTGATGCCTAGTTGCTACTTTTTTGTTGTTTATTAATGAGGTGAACATGGCCAAGCGCCGTAACCCGAAAAAAGAAAAGGCGCTACGGAACCAGGCGTATGCCAGAAAGTTTCGTAAACGGACTACTACAGGAAGAATGCAGAGAAGGTTCCAACAAAGACCACCGAAGAGTGAAGAAGAAGAAGGCGCAGCAACAGCAGCTGACACTGACTAAGCTGTCTGCTTAAATCCTTTTTGTTTAGATTATTTATCTTTTAGGGCGCACATTTGTACGCCCTTATTTATTTTTGGGAATTGGGCAATTCAATTTTGGATTTTGGATTTTATACCAATTCAATTAATGATTGCAACACATCCTTGGGTAAAGACGCGATGAATCGAAGACGCGATTCATCGCGTCTCTACAGATGGTCTATTTGTCGCATTCTTTTTTCAAATTGGTATTAGATTTTGGATTAAATTTCAATCTGAAGTCCAAAATCTAAAATCTAAAATTCTTACTTCCCACTCCTTCTATTGAGCCATTTGAGCGCGGGCGGCTATGAGTGCTTTGCTAACCTGTACAAAGCCAGTACCACCGTAACTGTTGCGGGCTGCTACAACTTGCCGAGGGGATATCGCCTCATAAATATCTGCTGCAAATACTGGATGTAGTTGTTGCCACTCTTCCAATTTCAAATCTTTCAGGAGTTTGCCTGCGGCAATACTAGTTTTTACTACCTTACCCACGAGATTGTAAGCTTCCCGAAAAGGAACGCCACGCGCTGCTAGGTAATCTGCTACATCGGTAGCGTTAGAAAAATCTTCCGCCACAGCTTCTGCTAACCGTTGGGTACGAAATTCTAAGCCTTCCCTGAGCAAAATTGTCATTGCTTCTAGAGAGGCTTTGATTGTGTTGACGCTATCAAATAGACCTTCTTTATCTTCTTGTAGGTCTTTGTTATACGCCAGGGGTAGCCCCTTCATAATCACTAACATCGCCTGGAGATGACCGAATACACGCCCGGTTTTCCCCCGCACTAATTCTGGTACATCAGGGTTTTTCTTTTGGGGCATGATACTGGAACCTGTGGCACAGCTATCTTTGAGGGTGACAAAGCGGAATTCTTCTGATGACCAAAGAATGACTTCTTCTGCAAGGCGGCTGAGGTGAACCATAATCAGGCTAGCAGCACATAAGAATTCGATCGCAAAATCGCGATCGCTCACTCCATCGAGGCTGTTAGCATAAATATCGTCAAAATTCAAGAGTTTGGCTGTGTAGTGCCGATCAATGGGGAAAGTGGTTCCGGCTAAAGCACCGCATCCCAAAGGTGAGATATTCACGCGGCGAGAAACGTCTCCTAAGCGTTCCCAGTCGCGTTGGGCCATTTGAAAGTATGCCAAGAGGTGGTGAGCTAAACTCAGGGGTTGGGCGCGTTGTAGGTGAGTATAGCCAGGAATTAGAGTTTCAACGTTTTTTTCAGCTATATCCAGTAAAACCCCTTGAAATTCTCGCAATTCCCCTTTAATTTGTTGGATTTGGTCGCGGAGGTAGAGTCTAGTATCAGTACCAACTTGGTCATTACGCGATCGCGCCGTATGCACCTTTTTACCCACATCGCCGACAATTTCTGTCAGTCGCCGTTCAACTGCAAAATGTACATCTTCAGCATCGATACCAGGCTTAAATTGACCTTGGCGGTACTCTTGGCGAATTTGTTCTAAACCTGCAACCAGTTGCTCACCTTCTTCTGGGGAGATAATGCCCGTGTGAGCAAGCATTTTGACATGGGCTTGAGAACCAGTCAGGTCATATTCGATTAATTCAATATCAAAACCTATACTGGCATTAAAACGAGCGATCGCTGGATGCAATGCTGATTCAAACCTCTGGCTCCAAGTTTCTTCTTTGGTCATAAATATTATGAGGGGAGGGGCATGAATTTTGGATTTTAGATTTTGGATTTTGGATTAATCTAAAATCCAAAATCTAAAATTTCTTTAACCGTAGCTAGTTAGATTCCGAATCATATAGCCAATGACTAAACCAATCAACAATGCCCACACTTGACCTGTTTGTATAAAGTGACGCCAAGATTTTTCAACCTGACCCATCAAGTCTGGATCGGTAATTGTTTGTGCTAGTAGTCCTGTCAAATTTACAGGCAAATGCCAATATAACTGAGATATCAAATCGCTGTAATGGCTCATATTTGGTGATTAAGAGGTTGGATGTGGCAAAATTCAGCATCAGTTTATTTTTTAGAAAAATTCCTGATATTTACTGAAATATTGCATATAACCTCAATGTCTTAACTCAAGATGCAGCGGATGCCAACCGCAATTTCTCGGCAGTCCGCAAAATTTGCCCCGCCAAAACTGCTGCACCAAAACCATTATCGATATTTACTACGCCTACTCCCGCAGCACAAGAGTTAAGCATTGTCAATAAAGGTGCTAATCCACCAAAACTCGCACCATAACCAATGCTGGTGGGTACGGCAATCACAGGACAACTCGCTAAACCCGCAACAACGCTGGGTAAAGCGCCTTCCATCCCCGCTACGACAATCAATACTGATGCGGACTCAATCAGATGGCGGTTACTTAATAAGCGGTGAATCCCCGCAACGCCAACATCCCAGAGGCGCTGTACCTGAAAACCAGAAAGTTCAGCAGTGACAGCAGCTTCTTCAGCAACGGGTAAATCGGCAGTACCAGCAGAAAGAATGCCAATTTCACCCGCAAATTGTGGTTCGATGGTAGGGGGAGCGATCGCACAAATTCGCGCCGATTCGTAATATCGCAAACCGCTAACTTTTGATTCCAGTGCGGCATAAACTGCTGGTTCAATGCGGGTTGCCATCACCACTGGGTTGCGGAGGCGCATCACCTCGATAATTTGAGCAATTTGGTCGGGAGTCTTACCGGGGCCCCAAATCACCTCTGGGAAACCAGTTCTTAGCTGGCGATGATGGTCGATTTTGGCAAACTCACCTACAGATTCATAAGTTAAATCTTTGAGTGAGTCTAATGCCGTATCTGGCGTAACTTTACCATTGGCAACCGCAATGAGTAGCGATCGCAAGGTTTTGTCATTTGTCATGGGTCATTTGTCCTTTGTCATGTGTCATGTGTCATTTGTCATTTGTCATTTGTGAATAACCAATGCCCAATGCCCAATGACTAATCGGTTACTTTTAGTTCGTAGAGATTCCAGAATGGGCCACCAAGAGCAGTATATTGAATTCCTTGGAAGCGATCGCGCACTGCTTGCAGATTCAACCTCTCTACTAAATGAATAAACGGCAACTGTTCTGAGGCGATGCGCTGATATTCATAATAAATTTCCTTGCGCTTGTTTTCATCCAATACCTGTGCGCCTTTAATGTAGAGGCTGTCAATTTCCTTTTCCCAGTCGGAAACTTCCCAGCCAGTCATGGGTGGTTCTCCCGGTTGTGGCCCCAAATTAAATGCGTGGGATGCACCGGCAATTCTCCAGATATTGCTAGCGCCGTGAGGTTCAATACCGCCTCCAAGAAATCCTCCAAGGTAACAATCCCAATTTTGCGTAACTTTGAGTTTTTCTAGATAGGAATTGAAGCTGAGAATTTGCAAATCTACTTGAATCCCAATATTAGCGAGATCCCGCCTGATTTGAGATGCCATATCTCCTCTAACTTTTCTTTCCGAATTCGTTAAGAGTGTAAATCTGACTCTGTTACCATCAGCATCTAAAAGCTGATTTTGAGCATTATATTTGAACCCAGCTTGTAACAGTAATTTCTTCGCTTTTTCTGGTTCGTAATTATATACCTTTAACCCTTTTTCTGGAGGAAGAAAGTAGGGACTTTTGACATAAACAAATGAGTTTTGCAGTTCACCCAGTCCCCGAAAAGCATTTGTTTTCATCGTTTCGCGGTCGAGTGCATAGGCTATAGCCTGTCTGAATTCCTTTTTATTAAACCACTTAGATTTAATTGGGTCTACGAAAGGTTTACCCTGAGAATTCTTAGCTTTACTAAGATTGAAAGCAATAAAAGTCGTACTTGTATCTGGCCCACCGTTATAAATTTCAAACTTTGCCCGTTTTTCTTCTCGCTTTAGCAAACTAAAACCTTCAGGAGCGACTTCTAAATCATCTAACTGCCCAGACCGAAAACTAATTAACTGGTTTTCAGTAGATTCAATAATTTGCCAAACAATACGCTCAATGTAAGGCTGAGGATTACCCTGAGCATCTTTACGCCAGTAGTATGGATTACGCCGAAATATAACTCGCTGACTAGAAACGTAACTTTCCATGATATATGGGCCGTTACCAACAATTTGTTTCGGATCAGTGCCTGTTCCCCACATTGAGAGAAACTTAGGATTTCCATCAGATCCAGTTGTGCGGATTGCTTCTTGTAAAGCATGGGCTGGCATAATTGGGATGCCACCTACATATCTTAAAAAAGGAGCAAACGGTTCCTGTATGCTAAATTCAACCCGACGCGCATCGATTTTTTTCACCTTTGGCAAAGTGCCTTTATCGCCAACTTTTAAGGCGTCTTTAAGAGAGGTCGGAATTTGAGGATTGAGGTATATTTCGTTATAAGTAAAGATAATATCATCAGCAGTCATTGGCTGACCATCTGACCACTTAATTCCTTCTCGCAGAGTGATCACAATCCGTTGACCATCTTCAGAAACTTCCCAGGCTTCTGCTAAACCTGGCTCTAGTTTTGTGGTTATGGGATTCTCATTAATTAATGAGTCATAAATGAAGCCAAAAACGCTATATGCTGACTCATTTAGAGCATAGTTAAAAGTTGAAGGCTCACTTAAAACTGCTGTGACGACTTGCGGCACTTGAGCCGCCGCAGTTTTAAAGTTAGCTGGGTTGCAGGCCGTAACTGTAAATGCTATTCCTGAAGTCAGAATTATTGCCAACCAAAAACGTTTAATTGTAAAAAAGATGGATGCTGATTTCATAGAATTAAATCTACTGGAATTCTGTCTAATTAGGGTCAATGCTATAAGCGATAGGCGGAACGTGAGTTATTGCTATAGCAATCCTATTTGATTTTTTAGAATTGCAATCCGCAGATCCCCGACTTCTTACATAAGTTGGGGATCTTGTTTCTCACCAATAATTCAGGATTGGTATATTTGAAACGTTAAGAAATGTCTGAGTCATGGATAGCTCAAGTTTGGCAGTAGGGATTTAGGGTAAGCGCAAATATTTATGCAATAATTCTAAATAATATATGTAAAATTTTATATCAGAATTCTACATTAATGCATAATTTTGATATTAGTAATGACATAAAAACTCTTCGAGGCTAATTTTTTATGAAAAACCACCTTTTAGCGATTGGTATCACCGCCGCATTGTCTACTATAGCTTTTTGTGGAGTAGCTAATGCTAAACTTGCTGTGAACGGTGTGAGCATGAACGGCATCAGTGTAAACGGTACTAAGCTAAACGGTTTTACCTTGCAAGGAACCCAACTGCAAAGCCTCAAAGTTGAAGGTGGACAGTTGGTTGGTGTACAAACGCTTGGCGTGAAATAGCTGTTATTGTAGGGTGTAAACCCCATATTAGTAGTCTTTTCCCTGCAAGGAAAAGATTTTATACCAGTCTCATATAATTCGCGGTACACCCTTTTATCCCCTCTGAAACTGAAGGTTAAAAGGGTTTATGTCTAATTTTTAATCTATTTTTTATTTATAAGATAACTGTCTAAAGGGCAAAAGTTTGTTTATTTAGTATAAATCAGAATGTTCTTTATTGGAGCATTCAAGCTATGAAAAAACTACTTATAGCTAGTCTAATTATCATCTTATTAATATCGCTTTTAAGCTGTAGTAAAAATGTTCAACCACAGGCGAAACCATCAATTTCTAGTGAAAAAACTGTAATTATCAAAGGTAAAGATTTAAAAGGAACAGAATTAATAGCATTTGATGAACAGGGCATAAAACAGAAATTTCAAATTAAAGATGTAGAACTAGATCCAAAAGATCCAGAAAAAGAGACATATCTTTATACAGTTTTTTATCAAGATCAAACTGATTCTCAATGGAAAAATTTATGTCAGCCCGATGTCAACAAGGTTGCTAAGGCGATTTCACTTTCCGGTTCGTGGGATGAAACCGGAAAACATATAGAATCAAGTGAGATTTTCACATTTGGTTGTACAAATGGGGCGCTGGCTAAATGCGTTCGCTTTGGCTATAAGCCTTGGAAGAGTTTCCAAGGAAAACCACTCCGAGACTATCACCAAGCTTGTACTCGCATGGTACGTGCTGATTACTGTGGTAACGGTAAAAGTCACACTAGAGATGCGACTTTAATTGATGTACATGATTTGCTAAATATTCAAAAACCAACTCCTAACAACAAGATGGTTTTTGAGGCAGCTTGGCAACCAGACGGAGCAACTTGTATTAATCATCCGAGATGGTTTGATAAATTATCTGAGATTTACCAAGAATGCCCCAATAAGCTAACTGGTCGGATTAATGAAAATGGTAGTTGCAATACAGCAAAAAAAGCGCAGCAGAATTGGTCAAGCGCTTTGCTTTTCAATGATTCATTCCTCCGAAAACCCTAGAAGAGATTCTGATTTTTTTCATAATTTCAATCCGCGAATCGTGTAATCAATTTGATTCAGATTGTAGCCAACCAAGGAAGTTTTGGGTTTTATTGAAATACTGAATACCAATATTTCGTAAAACCTCTATAACTTCACGTCTACCAAATTCATTAGAATTAGCGCTTAAAAATATTTTTATTTCATTTGGGTGTAAGCGTGCATGGTGAACTATACACTCTATAATCAATTTGTCCATAAGATGCCTTTCAAGGATATTTTTAGCAAGGCTTTCATGAATAATTTCTGTTGTTAATGAAATCTCTTCTGCTTTGGTAATAAGCTGGTTGAAGGCTATATAAAAACGTTTTTCTGTGTCATTATTACGTTGCAAAAAGCTAATTTTAGCTTGTTTTAAATAATTAACAACTAATTTAGCATTTTGTGAAGTTTTATCTCTTGCAGCCTCGTTAACTTGAATGTCCAATCGCCTAATAAAATCCTGGTTATATTTGTCTTCTTGCTCTAAAGTCGCCAAAGATTCTACATAACAAATGCTGGGTATTGCTAAGGATATTGAGGTAGGTGCATTTTCCAGAAAATTTTCTGCTAGGTCATCCTGTCCTTTAGCAATACTCATTAAAAAATTTGTTTCTACGTAAAGTATCACTGCCAATAGTACCTAAGGTTGAGTAATTCCACCTTTTAATAACTGTGACAAACCTATTTCTGCTATCTCCTTGGATGCTGGCGGTATTTCTGACTTCCAGTGATAGCAAAAATCACTTATCCAGGCTTCTATCAGACCTGTAAGATAAAGACTAAATATGCTTTTATCACTGAATTCTGGCTCGTAATAACTAAGCACATCAGCAGTCTTAAGACTAATAATCGGCTCTGATAAATTATTGCCATCCCATTTAAAAATCAGAATTTTATTGACATCAACAAGCATAGCAAAGGGAATCGCTATCTTTGCAGCATGTAAGTAATCAATCAGCCTTAAAATAGCATATTCTTGGGCTTTTTTTTCTTGAAAATTAAATGGTAAACCTTTGACTTCAGCTATGAGAATAATTTGCCCCTCTTTGTTTAAAGCAACAATATCAGGAAAGTCTACATCTTCTAAATTTGTAGCTCGCATGGTTATAATTTCCCACCAAGTTAAGCTTTGTTTAACGCTATCAATCATTGATTTCTATCCTAATCAGTCTTGAATATTTCAGAGGCTAAAAGAAAGTTATTCTGAAGCAACTAGCAAGACAACAGCATAAGCACATATACCTTCTTCACGTCCAACGGGGCCTAATTTTTCGTTGGTGGTGGCTTTGATGCCAATTTGATTTGGTTGTAATTCTAAAACAGCCGCTAGTTTGTCGCGCATGTTGTGAATATGCGGTTTTAATTTTGGACGTTCTGCTACTACTACCGAGTCAATATTTCCAATCTGCCAACCTTGTTCCCGAATCAGTTGATGTACTTGATTTAATAGTATTAAACTATCTGCTCCCGCCCATTTGGCATCGCTAGGCGGAAAATAATGTCCAATATCCCCCAAAGATAATGCCCCAAGCATGGCATCCATAATCGCGTGTGTTAACACATCAGCGTCACTGTGCCCCAATAAACCCAATTCATGGGGAATTTGAATTCCACCTAAAATCAAAGCGCGATCGCTCACCAATTGATGGATATCGTAGCCGTTACCAATACGAATTTTAGTCATTTGTCATTGGTCATTGGTCATTGGTCATTGGTCAGGAGTTAGAAATTATTATTCTTCCCCTGCTCCCCCTGCTCCCCCTGCTCCCCCTGCTCCCCCTGCCCCCTGCCCCAATTTCTCCAAAAGATCAGGGCGGCGATCGCGGGTTCTTTGAATTTGTTGATCGTAACGCCACCGGGCGATCGCGGCGTGATTGCCACTGAGCAAGATATCAGGCACTTTCAAGCCGCGAAAATTGGCAGGACGAGTATATTGGGGATAGTCCAATAACCCCTCCTCAAAACTTTCTGCGGTGAGGGACTCCGTTTTGGCTACGGTTCCTGGGATCAGCCGCACTACGCCATTAATCAAAGCCATTGCTGGAATTTCCCCGCCAGTCAGAATAAAATCCCCTAAAGATACTTCACGAGTTACCAAATGTAGCACCCTCTCATCCACTCCTTCGTAATGCCCGCAAATAACTACTAACTGGTCGTAATTTGTTACCAATTCTTTTAAAAGAGGTTGATTAATTGTTTGACCCTGTGGACTCATCAAAATTATTTCTCTTCGGGGTAGAGTTGGCAGCGACTCTACAGCGTTAAAAATGGGTTCTGGCTTCATTAGCATCCCCACACCGCCGCCATAGGGTTCATCATCCACCTTCCGGTGCTTGTCAGTGGTAAAGTCCCGTGGGTTAACCAGATGCACTTCGGCAATCTGTTTGGCTAAGGCTTTACCTAGCAAACCAGAGTTGAGAACAGAGTTAAAACAGTCAGGAAAAAGCGTAACTATATCAAAGCGCACAGTTATTCGTATTCAAGGACACTAATCTTAAATTTGAATGTCTAGCAAACATCAACAAGCCCAAGTCGGGTCAAACTCCAGTTAAACTTTATCAATAGTATCTAAAACTACCAGACCTCTTGGATTTTAGATGGGATTAAAAGTTTTTCTAATTACTTAATTTATGTTTAAATGTTGTCACAACTACATTTAAATTAATAATCTTATCAAGTTAACAACTTCCAGGATGCATCGAGCCAGCCTCAGAAAAAAGCGTAGTCTTAACTGCTCGTCCTCAACCCCAAAGCGGGAATTTAGCCCCATAAAGACTATTTTGCCCTGCTGCGAGTGGACAGGTGAAAAACAAGGCACTGGCTTTGAGGAATGGGAACGAACAAGTTTAGACTGAGGCAACGCGAGCGTTAAGCGAAAATTTGGAGAGTGGCTTACCCAGTTGCAAACTTCCAAAAAGTGTCCTCTCAAAAGTTGCAAAGCGCAAAATCATGGCTGCTTATGAACCTTGTTAAATTCACCTGAAGTTGTTGACAGGAGAAACACAATGCCGCAATTACAAGCTAAATCGCTAGAAATGAGGACACCCCAAGCAACTAAAACCGCCGTTCTGGTTATCGGAGGTGCAGAAGATAAAGTTCATGGACGCGAAATCCTACGAACTTTTTTTGGACGCGCCGGTGCTAGCAAGGCTTATATTACAATTATTCCATCTGCCTCTCGCGAACCGGCCATCATCGGTGGTAGGTATATTCGCATTTTTGAAGAAATGGGTGCTCAGAAGGTAGAGATTTTAGATATCCGCGAACGGGAACAGTGTGAATCTTCCCAGATCAAAGCATCCTTAGAAGCCTGTAGTGGGGTATTTTTGACAGGAGGCGATCAGCTGCGTCTCTGTGGTGTATTGGCAGATACGCCAGCAATGGAAATTATTCGCCAGCGTGTGAGGGCAGGGCAACTTACCTTAGCAGGCACGAGTGCAGGAGCAGCAGTGATGGGGCATCACATGATTGCTGGCGGTGGTAGTGGAGAATCGCCAAATCGTTCCCTAGTTGATATGGCAACGGGTTTAGGGTTTATTCCTGAAGTAATCGTTGACCAACACTTTCACAATCGTAATCGTATGGGGCGGCTGATTAGTGCGATCGCAGCCCACCCCGATCGCTTAGGTATTGGCATTGACGAAGATACTTGTGCAGTATTTGAACGTGATGGTTGGTTACAAGTTATGGGTAAAGGCAGTGTCACCATTGTTGATCCCACTGAAGCCACTCACACCAACGAACCCCATGTCGGTGCTAATGAGCCATTAACAGTACATAATTTACGTCTACATATCCTCAGCTACGGCGATCGCTTCCACTTGTACCAGCGCACTGTCTTGCCTGCTGTACATCGGATCTCCAGCTGACGGGATAGAGTATCTGAGGTTACACTGAGTTGGCCACAAATTTTAGATTTTGGATTTTGCAAAAAGTTGTAAGGAAGGTTTACCAACCTAGCAACCTTTTCAAGACGGATTTTAGATTAGGAGAGCTTTTTGGCAGATGCTGCCAAGTGGGCGAAACAAATCTCAAAAACCATCAAGGACTCGTTAAGCCTTTGCGATCGTAAATCTAAAATTAAAAGAGCTAAGTACCCTAATTATCTCTTTTAATCCAAAATCATAAATCTAAAATCCTGTTAGAGGTTGACCGCACATTTATTCCTTGTTGTAGAAAAATGATGAGAATAGTATGTAAAAAGAAAAAACTGTTTGCAACGAACAGTTTAGCGGTCAATTCCAGTAAGAAACTAGAATTTTGGTTCCGAATCTCCATCTACCTATTCCCATGAGAATCCTCAAGATCCAGACCTTACGCGGCCCAAACTATTGGAGCATTCGACGCCACAAGCTGATCGTCATGCGCCTCGATTTAGAAAACCTTGCCGAGACGCCCTCGAATGAAATCCCTGGCTTTTATGAAGGACTAGTTGAGGCGCTGCCGAGTCTGGAGGGTCATTATTGTTCTCCTGGCTGTCGTGGTGGTTTTCTGATGCGAGTCAAAGAAGGCACTATGATTGGTCATATCGTAGAACACGTAGCCCTAGAACTCCAGGAATTAGCTGGTATGCATGTTGGCTTTGGTCGCACCCGCGAAACTGCCACACCCGGAATTTACCAAGTAGTAATCGAGTATCAGAATGAGGAAGCGGGACGCTACGCTGGACGAGCCGCAGTACGGCTGTGCCAGAGTATCGTTGATCGAGGCCGTTATCCCAAAGCAGAACTAGAGCAAGATATCCAAGACCTGAAAGACTTCACCCGTGATGCTTCCCTAGGCCCCTCTACTGAAGCAATCATCAAAGAAGCGGAAAAAAGAGGTATTCCCTGGATGTCTCTAGAAGCCCGCTTTTTGATTCAGCTAGGCTACGGCGTGAATCAGAAGCGGATGCAGGCCACAATGACGGACAACACCAGCATTCTGGGCGTAGAACTAGCTTGCGATAAAGAAGCCACTAAACGCATCCTAGCTGCTGCTGGTGCGCCAGTACCTAGAGGTACAGTGATCAACTTCTTAGACGATTTGGAACAAGCCATTGAATTAGTTGGCGGCTATCCCATCGTTATCAAGCCCCTAGATGGCAATCATGGACGGGGGATCACCATTGATATCAGAACTTGGGAAGAAGCTGAAGCCGGATACGAAGCCGCTAGACAGGTTTCCCGGTCAATTATTGTCGAAAGATATTATGTTGGACGCGACCACAGGGTACTAGTGGTAAATGGCAAAGTAGTAGCAGTAGCCGAACGTGTCCCGGCTCATGTCATTGGCAACGGCAGATCGACTATAGCCGAACTCATTGAGGAAACAAACCTTGACCCAAATCGCGGTGAAGGACATGATAATGTTTTAACCAAGATTGAACTAGACCGCACCAGCTACCAACTCTTAGAAAGGCAAGGCCATACCCTAAACAGCGTGCCACCCAAGGGCACTATTTGTTATCTCAGGGCAACAGCAAACTTAAGTACAGGTGGTAGCGCCGTAGACCGTACCGATGAAATTCACCCAGAAAACCGTTGGCTGGCACAACGGGTAGTCAAAATTATCGGTTTGGATATCGCCGGACTCGATATCGTCACCACGGATATTAGCCGTCCCCTGCGGGAAGTTGATGGCGTGATTGTCGAAGTTAACGCCGCTCCCGGCTTTCGGATGCACGTTGCCCCAAGTGTAGGTATTCCCCGCAACGTCGCTGGCGCAGTAATGGATATGCTCTTTCCCAATGAGCAATCTGGCCAAATTCCCATCCTTAGTATCACTGGTACTAACGGCAAAACTACTACAACCCGACTACTAGCACATATTTATAAACAGACTAACAAGGTAGTTGGTTATACTACCACTGATGGAACATATATCGGTGATTACTTAGTAGAAGCTGGCGATAACACAGGCCCCCAAAGTGCCCAGGTCATCCTCCAAGATCCCACAGTAGAAGTAGCAGTACTGGAAACGGCTCGCGGTGGCATTCTCCGCTCTGGATTGGGCTTTGAAGCCGCAAATGTGGGAGTGGTGTTGAATGTAGCCGCAGACCATTTAGGAATCGGCGATATAGATACCATTGAGCAGTTAGCTAACCTCAAGAGTGTAGTAGCAGAAGCCGTATTCCCCGATGGCTATGCGGTACTTAACGCCGACGATCGCCGCGTCGCCGCCATGTCAGAAAAAACTAAGGCTAATATTGCTTACTTCACCATGAACCCCGACTCGGAATTAGTGCGAAAGCACATCCAAAAGGGCGGAGTAGCAGCAGTATATGAAAATGGCTATTTGTCAATTGTTAAAGGTGATTGGACACACCGCATAGAAAGAGCAGAAAATATACCTTTAACAATGGGCGGTCGAGCGCCGTTTATGATTGCCAACGCTTTAGCAGCAACTTTGGCAGCATTCGTGCAAAACGTCACAATCGAGCAGATTCGGGCTGGTTTGAAGACCTTCCGGGCTTCAGTTAGTCAAACGCCAGGACGGATGAATTTATTTAATTTAGGCAACTACCACGCTTTAGTAGATTATGCCCACAACGCAGCCAGTTACGAAGCTGTAGGTTCCTTTGTGCGGAATTGGACTACAGGGCAACGGATTGGCGTAATTGGTGGGCCAGGCGATCGCCGCGACGAAGACTTTGTTACATTGGGCAAATTAGCAGCACAAATTTTTGACTACATCATCGTCAAAGAAGACGATGACACACGGGGACGCTTACGGGGTTCAGCCGCCCAGTTGATTATTCAAGGCATCACCGAAGTTAAGCCTGATAGCCGCTATGAATCAATTCTGGATGAAACCCAAGCGATAAATAAAGGCTTAGACATGGCTCCTGATAACAGTCTGGTGGTAATTTTACCAGAAAGCGTTACTCGCGCTATTAAGTTAATTAAGCTGCGTGGTTTAGCCAAGGAAGAGACACACCAACAAAATCCCAGCACAACTGTCATCGATTCCCAAAATGGAATCACACCTTCTTCTGTTGTTAATACCCTACTGTAGTCAGGAGAAAACCGTGCTGGCTACCCAACGCACAGCCTTCTCCTGTCTTTTGTATTTTGACTACTTTAATTACTGTTCTTCTTGTTCCGAATTGGTTTCTTCACTGGGAGTTTTCATCTCCTCCTTAAACCCTCGTAAGGTTTTGCCCAGTGTGGTTCCCAGTTCGGGAATTTTTTTTGGGCCAAAAATTAGAACAGCGACTATGGTAATTACAGCTATTTCTGGCCATCCCAGTCCAAACATATAAATTTCCTCTAAGGCATCTGTAATTAAATATAGACATTGATGGCTCAAATCCCATAAGTTCTGCATTGATAAGCGCTATATCCTATTGCATAAACAAGCTATAAATAAATTCAATACAAGTAGGTCATTTATCTTCAAAAACTTTTGCAAAGCAATATACCATAAGCGCTTTAGGGAATTCCAAAAATTAAATTACTCAATTCTTCCATCCAAGAAGACTAGTAGATATTTTTTTGCCCTGCTCCCCATCCTCCACCTACTTCGTCTACTGTCTCATACTTATGATGGTGACTCAGACCAGTCTGACTTCTTTATACTCATTTTCATGCAGCTATCAAAGCCGGAATCATCAGGGACATTGTTCGAGAAATATCGAGACGAATCTGGGCAGAGGAGGGTAACTCCCCTGTCTTAACATTTAATGTTGAGTAAGAACAACCTTAGTTTGTTAATTGCGAAGTATATGAGCAGTTTCGAGGAACTGAGTCAGAAAACTTTGAATAAAGTTCATATAAGCTATGAAAGAACTTAGTAAAAAGGAGATCATCTGTGATTAAGAGTCTTGGATACGCAGCCCAAAGTGCAACTACACCACTGGGCTTGTTCACTTTCGAGCGGCGAGAGTTAGGGGCGCACGACGTACAGATCGAGATCCTTTACTGTGGCGTGTGTCACTCGGATCTGCATACAGTCGCTAATGAATGGAAAAATACGGTTTACCCTGTCGTACCTGGACATGAAATCGTTGGTCGTGTAGTGAAGATTGGTGAGCAGGTTTCCAAGTTCAAGGTAGGCGAGGCTGCGGGCGTTGGTTGTATGGTCGATTCTTGTCGCACCTGTCCAAACTGCCGTGAGAGTTTTGAGCAGTACTGTGATAACGAAATTATCTTCACCTACAACAGCCCAGAGAAGCAGACAGGGAAAACGACTTATGGGGGTTATTCAAACCAGATAGTCGTGGATGAAAATTACGTGCTACGCGTTTCGGAAAAACTGGATCTCGCTGGCGTCGCACCCCTATTGTGCGCGGGGATCACGACGTATTCGCCTTTGCGCTACTGGAAAGTTGGCAAAGGCGATAAGGTGGGTATCGTCGGACTTGGTGGGTTGGGACACATGGGACTAAAATTAGCCCACGCTTTTGGTGCTTACACTGTGCTGTTCACAACATCGTCAGGGAAGACCGAAGATGCCAAGCGCCTCGGAGCCGATGAGGTTGTCATTTCAAAAAACAGCGATGAGATGAGCAAGCATATCAACAGCTTCGACTTCATTCTCAACACGGTTTCGGTATCGCACAATCTGGATGCGTACACTCAGTTGCTTAAGCGTGGTGGTACGCTGTGCTTGCTTGGTGTACCGGAAAATCCGCACCCATCACCCAGCATCAGTAACTTGATTTTTAAGCGCCGAGTAATTGCCGGTTCGCTGATTGGCGGGATTCAGGAGACACAAGAAATGCTCGACTTTTGCGCTGAACACAATATCGTCAGTGACATCGAACTTATGCCGATTCAGAAAATCAATCAAGCATACGAGCGGATGCTAAAAAGCGATGTGAAATACCGCTTTGTGATTGACATGGCATCGCTGAAGGAAGAATGATAGTAAAAAAAATGCCATTGTCGCTTTTAATGAAAAGTCATGAATCCTTTGCCTTTGTTTAGGGTGTAAGAGGATGTTTGAAAAGTCATGATTGATGTATCAAATATTTACCCCACCCTAACCCTCCCCTTATAAAGGGGAGGGAACCGGATTTTCTTGTTTCTCCTCTTATAAAGGGGAGGGAACCGGATTTTCTTGTTTCCCCCCTTATAAAGGGGAGGGAACCGGATTTTCTTGTTTCCCCCCTTATAAAGGGGAGGGAACCGGATTTTCTTGTTTCTCCCCTTATAAAGGGGAGGGAACCGGATTTTTTTGTTTCTCCCCTTATAAAGGGGAGGGAACCGGATTTTTTTGTTTCTCCCCTTATAAAGGGGAGGGAACCGGATTTTCCGGTTTCCCCCCTTTACAAGGGGGGATTAAGGGGGGTAATAATTCGATTAAAATCACAACATACCACTTTTCAAACATCCTCTAAGAAAAACGAATCAAAAAAGTCTGAGCGCCGAAAACCAACGCTCAGACTTTTTAATTAAGAATTAAATAATTAGCTCAACTAACTTACCATTGGATTGGTGATTGGCAAACCTAACCATTCACTTAATTCATGAGCTAACCATTCAAGTTCTACTTCAGATTTAATACCGCCATCGTTTCCACCAATCTGATATTTTTGTAATCCTGAGCAAATATATAATTGTGCTGGAACGGCAACTCTAGTGTCTTTAGAGCCTTTAGTAAAGTGTTTTGGAATGTAAACCAACTTATTAATACTTTGCCTTGGGGATGGACGGGGACGCTCAAACTTCCAACTAAACAACTCCCAGGTTAGGGTAATTTGTTCTGGATTCAGGCGTAAGCAGATGCTTCCAAACAAATTAAAGATAAATTTATACATCATCATAGAGCCAGCACCCCAAAAAGGAAGTGAGAATAAGGCAAAGGGGATGTTGGCAGGAAAAGGGGCCGAGAGTGCGCCAATTGTCCAAATGAGGATAAATGAATTCCAGGCGATCGCAAAGAAACCTGTGAATACTATTGATGGATGGAAACCAGCTGGTGGAATGATAATTTCTAGAGAATCCCAATTTTTGGTTAGTTGAATCTTACTCCCGTCTGGTTTGCTGCCAACTAAAGCAGGTAATGTCGCTTGTGGTTTGTCTAAAGCTGCGATCGCACCAGCAGCAGAACTAAAACGCCCTTCTAAACTGGGTTCAATCATCCACTTTAGCCACTTGCTAAAGCTAGGACTCACATTAGCCGCTTGTTCAAACTGAATGCGAAAATTCTTTTGCGGTAAATCGGCTGGGTGATTACCGGTCATTAAGTAAATTAAGGTTGCGCCTAAACTATAAAAGTCAGATGCTGCAACAGTGCGTCCGCCAAATTGCTCTGGTGGCATATAGCCATAGGTTCCTACCACAGTTCTTGTGCCGCTTTCTGTGGCAAGGACTGTCTGCACTGAGCCAAAATCTACCAAATAAACTTGACCAACATTATTACCAGAACGCTCCCCTAATAAAATATTGCTAGGCTTAATATCACGGTGAATTACAGGCGGATGTAGCTCATGTAGGTAAATAAGAATCTCTAAAAGCGCTTTGGCTATCTGTTTGACTTCAGCTTCTGTAAAAGTTCGCCCAGTTTGTAAATATTGCTCTAAAGTTTTTGCTCTTATATAAGTTTGTACCAAAGCAAATCCTTTGATGGTTGGTAAATTTACCTCAAAATAGTTTAAATAGCGAGGAATTAAAGGATGTGCTAGGTTTTTTAAGGTTTCGGCTTCTCGCTCAAACAGCTTTAAATCATCCCATCCAAAGTCGTCACCAAAAGAAAGTAACTTGATGACAACTAATTCCTGAGTTTGCAAATCATGAGCTAATAGCGTCCGCCGCCCTGCCTTTTTTCCTAGTAACTGCTGAACTTCATAGCGCTCATCTAATATTTCGCCAATCATTATGGTTTCTTATGATGCTACGTTTGAAAAGTTTTTAGAGCTTATAGCTTTTCAATTAGGACTTACGCAGAAGATATCCGCCAACCCCCTTAAAAAGTTGGCTCTTTCAGATCCCCCCTTTTTTAAGGGGAGTTAGGGGGGATCTAGGTTTCAGGTTTTCACTGCGTAAGTCCTATCAATTTGGCAAATCCATATCTTTAGTATAATTGCGTAATTCTATGCCCTCCCAACTTTGGCCTTATATTACCCCTGGTATTCCCGATGAATTGTTTGAAAATTTGCCAGGAATTCCCCTGAGTCAGCGAGAAGTCCGACTGCTGTTAATTGCCCAACTGCGACTAAAATCAGATTCAGTGTTGTGGGACATTGGCGCAGGCACGGGTACAATTCCGGTAGAGGTGGGGCTATTGTGTCCAGGTGGAAAGATTATCGCTATAGAAAGGGATGAAGAAGTAGCTAATCTGATCAAGCGGAACTGCGATCGCTTTGATGTGAAAAATGTCGAAGTAATTGAAGGTAGCGCCCCAGAGTGTTTACATAATCTTAAAGTTACGCCTCACCGCGTTTGTATCGAGGGTGGACGACCCATTCAAGATATTCTGCAAGCAGCATGGGATTATTTGCCCCTATCCGGTCGGGTTGTAGCTACAGCTGCTAATCTAGAAAGTCTGTATGCTATTTCTCAGAGCTTTTCTCTGTTAAGGGCTAGAAATATCGAAGTCGTCCAGTCTGCCGTTAACCGCTTAGAGACGCGTGGCTTTTCTCAAACCTTTACCGCCGTTGATCCCATTTTTATCCTCAGTGGTGAGAAACTAGACTAAATCCAAAATACTTCTATGCCTTGGTCTCGGATTATTAGTGGAATTGTTGCGATCGCTCTTGCTCTTTCTGCAACCCTTTTGGGGGGTTGGTACTTTACCATCATCTTTGCGGTTATCATCTTTTTGGGTCAACAGGAATATTTTAATTTGGTGCTAACCAGAGGCATCGCTCCCGCCGCTAAAACCACAATGTTTGCTAGTCAAGTTTTGTTGGTGATTTGTACGCTAGATGGCAGTTTAGCTGACGCTGTGATGCCAATTGCTGGCACACTTATTTGTTTTTACCTGCTGTTTCAGCCAAAATTTGCCACGATCGCTGATGTTTCCGCTTCTATTATGGGGCTATTTTACGTAGGTTATTTGCCGAGTTACTGGGTGCGATTACGGGCAATTGATAGTGCTACTTTTAGCAATCTTCCTTTCGGAGGTTATTGGCCCACAACCTGGACAGATTTCTGGGAAAAGGCAAATTCTGCTTCTTTACCACAAGGTTTTACAGCAACACTCCTAACTTTTTTGTGTATTTGGGCAGCGGATATCGGTGCTTACACTATTGGCAAATTCTTTGGGAAAACCCGTCTGTCTGATATTAGCCCGAAAAAAACTGTAGAAGGTGCTGTCTTTGGTATTACTTCAAGTGTTGCTGTAGCCATAGCAGGAGCCTATTATTTGCACTTGCCCAGATCCCCCTTCACTGGTTTAGCATTAGGTTTACTGATTGGCATTGCTAGCCTTTTGGGGGATCTTACCGAGTCTATGCTCAAGCGAGATGCTGGAGTCAAAGATTCTGGACAGTTAATCCCTGGACATGGTGGTATTTTAGACCGTACTGATAGTTATATTTTCACTGCTCCGTTGGTATATTATTTTGTGACATTGCTGTTGCCGCTACTATAGCGGTTTTCAGTAAGAGTTAAAGTATTGCACTGACCCATATACCGCCCGGAACTGAAGTTCCGGGCTAATAGCTCAAGTCCACTTAAGTGGACTAAAATTCTTGTTTAGTCCTCTTTAGAGGACTTAAGCTATTAGCCTTGGAATTCTATTCCCTGGCGCGATCGCAGTCTGCCTGCTCTCTCATCCCCTAAGAGCCGCTATATCATTTAAAATAATGTAAGTAAGTCGGTGCGAATAAATCGAACTATGTGAAGTAATGTAAAATTATTGTAATCAAGTTTGTAGTAAGGACTTTAGTCCTTCTTTTAGGACTAAAGTCCTTACTACAAACATGCAAATTATTTACGTCGTTTTACTTATTAGCATTTTTTAATTTCTAATCATCAAGGGTTAACGTTAATCCGCCCACGACACACTAGCTTACCTGGAATCAGCGTTAGTTCTTGGATATCGACATCTGAGCCAAGATCGAGATTGTACTCATGATTCTCCTCTAATATATCCCCCTGGTCGAGCTTGAGTTTTATATGTGTCATTTGCAACTCATGCCCACTGAGTAACTGTGAGCTTAGACAAATCTCTAGAGGAGTTGTTTCACTATTGGTTACTCTCATACCTCGCAGTATAATTTGGTTGTTATCAAGGATAATTTTTTGCCAATTTATTGGTTGTGACTGTGGGCAATGCGTTGGTAAAACTTTAACCAGTAAATCACTCAAAGCAGTCGATAATAAGTTAGATGAGAGAGAAGCATTAAGATCCTTCTCGTCTACGATTAAATCGCCAACTACTGGTACTGTTTCTAACAGTCGTAGCGGTTTTCCTTTGAGTACTGAGCCGATATTTATCCGAATATTTTCCGCTATTAATTGAATTTGTGTAATTAGGAGACCTTGATAAATTGCATCAGTAGCAAAAATAGATACCGACGGGATACGCCCAGAAAGAATTTGGCGATCGCTCGCTTTAATCTCCACTTCTAATTCCGATATTTGGCTGACCTGCGCTCTCAACCAGAGCTTTAGGGCTGTTGTGAGTACCTGGGTAATTATGCGGATTTTATTGGCATGTGTTGTGTTTAAATTTTGCTCTGGCATCTAACGAATCTGTTTATGAGTATTTGCTTAACAACCGAACAGAAATTAAATAAGTCTTAAATGTAACATTTATGTCTACTGGCTACAAAATGCAAATATCATTTAATTGTTAACAGTAAATAAGCAATTCCACATGGAGGCACGGTTACAAAAAATTCTCGCTCAATGGGGTATCGCCTCACGTCGTGAAGCCGAAGAAATGATTAGGCACTCACGGGTGCAGATCAATGGGGTACTAGCACATTTAGGTCAAAAAATTGATCCCGAAAAAGATGCGATCGCAATTGATGGTAAGCCTATATCTAAAAAGCAGCGTCCGGCTTTAATATATTTATTGCTGCACAAACCAAGGGGTGTGGTTTCGACTTGCTACGACCCTCAGCGCCGACCAACAGTCCTGGATCTACTACCGAAAGAATTACGGGAAGGTACAGGTATTCACCCAGTTGGGCGTTTAGATGCAGATTCTACAGGAGCATTAATCCTGACCAATGACGGAAATCTGACATTTGGACTAACCCATCCCCGCCACAGTATTTCCAAGACATATCGTGTTTTGGTAGAAGGACACCCTTCAGAAGCAGTGCTGAAAATGTGGTGTCAGGGTGTGATGTTGGAGGGTAGAAAAACCAGGCCCGCTAAGGTACAGCTAATAGAACATCGTGGCGAGCAAAGCTTTTTAGAAATAGTGTTGCAGGAGGGAAGAAATCGCCAAATTCGCCGGATAGCTCAACAGTTAGGATATCCAGTAATCAAGCTGCATCGGACTGCTATCGGCCCAATTCAATTACAAACTCCAAAAGAACCTTTTTTGGAAGAGGGTAAATATCGTTCCCTAAAAAATCATGAAATTCACTTTTTGCAAGATCAGATAACACAACCTAATTATTGATTCTGCGGAGTTAAGGAGTGTCAGTAGGCATGAAATGGCTAAGAAAGAAGAAGAAGAATAATAACCAGCCATCAATTTCATTAGAGCAACAACGAGCCGAAAAATTGGCAGAAATTGGCGCTCAACTTTGGGCATCGCGTCAAGAACAGGGATTATCTCTAGAGCAAATGGTTGCCTTAACAAGGATTCCCCGGCGATTATTGCAGGCGATCGAAGAAGGTAATTTAAACGAACTTCCAGAACCAGTCTATATACAGGGTTTAATCAGGCAATTTGCCGACGCACTAGGCTTGAATGGAGTAGAATTTTCTGGCACTTTTCCGATTAGTTCTGCACAAGTGAACCCTCAAGGCATAGAGAATAATTCACCCCTTAATCAACTACGTCCGATTCATCTTTACTTTCTTTACATATTGCTAATTGTATGCTCTGTAAATGGCTTATCTCAGTTATTAAATAATGCAGTACTACAAGCAAGTACAAGTAATAATCAAAATCAGCCATCCCCGAAACAAAAGTCCATTGTTAAACCAGAAATAGCCCAAATAAAAGAGTCAGTGGAGGTTCAATCAGTTAACGATACCCTTAGCGCCGTCCAGCAGGGAAAAGCTGTACAAATTGGTGTGACTTTGAAAGCGTCATCTTGGATTCGTGTAGTAGCCGATGGCAAAACCGAGTTTGAGGGTACTCTCCCAGAGGGAACTCACCGGATTTGGAAAGCCCAACAGCAACTCACAGTGAAAACTGATAATGCTGGTGGCGTGTTAATGAGCATCAATCAAGAAAAAGCCAAAGAAATGGGAGAACCGGGGAAAGAGGAAGAAGTTAGAATTGCTGCAAAACCTAAGTTTTGAAATATAGGGCATTGGGCATGGGGCATTGGTTATTAATCTCTTCTTCCTCTGCCTCCCCTGCTCCCCTGCTCCCATTGAATACTAGAGCTTGTCCTAAGTAGCGAAAAACATAGACAAACCTGTACAAAAAGGTAAAATTTTGTACTACGATTTGTCTGACCGGATCAAAGTCAATGCTAGACCTTTAAATCCAGATGAATTGCCTGCAATTATTCAGCGTAAATGTGAAGGAGGAGCGCAAAAAATTTAAGACTTAAATCAAATTATCGCAACAAAAGCGTTGTGCTACTAACACAACGCTTTCATTTTAGTTTACTGCGATCGCTCCTCAAGACTATTAATTGCTACTAACCACGAGCGCCGATAGCGTGGCTATTATCCCCCTGGCACACAGAGGGCTTATGAATTGGGATAAGGCTGGAGTTACACCGTGTTAGCAGATGAATATTCTGGTGAGGTTGAGATTTGTAAAGAACGCCCACTCCTCACTGCGCTTCCGGGGCGCGTCCATTCAGTCTGGTAAGAACTTTCAAGCGATCGCGTAATTCATCTCTCAACGCTTCTGCTTGATAGCGCCACCCCCAGTTACCCTCAGCAGTACTAGGAAAATTCATCCGCGCTTCGTTTCCTAATCCCAAAACATCTTGCAAGGGAATAATCGCTTGGTTGGCTATGGAACTCAAAGCTAGGCGAATTAAATCCCAGTGGATGCCTTCAGGACTGATAGAACCTAAATAAAGCAACAGGTTTTGCTTTTCGTAGTCGTTGGCTGAATTAAACCAGCCTACAGTTGTGTCGTTATCGTGAGTGCCGGTATAAACTACAGCATTTCGCGGGTAATTGAATGGTAAAAATGGATTACCGGGATCGGAACCAAAGGCAAACTGTAAAACCTTCATCCCAGGAAATTCATACTTATCTCGCAGTGCTTCAACCTCTGGTGTAATTACTCCCAAATCTTCCGCCAAGACGGGTAGCTTGCCCAACTTCTCTCTAATCGCTGCAAAAAAAGCGTCTCCAGGTGCTTCCACCCATTTGCCATTCATGGCAGTTTCTTCGCCTTTGGCTACTGACCAATAAGCCTCGAAGCCCCGGAAGTGGTCAATGCGAATTATATCTACATAATCCAGCATTGCCTCAAAGCGCTGTACCCACCATTTAAAGTCTTGTTTTTGTAATTCTTCCCAGTTATAAACCGGGTTGCCCCACAATTGACCGGTGGCGCTAAAGTAATCTGGTGGGACTCCTGCCATTTGGGCGGCAACTCCAGTCTCTTCGTCTAAGCAAAAGATGTCAGGATGCGCCCACACGTCAGCACTATCATGAGCTACGTAGATGGGGATATCGCCGATAATGTCAATACCGCGCATGTTGGCGTAGCTTTTCAGTTCTGACCACTGCCGGAAAAACTCAAATTGGACGAACTTGTAATAAAAAATCTCTCCGTTAAGCCGATCCTTTACCTGAGCTAATGCTTCGGATTCGCGCTTGACAAATTCTGGCTCCCATGTATGCCAGCTTGCATTTTCGTGGGCATCTTTCAACGCCATAAATAAGGCGTAATTATCTAGCCAATAGGCTTTACTGTCGCAAAAACCTGCAAACTCGTTTTTTTGGATTTCCGTAGCATTCACTTTAAAGTTTTCACAGGCTTTTTTGAGTAGCCCAATCTTAATCGGCACAACCTGGTCAAAGTCTACCTTTTCTACCGGAAATCCTGTTAAATTAGCAAAGTCTTCTTCAGTTAGCAAACCCTCATCTCGCAGTTTTTCTGGGCTAACTAGCAGGGGATTTCCTGCCATTGCTGAGTAGCACATATAAGGGGAATTGCCGTATCCAGTGGGGCCCAAGGGTAGAACTTGCCAATATTGTTGATGGGTTTCTTTAAGAAAATCGATGAAGCGATAGGCTTCTAAGCCTAAATCTCCAACGCCAAATCGACTGGGAAAGGAGGTAGGATGCAGCAAAATACCACTGGATCTAGGAAAAGGCATATTTAACCTGAATTATGAGAGGGAGCAATTATCTGATGGACACGCTATGCGATCGCATCGAATTTATCACGGAACAGTATTTGCAGAGTAAATCAAGTAAACTCATCTTGTTTGTCATTTGTCATTTGTCCTTTGTCCTTGGCTAATGACTAATGACTAATGACCAATGACTAATTAACTATGACTTACCGAAATCCTGCACCGACAGTTGATATCATCATTGAACTAGTAGATCGACCTCATCGGCCAATAGTGTTAATTGAAAGACATAATCTACCCTTGGGTTGGGCTATTCCTGGTGGGTTTGTAGATTATGGGGAAGCGGTGGAAGTGGCGGCGCGGCGAGAAGCTGAGGAAGAAACGGGTTTAAAGGTGGAGTTAGTTGAACAATTACTGGTGTATTCTGATCCTGATCGCGATCCGCGTCAGCATACGATTAGTATTGTATTTTTGGCGACAGCGACGGGGGAACCTGTGGCTGGGGATGATGCTAAGGGTGTAGGAGTTTTTGAGTATTGGCGTGTGCCTGGTAATTTATGTTTTGACCACGATCGCATTTTGCGCGATTATTGGCGATATCGGCATTATGGGATACGTCCAAGGTTGGGGTAGGAGAGACGAACCGCAGAGGCGCAGAGAGTGCAGAGAGAAGAGGGGAGAGGAATACCTGTGACACAAAGTTTTTGTGATTATACTGTGTCAATGGTATTCAAAGGTGCATTATGGACGCTGAGGAACTGTTGGAAAAATACGCCGCAGGAGAACGGAAATTTCATTCAGTAAATTTGAGTCAAGAAAATCTCAAAGGTGCAGACCTGAGTGAGATAGACCTAACTAGTGCAAATTTGACTGGAGTTGATTTAAGTGGGGCAAAAACTTACGGCATGAGCTTTAAAGATGCAGACCTGACTGGTGCGATAATGCCAGATGGAGAAGTCTACAGGCCGATCGCTTCTCAGCTAGAAATCGGTAAACAAGAAACAGCGTTAGAGAAAGTAATATCTATGACCCGTAAAGTAATTAATACTGATAACGCACCTGCACCAGTCGGCCCTTATAATCAAGCGATCGCAGCTTCAGGTCGATTTGTATTCGTGGCTGGACAAATTGCCATCGATCCCCGCCTTGGTGATGTCGTCTACACTGATGATGTCAAAAAGCAAACTGAGCAGGTATTAGCTAACCTTGAAGCCATCCTCACAGCAGCCGGTGCGACTTTTCAAGATGTGGTGAAAACCACTGTATTCTTAGCTGATATGAATGATTTTGCGGCGGTAAATGCCGTTTATGCTAAATATTTTCCAGAAGATACAGCCCCAGCACGGGCTTGTGTGCAGGTATCGCGCTTACCTAAAGATGTGTTGGTAGAAATTGATGCGATCGCTGTAATTAGCGGTTAGTACCAATACACTCATAAAAAAAGCCTACAACTCTCCAAACAAACTAGGCTTTATTATTGACTTTTCTTCTTAAAAGCTATAAATCTTTTTTAGGGGTTAATTAAAATTAATTAGCAAAAAAACTGAGAAAACTTCCTAATGGAGAGTTGCAAATGAGTGTGATGAAAAAGAGCTTATTGGGTGCTGGCGCGGCATTTGCAGTACTTACAGGTTTAGTAGCCAGCACAGTAGGGGCTATGCAGGCAACGATCGCCAACCCCACCACTAATCAACAGACACCACGCTTACTTGCCCAAGGGCAGAAAACTTTAACAATAGTTTTTCCCAGTCGTGCTGATTCTACAGACTTGCAAAATAAGGCAAATGCGGTAGGAGCTTTTTTATCCAAAGAGTTAGGAATTCCAGTCGTCGCCCAAGTTGGTGATGATACAGCTGCTGTGGAAGCTTTGAGAGCAAACCGGGCTGATGTCGCTTTTTTAAGTAGCCGTCCGGCTTTGAAAGCAAGACAATTAGCAAATGCCAGCTTGTATCTAGCCGAAGTTCGCTCCACTTATTCTGGAAGATACACTTATAGCTCAACATTTGTTGTCCCTAAGAATAGTCCCCTAAAAACTCAAAATTCAGCTAAAGCCACTTTAGAACAACTGCGGGGCAAGAAAATGGCTTTTACTTCCCCTACTTCTGGCTCTGGGTTTATTATCCCTGTGGCTGAGTTGGTCAAACAAAAATTTGTACCCAACCGCGATCGCTTAGATGATTTCTTTGGTCAAGTTTCTTACGGCGGTAATTACAGCAAAGCCTTGCAAGCCGTTGTGCGCGGTCAAGCTGATGTGGCTGTTGTGTCAGAATATGCTCTGAATCCACCTTATATCACCGCCGAAGAGAAGAGTAAGTTACGGGTTCTGTACAAAATTAATGGTGTACCTGCTCACGGTATTGCCATTGATGATGATGTTCCAGCCCCAACACGAGAAAAAATCATCAACGCCTTACTGAAATTAAATAAGTCGGAAAATAATAAATTGTTAAGCGACTTGTATAATTCCACAGAATTAGTGCGAATTAATCACGATCGTCACCTAGCAACTATGCGTGACGCTCTGCAAATCGCTGGCATTGAACCATAATTTAGTTAACAGTTATTCAGTGAACATCTTGAATAACTGTTAGCAGATGTTTTAAAAGTGGTCGGCTGTAATTTTAGGCACTTCTCGATCCCCCCTAACCCCCCTTGAAAAGGCTGCGGTACAAGTCGAATTACCCCCCTTAATCCCCCCGATTTATTGGGGGGAAAAAGAAATCTAAGTTCCCTCCCATTTCCAAGGGGGGAAAAAGAAATCTAGTTCCCTCCCCTTTACAAGGGGAGGGTTAGGGAGGGGTAATTCAAGGACTGGTAGTGATTCGATAACTTGTGTGTACACCGTAGCTTCAAAAGGGGGGAACCAGAATCAAAGTCCCCCAATTTATCGGAGGATTTAGGGGGATCTAAAACGTTTTACTACCGACCAAAAAACTTTTAAAACATGCTCTTAGCAGATAAATAAATTTCTATGAATGATTATGTTATTGAGTGTCATAACCTAGAGACAGCTTATACTCCATCTCTGAGTCGTCCTATTCTCAACGGGATTAATTGCCAGATTAAACGGGGTGAATTTGTCGTTTTGCTGGGGCTAAATGGTGCTGGTAAGTCTACATTACTGCGATCGCTAGTTGGACTAGTGCCATCAGTGAGAGGAGAATTGCTCGTAAATAATGTTGAGATGAATCCCCGAACACTGCCAAAAATTCGGCGTGATGTTGGGATGTTATTTCAAGGTGGCGGATTGATTCGGCAGTTATCAGCACTGGAAAATGTCTTGTGCGGATGCCTTGGTAAAAGAACAACTTGGCAAACACTGTTGGGATTTTCCAAACGCGATCGCATGTTGGCACTAAATTTATTAGAACAATTAGGATTGGGAGAGTTAGCTTTTCAAAAAACCAGTCAGTTAAGTGGTGGACAGCAACAACGAGTAGCGATCGCTCGGACTTTAATTCAATCACCGCAAATTCTCTTAGTCGATGAACCCATCACAGGCTTAGATGTTGTGGCATCGCAACAAGTCATGGAAACTCTATCCCAATTGCACACTCAGCAAGGCATGACTATTGTCGCAGTTTTGCACGATTTGGGAATCGCAGAAAAATACGCAGGGCAAGCGATCGTCTTAGATGCTGGACGCGTCGTTTACCAAGGACTTTGTGACAACTTACAAGCTAAATTTGCGAAACTTTCCGGTTGAGGGACTTCCAAATAAAAAAATATCCAATTAACTCCTGTGGGGTGGGCAACATGAGCGCCCAGTCTATATGGCGCTCATGTTGCCCACCCCACAATATTGGATAATTTATTTCTTGGAATTCCCTGAGTGAGATTTGATTTAACAAAACAGAATTCAGGAGTAATAATTCTGAATTCAATTCTGACTCCTGACTCCTGAATTCTTCTTCAATACAATATGAGTTCCTTTTTTAAATTAAAACGCTTACGCTTCTACCCTTGGCTGAGTTCTCTACTCATCTTATTAATTGTCGTCGTAGTTTATGGTTGGGCTTTGCGAGGACTCAAACTCGATTTTGAACTGCTGCGTTCTAGCTGGCCATACATCACCGATTTTATTACCCGGTTATTTCCTCCCGATTGGAAAGTTTTAGATATTGCAATTAAGGCACTAATTGAAACTGTACAGATGTCTTTATGGGGAACTACCATTGGAGCCATTCTTTCTGTACCGATTGCTATAGCTAGCGCCAGCAATATTGCGCCTGGGTGGTTGCGATCGCTAGCTAATTTACTGCAAAATACTGTGCGTTCTGTCCCCTCAATTATTCTGGGGCTAATTTTTGTTGCCGCCACTGGCTTAGGCGCACCAGCAGGAACTTTAGCCTTAGGAATCTACACCATCGGCTACCTTGCCAAATTTTATCAACAGGCAATTGAAGCGGTTGATCCGCGTTCTCTTGAATCCTTGCAAGTTATCGGAGCCTCCAAGCTCCAGATTGCTCAATACGGCATTCTCCCGCAAGTGCTACCTCTGGGATTGGGTTACACCTTTTGGATGTTTGAGTACAACATCCGTGCTGCTTCTGTCTTGGGTGTAGTTGGTGCAGGTGGTATTGGCTTTCAGTTAAAAAGTTACATCGACGGGTTTGAGTACACCAAAGCAACAACCATGATGTTAGTGCTTTTGGTAGTCGTCACTGTAATTGATGCTTTTAGTAGCCAATTACGTCATCGGCTCGATTCTATGTAACAAAACTAACAGTGCAAGTAATACACATCAACCATTCTCATGTCAATACACAAACATGTAATTAAATAAAACTAAGTACGTTTTATAATAGCTACGCTGATGGTTCCAGAGTCTTTACTGTGGTCTTCTTCGCTATTGCATTTAAACAATATTTAAAATATTATTTCATCAATCAACAGTATTTGTGCTGAAGTATTTTAGGATAAGTTTATGCTTGCTAAGTATAGATATAAATTTATAGAAACGTAATTTATCTAAGTAGGTGGGCGCTAAAAAACACAATTATATTAAGAAATGCAAATTGGTATAACAGCTTAGTGTTTAAGCTATTTCTAGTGCTTTACATAGGTTTATGTAGTTAGGTTTAATTGTGCCTACTTCCTTAATTACATTTAGGGACTTCCAGAGAATAAATTACCCAATTTATTCAGATGATATTTTTCTTTTCTCCCTACTCCGTGCCCCTTGTTGCCCTGCCTACATAGAGATTGATTATTTTTTTAATTGGAAGTCCCTTATCTAACACTGGTATTTGTCTTTTCAGTCAGGATCTAAAAGTAGTAAACGTCAATTAGGAGAACTGACAAGCATGGCAAGAAACTGGAAGTGTGATGGTCAGCCAAAAAATGGCAAAACCTACTCAAATCAAAATCCTACTGGCAACCACGAACCCTATGAGAATTACGGCTTAACCTGTGTAATGTGTAATTTGCCAAAAGAGGCAATGGACAATAGCCCTAAACTGCCAAAATGGGTCAAACCTGCTGCTATCACTGGTGCTGCTGTTCTAACTGCCCTTGTTGCTGCTTTCATATTGATACCTACACCTTGTCCAATAGGTCAGCAAAAAACCAACGGTGTCTGTTTAGCAATTACTCCTGATCCAAATCCAACTACTCCTACTCCTACCCCTCCCATTACTCCTACTCCTACCTCAGTCTCTCCTGCTGCTATCGTTAATCTTTACCCTACCTTACGCGATGTGCCTAACGTTCCTCAGGGAATCATAAGATACGGTGGTTCT
This sequence comes from Nostoc sp. CHAB 5834, assembly GCA_020829485.1. The sequence continues at coordinate 38,830 of JAIVFU010000018.1, read as the reverse complement.
ACAAGCTTTGCACCAGTGAGGAGTCCGGCAATAGTAGCGCTGATTAAGCTAGCTCATCCGGGATTTGAACTAGTCTACACTTCGCCAACCCCAGGAATTAAGGCTGGGTCTGGTAGTGGGATCAAGATGCTGATAGAAGGTCAACTAAATTTTTCCCAGTCTTCGCGGCCCTTGAAAGACGAAGAGTATGAAAGCGCAAAAACACGCAATTTCACTCTGGAACAGCAAGCTGTTGCCATTGATGGAATTGCTTTTTACGTCCATCGTGATTTGGCTATCCGTGGTTTAACGATATCTCAAATTAAGGATATATACACTGGCAAAACCACAAACTGGAAGGAAGTGGGTGGCCCCGATATTCAAATTACTCCTTCGAGCCGTGACCCTAATGATGGTGGTACTCCTGAATACTTTCAAGAAAAAGTGTTGGAGAAAGAAGCATTTGCCCCATCTGTGGAACCTTATGCGATAGACACTACAACTGCTATCCGAAAGGTAGCTCAAACTCCTGGCGGGATTGGTTATGCCACTGCTTCAGAAGTCTGCCCCCAAAGTTCAGTTAAGCCTTTGCCAATAGGAAAAGAGGCTAATAAGAGTTTTGTGTCTGCTTGTATTGAAAAGCTAGTGAATAAAACTGATTTTGCTAAAGACATGTACCCTCTGACTAGGCGGCTTTTTGTTGTGATTAAAAGAGATCGCACACTGGATGAACAGGCTGGTGTAGCTTATGTCAACTTACTTTTAAGTGATGAAGGTCAAAAATTGGTAGACCAAGCTGGTCTAGTGCCGATTCGCAACTGAAATAAATAATAACTCCTTAAAATCCCAGATGAGCAGATTTCGTCGCAGTTTGTGGCTATATCCTTTATTTCAGATTCCGTTAATTGTGTTTGGAGTTTGTTTAGTTGCGACTGTTTTGTGTTCAGTTTTAGGGTTGGGTAGACCTAGTGTAGCAGTAGCGATCGCTCTGGATATGAGCAACAGCACCTACCAAGGTCAATCATTCAACGCACCTAATACTGTCATGGCTCAAGAAGTGGCGGCGGTGCGATCGTATATTGAGCAAAACTCCCAGCAATTAAAATCTCCTAACAATATTCAAGTTTTTGGCTTTGGCGATCGAGTTATCCCCTTAACTAATTCCTTCACATCAGATAGACAAAAGTTAGAAGCTGAATTGAACTCAGCCTTAGCAAATTCTAATTTGTCGTCTCAGATTGGTACTGAAACAAATCTCAGTCAAGCCATTGACCAAGGTACAAAAGTTCTCAGTAATGTTCAAGATCGTTGCCGTGAATTATTGCTCGTCACTGATGGAGTCGCTGAGGTGATACCGTCAGTTTTGACTCAGGCAGTAGCTCAGAAAGTCAAAATCAATGCTGTAGTGCTAGGAGCAAATGCTCCCCAAATCAAGTCAGCTACAGACATCACTAACGGAATTTATCTATCCGGTGGATCGAATAATCTGCAAATATTTTTTAAAGATATATTTTTTCCTAGCTTTAATAGCAATATCAAATGGGTTTATTTCTGGCGAGGTTGTACCTGGATTGCTTTAATGTGGCTAATTATCCTACCTTTAGACAAATGGGTTTTTCAAGGGTTAATTAACTTACCAATGAACCTTAGTGGTCAGTTGGCGTTAGCCAATGCTTTATTTTGGACTGTTGTTACTCCCCTAATTCTTTGGCAATTATCCGGCTTACCTTTTTTCTCAAATTGTTGAGGCAGAAAGCAAAAGTTTTGAGTTAGCCATTAACAAATAATCAAAGGTAAATAAAGCTTCATCTGTTGAAGTTAAAAAATTAAAAGGAGAAAATTATGGCAGCAGTTGAAGAAAAAAGTATGGTTCCCACGGTATTAGTGGGTGTGGGTGGTACAGGCACAGAAGTCTTGTCACGAGTAAGAAGATTAGTAGAAGAAGCTTATGGCAGTTTGAATAATTTCCCAATTATTAGTTTTTTTAGTATTGACACAGATAAAGATTATAAAGTTAGTAATCCAGAGGTAGCAGGCTCGCCATTAAAGGATCATGAAAAACATTGGGCAAGTGTCAGTGGTAGAGAAGTCAACGACATTATGTCCAATATGGAAAAGTATCCTTGGATTGAGTCTTGGTTCCCAAGAGAATTAGAGCGCAATATTGGAGCATTAGAAGCTGGTGCAGGTCAAATTCGTGCCTGTGGTCGGTTTGCCTTTTTTTATAACTATCACAAGATTAGACAACGGTTTCTGGAAGCGTGCGATCGCGTCAAAAGTCACGAAAGTTTGATGTCAGATAAGTACGACATCAGAGTTAGTAGTGGTGGGTTAAATGTTTTCGTCGTTGGCTCAATTTCTGGTGGGACTGGCAGTGGTATGTTAATTGACATCGGCTACTGCTTACGTAACTGGCTTAAAGGTCAGGGAAGCCCTTTAATTACAGCAATTGTCCCAATGCCTAATGCTTTTGCCAGCATTAATGTAGGCGATCGCGTTCTCGCAAATGGCTACGCTGCTCTGATGGAATTGAGTTACTTTTCTGACTACAGAACTGAGTATATATCTCAATTTAGCGCTGGTTTAGTGGATGAGGTTCGCAATAAATTACCTCCCTTTGACTTTACATATTTAGTTGGCACTAAGAATGGCGAAAGTGAGTTTAATCTCGACCAAATTCGAGAAATGATTGCTCAAAACGTTTTTTTGGATCTTACCTCTGATTTTGCTCCACACAAACGTTCTATTCGAGACAACATTAAAGGATCTTGGGCACAGGCCGATCCAGGTGGTAGAGGCTATCCCAAAAACTTCATGAGCTTTGGTCTTTCCACAATTGAAATTCCTATAGCTCAGATCCGCAATTCGCTATCCAATCGGTTGAGTATGGATTTAGTAAATTGGTGGTTGAATGAGTCAGTGTCACTACCACCTAATGTTTTAGATTTAATCCAAAAAGATATTCTTAAGGAAATGCGACTTACAGAAGCCGAATTGATTGCAGACCTCTCTTCGGCAGCAGATAAATCTTATATCTCAGAAATATCTGGTTGGATTAATAATATCCGTAATGAAATTGCTAGCGACAATAAATTGCAATGCACCCATCAAGGTGTCAATATGATTGGTACAGAGCGAGGCAAAATTTTGAGATTTCTGGATGATTATCTCATCCCCAAAGTTGATGAATATCGTGCCAATCACTTGCGAGAATTAAGCGCCGATGAACGAACACATGGTGACTTTCTCCAAAAAATGTACGATAACCGCGATCGCATTATCCAAGAAGGCAGACAAGCGATTGAGGCAGAGTTTTACAAGATTATGCGCGATCGCAATCTGGGCCCCAAATTTGCTGATGCTTTTATTACTAACGTCCGTCAGCTATTTGCCAATGCTTCAGAAAAGTTCCGCCGTGAGTCAGAAAAAGTTTGGCAACCTAACGAAATTAATCGGCAGATGCAGTATGAAGCTGCACTCCAAGATATTAACCAATTTAAAAGTTTGTTTGGCTTAACTAAACAAGCCCAAATGGAGAAGTATTGCGAGGAAGCACTCACGGGTTTAGAAAGCAGCTTTATTGCGATCATTCAACGCAAAAGCCGCAGTTTATCTCTACAGGTAATTGAGCGAATTTTAGAACATCTAGATCGCATGGAGCAGCGATTAGCGCGGTTTAATCAAAAGCTGCGGCAACTACGCGATGACTTTAAACAAAAAGCCGACAAAGAAGCAGAGAGTGCTGATGCTTTAAAAATTAATGGGTTTAAGCTTTACAACCGCGAAGAACTCAATTTGCTTTATCAAGACTTGATTGAGCAGTTAGCAGGAGCCACTCAAAGTAGCAAAAGCCGCTATGAAATAGGACTGAACCAAATTTGCACCACAATGTCAGAAGATGTTTTGCAAGATGCCAGTCCTCTGTGGAAACAGACTCGCACCGCTAAAGAAGTAATGCAGTTGTTCGATATTACCCAACTCCAAGAGGTAAATTATGACGACTTTCAAGAAATAATTGCCGCCAAAACCCAGCTAGTAATCAAAAAATCTCCTCAAGAGAGCCGATTAAAGCAAGATTTAGCAGCAGGCGATCGCCTTTTTAAAAGCTTACAAAACGATCCAGAGGCAATTCGCAGCAACATCCGCATCGCTTATCAAAAATCCCAACCGCTAATCTTACTATCCCAGGCAGTTCTCTCAGGTGCAGATGCCGGGTTTACTCCCGCCTTAAATACCAAAGTTGCCATAGTGGGAGGTCGCAACAGCAGCGAGCCGACTGCTATTAAGCTAATCCCTTATTTACAAGAAAGAGTGGGAAGTGCCGATTCTATCACCCCTCTGGGACAAGAAGAACAGCATCGAATTGTGTTTGTCCAGGAAAAGGGCGGTTTTTCACTGCGCTGTATAGATGGTATTAGAGAGTTGCGGCAATCTTATCAAGATTGGAAAGGACAATCCATTGAAGCTAAAAGATCGCAACTCAGAGGTGAAAGCAAAGACCTCCCAGTTCCGGTTCATATTCAAAAAGAACCTCCTTTCTGGGATGTGTTTCCCGAAAACCCCGGAGTTTTTAAACTAGTAGTGCAAGCCAGAGCATTAGGTATTTTACGGCTAGAAGAAAATCGCAACACCAAAGAAAAGGTAATTCGCTACATCCGTGAAACTGTAATCGGTACAGAGAATGTAGAAATTGCCTCTAGTTGGGAAGAAGCCGTACAAGTATTAGAGGTGCTGGCGTGTCGCCCTGACAAAGAAGCAATTCAGCTTCAAGTGTCGGCAAAACTAGCCAATGCTGACCAAGCCCAAGACAAGCTAGCCTTATACGACCAGTTGATAAACTATTTGAAGCAACGAGAAGCAGAACTAGAAAAACTTGGCGGTAGCGATAGCCCAGATTACAAACGTGAAGCCACAATTATTCAAGATTTAATCATTTCTGAGAACCTGCAACCAGATAACAAAAGCAAAACTATAGTTATTCAGGCTGTAATTCCTCCTGAGAAGCCACCAATACCAAATATTGCTCCTGTTGAGACTCCTTTTGTCGCAGGTGCAAATGTTTTCTGTGTCGAGTGTGGTGTACAAAACCCGGCTCAGTCTAAATTTTGCTGCAACTGCGGAACTCGATTAGTTAAACCTAATTGATTTAGTGCGTAGTTTACCGCCGTAGGCATCGCTCTAATTTACCCTTCTAAGGTTCTGAAAATGTAGAGACGTAGCACTGCTACGTCTCTACAAAGGTTCTGGATAACGCATATTTAATTTCACCAGATGTCTAATTAGTGTTCTAGCCTGCATTCATTATTTAACGGTCAAGTTAATCTGTAGCAGCTAACTTTGGGAATACTGAAATTAAGTATCCTAAAGGAGTATTAAAAATGCCAGAAAATCGGATCAGTGCCAGCCTAGCCCCAGCAGACAAAGAAGCAGTCATGCAAGCGATCGCTACAATTAGAGAAAAGTTACCGTTTTTGATTGATTTGACCACCGAAGACCGACGCACAATAGTAAAAATGGGAGATAAAAGTCGGGCTTTCGTCAGCAAAGCCTTAGAAGTAGCGACACAAAACCCTAACTTTTTGCCTCGTTCTTTTGATTTGGAAGAAATGCGCCGGGACTTGGAAATATATGAGGACTTGTATCCGGTGCTATTGTCTCTAACCCAACTGCAAGAACTGGTGGATGATACTTGTATAGCGGCTGGTAGTGAAGCTTATGCAGCAGCATTAGCAATTTATAGCTATGCCAAAGCTAGCGGTGATATCACAGGTTTAGATGCAGTCATTGATGAGATGGGACGCAGGTTTAGCCGCCGTTCTAAGAAAAAGAAACCCGAAGCCGCAGCCAGCTAAAGCATAAAATAGGCAATTGCAGCAGTTATTAATTAAGTACAATACGCGTTCTTCTTGGGGGCATGACAATGTTATGCCCCTTTCGCATTTTAAATTAAAAGATTCTTGTAACCTGCAAAGGCAGGTTTTGTTTGTGTAGCCGCGACTTCTAGTCAGCTAGGGCATTTTTGAGCCTTTAAGCCTGACAATTGAGCCTTTGAGCCTCAGCGTTGAGCCTTTGAGCTTGACAGTTGCACCTTTTAGCCTCAGCGTTGAGCCTTTGAGCTTGAAAGTTGAGCCTTTTATCCTCAACGTTGAGCCTTTGAGCCTGAAAGTTAAGCCTTTTATCCTCAACTTTGAGCCTTTGAGCCTGAAAGTTAAGCCTTTTATCCTCAACGTTGAGCCTTTGAGCCTAAAATTAGAAGTTTATCTAGATAAATTGTTAAATTTACTACTGGTTTTCAGAAAAAATCTGATAAAACCTTGTTGAAATATATTAACTCAGTACATCTACCAGCGTCATACAGCAACTATGAGCAATACCTCTGGATTTTCAGTCAGCAAACCTGTTGCATTATGGAATAAACCCATTAAGGCTGACTTTAAAGAACTATTCAAATCACTAGGCAAAGGTGTAATAAATGGAGTCTTTGGTCAGTGGGGAGAGGTAGCCAAAGATGCAGTAGAAGCTACAGCAGCACTAGGTTTAGGATCAGCACCAGAGGAAGTTGCTTGGTTACTAATTTACCGTTCTTTGGTAGAAGCAATAGTAAGTTTGGTAAAAGGAAATCAAGAGTTACTGTTTGAAAAACCAAATGAGAGTGATCTTGACCTATTGTGCGATCGCCTCAACGATTCTCTAGAAAGTATAGAATTGCGTATTGACCAAGATTTTTTTAGCCGTCCCAAAGATTTGCCGATTCTGGAAGCAATTAAAACTGCTTTTGCCGACTGGTTAAAATATTTTAGCGTCAATCAGGCACAGGCACTAACAATTAGTCATCGTCTTCCTACCTATTTTGTATATGCCCTACATGAAGAGTGGGCAAAACATCCAGAAAAATATGCTTGTTTAAAAGAAGAACTGGATACCCCATTTACTCAAGCCAATGAACGGGAACAGTCATGGCAGCGTTATTTAGCTTGGCTACAAAAACAGGTTGAAGAACCGATGCTTTTAGAAGCTTTTGGTTTAAAACAGGTTTATGTTCCTTTACACGCCTACTATAAGCAGAAAGTTGCGGGTGAAAAATCAGAAGAATTTGAACGCCGGGTGAGAGAAGATGAGAAATATCAGCGAATTGTTCTTGATTTAGAAATTGAACTAGAAGCTTGGTTAGAAAAAGGCGATCGCAATGATGCCATTAGAGTGATTAGTGGTGGCCCAGGAAGTGGTAAATCTTCTTTTGCCAAAATCTTTGCAGCTAACCAAGCAGAAAAAGGAAAAATTCCGGTTTTATTTATTCCTTTGCACCATTTTGAACCCTCAGATGATTTAGTTGAGGCAGTTGGTAAGTTTGTACGAGACGATACCTCTCTCAGACATAATCCGCTAGATAAAGATAAGGCTGATTCACGCTTACTGATTATCTTCGATGGTTTAGATGAGCTTGCCATGCAGGGCAAAATTGCCACTGAGACTGCTCAACAATTTATGCGCGAAGTCCAAAGAAAAGTAGAACGGTTTAATGGGCGTGAAACTTGCTTACAAGTATTAATAAGCGGTCGAGAATTGGTAGTACAGGCAAATAGTAGCGACTTTCGCCAACTACAGCAAATATTACATATCTTGCCTTATTTTGTTACTGAAGATGAGAGAAATAATTACATTGATGAGCAAAACTTGTTGCAGCAAGATCAACGTCAGATTTGGTGGCAGAAATACGGCAATGCTAGCGGACGGGCTTATGATTGCTTACCAGAAGAGTTAACCCGAAATAATCTCACAGAAATTACTGCCCAACCCTTGCTGAATTACCTAGTAGCATTGAGTTTTGACCAGCAAAAGAAATTTCCTACAGACGGCAACCTGAATGCAATTTATGCAAATTTGCTCACAGCAGTTTATCAGCGCGGTTGGGAGCGTCATCAACATCCGGCCATTGATGGAATTGAGGAAAAAGACTTTGTTCGCATCCTCGAAGAAATTGCTTTAGCTTCCTGGCATGGAGATGGACGAACAACAACAGTTAGAGAGATTGAAGCCCATTGTGAACACAGTAGTTTAAAGAGTCTTTTAGAGAAATTTCAGGAAAGTGCAAAATTAGGCGTAACTCGTCTTTTAACTGCCTTTTATTTTCGTGAGAGTGGAGTTAAAGAACAAGAAAAAACTTTTGAATTTACTCACAAGAGTTTTGGTGAATATTTGACAGCAAAACGCATTGTGCGAGAAATTAAACTCATTTATAAAAAGCTAAAAGATCGGCAGAACGATCCAGATGAAGGATGGGATGAACGCGAGGCTTTAAAAAGGTGGGCAATTCTCTCTGGTGCATCGCCTATGGATAAATACCTTTTTAAGTTTGTCGCGGATGAAATGCGTTTACAGAATCCATCGGATGTTAGTAATTGGCAGCAGACATTATGCCATCTAATTGGTTTTATGTTGCGTCATGGAATGCCAATGGAACGCTTGACTCCCAGACCTGATTTTCAAGAAGAAAATAGACAAGCACGAAATGCAGAAGAAGCGTTGTTGGCTGTCTTAAATGCTTGCGCTAGAGTGACAAAGACAGTTTCAAAGATTAAATGGCATACTCATGAAGCTTTTGGTATCTGGATTTCCCGATTGCAAGGGCAAAGACTCAATATTTTTACTGATGTGTTTTGCTTGAATTGCCTGAGTTTTTTGGATTTGCAAGGTTGCGTTTTAGTTTACAAAGACTTTTATAAGGCGAATCTTGAAGGGACGAATCTTGAATGGGCGAATCTTGTAGGGGCGAATTTTGAAGAGGCGAATCTTCAAGGAGCGAATCTTGAAGAGGCGTATCTTCAAAGAGCAAATCTTCAATGGGCGACTCTTGTAGGGGCGAATCTTGTACAGGCGACTCTTGTAGGGGCGACTCTTGTAGGGGCGAATCTTGTAGGGGCGTATCTTCAAGAGGCGAATCTTGAACGGGCGAATCTTGAACGGGCAAATCTTCAATGGGCGAATCTTGTAGGGGCGAATCTTGAAGACGCGAATCTTGAAGAGACGATTCTTGAAGAGACGATTCTTGAAGCAGCGATTCATGAAGAGGCGATTCTTGTACGAGCGAATCTTAAAGGGGCAAATCTTAAAGGGACGAATCTTGAGGGCGAAAATTCAGCAGACTTGAATGAGGGTTCAGGTTCAGACTCCAATGAGTGACTTACAAACATTAAAAATTTGTAGAGTGCATTACATTCTTAATGCATCATTTTAGATACTTTCGATGCGTTACGCTGCTGCTAACGCACCCTACCAAACCAGCGCTAAACCCAATTGCATACAAATATTAAGCGATGCCTGGGGCGGGCTACGCCTATGCTACTACTACTTTGCCTTTCTCATAACAAATAGTAGGCGATCGCCTTGTTGTTAAGCTGTAGGTAAGCGATCGTAAGATTCCGGTTCAATATCTGGTACTTTCGCTAAAACTGCGTCGTATTTTTCTCGACTGCCTCGCTTTGCTAACTCCCCTAGATAAATTTCAGTTGTTAGTGAGCAATTTTTTCCGCAACTGCTGTCGCCACAAACTGATCGATAGAAATGCCGTCTTGTTTGGCAAGTTCCTGCAAACTTTTGTACAAAGAGTCAGGAAGCTGGACGCTGAGGTTGCTCATGACATGCTCTCGCTAAACCCAATTGCATACAAATATTAAGCGATCGCTTCTACTACTTTGCCTTTCTTATGACAAATCGTAGGCGATCGCTTAATTTGAAACTCTTACAAATACTGGGCTAAAGCCGAATGCCGAGTATTAATGGAACACACTTGATGAAGATATTATGAAACTTTCTCATTAGAATGTCAAGATTTCGCTAATTTTTCAGCAAAACTTAGCATTAAATATCGCCGCTTCCTTTAAATTCTCAGGCTGCGTTTCTAAACTCTTGTCACCAAAATGCTTATCCATCAACGCCGGAACCTGTGTAGCTTGAATTCGGCTATAGCGCGTTTTATCTGGCATAACTAAGTTTGGCCCAGCTTTACAATTCTTCATACAACCAGTGCCCTTGATTGTAACTTGGTCTTCTAAACCGCGATCGCTTAAAGCCGCCTCCAACGCCTGACAAACTGCTTTACCACCGCGTTTCATGCAATCAGATTTTTGACACACCAAAATCGTGGCTCTAGTTTTAGCTGGTTTTACCTTGACATTATCAATAGATGGGGGTTCTTGTGGTGCAGCGATGGTTTGAACTGTCGCCATTTCGGAACGCGCCGCCATCACACGTTCAGCTTTCAGTGTAACTTTGTCTTTTTTTATATCGTATTCTTTATAACCAACAACTTGCAGCCAAGTCCCTGGTGGTAAGCGCAAGTCAAAAGCAGCCCGTAAATGTTTAGCGAGTTTAATATAAGACTCACCTTCATGAGTCCCCAGAATTAAGCCTTTAAGCTTATAGCCATCTTTAATAACAAAATCTATAAATCTGCCCTCAAGGCAAAACTGCGATACTTCCATACTGTGAGATGCACCCATTTTTTAACCTCCTTTTAATTAATACAAGCTATCAAGCGAGATATTCTCACTAGCTGAAGATTAGAACTGTTGATAGCGACTTTTCCAGCAACATTCAAGAGTCCAAATCTGGTCTTGACGAGAGGCTGTTAATCGCCGTATCACACTCCAAAGTTGAATAACTGTCATAGGAGAGTCAATTTCAACTTGCAATGGCTGGTTAGCCGTACAACTACAGGGAATGTCTAACTCCTTTAGGCGTTGATAGACTTGCCAGCGATCTGCCCAATTCACCTCTACAAGGTGGCTGCTTTCTATTTCTGAACTAAACGATTTCAAGAGAATTGCCCTCAAAGTGCAACAAACTTGCAGTAACTACCGCCATTTAACTCTCTGCTTTTTGAAAGTCTAAAGAATTTAACCTCTTAAAACCAGCATACCTTAAGTGCAAACAATTCTCAGTAATTTTGGAAAAAAATCAAATTTTTGCAGCCATTCCATATTGAAAGGGGGCAGTGGGCAGGGGGGAGAGAGCTAATTTTAATTTTTTATTCTCTCCCTTGCGCCCTGCCCCCTGCTCCCTTGCTTCTTCCCCACTCCCTGCTCTTGTTAGGAAAGATGCACATTTAATCTGGCATGTCAATGATAATGAGAAAATTATGCAACTTGATGAGTGTACCATCATCCAGCCGACAATAAACTTGAGATTTTTAGTAAGCAAAAATACAAAATATTGACATGGCGAATTGGCTTGCTCTTATTATTAAAATGTTAATATGTTAAGAATAAGCAGTTAAAATCTATAACTGTTAATAAAGAGAGGAACGCAATGTCTGAAACACAAACTTTGTTACGGAATTTTGGTAATGTATATGACAACCCTGTGTTGTTGGATCACAGCGTAACTGCTCCAGTGACAGAAGGATTCAACGTTGTATTAGCTAGTTTCCAGGCACTATACTTGCAGTACCAAAAGCATCATTTTGTAGTTGAAGGCTCAGAATTTTACTCTCTGCATGAGTTTTTTAACGAAAGCTACAACCAAGTACAAGACCACGTTCATGAAATTGGAGAACGTTTGGATGGACTGGGTGGCGTGCCAGTAGCGACCTTCAGCAAATTAGCAGAATTAACCTGTTTTGAACAAGAATCTGAAGGTGTATATTCCTCTCGCAAAATGGTGGAAAATGACCTAGCTGCCGAACAAGCAATCATTGGCGTAATTCGTCGTCAAGCTGCTCAGGCAGAGAGTTTAGGCGATCGGGGTACACGCTATCTGTACGAAAAGATTTTGTTGAAAACTGAGGAACGTGCATATCATTTATCTCACTTCCTCGCTAAAGACAGCTTAACTTTAGGGTTTGTCCAAGCTGCTCAAAGCTAAAACTCTCATAATCTAGATTTGTCTACCTAGACTGAAACAAAAAGTTAGCAGCACTAACTCTTAAAATATTATAAAAAATGGCAGAGGATGGTATTCTTATCTCTCTGCCATTTTTAATCTAAGTAAACATATTTTCATAATATTTAACGTTGCAAATCTTTAGCAATTAGATAGTTAACAAATATTTTTAGTTAAGAAATTTATTTATATTTAATAAGTTAGATAGGTATATGCCAGAATATATAACCATCTGTTGCCAAATCTAATTAAATTAAATAATAAAGATTCGCAAAAACTTTAAAATTTTTAGCATCGCAATTAAATAAAATTAGAAATACAAAATAATAATTGGGCATTGAAAATAGGCAGAGGGGCAGGCTTGCCGTGACTTGTACTGAGCGTAGTCGAAGTAGCGTAGCCGAGGTGGAGCAGGGGGGAAAGAGATAATTTTTTATTCTCCCCCCTTCCCCCTACTCCCCACTCCCTACTCCCTACTCCCCACTTCTTTTTGTCATCAAACTTAGAAAACTTAATAATAAAAAGCACGAGAGGGGATAAAGACCCTTAAAATAATCAGGATTTGTATTCTCGTACTCCAAGGCAACGACTATGCCCCGCCGTGATGACCTCCGGAAGATTCTACTGTTAGGCTCTGGCCCAATTGTGATTGGACAAGCCTGTGAGTTTGACTACTCTGGCACTCAAGCCTGCAAAGCGCTGCGAGAAGAAGGCTATGAAGTGGTTTTGGTCAACTCCAACCCTGCAACGATTATGACCGACCCGGAAACGGCCGATCGCACTTACATTGAGCCGTTGACACCAGAATTGGTCGAAAAAGTCATTGAAAAAGAACGCCCTGATGCTCTCCTACCAACGATGGGAGGACAAACCGCCCTCAATCTCGCCGTTGCTTTAGCTAAAAATGGGGTGTTGGAAAAGTACAGCGTTGAGTTAATCGGCGCTAAACTACCAGCCATTGAAAAAGCCGAAGATCGAAAACTTTTTGGTGAGGCAATGGCAAGGATTGGGGTAGCTGTGTGTCCCAGCGACACAGCCGAAACTCTAGAAGAAGCCAAAGCTGTTGCCCGTCAAATTGGTACTTATCCCCTAATTATTCGTCCAGCTTTCACAATGGGTGGAAGTGGCGGCGGTATTGCTTACAACCAAGAAGAATTTGAAGAAATGGCACAGGTAGGTATAGATGCTAGCCCTGTTTCGCAAATTCTCATTGACCAGTCTTTACTCGGCTGGAAAGAATATGAACTCGAAGTGATGCGTGATTTGGCAGATAATGTGGTGATTATCTGCTCCATCGAAAACCTTGACCCTATGGGCATCCACACCGGAGACTCAATTACCGTGGCTCCCGCGCAAACCCTCACTGATAAAGAATATCAAAGGCTGCGGGATATGGCAATTAAAATCATCCGCGAGATAGGTGTGGAAACTGGTGGTTCTAATATCCAGTTTGCCGTCAATCCGGTTAATGGAGATGTGGTTGTAATTGAGATGAACCCCCGCGTTTCCCGCAGTTCGGCTTTATCTTCTAAAGCTACGGGTTTCCCCATCGCTAAAATTGCCGCAAAATTGGCTGTGGGCTACACCTTGGATGAAATTCAAAATGACATCACCAAGAAAACTCCCGCGTCTTTTGAGCCGACAATTGACTATGTGGTGACAAAAATTCCTCGCTTCGCCTTTGAAAAGTTCCCCGGATCTGATCCAGTGCTGACAACTCAAATGAAGTCTGTCGGGGAAGCAATGGCAATTGGGCGCACATTCAACGAATCCTTCCAAAAGGCGCTGCGATCGCTGGAAACCGGACGCGCTGGTTGGGGTTGCGACAAAGCCGAAAAGTTACCCAGTGGTGAACAAATCCGCGCCCAACTGCGGACACCTAACCCCGATCGCATTTTCGCCGTGCGCCATGCCTTACAGCAAGGGATGACTATTGAAGAAATCTATGAACTCACTGGTATTGATCTATGGTTCCTAGATAAATTACAGCAATTGCTAGATGTCGAGAAATTCCTGAAGCGGACACCTTTACAGCAATTGACAAAAGAGCAACTTTATAAAGTGAAGCGCGATGGATATAGCGATCGCCAAATTGCTTATGCCACCAAAACCACCGAAGATGAAGTTCGCGCTTACCGCAAGTCACTAGGGATTATCCCAGTTTATAAAACCGTAGATACCTGCGCTGCTGAGTTTGAAGCGTTTACTCCCTACTACTATTCTACCTACGAAGAAGAAACAGAGGTAATGCCAGCAACCAAGCCAAAAGTATTGATTTTGGGTGGTGGCCCCAACCGCATTGGCCAAGGAATTGAGTTTGATTATTGTTGTTGTCACGCTGCTTATGCTTTGAAGAAGGCGGGGTATGAGACGATTATGGTCAACTCTAACCCAGAGACAGTTTCGACAGACTACGATACTAGCGATCGCCTTTACTTTGAGCCTTTAACAAAAGAAGATGTCCTTAACATCATCGAAACTGAAAATCCAGTCGGGGTGATTATCCAGTTTGGCGGACAAACACCGCTAAAGTTGGCTATCCCGTTACAAGAGTTTCTCAGCAATGATACATCAGGACTCCTGACCAAAATTTGGGGTACATCGCCAGATTCCATCGATATGGCAGAAAACCGGGAGCGGTTTGAAAAAATTCTCCAACAGTTGAATATTTCCCAACCGCCTAATGGTATTGCGCGGAGTTATGAAGACGCGCTGATTGTCGCCAAACGCATTGGCTATCCGGTGGTGGTGCGTCCCAGCTATGTGTTGGGGGGACGAGCGATGGAAATCGTTTATTCCGATGCTGAGTTGGAACGCTACATGACCTTTGCGGTACTAGTGGAACCAGAACATCCGATTTTGATTGATAAGTTTTTGGAAAATGCGATCGAAGTCGATGTAGATGCGATCGCCGATCATACCGGACGGGTAGTGATTGGTGGCATCATGGAACACATCGAGCAAGCAGGGATTCACTCAGGAGATTCCGCTTGTTCTTTACCTTCCATTTCCCTATCACCAGCAGTTCTCAATCAAATTCGCACATGGACGGTGCAGCTAGCGCAAGCGTTGTCAGTCGTGGGGTTGATGAATATCCAATTTGCCGTTGTGGGTGCAAGCAGTTATTCTCCCCAAGTTTATATTTTGGAAGCCAACCCCCGCGCCTCGCGTACAGTCCCATTTGTTTCTAAAGCAACGGGCATACAGTTGGCGAAACTAGCGTCCTTAATTATGTCAGGTAAAACCTTAGAGGAGCTACATTTTACCGAGGAAATCATACCCACACATATTGCTGTAAAAGAAGCAGTATTACCCTTTAATAAATTCCCAGGAACTGATACAATATTGGGCCCAGAAATGAGATCCACTGGTGAGGTGATGGGGATTGACAGCGACTTTGGCCGGGCCTTTGCCAAAGCAGAATTGGGTGCTGGGGAGCGTTTACCACTAAGTGGAACTGTATTTGTATCAATGAGCGATCGCGATAAAGCGTCTGCCGGTGGTGTGGTGAAAGAGTTTATCGATTTGGGCTTTACAGTGATGGCTACCGTTGGTACACGGCGAGTTCTTCTCGAACAGGGGTTAAATATTCAATTGGTGTTAAAACTCCACGAAGGCCGTCCCCACGTCCTAGATGCAATCAAGAACCAGAAAATCCAACTTATTATCAACACACCTTCAGGAGAAGAAGCCCACACTGATGCTAGGTTAATCCGCCGCACAGCTTTAGCTTACAAAATTCCCATAATTACTACCATCGCCGGTGCGAAAGCTACCGTCGCCGCCATCCGTTCTTTACAAAATACGACTTTGGACGTAAAAACCATTCAAGAGTATTGCCCGATTGCGAGGGAGTAGGGAGTGGGGAGTGGGGAGTAGGGGAGGCAGGGGAGGCAGGGGGAGAATAACTATTATTGTCCAATGCCCAATGTCCCATTCCCCATTCCCCATTCCCCATTCCCCATTCCCGACTCCCCACTCCCCACTCCCCAAAAAAATTAAGTAATTGTTATAAGAGAATGACTATAGTTCTCATTAAAGATATCTTAACAAATATGAGGAAAATTATTTGAACCTGAGAATTTCTTAAATTTACTTCAAGTCAGCCTAGAGAGAAAGGGCGACGTTGCATGAACTGGAACAACCAGGAAATTTAATGTCGCCATATAGCCAAAATATTCTCATAAATGTTACAATTGTTAATATGGCTCCAATAGAAAAATGTTTAAAAAGCGATCTTTTATCTAACTGTAGATACTTGTGCCAACTAGGAAATAGCTGTACCTTTTAGCAGTTAAGAAGCCTAAATTTGATTATTATGAGCAGCCGAGTTTTTCGGATGTGTAAGTTGCAAACCATAGCATAGGTTCCCAGCCTAACTGGGTAGCACCCTAAAAAAGCATCTATCCCTTAATGACCCTACCGCCAAACCCATCATTACCAAAGAGTAGCGCCATGAAGACCGCTCAGACAGCCACAGACCTCGTGCGGACTTACCTGCGTGAGATTGGCCGTGTGCCACTCTTAACACACGAGGAAGAGATTTTCTATGGTAAACAGGTGCAACGTTCTTGCACTTTGCACGAATCAAGAGAATCTCTTGCCACCCAGTTAGGTCGTCAACCGACTTTAGAAGAATGGGCCAAAGCGACAAAGCTAGAACCAGGAGAGTTGAACGAAGCGATCGCTGATGGTGAGATTGCCAAGCGTAAGATGGTAGAAGCCAATTTGCGGCTGGTAGTCTCCGTTGCCAAAAAGTACATAAAGCGCAACGTCGATTTACTCGACTTGATCCAAGAAGGTAGTATTGGTATGCAACGGGGCGTAGAAAAGTTTGACCCTACCAAAGGGTATAGATTTTCTACTTATGCCTATTGGTGGATTCGGCAAGCTATTACTCGTGCTATAGCCGAAAAAGCCCGCACTATTCGGCTGCCTATCCATATTACTGAAAAATTAAATAAAATTAAAAAGGCCCAGCGCCAATTGTCTCAAAAATTGGGACGCGCTCCGACAGCTGGTGAGCTAGCTGAAGAATTAGAATTGACCCCCAAACAAGTGCGAGAGTATCTAGAAAAGGCGCGTTTGCCCCTTTCCTTAGATTTGCGCTTGGGTGATAATTACGACACCGAACTCGGAGAAATGCTGGAAGATCCAGGAGCATCTCCAGAAGAGTTTGTCATGCAATCTTCCTTATCTTATGACTTAGATCGCCTGATGGGTGATCTCACGCCACAACAGAAGGAAGTGATCACGCTGCGCTTTGGCTTAACTGATGGGCAAGCCTTGACGCTGGCTAGAATTGGTGAAATCCTGAACATCAGCCGAGAACGAGTCCGGCAAATTGAGCGGGAAGCTTTAACCAAACTTCGCAAGTCTAAAGCCAACATGGGTGAATATTTGGCAAGTTAGTCATTAGTCATTAGTCATTAGTCCTTTGTTATTAGTTATTTACAAAGGACGAATGATCAATGGGTGAGAAAATACGCTGACTTTGGTACGGTTACGCCTACTTCCACTCTTAAGCTTGGCTGTTACATTAGTTGACAGGAAGACAAAAGAGCTAGCTAAGTCTGAACCAAAACAGACATTTAATATTCAAATCACAAGCACCGCAGCTAGCAGTGGTAGTTAAGGAGCTAATAAATGAATAACTCATCCAATCGTGTCTCAGAATTTTTCAATAGCGAATCAGAAACTAGCGATTTACTATGGCAGTAT
Organism: Nostoc sp. CHAB 5834; assembly: GCA_020829485.1. Next base: position 21,250 of record JAIVFU010000018.1, on the reverse strand, counting down.
GTTAAATCCTTGAGTCCAGAAACAGTTACCCAACTATCTAAGCCCACATCTGCCGAAGTTTTTCAGGTAATGGAACGGAATATTACAGGACTATTGGGTAATCTACCTTCAGAAAGCTTTGGCGTTACTGTAACTACCAGTCGAGAAAGTCTAGGTCGGCTTCTTGCTTCTGCGATGATTAGTGGTTATTTCTTGCGTAACGCTGAACAGAGAATGGATTTTGAAATCGCCCTACAAGGATCTGAAACCAACAGCAGCGAAATTGACTAGAAATGTAAAATTTGAGAAATTCAATATTGTTGTTGGGTTTCTACCTAGTCACATTCATAGCGATACGAATTTAAAATAAGCCTCTGCGAAATCTTTGCCCCTAATTCCCAATCATGCATCAGCTAAATATTTTTAAAATATCCAAAACAGTGACAAATTAAGATTGCAATTTAAACGCATAGGCGCTTTGCCTAACTACATATTAGGAGTGCAGAGATTATCGCAGAGGTTTAGAATGTGGTTCTCGATGAACAATACCTTCGCCAAATCGAAAAATACCTCGATTCGTAGTTTGGGTTGAGGCACGAAACCCAACAAAACAGTAAATGATATTCGCAATAAATTCAAACTCGGCAAAGTAGTGTAAACTCTGCCGAGTTTTATTATGAGTCAACAGCATACTTTGAATCAAGGATTAAAAGTGAAAAATTAGGAACTTTATTGTAAATTAAAGAGTTTAAGACACCAAACATTACATGTAGCATTAATTACCCTGCTGGATCTTGCTACAGTCGGGATTTAAAGCCCTATCAGAAATATCTTTAATTTGGAATTTTGAATCGTTAACTCTGCCCATCTCCCATAAACTATGAGTAAAACCAACTCCCTCCCACCCCATAAAATCATTGGTGTTGCAGTAATTTGGAACGAGCAAGAGCAAATTTTAATTGATCGCCGTCGGAAAGAAGGAGCAATGGGTGGTTTGTGGGAATTTCCTGGCGGTAAAATTGAGCCTGGTGAAACTATACAAGAGTGTATTCAACGAGAAATTTCCGAAGAACTGGGAATAGTAATTGAAGTAGGAGAGCATCTGATTACTATTGACCACACATATACAGACTTGCGCGTTACCCTCACAGTACATCACTGCCGCCATGTTACAGGTGTTCCCCAACCTTTAGAATCCGATGAAATTCGCTGGGTAACTTTGGAAGAGCTGGAGGAGTTTGCTTTTCCTAAAGCAAATATTCAAATTATTGCTGCTTTAAAAGGGGATGGGGAGTAGGGAGTAGGGAGTGGGGAGTGGGGGATGATGAGGGAGAAATGAATTCAAAATTTAAAGAACTTTTGCCTTCTGCCTCCTGCCTCCTCTTTTCAATGCCTAATAGCGTAACAATCTATTAATTGCATCAGGTTGAGTCCCGCAATTTTCTACAATAAGCGCAGGGACTTTAATTAAAAGTGTAAATAAATAAATGCCTAAAACCGTTGCTGATGTGATGAGCCGCGATCCTATTGTCGTTCGGGTGGAAACTCCACTGAATGAAGCTATCCAAATTCTCGCAGAACGCCACATCAGTGGACTACCTGTTGTGGATGATGTCGGAAAATTGGTGGGTATTATATCAGAAACCGATTTGATGTGGCAAGAAACTGGTGTTACTCCACCTGCGTACATCATGTTTCTTGATAGCGTTATCTATTTAAAAAATCCTGCTACTTATGAACGTGATTTGCACAAGGCTTTAGGGCAAACCGTTGGGGAGGTGATGAGTAAAAACCCGATCACTATTTCCCCTAATAAAACTTTAAGGGAAGCCGCTACAATCATGCACGATCGCAGCGTTCACCGCTTGCCAGTACTTGACGACACGGATCAAGTAATTGGTATTCTTACTCGTGGTGATATTATTCGGGCAATGGCAGCAAGTCAAGATTAATCGTTATTTGTCATTTGTCCAGAGTTTTTTAACTGTTGACTAATCACTATTTTTTACACCTTTGAAAATCAGGATAACTAGATGAGTATTACTCCGGAGTCTGTTAAGCAATTGCTCAGTTCTGAGAATTCAGGCGATCGCTTACGTGCAGTAAATCAAATCCGCGGACTGGAACCTGCGATTGGCTTTGAATTAATTCAAACTGCTATTGGCGATAGCAATTCGCGTGTGCGTTACTCGGCGGTGAGTCAAATGGATACATTGGGAACACAAGATTTACAGTTATCCTTGGATATCTTGCGCGATCGCTTGCTTCATGACTCCGAAGTAGATGTACAAGCAGCAGCAGCAGACTGTTTGGGCGCTTTGAAGTTACATGAAGCTTTTGAAGACTTGCAACACCTTTACCATACAACTGGTGAATGGTTAATACAATTTAGTATTATCGCCACATTAGGAGAGTTGGGCGATCCACGAGCCTTTGAACTACTCAAAGAGGCACTTTCATCAGAAAACGAATTAGTCCAAACTGCTGCTATTAGTTCTTTAGGTGACTTGGGAGATTTACAAGCAGTTCCTTTGTTGGCTCCCTATGCAACCAATCCAGATTGGCAAATTCGTTACAGACTTGTACAAGCCTTGACTCGTTTGGGTAGTGCAGAAGCCAAATCTATATTAGAAACTTTGGCTAATGATGAAATGGAAGCGATCGCTAATGAAGCCAAAACTTCTTTGCAATCAGTTTAAGTCTATCTCAGGTTAATGAAAAGTCATCCTTAAATAGATTTGTCTGACGATAAAAAAATTCGACCTGATTGGAAAAATTTTGTATTCCAGCCAGATCGAATAGATAAATTAGAGTTACTTTTAGTTGCTAAAAGTAACTTTCTTATATTTAGGATAAGTCTATTGAGCGAAACTTTTGCGGCGGCGAGATATAACCATGCCAGCACCAACTAAACCCAAGCCTAGCATTGTGGTTGGCTCAGGAACAGTGGTGAGAGTTAACTGGTAAGTGCTTGAAGCTCCAGAAACAGAAGCGCTCAGAGCGCCCCTCGCAATAGTTTGTCCATCGAAATTAAATTTCCCCGTAATCCCCGCTACGTCCAAAATAGTATCATCAAAAATCTGATTTCTAGTGACTACAGAATCATCTAGGTCAAAGGTCAGAAGGGCAGTAGTGCTACCCAGGGTTCGTGATCCGAAATTAATGAATGGAGTGTAAATGCCTGTAGAGTATTTAGCTATTGTGCTTGTTAAATCACTTATCTTGGTTAAATTTAGAGTGCTAATGGTAATACCTGTGCCTGATAAGGTTGGTGAGAAGGCTGCAAAATCACCGCTAGGACTACTAACACCATCAACATCGGTAAATGTAATACTAGTAGTAGCTGGATTGCTTCCATCATTAGGAACGACAGATGTACCATTAAGACCAATACTCCCACTCAGGGTTACAGCTTGAGCAGACCCAGCAGAGGTAAATAATCCCGCAGTAGCTAAGGGAATTGCAGCAGTAACAGCTAAAGTTGCATTTAGTAATTTAGATTTAAAATTAATCATTGTTGTTTGAGGCTCCTAGTAATAACCTTAAATCAGGCAATTGCTTTACTTTTAATCTCAGTAATTTATAGAAAATACTGTCAGTGAAAGCGAAACTTGCATGATGTATTTCTTATCTCCATAAAATCACATAGACTTAGAGCCTGCAATATTTACTGAGTGGTCTTCATCACATCTTCAAGGCATTACTATCCTTCATGAAATTTTAATTTCTTATATATGTGCGCTTCGTATATTTCAGGCTCCGTAAGGTTTAGATTGTTGGCAATAGCTCTGGCTTTAAGAAAAGCTGTTCACATAATATCAACAAAATAGTAATTTTATATACTTAGAATTACCCAACCATATTTTAGATAAATGGAGTATGCAGTGTATCTTCTATAATGTCTCTAGTTACAAATACTTGGTTAAACGGTTCCTTTCGTAGAATCAAGGAGAGGAACCTCTGTGTTTGTTTATTATGGATAGTCTTTTTTATCAAATTGCATATTTGTAATAAATAGCTAACTGCTAGCTATTTATTACTCTTCTCAAATATGCTAGACCTTTGGAATTGCTAAGAGCCAAATACCTGGGGCCAAGTTGTAACAACGAAAACTACAACTGCGGCGATCGCTAACAGCCCTTGAATCAAATTTCCAACCAAAGAGCCGACTACAATTCCTATACCCGCCTTAACCGCCAACCCAAATTCACGTCGGTAAAGATACTCACCGATAATTGCTCCCAAAAGCGGGCCTAGTAAAATTCCTAACAGTGGGCCACCAAAGGGCAGCGTTGGCAATAATCCCAAAAAACCCACTACCAAACCGACAATTGCACCAATTTGCCCCCACTTGCTCGCTCCGGCTTGTTTTGCCCCCACATAACTAGCTAAAAAATCCACTCCAACACTGAGCAGTAAAACTATAACCGTCACAATTAAGGGAATCTTGATAGCTGCAAAGGAACTACTAACGATTCCCCAGACGATAATTGCAATTAAAATTAAGCTGCTACCAGGAATGGCAGGAACTACAGCACCAATGATACCCACAACCATTACAGCCAGTAATAGCCAATAAATAATTTGCATAGATAAATTTCTAAATTTCCGATTAGGGACGTACAACTGTGCGCCCCTAATGCATATTGTATCTGGACGAGAAGCAGAAAAATGCTTGCTTAGATTTCCACCTGAACCAAATATGATTTTCTAGTTCAATCTGGTAAAATCTCTCTCTATATCGTTCTTGGCTTGGCTCGTCTTGGTAATTGTCGGTTGTGGGGACTAATTAAGTTGCTAGACAGATGCGATTTATACTGTTCAAAAAACTGAACAGCAAGCACCTTACTTGCGTTTTGTTTACTACCCAAACCCATAACCACAGGCGTAGTGACAGCACAAGCGGTTCGTACTGAGTAACTGAACTTCCCAAACACTCCAAAATAAAGCTCAAAACCCATGACGAGAAAAATTTTAACTGGACTGAGTTCAGCAGCCTACGAACACCCTTTTGATCGCAAAGCCTTGGCTTCTTTGCAAAATATGCCCGGTGTCTCGCTGCTACTCAAAAAAAGTAACGAATACGGCATTGATCGCTTACTCAGGCTACAAAGCCTTGGTAGTGAAATCAGAATTTCATCCCATAATTTTCCTCAATTGCATGAGAAATTTGTAGAAACCTGCCAAATTCTTGATGTTGCTCCACTTCCAGAATTGTATCTGTTTCGAGGTACAGGCCACATCCAAACCTACATTGTTGGCGTAGAAAAACCCCTTGTCGGTATAAATTTAGATGCAATGGAGTGGCTTGGCGCAGATGAGTTGATTTACGTTTTTGGACACGAAATCGCTCGTATCAAGAGTCAGCACATGGTTTATCACCAAATGGCAATTGTTATGCCAAGTTTGAAAAATTTGTTGAACAGTACCACACTGGGGGTTGGTGGCTTGGTAGCTAGTGGTATGGAACTAGCTTTGTATAATTGGCGAATGATGGCTAGGTTCACTGCCGATCGCGCTGCAATGCTTGCTTGTCAGGATATAAATGTAGCAACTACTACACTGATGAAAATCGCAGGTTTACCAGATGAGTACTTGACTACTGCTGTAATTGAAGATTTCCTAGTCCAAGCCCGTGAGTTTGCATCGAATAATTTTGAAAGTATTGATAAGGTTACAAAAATATTAAGCTATACAGAACCTGGACTTTCGTGGGTAGTTATGCGGGCTGGTGAGTTATTGAAATGGGTTGATTCAGGAGAATATGAGAATGTAATTCAACAGAAAAATTTAAAGACACCGGAAGAAGCGGAAGAAAAAGAAGAAGAAGGAAAAACACTGGAAGAAAAAGAAGGGTGGAATTTTTTGACTTCTTGGTGATTGAATTTTAGATTTTAGACTTCGGCTACGCTCAGTCGAACGATTTTAGATTTTGGATTGCTGGTTTTAGATTGAATTCTAAACTAGCGAATCAGCTAAGAGCCAAGAGTAACGGCTAATTTATCAGCAATTCCGGCAATCCAGTTTTCATCTTGTGTGGTGTAGCTGCGAGGAGCATTCGCGCCCAAAATTAGAACACCTTGCTTACCAATAGGTTGACAAATTACACCTTGAGTGTTTTCTGGTAAATAATCAAATTCAAGCCTACCCGGATATACTTTTAGCGCAACTAGATAAATCGGCTTTTGTTTTTCGAGTACCTGTTTTAAGATTACTCCTGGTACAACCTCAGATTTAGTACTCAGAATCCCGCGACGCAACAAAACTTTACCTTGATAATAAACCACCAGCGATCGCGTTACTGTATTAGTCAACAATAAATGAGATGCCCAAGCTAGCTCTGTTTTCACGGCTTCAGGTAAATCTGCTGCTAGTACAAAACCAACTTCACCAATTAGTTCTACAGTATCAGGCGATCGCGGCTGAACTTGCTGCCAAATTAAACCCGTCAAAATTAACACTGCACTCAAAATCACACCCACCACATCACCACGCGATTGAGATTGAGTTAGTTCTGGTGTCAATAAACGGTTAATCAGCAAAAGTACAGCGCCTAGCCCACCCACGACAATGGGTAGACGCCGCAAAACTCGATTAGGATCAGGTTTGGTCATTAGTCATTAGTCATTAGTCATTGGGCATTGGACAATAATTAATAGTTCTTCTCCCCCTGCCTCCCCTGCTCCCCCTGCCCTCTTTCCCCCTGCCTCATCTCCTCACTCCTCCCCTGGTTCAATAATTCGCTGGAAAAGATAACCAGTACCCCGCGCGGTGAGAATCAATTCTGGGTTGCTAGGATCATCTTCTAACTTTGCCCGCAAACGTGATATATGCACATCTACTACACGGGTATCTACATGACGTTCTGGTGTATAACCCCAAACTTCCTGTAAAATTTCCGAACGAGAAAAAGCTTCTCCAGAGCGACTGACTAACAACTCTAACAAGCTGAACTCCATACCCGTCAATCGAATCCGCTCATCGCCTTTGTAGACTTGTCGCTTATTCGTATCGATTTTAATATTGGCGACATGAATTACCCCAGAACTGGGAATACCAGAAGCACCATTTTTATCTACCCGCCGCAGCACCGAGCGAATTCGGGCTTCTAGCTCCTTGGGGGAAAATGGTTTAACTACATAGTCATCAGCACCTAATTCTAATCCGGTGATGCGATCGGCTACATCACCTAATGCTGTTAGCATAATAATGGGGACATCTGATTCTTTTCGTAATTCTTGACATACACCATAGCCGTCTAGCTTTGGCATCATTACATCTAAAACTACCAGGTCAGGCTCAGTTTTGCGAAAAATTTCCAAAGCTTCTTCCCCGTCACCAGCCGTCACTACATCGTAGCCAATCATGGAAAGGCGCGTTTCCAAAATCCGGCGAATGCTGGCTTCGTCGTCTACCACCAAGATTTTTTCTTTATGACTTTCCAAGTTTCTCTAGACTCCTTGACTAAAAATTTACATGATTAATTTTTAATACCATAATATTAAGATATCATTCCATGAATTGATTTGGAAAAAGCTCTAAATACCACTGTTATTAGTTTTTAGTTTTTTTCAAGAATTAAGTAAATATTAAGATTATTTAATAAGATTTAAGAATGGCAAAGCCAAAAACCTTTTTTACTTGTAATGAATGTGGAGCAGAATCGCCCCAGTGGTTTGGTAAGTGTCCAGCTTGCGGTACTTACAACTCTCTAGAAGAACAAATTTCGATTCAATCCTCAGTAGATGTACCCAGTCGCGGGGGAGTGAGTAGTTGGCAATCGGCTCAAAGCAATGGCAAATCTCACTCCAAACCAGCTAAAGCACGAGCTTCCTTAACATTTGACCAAATTACAGATCGCCAAATTGCCCGATGGGAGTCTGGTTATGAAGAATTAGATCGGGTACTTGGTGGTGGGATTGTCCCTGGCTCTATGGTGCTGATTGGTGGTGATCCGGGCATTGGTAAATCAACTTTATTATTGCAAGTATCAAATCAATTAGCACAGAAATACCGCATCCTTTACGTAACTGGTGAAGAATCGGGACAGCAGGTAAAATTACGAGCTTCCCGTTTGGGAGTATCAAAAACCCTAAGTGTGGTGAATGAGGAGAATGTTACAGTAGTAGTAGAGACTACACTTCCTATAGACCCTGACAGTATAGGTGCAGATTTATATGTATTGCCCGAAACAGATTTAGAAGAAATTTTACGGGAAATAGACTCTCTCAAGCCAAACGTGGCGGTGATTGATAGTATCCAAACGGTGTTTTTTCCAGCGCTGACTTCTGCACCAGGTTCGGTAGCTCAGGTACGGGAATGTACCGCAGCACTGATGAAGGTGGCGAAGCACGAAGATGTCACCATGCTGATTGTGGGACACGTTACCAAAGAAGGAGCGATCGCAGGGCCAAAAGTTTTAGAACATTTAGTCGATACTGTGTTGTATTTTGAAGGCGATCGCTTTGCCTCCCATCGGTTATTACGGACAGTCAAAAACCGCTTCGGCGCAACTCACGAAATCGGCATCTTTGAAATGGTGGCGGAGGGACTACGGGAAGTCTCCAACCCCTCAGAGCTATTTTTAGGCAACCGTGACGATCCCGCACCGGGTACGGCAATTGTGGTTGCTTGCGAAGGCACTCGCCCCATCGTTGTGGAATTGCAAGCTTTAGTGAGTCCCACCAGCTACCCGTCACCCCGTCGTGCTGGTACTGGCGTAGATTACAACCGCTTGGTGCAAATTCTTGCCGTCTTAGAAAAACGGGTGGGAATTCCCATGTCGAAATTGGATTCTTACGTTGCTTCTGCGGGTGGGTTGAATGTGGAAGAACCTGCGGTAGATTTGGGAATTGCGATCGCAATTGTAGCTAGTTTCCGCGATCGCATAGTCGATCCCGGTACAGTATTAATCGGTGAAGTTGGGTTAGGCGGACAAGTGCGATCGGTTTCCCAAATGGAACTTCGGTTAAAAGAAGCTGCTAAGTTGGGATTTAAACGAGCGATCGTCCCAAAAGGGACAAAATTTCCCGACCTTAATATTGAAATATTACCAGTATCTAAAGTAATAGATGCGATTATCGCCGCCATCCCCCATCAGGAATTGACAGCCGACGATTTAGAACCCGATGAAGATGAGTAAGGATAACCGGGGAGATGAGGGAGAATAACTCCTAACTCTTCACTCCTAACTCAACAGTCCCTTTTACACACCAAAGGAAAACCCGCCATGACAACCCTCACCCAAGACTACCAAATCACTTGGGAAAAACTACCCGATGATTACAAACTACCAGACGATCCAGTGGATAACATCAACCAACCAGCTTTAGCCGCTGCACTCACAGAAAGCCTACAATTAGCCGGAAAAATTTCAGCTAACGCCCTAACAACAACTAATTACGGCATTTGTGCCACTTTAAACAACAAAATGGTCATTAAAGCCCCTGATTGGGCTTTCATTGCCAAAATTAATGTTAGTAGAGAAGAAGTAATACGCAGTTACACCCCTCAATTACAGGGTGACATTCCCGTAATTGTGATGGAATTTGTTTCCGATACACAGGAGACAGAGTATTCTATCAAAGCGACATATCCCCCAGGAAAATGGTTTTTCTACGAACGCATTTTAAAAGTACCAAACTACATCATCTTTGAACCAGATAGCGGCAGTTTAGAGATGTATCGCCTAAAAACCACAGAACAGTACATTTTGCAAGAGCCTGATGAAAATCAACGCTACTGGATCGCAGAAATGAATCTTTACCTTGGAGTGTCGCAAGGTACTCGTGAAAACCGCACAGGAAAGTGGTTAAGGTGGTGGGATGAACAAGGAAACCTTTTACCTTGGGGAACAGAATTAGCCGAACAAGAACGCCAACGCACTGAACAAGAACGCCAACGCGCTGAACAGGAACGCCAACGTGCTGAACAAGAACGCCAACGTGCTGAACGACTAGCAGCACAATTGCGGGCGGCGGGAATTGAGCCAGAAGATTAGACTTCCTGTAAATAATTTAGGTTTGCTAGATTAGCGAAAAATTTGCTAAATCTAGCATTTTTTTTAGAAATATGACATTTTAAATAATATATAGTAGTGGAGCCTCTGCTTGGGTGAAAACAGCAAAACAAGAGGTAGTATATTTTTGTAATTAGACTGCAAATAAAGGGCTTGAAAGCTACTCTTGTAATTCAAGAGCCTTGGGCTTGCTGTAATAAATTAAATTAGCAACCATATATTGAGCCGAGTTTTACAGGCTGATTTTGGACAATAATTCTTTAAAACTGGTTTCAACTCTGGACAATAATTCTTTAAAACTGATTTAATTGCTGAAAGCCGCGAAAATACGTAAGTTCTGCCCCTGAACTTGGAAAAAATGGACAAATGGAGAATAACGGATTTGAACCGATGGCCTCTGCGGTGCGATCGCAGCACTCTACCAACTGAGCTAATTCCCCAAAATCTGTGCAAAGTCAAGAGTAATATTACTCATTAACTCAATACACCATCACCATATAGTATTCTAACATTCAGTTATCGAAGGTTGAGGCTGTTTTTGAGAATAAAGCTTCTGCACACGTTCGAGTTCCAAATCACTGAGATAATCAACAGTCCAGTTACAGCAGCGCTGGAGCATGTGGAATGGGTAAGTATTCGCTACACCGACAACTTGCATGTGCGATCGCTTCGCTGCTTCGATACCTGCTGGAGTATCTTCAATTGCCAGACACTCGTGTGGTTGCAGATTCAATTCTGGATATTTTTTATTTAGGCGTTTCACTGCCAGTAGATAACCATCGGGTTCTGGTTTACTGGTGGTAATGTCATCACCTGCGACGATAATTTTAAAATGTTCGGCTAGTTTAGCTCGATTGAGTACTAATTCTATTTCTTGGCGAATCGCGCCACTAACTAATCCTAGTTTCAGATTCCGCGATCGCACTTGAAATATTAAGTCTTCTACGCCTGGATATAAAGGCAGTTTCTCGATTTTCTCTAATTCCACCACATAGGCTTGGGCTTTGCGGTACAGCAACTGAGTTAAATAGCTTTCGTTAGCGACTCTACCACGATTAGCTAGTAGTTGCCCAAAACAAGCGCGATCGCTGCGTCCTAAAGAAGCTTGACGCTCACTCACCCGTTGGGGTTGGAGATTTTCTTCAATGAGAATCTCATCTATCAGTTGCAGGTGGATTGGCTCATCGTTAATGATGACACCATTAAAATCAAAGAGAACTGCCTTTAAACTCATGCCCTTATGCCAAATGCTGGAGATCCAAGTCCCTCCAAATCATTATCTATTGATGTGGGAGTATACTGACGGACATTTTCGGTTGCTATTGGTTTAATGCCGCTAGTTACCTGATTTATCCACCATACATCGTGCGATCGCACAGCTTCAAATCCGGCTGCACCCATATTCGCGTCCACGCTACCAGCAGCATACTCACGAATATATGGCTCCTCAAAAACATCATTAAGCCATTCTAACTGACGCAGAGTCTTCTGATTCCCATCTAGAATTAATACTTGCCCTCCAGCTACCAGCAACCGGAAGCTTTCGCGCAGAATTGCTAGAGACACCGCATCTGGTGTTTCGTGGAATAGCAAAGAAGCTGTCACTAAGTCAAATGTTGCATCTCTAAAACCTGTTTTTTCTGCATTCCCGTGTTGCCAGACTATATCTAAACCAGCATTTCTAGCTTTATCTTCTGCCCTTACCAGCATATATGGTGATAAATCCAAACCAATAACTTCCGCTTCGGGGAAAGCTTGCTTTAGCATTAAAGTAGTGGAACCTGTACCGCAGCCTAAATCGAGTATGCGTCGTGGTTTTACCTTGACGGCATCAATTAAAGCCTGACGGACAATAGTTTCATTAGGCGGTACTACATATTGGGTAATTGGATCGTAACTAACTGCTGCACCGTAATTGAGATATCCGCCTGCAATCCCGTGAAAATTTTGACTGCTGTAGTACGCCGGAATTATCACATCATCTCGTCGATAGCGATCGCACTCTTTCTCCCAGTCAATATTATCAGCGTAACGCCGTAACCCGTCTTCATCAATCAAAAGATGCACTATAGGGGATAAAAAACGTTCCCAGATTGTATCTTGACGCACTGCCATATTCTGTCAGAACTTTAAGAGGTTATTTAAACAGAGTAATTTTCTTTACAAATTTTAATACATTTGATAAACATCTGCTTTCACTCTGTGGTATTAGGTTGACACTTGTAATCTTATCTTCTACATTTGTACTACAAGTAGTGGTTCTTCAGATTCACGAAAATTGAGCAAGCCAAATCAAAGACAATACAATTTTTAAAATGCTACAACTAATTAGTAGTATGTCAAGTTTAAATTGATGGGTAAGCAAGTTCGTAGTAAAGACTTTAGTCCTTATTTTCTAAGCACTTAAGTGCTTACTACAAACCTTGGAAAAGTACTAGATAATGGGTTATGAACCATACAGATAATTATCAGTACAATCTACCCAATCCAAAATCTAAAATTTAAAATCAAAAATACAAAAAATTATGCCCTACGAAAAATTAGAAATTACCACACCAGCACCCGTTTTATCTTGGGCGAATCACTCTTTGGGCCCAGAAGAAACTAAGATGGCAAAGAATGTAGCATCGTTACCATTTGTGTTTAAGCATGTCGCATTAATGCCAGATGTTCACTTAGGAAAAGGTGCCTTAGTGGGTTCTGTAATTGCAACCAAAGAGGCAATTATACCCGCAGCTGTCGGTGTGGATATTGGTTGCGGAATGAGCGCTATCAAAACATCATTTACCGCCGAACAACTCGAAGGTAAACTGAAGAAAATTCGCCTGGATATTGAAGCAGCAATTCCTACTGGATTCAACGAAAACAAAGACGTTGAAAAATCTGTTAGCAATTGGCAACACTGGGAATATTTTAAAGACTTGCATCGCGGCGTGCAAGACCTCCAAAGTAAAGCGATGAAACAGATGGGTTCTCTGGGTGGAGGAAACCATTTTATTGAAGTGTGCCTCGATACAGAAAATCAAGTTTGGCTGATGCTGCATTCTGGTTCGCGTAACATCGGCAATAAACTCGCCCAGTGTCATATTCATACAGCCAGAGAATTAGCAAAAATGGCTGGTAATAAATTACCTGACCCTGATTTAGCTCACTTTGTCGCTGGTACGCCAGAATTTCAAGCATATTGGCATGATTTGCAATGGTCACAAAACTATGCGCGTGTCAACCGCGATGTGATGATGGCGCGTTTTAAGCATATTGTGGAGAAGCATTTAGCAGGTGGGAAGGCAACTAAACCTTTATTGCAGGTTAATTGTCATCACAATTACGCCGAAAAAGAAGTGCATTTTGATGAGGATGTTTACGTTACTCGTAAGGGTGCAGTCCGCGCCCAGACTGAAGATTATGGGATTATTCCTGGTTCGATGGGGGCAAAGTCTTTCATCGTTAAGGGTAAAGGTAATGCCCACAGTTTTTGTTCTTGTTCTCACGGTGCAGGGCGTTTGATGTCTAGAAATAAGGCTAAAAATGTCTATACACTGGATGATTTGATAGAGCAAACAAATGGTGTGGAATGTCGGAAAGATGAGGGCGTGTTAGATGAAATTCCTGGTGCTTATAAACCGATAGAACAAGTTATGGAAAATCAAGCGGATTTGGTTGAAGTTGTAGCGACGATTAAGCAAGTTCTTTGTGTGAAGGGATAATTTAGGTAGGGTGGGTAATGCCCACCTTTTTTATTTTTTTTAACGCAAAGGGACGCTGAGGTACGCTGAGGAAGAAATGATTGTTTTAAGTGAATCGACTGAACAAATAGAGCCATCTGCTAGCGCTAGCGAAAATAAATTAATGGCTTGACGGTTTATTTCAATTTATTTAACAGATTAGCAATCGAAAATATCATGCAAAAGCTACAGCAAACTCTAGCTTTCTATTGTATTTAGCCAATTCATCAAATCAGCTTCACTGGCAAAATCTAGTAATACTTCACCTAAGTTTTCTAACTGAACCAAGGACAACTCTTGCAACCGAGATTGTAACTGAGAATTAATTTCCGCAGTGGCAAGGGTGGAGTCGATGCTGATATTTGAAACTCTAAATGCAGTATTTGATTGGCAGTTTGTAAAAAGGTTACAGAATCGGCACGAATTGGTTCTTGGTTTAATTCTGTTTTGAGAATCTGGATATCCGTTGGCTCAGATGCGAGTAAGTAGCGGATAAAATCTTCTGAGTACTGCTCAACCAGATATTTCAGGGTGTTGTCGTATGTCACTTTGATATCAGTTTGGACATAAACTCATGTATAGAGGTTATATCACTACATAGTTTGTCCATCAAAAATTTAAGTTTAAGTATTGTTTGTTGTTAGCGCTACTCTACGAAAAACTGCTGCTCGCTGATAGCGCTAACATTTAAATTTGGTGTCTTTTCAAAACTACAGTGTCAAAGACTGAGGATTTGTCTCAATCAATTTCGCTAAATCTTGCAAGAACGCCGCAGCATGGGCACCATAAATAATCCGGTGGTCAGAAGTAATATTTACTTGCATTTGTTGCCGCACGCCAAATAAACCGTCAGGTGTTGCTACCACTTGCGCGCGGGATGCCCCGATCGCTAAAATTGAACCTTGTCCAGGCGGTAAAATCGCATCAAATTTATCTACGCCAAACATCCCCAAATTAGACAGGGTAAAAGTACCACTGTTGTATTCTTGGGGCTGTAGTTGTTTTGCCCTGGCACGTTCTACCAAAGACTTCCAAGTACGCGATAGAGAATATATATCCACTGCGTCTGCATTTTGCAGCACAGGTGTAATTAATCCGCCATCATCCATCGCCACAGCTACAGAAATGTTGATATCAGAATGATAAACAATACCCTGGTCTGAATAGCTAGCATTTAACAATGGGTGTTTTTGCAATGTCACTGCTACAGCTTTCGCCAGTAGCGCTGTCATTGTCACGCCTTTGGATTTAATTTGTTTATAAAGTTTGTCTAACCCATCAGTGGTAATTGTATAACCGACACGGAAGACGGGCACGGATATGGTAGCTACCATGTTCCGCACTACGGCATTTTGGAAGGTAGTTAGAGGCACGATTTGACCAGGAACAGCCGCTACTGCTGGCGTGGGTGCTGGTGTGCGAGGTGCTGGGGGTGCAACTGGGGCGCTGGTTGGTACGGGTGCTGGTGGGGCAACTGGGGCAGGTGCAGGTTGCTTGCCTTTATTAGACAATGCTTCTACATCTTCGGCGACAATGCGACCGTGGGGGCCACTGCCTTGGAGTGTAGTTAAATCAACTTTGAGTTCTTTAGCTAATTTGCGGGCACGGGGTGAAGCTACAAGCCTTCCTTCTTTGTGGTTAGACCCGTTTTCAGACGCTAAGGCAGGTGTTGCGGCTGAAGCTGTGGCGGGGACTGGTTCAGGGGAAGAGGTAGTAGTAGCAGCCGCGCCAGAGGAATTGGCAAGAGATTTCGCCTGTTCAATTTCAGCTTCCGTTTCAGCGATGAAGGCGATCGCAGATCCTACCGGGGCAGTTTCACCAGCTTCAACTATGATATGAGCAAGAAAGCCTTCATAAAAGGTTTCTACATCCATATCTGCCTTATCTGACTCTACAACCACCACTGTTTCGCCTTTTTCCACTTTGTCCCCTGGCGATTTCACCCAGGAAACGATTTTGCCTTCCGTCATGGTGGAACTCAGCGCCGGCATAAATACTTCGTGAATGCTCATAGGGTGGCTTGGGAATCAATGGTTTATGGACTTTAACAGCTTTTATCAGATCGAATTGTATCTTGGTGGGAGAGTTTTGGACTGGAGATTTTATATTTTAATTGGGGAGTGGGGAGTGGGGAGTGGGGAATGGGGGGGGAGTTCCTAACTCCTAACTCTTGTACAGATGTGATTAATCGCGTCTTTCTAGGAACCTAAATATGAATTAGAGGTCTATAATACAGAGCTATCGTCTATGGTTAGCCAATATCTCGATCTCGTTTTAGTGGTTGACTTGAAACAACCATCACGAGTTTCTCACAGATTAAATTGGATTGCTATTTATATTCCTCATAACCACTGCTTAAAATACAGGAGCTTCTCACAGGTAGAGGATATAGGATACAGTTCAATCTAGAATTCAAAATTGGTAATAAACCTATTTGAAATTCCTGTTTACTTTTATGTCGGCAAAGTTGAAATTCTTTTTGATTGTGATACTAAGTATCTTTGCGACTGCTGGCGCTGGAGTTTATATTATCCAGGGACAGCCATCTGCACCGATTGTTGAGACTAGTGATGCACAAACCCAGCAGGTGAGAGCAATACATCAGTCTCAAGAGGTTGTGGCATACCCAGAGCGTTCAAATTTTAAAACCATACCTTTAGAAAAGCTCAACTCATCTCTCCAAGGTAGCGATCCTGCTACCCTCGCCCTGAATGCCTTTGACGACATAGGAGCAGTGGGAGCAACGCGAAAGGTAGAGGTAGCTTATCCACAACGAAATCAGTCCCTTGTGACGATTACGCAAATCAAGGGGGGTGATGATTCAGTTGGTATTAAATATCGAGTTGAGATGACTACTTTTGGGCGATCGCTTTTTATTAGCTCACCTCCAGTCTGGCAAATTGTTTGGGCTGGCTCCCAGGTGGAATGTTGGGCTGGAAGCCACTCCCAAACAAAGTTAAATCACATCTGTAATTAGTCATTGGTCATTAGTCATAAAACAAATAGACATCTCCAGAAATTAATTATGCGTTACCTTAAACCCTTGTAGAGACGTTGCATTGCAACGTCTCTACATTCATTTTCACCAGATGTCTAATGACAAAGGACAAATGACAAATTACAAATTTAAATGTCGCCGCGAATTTCTTCGACAACGCCATCGCGCAAGACGATTTCTACCTGCATTTTACTAATCAGGTTATCACCGATCTCTACCCGGAAAAAGCCTTCCATTTGGAATTGGTTGACTTCTTGATCTTGCTGAAGAAACTGCACTTGCTGGAGGTTTTGCAGCAATTGATTTTTCTGCTCTAGAAATTCACTTTTCTTTTGATTGACTTGGAGTTGGATATTGTCAATTTGTTGAAGAGTCTGGGGGCCTGGTGGTTGCAGACTCTGCTTTTGAATTGCCGCGATCGCTCTTTGTCCTTCTACGTCTAGCTGTTGCAGTTGCTGATCGAGTTGATTGATTTGCGTTTGCAACTGCTGTTGTACTTCCTCTTTCCAGAGGGGAGTCACAATAACTTTGACGTTAACGACGCGTTTCAGGAGCAAGTTAGATTTGGAGACATCCATAAATATTTCACGTTCACTCTTACTAGTTGGGAGGTAAAATCATCAGGCAAACATGCCGTCAATAATATCGTGATAGCGTTCCGTAACGACGTGTCGGCGAACTTTTAGTGTTTGTGTCATCAAGCCATTTTCGATGGAAAACGGTTCCAGAATCAGTTTAAACGTTCCAATGCGGTCATCCGGCCGATAACCTGGACGATTTTGCACTTCCCGATTCAATTCTTGCCGAAATAAATCCTGGATCATTCTACTCTCCAAGTCAATTTTTTGACTAGGTAAAGAAGCAACCGAATCATTCTGCGTATCCAGTGTCAGATTTTGACTTGCTGCCCATTTTTCTAGGGCTTCGACATTGGGGACAATTAAGGCTCCCAGGCTGCGCTGATCTTGCCCGACGAGCATAATTTGATCGATGTATGGCGATCGCAAACACACATCTTCGATCGGCTGTGGCTCGATGTTTTCCCCGTTAGTCAATACAATCGTATCCTTTGCTCTGCCAGTTAGCACCAAGTCGTCTTGTGGTGTTAGCCAACCCAAATCGCCGCTATCAAACCAACCTTCAGCATCAATTGCTTTCGCTGTCGCTTCGGGATTTTGGTAATAGCCTTGCATAATCTGCGGCCCCCTCAACAATACTAAGCCTCGCTGTTCTACTGGTAAAGGCGCTTTTGTCTCAGGATCTACGATTTTAGCTTCTGTAGCTGGGAGTGGTTGCCCTGATGCGCCAATTAAATTCCGCCAAGGACGACGGACATGGGTAACAGGAGAAGTTTCTGTCAAGCCATAACCTTGCAAAATCTGCACACCAATAATTTCAAAGAAGTTATCTATGTGTCTTGGAAGCGCACCACCGCCGCTAATCATCTGCTTAACTTGTCCTCCTGTGGCTTCTCGCACTTTGGCATAAACCAGTCGTTCTCCCAAGGCATGGAGGGGTAATAAAGCAGATGCTTGGATCTTAGCTGCTAATCGTTCGACGGCTGAAGCATGAAGATTATTTAAATCCAATCCTTGAGCAACTCGCCGCGCTTTGATATATTTCTCGCTATTGCTTAATAAAAAATTAATTAAGCGTTGCTTTTTGGCTGGTTGCTCACGGAACTGCTTTTGCACTCCTTCATAAATCGATTCCCACAGGCGGGGTACACCCACCATGTAGTTGGGTTTAAATTGTCTCAAATCTGCTTTCACAGAGCGCAAGTTGGTATAAACTTGCGTGCAACCTTGAGATAGTAGGTAATATTCAACAGTTCGTTCATAACTGTGCCAGGAAGGCAGGATACTGAGAACCATATCGCCAGCGTTTGGTTGCAATACTGTGCCAAAGGTTGTCACTTGGTGCATCAAGTTACTATAAGACAGCATTACACCCTTGGGTTTACCTGTGGTGCCAGAGGTGTAAATTAAGGTTGCTAGAGCATCACGATTTTGCTTGACTGGCACAAAATTATGATTTTTCCCAATTTCGATCAACTGGGCAAAATTCAGCACCTTTAGGGTTTCATCTGTCGGTGGTGCTTCATCCGAAAGTAATATTACCACCTGAATTGATAAATCTTTGAGGCGATCTTGCAGTTTTTTAAGTGTTTTTAAATCCTCTACTATTATTGCCGTACTGCCACTATTAGCGATGATAAACAAAAGTTCTTCTTTTTCGGCTTGAGAGCTACGCACCGCATCAACGGCTCCAGCAGTCATTATGCCTTGATCGGCAATAAACCAGCGAGGACTGTTGTCAGAAATTAAGGAAATGCGATCGCCTACCTTCACTCCCAACGCCTGTAACCCAGCAGCAAACAGTCGTATTTGCTCTGCCAACTGGGTATAAGTAATCGCTACTTCTGGTTTAGCATGAGGGTTGCGGAGGGCGACAACATCACCAAATCGCCGAGATGCCAAAGGCCAAATTTCTGGCAGCGATTCCACATTTGTGTAATCTACCAACCGCTTTAATGCCTCGCGTTCTTGTTGACTAATGTTAGATAAGAAAGAAGACGCGGTTTGGGTTTTTGACATAACACCTTACCTAAATATCGTAAACTAATCGTAATTCTTAGCTTATTTTGTTATTACGCTACAATAACCTTCCTTATTATCCACATTCTCCTCTGTGTATGATAATTCCAGGAATTCCACGTTTATATTCACAAAAATTTATGTTAAAGTTAATTTACATAGACTGCAAGCAATGATTGTGTTTGCAGCTAATAACAGCGATGTCTACGACGGGCTACGCCTACGTTTCACAGGAGATGATTACCTATGAATTTGATAGACGCTATACTGCTAACGCTGCTCAACATTGCTTCTTGCATGGCGTTGCCCAAGCTTTTAGCTATCCTTCTGGCTGATAAAAGCAAACTTACTGAAGCGTTGCCCGATGGTTCCAAATTACAAGCAACTAAAATTGAACTTACCAGTTTTCCTTATTGTACAGCTTATGCAGTGACAGGCAGCCAATTCTGTAAATTTAGTCCTAATTTCTGTCCTAATTGTTCTCCAAATTGATGGACTATTTATTTGCCAGTAAAAATTAATCTGTACTTAATATTAGCTTTAAATTCACTCTTTAAGAGAGATTAATTGCTAATTACCTATATATAGGAATCATATTTGATTTTTGAAATTCTCTATGTGGTGCGCGTTGGCGTTCGCGGAGCGTGATAGGCGGGGAATAGTGAATATGGAATCACGCTTTTCGAGTTTAACAGAGATTTTTCAGAAATCAAATTATAGTCCTATATTATTTTTAAATAATGTGGATTAAACAAAATATAAAAATTATGTTTCATAGTGTGCGTTACGCCTTTAGATAACGCACCATATCAATAGACATCTGGTGAAAATGAATGTAGAGACGTTGCAATGCAACGTCTCTACAAGGTTTTCAGGTAACGTATAATTAATTTCTGGAGATGTCTAATGTAAGGATTATTAATTTTGAATGCAAGGCGCTAGTACCGCAAGTCAAAAGTCAAAAGAATTGTATTCCAAGCTTTTGCGACATTTTAAATGGTATGTTTATTTCCGCCGTGCTGTACTAGCGATATTCTTTTTCTGGTACTCTAAAAGCTGCATATTTCCATTCATTGCCCTCTAAATATTCAATTTTAAATTCTCCTTTAGTTAATAAAGTCATATCTTTCAGTTTTACTATCGCATTTTCTCCTAATAAAATACATTCAGAATTGCTGGTGGTAGGTTGGTTTGGTGTTGTATTTATTTGATTAATAACTTTACGCTGCAATTCTTGATACTGTTGCTCAGTTATTAGTTTAGAATCGTATAGCTTTTTTATGTCTCGTAATTGGGTTTCTATATCTGAGCCACCTTGATTTGACACGTTATCGATTTTACAAGAATCTGGTTTAAAAGCAATTTTTCTGACAGGATGATCCCACCATTTAGAAGCCTGAGTTAACCAATTAGTTGTTCTTGTAGTATGTACGACTTTTACTTGATTATCACTTATTTCTAAACGTACCCAATCAGTTGATCTTTTTTGAATCAAACCAGCAAATCCCCAAGACAAGACACTTCCTACTGAAACACCAGAATCTGCTAGACGAAGCTTAATAACTCTAGGTTCTATAGCTTGTGCTATTTTAATTTGCTCTGGAGCTATAAAGCTAATATTATTAGCAAGCAAAGCAGGATTTTTTTCCGTCGCAGTCGAAGGCTTTAGGGCTATAGAATTTGCAAGCAATACTGCTACTATCAAAATGCTAACTTTATTGCTCATGATTATTTTGTATTATTTGTCTCATTAAACTACATGCAAGATAATATACTATAATCATTGGTGACAAGTTAAGGAAAAGAGGAAATTGTCAAGGGTAGTATTTGCAGTAGTCAAAAATCGTGTAAAACTCAGTATAGACAAGTGATTGAGCGATTGTGACTAGCCATGACTCAGAGCCGAAAAACCAATCGAGACCACGGAAAAAAG
>JAIVFU010000189.1 GCA_020829485.1 Nostoc sp. CHAB 5834 | reverse complement strand
GAGTGGCCTCTGATCGAAGCGATCGCAGACGACCTGATGCGCCGTCAGGTGATCGACGGCGGAGAGCTCGTCGCGATCTGGACGACGTTTCAGCAGGGTGAGGATAGGCTGGTCGAGGCTGGCCAAGCCAGCTGAGCTGAGCTGAGCTGAGCTCAACTGAGCTGGGCTGGGCTTGTCCGAATTGCTCGCGCATAAGCCTCAGCCGGCCGCTCGCGAGCAGCCTTGTAGCTGTAGCATGTAGCCTACACCCTACAGGCGCTACATCGGATCGAGCGGGAATGGTGAGTTAACTGTCCGATCGGGCGGGTCGTCGGTCGGCCTTGGTTCACTGGCCGAATCATGGTACGGTTCATTATACGTCAACCTAACGCGAGCAGCAACCACCATGACGACCGACGACGACCAGCCCGACACCAACCCGCCGTCCTTCACCGATGCTCCGAGCGAAGACGAGCGCGTCGAGGAGCGCCATGTCCATGCCGCTTGCGACGCATTGAACGCACAGGGCCGGAAGCCGACCCATGACGGCATCCGCGAGCTCCTGGGCAAGGGCTCCTACACCACCATCACTATGTTCCGCGCGACCTGGCGGCCGAAGTCGATCGATCTCGCACCGCCCCTGCCGGGCAAGCTGGCCGAGACCGGCCAGTCCTTCGCGGCCGAGTTCTGGCGCGAGGCGGTGCTTCAGGCCAACGGCCAGCTGCTGCAGGAGCGCAAGGCGGCCAAGGAGACGCTCGACGAGGCCCAAGCCGCGATCCGCGCGCTCGAAGTGCAGGTAGAGGCCAGCGAGGCGAAGCTCGCCGAGGCGCGCGGCAAGCTCGAGGAGGCGGCCGGCAAGCTGCGCGCCTCTCATCACCAGCACACCGATCTGCGCGACAAGCTCGTCCGTTGCGAGGGCGAACTCAAGGTGCTGCGCCCGCTGATGGAGCGCCTGCAGCTATCGGCCGGCGCAAGCGGTGCCGGGGCTGCCGCGACCCCGTGACGATCAGGCCGCGAAGCTCGGCGGCGCGCGGCCACGCTCGATCGCGCGCGTCAGCCGCATCGCCCCGAACCGTACCATGCGCTCTGCCGAAGCCGGCCGCGGCGTGCGATCGCTGAAGGTTCCGACCAGCCCACCGCCGCCACGCCGGCCGTGCTCGGCCCGGCCATAGCGCGACTGGCTGCGGATGCTGCAGTGGCCGGCGCCGGCGGCGACCATTTCGGCATTGGCAAGGGTCACCTTGCCGTCGGCCATCCATTGCGCTCGAAACGAGGTCGGCGAGATGCAAGAGAACCCGGCGGCTTTGGCGATCCGGCCGACAGCCTTGCGCAGTCCTTCCGTGCTCTCGACCACGATCTCGATTGCAGAGCCGGCCTCCTCGCAGAGCCCGGCCAGATAAGCTGCCGGCGCACCACCTTCGGCGATCGCGATCTCCACCCCTGCCATGCCGACGCCGTACTGGCCGTCATGGCTCTTCTGCGGGATCGTCAGGATGAAAAGCCGGCCGTCCCGCCGGATCACTCGCACGCCCGGTGAGTACAGATCGTCGCGGATGGTCTCGGCATATTCGCCGACGCGGAAGGGGGCAAGGCACATCGCTGCGATCGCCGCGCGATAGATGCTTCTCTTGGGCGTTGCTGCGAAGACCTGCTCGCGCCAGTCGGCCGGCTTGTCTTTTAGTCCGTGCTTCTTCGAGCCGGCGCCACGGCGGGGCGCGCCCGGCTTGGCGCGAAAGGGCGAGGCGTTGCGGTAGTTTGGATTGGCGCAGGGTGGGTGCGCCAGGATCACCGGCTCGACCGCGTCGAGGTAGCACGCCAGCGCCTCCATGGTCAGGCTCGCAGCATTCCGCTGCCCGGCTAGCACCTGCGCTTCGAGATCGGCTTTCAGCCGCAGCAGGGTCTCCCAAGCGCAAAAGTGCAGCGCCGCCCTTGCCCGGTTGTAGCTCGCCGGACAGGCGCAGGCCATCGGATCGTAGCACCCGGTCTGGCCCATCCGCTTATGCACACCGCGATACTGGCTCTTCGTACCTTCGGAGGGAGTTCTCTCCGGCAGCAGCGCCAGCAGACGCTCCATCCGGGCATGGGATTCGACATGGCTCGTCATGGTTGAACTCGACCGACGCCGGTGGGCGCTCCTTATTATCGGACAGTCACTATCCTGGGATCAGACCTCGCAAGCGACAATGGTGCGGCTCCAACTTCCGGGAGAGAAGGACCTGACATCCTGGCCTGCGGTGATCGTGAAGCGTCCCGTCGTCGATGCGACGATGTCGAATTTCAACCTATTCTGATCTCTGAACCCTTCATAGGACGCTAGCGCCTCTGGCTCCGCCAGGACTATCAGTGCCTCGCTGTGCCGGTTGTGCCAGTCGGCCCGCAGGCACCAGTCGACACGCCTCGCGTCATATCGATCGCGATCGCTGTAAGGACCGACAATGATAACAAACACCGGCCATCGCGGGCTGACCCACCAGCGCAGGTCGAACGGGATCGCGAACCCACCGACGGCATAGGCTTCGACTTTGCCGCCGATTGCCGCAAGGCTCGCGGCGACGGTCTCGCGAAAGACGTGATCGCGGCGACGATCGGAGCTGGGCTGATCGGAACAGCTGGAGCGCGCCGCCAGCTCCGCTTGCGCGATTCCCCGGACGCTGAGCTTGCCATCGGCCACTTGGCGCGCCGCGCCGAGCGCACCCTGTCGGTCGTGCCTATGCCAGCGCGCGATGAACTCAATCGACGCAAGCGGCGCGAGCCTGAGCCGCGTGACGAGCTCGTCCGGCCCATCGTAATCGTCACGTAGAAAGCGTACCGCCGCCGCCTCGCGCCGCAACGTCTGCGCGGCGACGCCGAATGTCGCAGCCAGCCCGGCGATCAGCTCGTCACGCTCACCATATCGCGCAGCCGATACCGCAGCCACTGCGGCCTTGCCGCGTTCATACCAGCTGTTCGTCATCGTACTCGGATACATGAAAGTGCCCCACAGCTTATATTTGGATAAGGCTGTCTAGGCTATTGCCTCCGTGATTCAGGCCGCTCTAGATCACGATCCTGCTCTCCATCTGTCTTAACGGGTGAACCCCGTGAACTGATAGGGCGGCCGGCTTTCACCTTATTCTAGAGGGCGCACGCAAGGGTGGCGAAAGATGCGAGACGGACTTCTGTGTCTCAGGCGCGCAAAGATTGGAACCGCGATCCGTTAACTTGGCACCGAGAAGCACAAAGAATGACACTAGAGCGGTTGCTGCCTGATCCGATTCACGGCGGGATTCCCAAATCGCGCATGTCTGATTCCTTGGCGTAGCGGCGGAATGGATCATGTCGCGCGCCTACAGTCAGGATCTGCGGGATCGGGTAATTGACGCGGCGATGAAGGAAGCGCTTTCGGCACGCTCTGCCGCAGCGCGGTTCGGCGTGGGCATCGCGACCGCCATCGTATGGGTGCGCCGAGCGCGGGAAACGGGCTCGCGTGCAGCCAGGCCGTGCGGGCAGCCGTTGGGGTAGAAGCTCGACGCCCCTCGCGAGACGATCCTCGCGTGGATCGCGGAGAAGGACGACATCACCACCGCAGAGATCCGGGAGAGGCTGGTCGCCGAGCGCAGCACGAGCGCCGGCGTCGGCACGGTCTGGACCTTCCTCGGCCGCTGCGGCCTGACATTCAAAAAAGACCGCGCACGCCAGCGAGCAGGACCGGCCGGACGTCGCGAGCAAGCGCGAAGCGTGGTTCGACGGCCAACCAAGCTCGACCCGGCGCGCCTGATCTTCATCGACGAGACCTGGACCTCTACCAACATGGCGCGTCGGCACGGCCGGTCACCGAGGGGAACGGCTGCGCTCGGGTGTCCCTCACGGCCATTGGAAAACGACCACCTTCGTCGCCGGCCTGCGCTTGACCGGTATCGCCGCTGACGTTGCCCTTCGTGCTCGACGGCCCGATCGACCGCAACGCCTTCGAGACCTACGTCGGCAAGGGCTGCTTCCAGAACTGACAGCGGGCGACGTGGTCGTCATGGACAAACTCTCCAGCCACAAGCGACCGAGGGTCCGCGAGATGATCGAGGCGGTCGGCGCGAGCCTGCTCTACTTGCCGCCCTACAGTCCCGACTTCAACCAATCGAGATGGCCTTCTCAAAGCTGAAAGCCCTCCTGCGAAAAGCCGCCGAACGATCCATCCCAGCCCTATGGGACGCCATTGGGCGCCTCATCTATCTCGTTACCCCAAACGAAGCCGCAAACTTCTTCGCCGCAGCAGGGTATGAGCCGGATTAATCCGAGAACGCTCTAGCTGTGGATTGGCGCCTGCTCGGAATGTCCGAGTTGCCGATCTACAACCGAGAGAGATGCTTGTTGTGCAGAGAGGCATGTTGAAGAGAGAGGCATAGTGTTGCCGCGATTGTCGGTCGAGTTCCGCAATCGATCTACGGGCGCCCGGTTCTAGCCGGGCGTCCAATCTCATTCTGATCGGTCACTTCGTGCTGCCACGGTTGTGAGTAGCATCAACGACCTGACTGCCGCGATTCGGCTTTGGACCTTCGGTAAGCGCCCTGCCCCGGTGCGACTACGCGTGGGCTCCGCCTGGACAAGGCAATCGAGGTCGGAGGGCCCTTATGCCTCAAGACCGAACCTCTTGTGGTGCTCCTAGCCGGGGCGGCTCTTGGTTCTTCGGCAAGACGAGTGCCCAAGATTGGCCCATTGCGGACGTCTCGAAAGTCTGCTTCCCGGCAGCAGTCTGGGCTGGCGATCAATCAGCAGAAGTTTGCCCAACGGCCCTGGGAACGTCTGCATCCAGGTACGTCGATTGCCGTAAGGTGATCGGCAAAACTCGTACCGCGACGGGATGCTAGCGCGCTGATGCGCAAGGCGCATGGAGGCCGCCTCGATCCCGTGTAGTGTCCAGGTCACATGCGTAAATCCGCGATTGGGGCCTGCCTTGCCGTTTAGCCATTGGACACCCGACAGCCTGCGCCGCGCCATCCAGGCAGCGGGCGTTGCGCTTTGGTCATGGAACGTCGAGGCGGACACGTTCGTCATGGACGAGCAGGGCTTCGAGATGTGGGCCGTGGAGCGAAGACAGGACCTCATGTTCGAGGACCTGTCGGCACGCATCCACCCCGCCGATCGCGACCGTGTCCGTGCCGCGTTCACCGCGACGCGCGGCATAGAGGGCGCTTACGAAATCGACTTCCGCATCATGATCGGCGACGATATCCGTTGGATTTCCGCCCGCGGGTTGGGGAACTATTCCGGCATGCACAAGGGTCACATGTACGGGATCTTCCTGGACGTGACCGGACGCAAGCAGGCCGAGGAGGGCCATGAGCTCCTCGCAGGCGAGATGAGCCATCGGGTCAAGAACCTGTTGGCGATCGCCTCGGGCCTGACCCAGATCGCTTCCCGTTCATCGACGACTGCAGCGGAGATGGCGAAGGACCTCACGAACCGGCTGACGTCCCTGGGCAGGGCCCACGACCTGGTGCGGCCGCTACCCGGTCACCAGGGCACAGCGGCGCTGCTCGGTGACCTGCTGTCCATCCTGCTATCTCCATATGAGGACATGGGCGCCTTCAGCGGGCGCATCCGCGTCGCCGTGCCCCGCATGGGCGTAGGAGAAGGCGCGGCGACGACGCTGGCGTTGGTCATCCACGAACTGGCGACCAACTCGGTGAAGTACGGCGCCCTGTCGTCGGATGAGGGAACGCTGGACGTGTCCGGCTCCTTGGAGGGCGACGATATCAAGATCGTCTGGATGGAGCGCGGCGGGCCCGGCGTCGAGCCTGCGAAAGCCAGCGGCTACGGCAGCCGACTCGTCGCCCGTAGCGTCACAGGACAACTCAGCGGCGCGATCGACTACGCATGGGAACCGGCGGGGCTCATCGTGACGCTCACCGTCAAGGTCGCGAAACTGGCGAATTAGGCCGCCTTCCGAAGCGCCTTGGCGACGGTCGCCTCGCTGTAGGGTTTGCGGAGGAATATGGTTTCGGTCGGCATCTCGTCGGGACCGGGCGTAACGCGGCCTGACGCGATGATCAGGACGACCGGCGGCCAGCGATTGCGTATTGCATGCGCGAGCTTGAGGCCGTCCATGGAGCCGGGCATCTCGATATCCGTGAAGACGATCGAGATATCAGGACGCGTCTCAAGGAACACAATGGCCTCGTCGGCATTCGTCGCCTCGATGACGTCGAAACCGGCGTCCTCGATGATGGAGACGGCGTTCATCCTAATGATGGGCTCGTCTTCGACGACAAGGACGACAGGCTTGGCCATGGAGCGCTTTCGGACGGTGTAACCATCAAGAACCTATCACGAATGGAATGGTTTCACGAAAAACGAAACAAATCCCCTACGCAAGTGCGAATAGGGCTAGGATCTTTTTTTGATGAGCGGCTTCGAGCCGTGAAGTGCTACCGGAATACGCAGATGGATGGGCCTACCGGCGGGCCACGCGTCCTCATCCTCGAAGACGAGGCGATCATTGCCATGGACGTCGAGGGCATCCTGACAGACGCCGGTTTCGACGTCATGGCCACAGTGGCGTCTTGCGCAGCCGCGATGGATTGGCTGGTCGCCGACCGCGTCGACGTTGCCCTTCTGGACTTGGATCTGCTCGACGGCTCAAGCGATCTGGTGGCGCGGCGCCTCAACGACCTCGGCATCCCGTTCGTCGTGTTCTCAGGCAGCTCGCAAAAGAATGAGACGATCCATCCCGTATTCCTGACCGGCGGCTGGCTGGAGAAGCCTTCGCCCGCTGAGCGGATCGTCGCCGCGGTGCGGCAGGCCGTCTTGCCCGAGCCCGTCGCCTAGACGTGCACGTCAGCGTCGTTTTTCCAGCCGCCCATCAGCGCGACGGTGGCGCTGTAGATAACGACGCGGTGGTTGTTGCTGATGACGAAGCCGAAGGTGCGATGGTCGTCCTCGGCGATCTTGTCGCGAGCCATATCGGGAAGGGCGTCCAAGCCGAATATGCGGGCGGCCGCATCGTCCGTTAGATCGCGGCCGGCCAGAGGTCGATAATGGGTGCTACTCTGAAGCGCCATGGCGCCAGTTCGGATTATAGCGCGGGCAGCACGGAGCTTCCTCCGAAGATCACCTGCTGGCGCAGCGCCGGCGTGAAGAGGCTGTAGAGCATCCTTGGCGAAGCCGATGCGCCAACGTGTTTTCAAGAGCATGGACCGAGGACGCGAGCGGACATGCCCCCATCAAGTTCGAGCGCGGGTCTGCCGCAACTTGCAGGCGATCGTCTTCGGATCAGGCTTGCCCGTGCTTATCTGCGGCGTGTTTCGGCTGAACCGACCACGCGGGCGGATCGTCGTTTGTGTCGGCTTCCGCCGCTGCCACTGTCGTCTGCACCTTATCGGCCGCATGGTGAGAAGGTGCGTAAATCGCGTAGACTTGCATCGGCTCGGTCCCAATATTGGTGACGTTGTGCCATGTCCCGGCGGGGACAAGTATGCACCAACCATCTGAGACGTCGCTCTCAAAGTCGAGATTGTCCTCTGCAGACCCCATCTGCACACGGCCCTTCCCCGCGTCGATACGGAGGAACTGATCGGTCTCGGGATGCGCCTCAAGGCCTATATCGCCACCGGCTGGGATCGACATCAACGTCACCTGCAGATAGCGACCGCTCCATGCGACTGAGCGATAGTTCCGGTTCTCTTTCGTTGCGCGTTCGATGTCGAATGTCTGGAGCTTCGGCCCAATATCCGTGATCCTCTCAACACCGGTGCTCATAGCGGGCCTCCTGGATTTGACTGGGACTGCTGGTCAAAAATTTTGAATCGAAGCGGAGCTGCCAGAAAACGCCTTCGGGCAGGAATTGGTGTCGCACGCTCCCGTGGAGGGAAAGCGCGGTGAGCTTCTGGATAATCTGAAGACCGAAGCTCTTGTGGGTCGGCTCGACGACCATCGGGCCGTTCGACTCCTGCCAGGACAGGACGACATCCTCCGTCTCGGCGAGCGTCTCCATCCGCCAGGCGATCGTCACGCAGCCTTCCGCTATCGAAAGGGACCCGTATTTTACAGCGTTCGTCGCCAGTTCGTGCAGCGCCATGCCAACGGCATGGGCGGCCGCGGGCTTGAGGTCCAGATCGGGTCCGGATGCCGAGATCTGATCGCAATCGAGCAGCCCGAACGGCGAAAGCTGCATCTCGATCAACTTCCTCATGCTCATGTTCGACCAGTCCCCGGCGACCAGCGCATCCAGCGATGAGCAGAATGCCGAGAGGCGGGCTGAGAAGATCTTGTCGAACGCGACCACGGATGTCGTGCTGCGGGCGGTCTGGTGGCAGATCGACTGGATAATCGCGGCAAAATTCTTGAGCCGATGGCTCACTTCGCGCATGTCGAACCGAACAAGATCCTCCGGGGACAGCTCCGCCGATGACAGCTTCACACCCGGCAGCACAATATCGCCGGTCTCAGGGTCGCCGATCGTGCAGCGTCCGCAGATCGCGCTGTGAACGATCTCCGCGAATGAGTGGGCCCCCAGCTGCCGCGCGATCGCATCGCGCAGATACGCGACGCTGCCCTTGCTGATCTTGAGTTCGGCCGCGATATGTTTGTTCGGATAACCGGCCAACAGCAGGCCAAGCACCTGGTTTTGTTGTACGCTCAGCCGCTCGACGTTCTGCGCAGCGATCTTGCGGAACAGCCTCACGTCGGCGTTCTCCGATGAGCGAAGGCAGGTGGTGACCTCCAATCCGTCCGGATATCGATCACGACACGGGCCGGACCTCCGCGTTGATCGAACCAAGCGATTATGGGATTGATTCTGCATAACGAGCACCCCTCCTTGAACTCCAACAAATCGTGACGGACACCAGTTGCTCACGTCATCCGCCCTTGAGGGCGCTCCGAACCTGAGCCGTTCTGCGGTCTAACGCCTCCTGATCGAGTTTCCGCCCGCGATGATCTGATCGAGAATGGCCGCGACCTCACCGTGCAGCGAACGCTCATCTTCAGTTGCGCCGCTGCCGCGATGGGCCTCGGCCGCATCCTTGACGACGCCGATGGCATCCTGCTCGCCCATGATCTTCAGATCACCCATTGCGAGGATCAAGGACTCGCAGATCGACAGAGCGGCCAAGCCGGCCGCTCCGCCGCGCGGATCTAGAATCTTGGACATGGTGTTGTTCTCTCGATGCGGCCGGGGCGAGGCCCGCCGCTTAAGAACCAACGCTAGGCCGGAATCTGAGAAGAGGGGCTAACTTGGATTAGCCACGCGAGATTCAATTTGGGCGATATCAGATCAAGCTGCGAAAACGCCCCCCGGCTTCACAGGCATTGGTCCAGTCCCTCACAGGTCGCAGAGTATTCCAGGAAACAACCCGGGCGATGAAAGCGGCATCCAGTCATTTGGCAAAGAAGCTGGCGGCCTTCATGCCGTTGAGCGAGCGCGAAAGCGCATGCCTGAATGATCTCTTGGCAGCACCGTTCGCGGTCGAACGCGGTGTCGAACTCGTCCGTCAGGGCGACGAGCGCCATTTCGGCTATGTCCTGCACTCCGGCTGGGGATGCAGCTTCAAAGTCCTCCATGATGGGGCACGGCAGATCATCACCTTTCCCCTCCCGGGCGATTGCATCGGGATGAGGAGCGTGCTGCTGCGGACCTCCGACCATGCCTTCAGCAGCTTGACGGACGCGGTCGTCAGTCGCATCGAGTCGAGCCGCATCATGCAGATGTTCAACGAGTTCCCGCGCTTGGGCGCCGCGATCCTATGGTCGGTGTCGCGCGACGAAGCGATCACTGTTGATCACCTTGCGAGCATCGGGCGCCGGACCGCCCTTGAAAGAACCGCGCATTTCTTCATTGAGCTGGGCGAGCGGCTTCGTCTTGTCGGGCTGGCGAGCGGAAACACATTCGAGTGCCCGTTGACACAGAACGATCTCGCCGATGCCCTTGGCCTCAGTGCAATCCATATCAATCGGGTGCTCAGACAGCTTCGCGAGCTAGATCTGATGACGTTCCATGACCACAGCGTGGTCCTTCTCGATCAGCGGAAAATGCGCGTTCTGGCGGGTTATGACGAAATCGCCTGAGATGGGCGTGCTGGTTTCCGTGAAAGGGAGTTTCTGGAAACGGCCAGGCCGCGCCTTTGAGTTAGACCGCATGCCCCACAAGGGCGCCGATCCCCCAGGTCGCGGCCATGGCGAAGGCTCCCCAGAACGTCACGCGGATCGTCGGCTTGACCATGTCGGCGCCGCCGATGCGAGCGCCAAGCGCGCCCAGCAAGGCAAGACAGATCAGCGA
>JAIVFU010000188.1 GCA_020829485.1 Nostoc sp. CHAB 5834 | reverse complement strand
AATTTCTTAAAATCTGTCTATCTCCAAAGTTGGATGATAATTATCTGTCAACAAATGATGCTTCGACACAAGTTCTCTATTTAAATAACAGAATTTTCTCTGATTTTTTTCAAAATGAGAATTGCTGGATATTCTGATGCTAATAGCAAAGCCAGGAAGTTGGAAATATCCATTAAATCAGTAATCAAACGGTAAGTCTTTTCTGTACCATTCTCTTCAATAACATAGGGTAAATTTACCTTGTTCTCGTAAATTATACGCGAACACATTCTGCTCTTTCTGCAACTTCCAAAGAGCATTAGTTAATGCCTGCTCCTGACTCGGACATTATTTCTAGGGCTGAACTCCTACAACAAGCGATTGCCACTTTACAACTCTCTATCCAACAAATCCAGGCTTCGGGGGAAGTAGCACCACCTGGTTGTTGTGTTTTGCGTTACCAAGCACGCGGGAAAAAACAAGCTTATTGGTACTATAAATTACACGCTACCAAACCAATTTTTTCCACAACTCAACCCAACAAATTGAGCAAATATAGGCATTTGGGTAAGGCTGGAAGCCCTGCTCATATTAATGCTGTCCTCTCCGTCGCTAGAAGAACCCAAATCGATCACTTAACTTCATGCATCGACTCTATAAGTCAAAATTGGGTGGACTTGTACGATAGCCTCAAAGAGAAAAAGTAAGTTGAATTATCTCATTTTGTTCTCGTAAAACATACGCGAATAAAAATTTCTTTGTTTTACCCTTCATTTTCCTTAACCGAGCAGTATTGAGAGTGGTGGTTATAACTTGGAAGATACTAATGCATCAGGGCGACGGCTAATTTCCTTAATATTATTAATCTCACTTGCCTATACATCTGCAACTATATCTGGTCAAAAAATTAAACGCATGGGTGTTCAAAAAGATGTCGGTCGTATTATTGAATCTGGGCGGACAGTTCGCCGTCATAGCAGTTTTTATATTGGATTATATGGGTCTAACTGGGTCAATTTTATGGAAAATTCTTATGAACTGGTAGCGGAGTTAATGACATTATCTCCTAATAAGCGGAAGTATTATCAACAAGGGGAAAGGGCTATGAGGCTTATTTGATCTGCATCCTAGCCCTTTTTGTCCCCCCGTAAGGATTCACCTACTATAGATGAAAGAAACTGTTTTGTTTTTTTAGAAGAGAAATACGACGCAACCGCCAAAGCATCCCTAGACTACCAAAACCTATCAAGCAGCCTAAGTTGATTGTTGGTTCGGGAACTGGTTTGATGGACTTGTAGTTTTTGATTGAGAAAGATTTTTCTGGTTCAAGGACAAAATCCCACTGAAAAGCGTAAGCATCTTCACCAGTCAGTGGTCCACCAACATTTGATAAGTTGGTGGGAAAATTGTCTGACAATGCATCTAAAATATTAGGAAAAGGAGATACTTGGTAGTCGCTCGCTGACGGGTTAATCACTTCTTTGGCCAAGGTAAAACTATCAAACTGTGTAGCCATATCAGTACTGATTTTTACTGTGTCGTCCTGACCGTTATCAGTCAGGTCAAAATCAGTGTAGTTAAACAAATGGAAGTCTAATTTATTAGAGCTAGTATTTTTAATGTCGATGTTCTCGAATAAGCTAGATGTACCGCTACCGGGTACACCACCATCTAACTGGAAGTTGAGTACCATTTCAAAGCTATTACCAGCGTAGGTGGCACTGAGCTGATTGCTAGCTGGTTGAGTTTGATTTATTCCAATCAAGTTGAGAGCATTGATCTCATTTTCTTTGCTTGTAGAGCCAATGCGATACCAGAATTGGTTATGGAATAAATGATTTATATTATCAATAGTCCAGAATAGTAAACCATCATTGGCGGGATTATCTGAAGAAGAAGTTTCAAAAGCAGCGATTGAATTGTCATCATTCAGAGCTAAAACAGCAGATTGAGCTGATTGTTCTGTAATTACTGTCAAAATAACGACAGCAGTCGTCACAGATACAAATTTTACTTTGAGAAAGTTGAAGTGTTTTTTCAACATATGTAATCCTTGCAACCCTATTTATTTCTTAATTTTATTTCTAGGGAAAGGTTCTGGTCTTTTCCTATTGTTTAACTAATTGTGGGGGTTTGAATCTCAAACTAACAAGGGGCAAGTTTTGTGGCGGGGTCTAAATCACCATTACAAAACTTAATTACGAATTATTTTAACCTTAGAATACGGTTACTTTGGTCGTTAGTTCTTCAAGCTTCCGGTCAAGCATTAGCGCAATTGCCAAGATTTTATTGTTTTGGAATTGCCCTAGAAGAGACGAGGGCTTTTCATAAGAGATTTGCGTCTTTCCTTGCTGATTTTCATACACTAACATTCGTAAAGGAACGTAAAGTCCGACCCCTAAATTTTGTTCCAGCATTTGTTTAGCAATTAGTGGATTTCCAATCACATAGAGTTTGGCTTTGTATCCTTCGAAAGCCAGGGACATAAGACTACCATGATCAATCTTTGTAAATGTCATTAAGCCACTACTTCCAATCTTTGACTGAAGCGCCTCTTGGAACTCATCCCATGAATTGCTAGCTAAGACAATTTGTTCAACGACTGCCAAATCAAGCTTATCTGTCATTGCAATCGACTCTATCGCTTCTACAACCTGCTCAAAGGATTTGTCTGAGGACACAATAATGTGCGTTCTCGATAGGGTTAGAGTTTCCATTTCTTTCTCTTTCTTAGTTTTAATAACAGAACTGCAACAATCAACGCGATAGCCAACTGTTAATCGTCCGTGTTACCAAATCGGCACTCTCCTGGTGGACGAAGTGGCCAGCAGTAGGGATGGTAACAAGTGTCAGATCTTTTTCTACCCACTCCCAGGTATTATTGAGCGCATCGGCTAGTAAGAATTCATCTTTTAGACCATGAATCAACAGCACTGGTACTTGCAACTTGATGCTCAACGAGGTGTCTTCCACGTAAGGCTCCCTGGGGTAGTTCTGCTGGTAGTAGTGCAGCATTGCTTGAATGTCAGATCGCTGTAAAGCCTGAATGTATTTTTCCTTCACTGCTTCCTTCATCCTTGCCTCTGTCACCCAAGTGCTGAGCAGTTCTGGGGTCAAACTTTCGTAGGCTTTTTCCTGCTGAAAGTTCCTTGCATACTGGCTGTTTAGCTGTTGCTGCGGATTGTGGGCGAGTTCCCGAGCCAAACCATAAGGATGCGGCAGATTGAGGATAATCAGCTTTTCGGTCATGGCGGGGATATGCATTGCAAACTGCCAGGCTACCATGCCGCCCCAGTCATGTCCGAGAATAATCGCTTTCTCTCGACCCAGATGGCGGATAACAGTATGCAAATCTCCCACAAGTGATCGCATATCGTAATTTTCAACTCCTTTGGGTTTGTCACTCAGGTTATAACCTCGCATATCTATAGCCACAACCTGGTAGTTCGAGGCCAAAAACTCCATCTGATAATGCCAGGTATACCAGTGGTCTGGAAAACCATGAATCATAACTATCAGAGGTCCTTGACCGAGGCTGGCGTAGTGGATCTTCACCCCATTACTGTTAGCGTAGCCGTGTTCAACACGGGATTCGAGGTCAGTGTCCCCGATCGCTACGACTCCTAAGCTAACCTGATTTTCTATCTTCAAATTCATTTTTCTCTCCTGGTGATTTAAAACCTTAATATTAATGGTTCTACCTCTCCCCTTATGCTGTGGTATTAAAATTCAGGTTTTATAGTGATCCTTCAAACCTGAAAACCTAGTCTCTCTAAAGAACACAGCCTATAAGACCAGTTTATTTATTATTAGAGTCTATAAAAGGAGGGATAAAGCCATATTAATTTGCCAAGACAAATTAGTGAGGCTAATAGCAGCAAGAACAATCGCTAAGTACTTGAACAAAATTAATTACACAAAACCAAACGGGAAAGGGAAGTAAGTAGGTAGGTGGGAAAATTTACAACTATGTAACGAAAGTTTAATCAAAGGCATTAGAGTCAAATTTAATACGTTTTGTACTGTAATTGCCTTTTTCTCCCCTAGCTTTAACGCCATCAATCACGGCGTAAGCAATGGTAGTACTCATCATCAAATATTTGCCCACATAGTTCATCTTTTTTCAGGTGCTGCCACTCCAATTCAATTGGATTCATCTCAGAGCAGTATGCGGGCAAAAAGAAGAAGTACAAACCCATACTCTCCCATTTTGACCATTTATGACTTTTTCTAGCTCTTTTCCAAATTACCCCCTTTTTTTGAGTACCCGTCTTAATCTATCGGGACTCAGTTTAATATGGCGCTCTTTTTCTAATTTCTGGGCTAATTGCAGGCTGTTATATGTCCGTGGTTCTTTTTTCAGGCATTCTTCCAAGAACACTATGTCTTGTTCCTTCCACTTCGGTTTTCCCCCTCGTCCTGGTAATTCCCAAAGCCCTTCTATACCTAACTCCTGCCATTTATGTAAGACTTCTCTTACTGTTTGAACAGTCCAGTTAAAGTGAGCCGCTATTTTTTCCACATACCAGCCATCTGCATTTAACCTGATTACCTCTGCTCGGTCTTTGACTTTCTGTGGTACATCCCCAATCCTTAGATTTAGAAGGGTTTTGTTTTCCTCATTAGTCAGAAATACCCTCAGACGAGCGCCCATATTTTTTTGTGACCTCGGTAGATATATTATCCGTATTTATTTATCTTTACATAGTTTGGTTTTTTCCCGCCGACCTACTTAATAGTCTGGATTGGTAATTAGTTTAAAAGTCAGATTTTATCTCAGATAATCAGCCACTGCATCAGAATTATATCTTTGGCTCTATTAGTTATTATATTGACGAATTTAGGAAGGGAAATATGGTGAGCGATGTTTATGATGTTATTGTTGTTGGTACAGGCCCAGCGGGATTGACTACAGCTAATTTATTAGCAGGAAATGGATTGAATGTATTGATGGTTGAGCAAAGGACTCAACAATTTATCCAACTTCCAGAAACCTTCTATGGTATCAGCTATGATCTGCTGGTACGGCTTAACATTGAGAAAAAAATTCGGAGCGCAGTTGAACAGCCAAAGAAAGTTCGGCTGATCTCAACCAATGAAAGTTTCAATTATCAAATTGAAATTGAACCGAAAAGATTGAAGAATAACCATAATGGAATGGGACTTAACCGAGCAGTTTTTGAGCAAGTTTTAATAGAAAATGCTGTGAGTCGTGGAGTAAAATATTTGCCAAACACTGTAGTGAAAGATTTTGTTTTCACTGATGATCGCTTAACTGGTGTTAAGTGCTACAGTTCTGATGGCTATAGTGAATATGGAGCAAAGCTGGTTATTGATGCCAGAGGCAAGCTGACACCATTGGCACAGCGTTTAGGTTTGAGGGCGACAGGGAAAAAACCCGATGAATATGTGGCAGTTTTTTGCCATTTTGTTGGACAGAGCTTGACTAAGTTGATTCCCGATGACGGAATTTTGGTTATTAGTCTTGATGGAGGCTATGTCTTGGTTATGCGTCTTCCTAATGAACGAGTCAGTGTCATGGTTGTTTTATGGGAAGAAAAAGCTAGAAGTGGTGCGAGGAATTTAGAAAATGTATTCCAGGAAGCCGTCAATTGTTGGGAGCCGCTTTCTCAGGCTATACAAGTAGCTAAAAAAGTGATACCGACGCAAGCAGTTATGAATTATGACTGGGAATCTGACAAGTATTCAGGCAATGGATTTTTGATTGTTGGAGATGCAGTAGCATTTCTCGATCCATT
The DNA here is from genome assembly GCA_020829485.1 of Nostoc sp. CHAB 5834. Next base: position 4,503 of record JAIVFU010000188.1, on the reverse strand, counting down.
CTTTTGCAATGGAGTAGCGATCGGGATGAATAGTGGGGAAATTGCTGCTGATTTTGTCGTTCAAGGTTTAGTTAAAGGCAATCTGTTGGATAGAACAGAATATTTTTTATCTACTTACGATCGCCAAATTCAAGATTTAATACACAAGTGGGAGCGAGTTTGGGGAATTGAAAAGCTGAGTTTGTGCAGTATTGGTTTGCTGAAGCAGACTATTGGACTACTAGGCCAGATATCTTTTATCAAACTGAGGGCAATTAATGAAGAACTAAAGCAGGATAGCTCTCTTGCGGTTCTGAAAGCTTGAATAGAGAAAGGTTTTTTGATACTGAAATTAACTACTAAAAAAGGAGAATCAATATGGCACAGGATGCTGTGGAAACAAAATTAAATGAAGATAAAACCTTACCAGTGAATATTTGGGCTGAACGTGGGATTCCAACGATTAGTCCTAGCGTGCAGCAACGACTTCGACAAATCCGTGGCACTTTGCTTCAAGGATTTCAAGCTGCGATCGCTAGTGATGAACTAGAGGCAATTATACTCAAACTGAATGGAATTGAAGATGAGTTGCGTGGATTTGCCTTCGAGGAGGTAGGCATGGGTCTGACTCACCGGGATTTGTTTGCACCCAGCAAGCAGAATCGAGTTGAGGCATTCGTAGCAGGTTCGGGAGCAGCTTATGAACACTTCGTATATGTGGGGGTAGGTTTAATGTTAGGCAAGCCTCCCTTGCCTCTAGAGCCATACATATCACAACTTAACCCAACAAAGCTTTGGTTAGTCATTGATGGCTATGGCTTTCAACATGGTTTATCCCACTGGCAAAAATATCTCGATGACTTAGCTATGTCTGAGCATCTTTCTGGCTATGCTCGCCGTGTATTTGACCAAGGTATGGGTCGCAGCATTTGGTTTGTAGACGGTGCTGATGTTACCCGTATCCCAAAGACTATCGGAGCTTTCCCTCCTACAAGGCAGGCAGATTTGTGGGGTGGCATTGGTTTCGTCTGCACTTATTCTGGTGGTGTGGGACGTGCTACTTTAGAAGCCTTAAAGACAGCAGCAGGACATTATCAGTTTGCTTTGATTCAAGGATCAGCTTTTGCCGCCAAGTCTCGTCAACGAATTGGCAGCTATTCTGCACATACAGAATTAGCTTGTGAGGTTCTGTCGGGAATGAGACCTAATGCAGTCGCTGAGAATATCAACAAGACTCTTCAAAACTTTCAGACTAACACAGCGACACCAGAACAAGAAGTTTGGCAGCATTACCGAGCGCATCTAGCGATGCCTAGCACAATTGCTTCATCAACTTAATAGTTTCACGCAAAAAGAGTACAGGTGGTGCTGTTTAATATTGCTGGAATCACCCTTTGCCATTCGCTTTTAATCCAAAATCTCAAATGCTTTCGGGTTCAGCAGCTAAAGGCTTTTGTGACAAAAAATCTACTAATCAAAAAGGAGAATCGAAATGCAACAAGACTCTTGGCAGCTACAAATCAATACTGTGATGACGCTTTTGACAAACACTTGGACAGAACGTGGGGTTAGAACAGACGATCACAGAATGCAGCAGCGATTTTTTCAAGTTACGAATGCTATGTGGCAGACCCACCAAGCGGCGCTTGCTAGTGATGAACGAAAGGTACTCGTAGACAAATTAAATTCAATTGAAACCGAATTGTTTGGATTTGCCTTAGAGGGGATAGGCATAGGTCTTTCTCAACAGGATTTAGTCGCACCCAGCAAGCAGAATCGAGTCGAGAACTTTCTAGCAGGCGCTAGTCCAGCTTATCAGACTATGGTTTATTTAGGAGTGGGTTTGATGCTAGGTAAGGGTCGGTTGCCTATCGAGCGGTATTTAAAACCAAGCGATCTTGTGAAAGTTTGGCCGATAATCGATGGCTATGGCTTTCAACATGGGATGTTTCACTGGCGAGACTTTCTTGATGCTACAGCAACGCCTCCTGAGCAATTTTCTGGCTACACTCGCCACATCTTTGACCAAGGTTTGGGTCGCAGTATTTGGATGGTGAACTGTGCTGATATTACTCATATTTCACAAACGATCGCAGCTTTTTCTCCTACAAGACAGGCAGACCTTTGGGGTGGTGTTGGATACGCTTGCGCCTCTATTGGTGGTGCTGAACGTGCAACCCTAGAAGCCCTAGCAACAGCAGCCGGCTCTTATCGGTTTGCATTGGCTAGGGCAGCAGCTTGCGCTGCCAAATTTCGTGAACTACTTGGCAATGCAGCAGGATACACAAAAATGGCTAGTGGAGTTCTCAGCGGTATGGAAAATGCCACACCAGATGACATATTAAATAAAGCCCCAAAGAATTTTCCAACCAACAAAGCAATATCAGATTCCGAAGTTTGGCAATTCTACCGGGTCTATCTAGTAGTAGATGATTTGGTAGCTGTTGCCAAAGCTTCTTAAGACGATAAAATCGGTCAGAATATTGTCTAGCAGTTGTCCAGATGCTGTAGAACATACGTGCTAGCTTGTGTACATTCGCAGTAATTGCTTTGGGGATACCTAAACGGGAACGTAAACGCCTGTGCACCCAAGGCAAAACGACTTTGCCTCAGGGAAAAAGCACCCATCCGCAAAGCATTCGTCGCTCGTTGGATGCTCTTAAAAAACAAACACAGGGAGTGGGGAATAGGGAAGAAGGTGGTGCACCGCCAGTTGGCCTCTGCTAGAAGACAGATGACAGGGAATAAGAAAAGGGATTTTCATTGTTTTTTGTTACCACAATTTATAGGCATCTCTTGGATCAAATTTGTAACTAAATAAAAACTCAAGGAGAAACGAGTGACAACTGTTAATTCCATGACAAATGTCAATTTCACAGGAACTTGCGTCATTGTCTCTTCAGACAAATCATTCGATCAAGTCACAAGTACAATCGAAACCATGGCCAGCCCAGCTGACAACACACTCCTTAGACAGTTAAAGAGATTAGACACAAATAAATCGTTTGATCAGGTCAAAAGTGCAGTTGAGTCAATGGTTGGGAAAAGCGGCTTCACAATCTTGGTAGATTTTGAACTGGGTGGATTACTGACATCTCAATCTGGCAAACGCAATAAGTCCAAGCTCTATATAATTGGAAACCCACTAATAGCTAACCAAATGTTTGAACAAAATCCTGGGGTTGGACTTTACGTCCCATTGCGACTGTTTGTCTACGAAGACTTTGATGGTAAGACTCATGTTACTTATGACAAGCCTTCATCATTGCTAGGTCAATTCCAGAACGAGGAGATTTTGAAGGTGGCGCAAATACTCGATCAAAAACTAGAAAATTTGGTAACAATGGCTGTATAAATCTACTGTATAAGTTTGATTCTAAAAACTATCTATGGAGCATAAATTCTTATGTCTCAAATAACTGTACGGCAGATGAATTTTGATTTTGCCGAGCCAATTGGCAGGTACTGGTATAGTAATAGTCCCTTCAAAACACACTTTTTTAACAGCATCACACTTTTGTTCCCTGATGGCGAACAATTCATGCTTCGGACTGTGAAACGACAATTAAAGCAGATTGATAACCCCCAACTCAAACAGGAAGCTTCAGCGTTTGTTGGCCAGGAAGCACAACATGCTGTTCAGCATGAGAAATTTTGGAATAACTTACGCCAGCAAGGTTATCAGTTTGACACCTATCTTCGCTTTCTACGGTTTATTCTTTTTCAAGTTTGTGAAAATAAACTGAATATGAAGCTAAAGCTAGCCATGATCGCAGGAGTTGAACATTTTACAAATGCTATAGCTGATCTGATCTTGAGAGAGGAGTTATTTACAGAAGCAGAACCAAGACTGAAAGAGCTTTTTGAGTGGCATTCTGCTGAAGAAATTGAGCATAAAACAGTCGCGTATGATGTTTTTCAAAATGTAACCAAAAGTTACCTAATTCGTCTGCTAGGTATTCTCATGGCCTATATTTTTGTTTTAGGTTTCGTTAACCTGGGTTTAGTCATGATGCTATATCAGGATAAAAAGCTTCTGGATATCAAAGTTTGGCAGGAAATGATACAGTTCTTTTTTACAAAAGAAAAATTTGCCTTCAAAGTATTCTTGCACTCACTTGAATATTTCAGAACAAACTTCCATCCCTCGCAAAAAGATAATCTTTTTTTAGTCAAGAAAGTTATGCGCATTAGTTAGTTTAGGTAAATTCCGTTTATGGGAAAAATATTACATGGGAATTGTTGCTTGTCGAAAAAGAAACCTAGAGAGGCAAGTTAACTAATAGTCATAAGCAATACAACCGTTTTTTAGCCAACTGTCGAGAGAATAAAAGCCTAATAACCCAAGTTGCGGGTTATCTGAGTTCGAGCGCTTTGCACTCTGAGATTGATGCGATAATCCTTATCCCCAGAAGCACGTCTAAACCTAGCAAAAGGGCTAAGAATAAATGGTAAATCCAAACCCACACGTAGAATTTGGATACCCAAACCAGGGAAAACCGAGAAACGCCCGCTTTCGATACC
>JAIVFU010000187.1 GCA_020829485.1 Nostoc sp. CHAB 5834 | reverse complement strand
GAGGAATCCCCCTGGCCGCTTCAGCTCCTCAGTTTCCAAATCTCCCTTCCATGGCGTGTTCCCCGCAGATGAGGCACCTGCTGCAGCACTTTCGCCGGCCGTAATGGGCGTAATGTTGTTCTTTTTCATGTGTGTCCTATTTGGGTTTTGTCTTGAGAAGACAGTCTTACGCAGTCAATCTATGGTCACTGCATGGAGTATATGTAGCATAAAAAAACCAGTACGGCAACTGCCAGTATACATTTGATTCGAGTCGGCCACCCTTGCGCAAGGCACTTGAACCACGCAGTCCTTGGGCCTCTCGGGCCTTTTCTAATAAGTAGTTGCACAGCATTCTGGGGCAATTAGCTATACGCCGTAAGTTCATTTTTTATACTTAGGAGGCCACTATGAGTGCTTACGTCGAATTGGTCGGTTTTTTGTTCAATTTGGCAGTTCTGGCTGTTTTGCTCTGCATTGTCGGAGTTTTCGCCAGCCGTCTCGCTAATAAAATTGCTGAGTCCCGACAGCAGTCCAAGGTGAAGTCAGAAGCACTCGTAGCAGCTGCCCGAGCACGTGCTAAGGCCCACGCCTCTGCACGTGCACAGTCTACTGTAGCGTTGTTCTGATTTTCAGAGCCCGACCCTTGTGGTTGGGCTCTTGTTTTTTAGATGTATCGCATGGCTATACAGGAGAGGCCTCCTCATTAATGACTCCCTATGCAAAACGACCTTTTTAACGAAGCGCCCGCAGTTCCTGCTAAACCTCCTTTGACACTGCAGCAACACGAATCATCCGGGTACCAAAAGCGGACAGCTGAAAACGCCCGAGGAGCTGACGTTACCGTCGCATTCGCGGCAGACTTCACTACTGCTGGCGAAAAGCTCACCAAGAACATGGCGGGAGCAAAGTACGTGGGTATCCCCTACGGGACGGATATACCCTCCGCTGTTCGAACGCTTTTGCAGTTCTTGTCCTGCCGAAATGGAACATCCTTGAATATCGCGGGCAACGGCATCTACACCTTGAGCAAGCACGGCATATCGCAACACGATGCCAACTTGTGGGTTCTCGCAATTTTGAAGGGGGTGCACGCTCGCAAACCTCTATCTTTCATACGAAGTGGCGGACAGACAGGAATCGATACTGCTGGACTGGTTGCCGGCCTTGTTTTGGGTGTTCCTGTTCTGGGGCTCTATCCCTTCGGTTTTCGCCAACGCCTGGCAAACGGCCGGGACACCACGTCCACGGCCAAAGAACTCGAAGCAGACTTACGAGCTCAAGTGGCCAAAATCCAATCCTGAGGTACATCCCCAATAATTCGGAGTCCCCGCTCCAAACAAAAACCCCGCATAAGTTTTCTCATGCGGGGTTTTTAACTGCAGCAAGGGGTTGCCACGGTTATTAATCAGAATTTCGATTCACGTCGACTGCAGGGAGGAAATGGATACCCGTTCTCTGCACCAGTTCGGAGTAACTAATGAGCGTAGGCTTGGTAACGTCACCGCTGTTCTCAACCCAATAAGCCCATGAGCGCCCGTTCTTGGCGTCATAGACCAATTTGTAGAGATGAGAAGGTATCCAGACCTTCCCCGACCCCAAGGTCTTCGGCGCACCCTCAAAGTGAGGCCCCGTAAAAACGTATACGTCACCGCCTGCACGCATGACGTAATGGCGAACGGCCTTCTCTACAGCCTTTGCCCAAACCCCGCGGTTGTTCTCTCGGGCTTGGGGGACCATGTTGGCCAAGCTAAATGAATGAGCCATTGCGTTCTGATTCGGAGCATCCGCGGCCGGGAACAGGTGTCCTCGGTCGTATACCTTCGAGCCAGCCTTGTAGTCGCTCAGCTTTGCACGATGTGCCTCGGGCAGTCGAGCTTCCTCGTAAAACTTGTCTGTCCTGGTCTCATCCTTGGCGTCCAGAAGCACGGCACGGTTGAGCCGTTCCACGGCATAGACCGCGGTTTTTGACGCTCCTGAATGAAGCACCGCAAAGGAGTCAAAGCACAGCGCGCGCTGTTGGCCCGGACTGGCTTTCGAGACAACAGGTTCTGCACCGCCTGGGAACAGTGTCTTGCAGGCATTGAAGTCCCCGGCATTTGCCAGCGTTGCGCTAAAGAGCAGCACTGCCGCCGCTACAAACTTATGCATTCGATTCCTTGAAGTTGATGGATACCTCCTATAGGTAAATCCGAAACTTCGTTAACGCTAAGGGCCCCACAATTGGTTCAGTAGTCGCTCCGATAACGCGGCAAGCATGCGTGCTGCGTTTTGAGGAAGAGGCTTGATTTTCAATGCTTGTTCACGTGTCAGGGTTCTACGCGCGGGGGTGGCGCGAGGAAAGCCCTCTACATCGGTCAGAGCCATGAACTCTAAGGTACCCGTGACCAGCCCTTTCTCGCCTGACGGTAGGGAGCAGAACGAGCCTGGGGGAGGAATTCCTTGTGCCCTCAGAAGTAGCTCGCCGGCACCTGCAGGTGTGCGCGATTCCGGGTTGATACAGGACTGAATCAGCGCTGCCATTAGGGAGTGGGCCGGACGCCCTTCGCGGTACGTAGCCAGGCCTGCGATACGGTCACACAGTGCGAGCGCTTCGTAGTGGACCCATTCATCAGCAGAGCTGCTACCTTGGCCTTCTTGGCGAGACCCGTGATGAGACTCTACCCCGTTCAGCCATAGCTCCTGAGATACACCGGCCTTTCGCAGCAAAGCAGACGACTCACCTGCGTGGGATTGAACTTGCAACTTCTGGGAGCCAGACAACGGTTGCGATTGCTTGGCCAGCTCGTTGCTGAGACCCACCATGGCCAAGTCTGCAGTCAGCGCAGCTGCCAGGAGCACCCTCACCTGTGTTGCTGGAACCATTGCATGGGCAAGAACAGGGTATAGAAGGGTGGCGCGAAAGACGGGATGCCAGCCCGCGTGTCCGTCATTGTCGAACTGCCGACGGCTCGCTATGACAGTTTGCGCTCGCGCCCAGTGCACATCGAGGAACTTATGCAGCTGTTCAGCAAGGCTCACAACTCTGGATGTCCAGTCCTCTGACGGCTTGTACGAGGAGAGCATCAAGCTGGTCTCGTAAAACACAGCGTCGAGCTTTGACATTACGGTGGTTTGATGGCGATAGTCGGCGACTGTGACGATGCGTCGTTTTGTATCGGAACCTCCACTTCCTTTCGAGCCGACCTTGAGCACAGCTTTGTCGAAGTACAAGGTTGCCGGAGTACCCAAAGGGGGGCTGATAGCGTTGACAAGCGAAGTACCTCGCTTTGCCGCAAGGACCCCGCCTTCAAAGTACACATCCCAAGGTAAATTACCCACATGGGCGGGAGTGAGCAAACGCTCTGGAATGGGCTCCAGCTCTGGCGGCGGTTCCTCGTCAATGGTTTTCAGTTTTCTGGATGCGGTATCGTTCACGTTAAGAATAACGATGCCATTTATTTTGTGCCGTTCTGCTACCGTGAACGATGCCAGTTGCAGAACTTCAGGGTTACCGCGGACACCAGAAGACCGATGCTCATATCCAGGACGATACTTGGTACCGCGTGGTATGCGTCAATCACAAGCAGTGCGCTGAGAATCGATACCAGAAGAGTGAGCAGGTAAGTATCCCTGGCTTGGTTTTTCATATCCAGGTATAGGCACCTGTTTTTGCGTTCAGGAATACACAAAATAAACAACGGTCATATACGAAGAATTCCTACTTCTTGTGACCGTCTCATGGGCACTAAAAGCCCCCTTCAGCCTGGCGCGAAGCCAGCGGCAGCTTCCCGAGAATTGACAGACATAGTTTGGGCGACTCGTCGCTGGGCTGAGCGCTATGCCAAGAAAACCGCCAGTCTCTGGGTTGAACCGGAGTCGTTGAGCGGCATGTGTGCCATTGCGTCCGCGCACCTGCACTCCCAGCTTACCCGCGCAGGTTTTGCCCCCTCGCTTTTTGAAGCGCTCAAAGACGAGAGTGGGGAGGCACACATATTTGTCACGGAAGGTGCCTACTTGCTGGACGTCACCGCGTCGCAGTTCGGGGAGGCGAACGTCGTCATTCTGCCCTTGCCTCGTGACAACCTTCCGTGGTACTGGAAGGCATCTATCGTGCACTCAGGCACACGACAACTGAGGAAACGGCAGATGCTTGAGGGGTGGCCAAGCGAGCAAACAGTTCCGCATTTCATAGGGCAGACCTCGCGCAACAGCTCGCGTAGCTCGGACATGTCGGCTTTGGTGGTCTAGCGCTTCCCTGAGACTGCGCGCATCCTGCTACCCGCGCTGTTGCCTGTTTCGCGCACAGTTTTTGTGTCTCAGCTGGTATACCAAGTTGTGTCGCACTTGCGCATAAGAAAAGGGGGCCTAGGCCCCCTTACTCTTGTCCACCGTCTTACTCTTCGTCTTCTTCTTTCGATGTCAGCAACGAGATGGCTTTCCATCCCGGGTCCGTGACCGCTTTACCGGTTGCTTTGAAGGGAACTCCGTTGGCATCCATTGTGACAACGGTTGCAACGTACTTTTGGTCAGGAGCCAGTGTCTGGAGGTAGCGCTGGGAAATCAACGTGTACAGCTGCAGTTCGGCACCCGTGAGGTCCTCAACGTGCATGGTGGACGGCACGATACCGTGGTGGTCTGACAGCTTAGAATCGTCGAAGGTTGTGCTACGCGTAACGATGCCTAGTTTTGTCAGCGCTGCCACCGCAGAAGGAAACCGCTTTGACAGTACGCTGAGCGTAGGCGTGATATCGGCAACGAGGTCCTTGCCCAGGTACGGGCAGTCGGTACGGGGATACGAGATGGCCTTCTTTTCGTACAAGGCCTGGGCCAGCTTGAGGGTGTTGCGAGCGGTAAAGCTGTAGACACGGTTGGCGTCCTTTTGCAGTGACGGCAAGGAGTAGGGAAGTTGTGGCGCCTCCGTTTCCGGCGTGTTCTTGACGCGTAGCGGACCGGTGTGCCCCTTTGCACGCGCCATCAGTTCATTGGCTTTGGCCTTGTCTTTGAGCTTTTCACCGTCCACCGGGTTGTAGTTCATCTTGAACGGTTTGCCCGCTTTCGATGTCACAGTGGCTTCCAGGTCAAAGAACGTGACTGCTTCAAAGGACTGGATAGCTTCTTCACGATTGACCACCATAGCCAGTGTTGGCGTCTGAACGCGGCCCAACGCAAAGTAGTCACCACGCACGCCACTGGCCAGGGTAGCGGCACGTGTACCAGTCAGCCCCAGCATAAAGTCCGCGTGACTGCGCGCGAGGGCTGCCTCATACAGGGGATAGGTCTCGCTACCGGGGCGTAGCTTTGCCAGTGCCGCCTTGATGGCTGGGGGTGTCAACAGACTGGTCCAGAAACGTGACACCGGACCCTTGTAGCGGCAGTATTCCAGAATCTCACGGCCGATGAGCTCACCCTCGCGCCCAGCGTCGGTCGCGATGACGACATGGGTTGCAGTCTTGAGCAGGTTCTTGATGACGGTGAGTTGCTTGCTGGTTTTTGGATTGGTCTTGTATTTCCACGTGGTCGGAATCATGGGCAGCTGGTCCCACTTCCAGTAGCCCTTCCATGCTTCGTTGTAGTCGCCCGGTTCTGCCAAGGCAACGAGGTGGCCCACAGCCCATGTGATGACGCTACCGTCGTTCAAGCTCAGGTACCCGTCAGAGCGCCCCTTCACGCCAATTACTTTGGCGATGTCCATTGCTTGGGAGGGCTTTTCTGCGATAAATAGTCGTGTCATTAGTTGTGTCGGTTATTGGAGTTTCAGAAATCGTCGAGGTTCAACAGATTCGGGTCATCAGTTATTCCGTCTGGTGCGTTGAGTAGTTGCTGTGCGGTGTACTCCGCCATGCCACCCCATACGAACGGGAAATTGACAGAGCATCTAGCGAATATGATTTCAGGCAGGACCATGTCCGCAGACAGATGGCTGTGCTCTTTCAAGAACTGTTTGATGTAGCGAAGGATTTGCTGCTCGTGCTTTTGTCGGCTGTTGTAGACGAACACCATGCGGTTAAAAATCACAGTCCCTTCCTTGTTCAGCTCAGGGCTCTTCATGAACACGGACAGTGCTTTCTTTACTTCCTCATAGGGCTTGTAAGACGATTCCACTTCAATCCAGTCCACGGGGCGAATATCCTCCCCATATCCGAATGAGCCCTTAGGATGGGCTATGAGACCGTCTGGTAGCTTGCGAAGACGCTCGCGCAGGATTTCTTTATGCACAGGAGCCCAGTCCTTGAGCAGCGCAAACTCGCCAAACACTTCGGCACCAGCTTTGGCTTTCTCTAGCAAGTAGCAGGTGCCCAAAGTACGGTGATAGAACTGCGGACCGTCGAAAGCCAGGTCGTAACCTTCTTGTGCAGTGATGTGGTGGTTACGGAGTACAGCAACCCCTTTAGCGGCAAGCACGAGAGAGTTACCGCCCAAGGAGTTGCTCTTGTCCAGAACGAGCCCCCCCTTCAGCATTCGAGAAACCGTCCGGCATGCCATTACATAGGCACTGGTAGGGGATGACCGTGGCCACACAGCCAGGGCAATCTCTTGTCGGCGCAAGTGTCCGAACATGCGCAGAACCTTGAGAACCTTCACCTCGTTTTCAACGGCCACGCCGCGGCCGTCCGAGGCAGTAGGGTGATAGGGGATGGGCATTAGGGGTAGGGCGGTAATTGGTCTTTCAGGTATAGAACCCCTGTTTATCCGCCTGTTTATTAGGCGACTAACAGGGGGCGAAACAGGGTCAAACCTGCCCCCCAGAACGCCGACCTCCGTAACCCCTTGATTTGTAAGGAAATATCCTAGTAAGCCGCCTTAATCCGAGCACCCCTCCGTCGTACGTTTCAATCGGCAGACTCCTCGTTCGAAGGCGCCCCTAAAGGGGACCCCCCTTCGCCCTCGTCGCCCGCCAAGATTGAAACGTACGACCGGGGATTGCAGAGCCCCGTACCCTCTACGAAACGTTCGCCTATCCCACGGCTTTCCCTTTTGAACGCGAGGGGGTAAACCCCGGCCTCCCAACCTGCAAACCCGCGCCTCCCGGCTAGGCAACCCGGGCCTCCCCACGTGCATGCGTACGCCTACTAGAGGGCCAGACCTCTTGCTTCCAATTGACTGATGCCAACGTTTGGCTCTCTCAGAGGGGTGAGCGACATGCGTGTTGGGAGGCAACTGATTGGCGTATTGGGGAGGCGGGTGTTGGAGTGTAGAGAGAGACAAGCGTGGGGGAGAGGAGGGGTTCGTTACCGTATAAGGCCGCGCTGCGCGGGCTTAAGCCGTAGGCGAAAACCCCCGGGGGGCTCGAAAAAAGAAACGCTAATCGAATAGGGCGGGGGGCTCTGGAATTGAGAACAAAAAGGATTCCACCACTCGGAGAGGCTGGGGTAATTGAAAACAAAGAGGTATTGAATAACTGCGAAGCCCCATGACGAGATACATACCTACTGAAAGGCCCAATGGTTAACCCACGAGAGATAACACTGAGGGCTCGGGGAGGGGCTCCTGTGGGGCTCCGCTGGGGCTTTGTATGGGGCTCGCCCTACGGGCTCGCCCGGGAACCACGGATACCTTATTAGGGATTGAATACCGGGGCTCCGGGGGAAACAGGGGGCTTTATAAATACCCGGGGGCTCACGAAAAAAGACTGTATTAAATTCCAGTATCGTGTTATAATCGGGACAACGGACAATAAATCCAGGAGAAATATATGAACGCTGAAGCCATCTTCATTACCCTGACCTTCATCTCGGTCATGGCTCAACTGTGCTTCCCTGTGAACAAAAAGATTGAAGTCAAGAAGGGTTAATCCCTTTTAGAGACGCGAGCCCTGACCGCTAAAGCGCGGTGGGGCTCCATTGAAAACAAGGGGCTTCGGGGTGGGGCTCCTTGATGACCTGAGAGTGCGGGGAGCGCGAACGCCCACTCCATAGACCACGCTAGCTGGAGCCCCCTTCAGACACGCAAACCCGCGCCTCCCAGCCAGGCAACCGGGGCCTCCCCGGAGGCAAGCCTCGGCCTTCCAACACGCAAGCCTTAAGACTCAGAGGCGGCCAACCCTACGCCTTTCAGAACGCCAGTCTCACGCCTACTTGAAGGCAAATCAAAGCCTCTCAACAGGCAAACCCGGGACTCCCGGCGAGGCCAACGCCAAGCCTCCCAGAGGGATAACCGGCGACTCCCAGAACGCAAATACCGGCCAGGATTGGGGCGTACAACGGCCGCGGCCCATGCCCCTTACCCGCTACGAAACGCAAGCGTGTGCCACGCCTGGCTCAGCGCGGCCTCCCCATGAGATAGACAAGCGCCTGCCAACACGCCAACAGCGCACCACGGCTCAACCCCTCAACCACACCAGCTCAAACACAACGGCCGCTAACGCGCGCCAGAGAAAGGCCAACCCCTTGTGAACAGCCAACGCCAACCTTGGAAACACACCTGCCTACCCAATGAAAACAGAAAGATTCCCAAGACAGCTGCTCCCAAATTCGGTCTCCTTGCCTCCCGGAGGGAAGGCGAGCCGGGCAAGCCCGGCGCCAACCCCCAGTCAACGAAACCAACGCTCCGCCAACCCAAAAGCTTACGCTCCAACCCCCGTGGGGCTCCCCTGAAAACAAAGACGCTACGCCCACCAAAACACCCCCACACCAACCCTTGGGGGCTACGCTGGGGCTCCCCTTGAAAACAGAAAGGCTGGTCCCTCAAAGACACCACGCTCCCCCACTCATACACGTGAGGCTCACCCCCTCAGAGGCGTGGGTTATGAAGACAAGGGGATTACATGGGGGCTCACTCGGAGGCGCCATACCCCACCGCTCCAACACCACAGCCTGCCCTTGAGCGTGAACGTGGGGGGCTCAGGGGACTCCGTGGGGCTCGGACACCCTATCCATGCGGGGCTCCTATAGAAGGCTCGGGGCTCCTCGAACCACAAGCCCAACCCCTCCCTGCCGAACCCAGCGTGGGGCTCCTCATAGACAGAGCACCAGGGGGCTCACCCTCCCCACAACACCACCGCTTCCCAAGCTGACCGCCCCCAGCCAATGGAACGCCATCCCCATGACTCTACGTCTACCAGCCGTAGCTCGACCCCTCACAGAAGCCTCGCACACATCCATAAACCCCTCCCCGAAATCGAGAACCGGAATGCTCGCCCGCCGACCACAGCCAGCCATGCGCCTCGTGCATTCCTCAAGCCTCACGAGAGTCTCCAAGCCCGCCCCGCTCAGACAACCCCCCTCGCGGAGCTCAGCCCAAAGCCTACGCGACACACCCGGCCTCCCCCTGCGAAAGCGCCTCACCACACGCCTCATCATCGGCCTCTCCAAGCGCCACGCCACCCAGCCACACCGCGCCTACCCCTCCCTGCCGAACGCAACGACCCTCCCCAGACACCGGCCCTCGCCACTTCCCCTCAGCCCCAAGGCCTACACCAAGACCAGCGCATTGCGAATCTCCAACTGCCGACGCCTCTTTTGAAAACCCCACCAAGGATTGGTACGAACAACGCCGTGGCCCCATAGCCCATACCCTCATCGAAACGTTCGCTCTGCCACCCCCTTGCGCGCGTCAAGCGGGCGAGACAAATGAAGCATCCCCTCCATGAAAACATCCCCTTGGATACGCCAGCGCCTATCCATGCGGAGCACACTCGGCCGCTGGTCATGCAGCCACTGACGACTGTGCAGCTCCCCCTTATTGATACCAAATTGATGCGGCTGCCGCCTCGTGCACATCAACCGTTGGCCCCTCACTAGACACCGCAAAAGAACCTCCATACAACAGCAAGGTGCGCACGGAATGGACAGGGCAGAGTGGGTTCGCGAGGGGGCTCCCGATGGGTAGAACGGAGCTGGCGCGTGTGAGGGCACGGGGCCCAAAACCCGGGGGCAAAAATCGCTTCTGGAAGTCACATCGGCGGGCGTTGGCCGGAGAGTTTTCTAGGGGTGGCGCTCCCCCAATTGCAAGCAAAGCGGGGGGCCGAACCTGGGGGCTACTGCAGGTGCAGCGCGCCGTAAATTCGCTCCGCTGTCTTTCGGGCAATGCCTGGCACCGTGCACAGCTGAGCCACCGACGCATTGAACACCGCATGGGGCGAGCCGAAAAATGACAGCAAGACTTTCGCCGTCGACGGGCCGATTCCTGGCAGGCCCTCAATCAGGTATTGGGCCAAATCCGAAGCGTCCTTGGGCTTGTTGGCCCTGAGCGGCGGCTCATACCCCAACCCCTCCTGCAGATGCCGGGCCAGCGTCGCCAGCAGCAAAGAAGTCTCCGCCGCGTTGGGCACCATCATCACCGACACCCCCTCGATGGCCATCAGGTA
>JAIVFU010000186.1 GCA_020829485.1 Nostoc sp. CHAB 5834 | reverse complement strand
CAGTCATGCGCTTAAATTTTCTCGCAGTAAGCTGTTTAGCTTTCTCTATTTTCACTGCTCCTCAAAGTCCTAATCGCAAATTGTCAAATTTTTTATTATACCACAAAAGACTTTTGCAAGAGGTCTAAGCTTCCACTCTTTCAGTCCTCGAACGGGTTCAGAGAGGTTCTTTTTAAATTCCAAAATGTAGCCTAAGCCGTTGGGAATTGAGATTTCCCAGTCGTTTTGCTCAGTCTGGTTATTGGGTAATGCCACTACACTCCACGGAGCAGGTTGTCCTGCTGGAGTAGTTTCCCATTTGGCTTCCATTGGCGCGAGTTTGGTAGGCTGATAGTGAGCTACCTGCTCGGCGCTGAGGTGTCCGATATAGATTTGTAATGGGGTGACAGCGATCGCTGTTGCCAAGACAATTTTGAGCGATCGCGCAAAGAAAGCCTCATGACGTTTGTTGAGAATATACCAGGCGCTAATTCCCCCAATCTCGTCTCTTGTATTTCCGGGCGGGCAGGATGCCCACCCCACAATAAATAGTTGTATACTTTTTTATTTGGGAGTCCCTTATGTCAACAAAGTGCTGTGTGCTTTGCGGCGAGTTTTAGAAGAGAGCGATCGCACCTGGGCAATTCAATATTTACTTTCTCGCTTCGCTAAGTCTGGTGGAGTGTTGGGGAATTTCACCTTGATTATTAATCTTTAATATTTAGATGCGTTCGCCCTACCCCTTTAGGGAAAAGTTATCGCTCATCGGAATAATTTAAATGTTTCTATATCAGAAAAATTTCAACAAAATATACATATTATATAAAATATACGCTATTAAAACATCTATTAAAACATAAACTCTAACAATAGGATGTTATAGTAAACACTGTTAATAAAATTTATGTTTAGCAGGTCAAATATCAAAATCCGATTTGATTCTTGAATTCACTTGATTGGCGAGGGAACAGAAAAGGAAGGATATAGATGTGTACTAATTTTTTCAAAAATCAAACATGAGTTTTATAGTCGCATTAAGAGGCTATTTATTGACACAGTTTTGAAACTATGATGCATATAAGTAATAGATTTCCTACTCATCCTTCATTTCTTCAAGGGCTGCGAGTACTCCTTGTAGATAATGATGTCAATTTTTGCAATTCTTTAACAGCGATGTTGCAATCTTATGGTGTGAAGGTGCAAGCGACATTTTTAGGAGAGCTTGCTCTGGAAATATTTGTGCAATGGCAACCTGATATCCTTTTGAATGGTATTTCCTCATCAAAGGAGGATGGTTATACTCTGATTCACCAAGTAAGAACACTTGCGGGAGAGCGAGGCAAAGCAGTGCCAGCGATCGCTCTGACAGGCGCTGTAACTGAAGATATGTATCAACGTGCTCTCTTAGCTGGGTTTAGTCTATGCGTTGCTAAACCCATAGTTATTGATGATTTTGTTGCTGTACTTGGCATTTTAGCAATTGCTAATAATCCTCATCTTCATGCAAACTCGCTTTAATTAATGTCTGAGATATAGTAATTTAAGTTTTGAGAATTAATCCTATGGGTCATTTATTGGTGGGGATAAATATTTTTCAAATGCTACTAATTAACTTGATAAATGATAGGATTAATCTCAGGATTTATCATATCAATGACTTAACTCAATTAATTTTGCTTTTGAGTAGCGGAATTATTGGTATTGGATTTATTCTAGCTTCTTACTTCTTGGCAGTGACTTGGATTTAGAGGATGTCTGAAAAGTTTTTTTGTATACACCTAACCCTTGGAGATCCCCCTAAATCCCCCGATAAATTGGGGGACTTTAAGACTCTTATTCCCCCCTTTTTTAAGGCTACGGTGTACACACAAGTCGAAATACCCCCCTTAATCCCCCCGATGTATTGGGGGGAAACCGGAAAATCTTGTTCCCTCCCCAATGCATCGGGGAGGGTTAGGGTGGGGTAATTCGAGGACTGGTAGTGATTCGATAACTTGTGTGTACACCGTAGCTTTTTTAAGGGGAGCCAGCGCGGTCTTGGGGTCTCCCCAAGTCGAGCGACTGGCGTGGGGTAGGGGGGATCAAGAAATATTTTATACTTCTGAGACATCCTCTTAGGCCAAACCATTGCAGTGTTAAACTTTATCTTATGACATCCGATCAACCCTCTGAGCAACCTGTATCTGAATCTACCGTTAATGAAGTGTTCGACGTAGAGCAACAAGACAATATAGATACTTTATTTCCCATCGTTGGCATTGCCGCCTCTGCGGGTGGATTAGAGGCATTTACGCAGTTACTTAAGCATTTGCTTACCGATACAGGGATGGCATTTGTGCTGATTCAACACTTAGACCCTAACCACAAGAGTCTGTTGAGCGAGATTCTAGGAAGAACAACTAAAATGCCCGTCAAGGAAGTGCGAGACGGCGTGACTGTAGAACCTAACAAGGTCTACATTATTCCGCCTAACACTAAGATGATGCTGTCTGATGGGGTGTTGCAACTCACGCCGCGAGAGAAAGTTCATGGTAAATATATGCCTGCTGATGCGTTCTTTACTTCATTGGCAGCAGATCGAGGGTACAAAGCGATCGCAGTTGTTCTATCTGGGGCGGATGGAGACGGTTCGCTAGGGCTGAAGGCAATCAAGGCAGCTGGAGGCGTGACTTTTGCTCAGTGTGAAGACACGGCAAAATTCGATAGTATGCCCAATACTGCTGTTGCCACCGGGAATGTGGATTTTGTCCTACCGCCGCAAAAAATCGCCGAGGAACTGGTAAACCTCAGTCGCAATCCTTTTATTTCTAACTCTTTGCCATTGATCGCAGTTGAGAAGTTGCCCGAACAGGGAGATGCCCTGGCGACTATATTTGTATTATTGCGATCGCAAACTGGCATTGACTTCAGCCACTACAAGCCCAACACCCTCGATCGCCGAATCCAGCGGCGAATGCTGTTGTATAAACTACAACGCTTGGAGGATTATGCCCAGTATTTGCAAGAGAATCCGAGTGAAGTCAAGGCGCTCTATGAAGAAATTCTGATCCACGTCACCCATTTTTTCCGCGATCCCGAAGCATTTGAAGTGTTGAAAGAGCGAGTCTTTCCTAGCATCATCCAAAACAAATCAGCAGAGTTGCCGATTCGGATTTGGGTAGCTGGGTGTTCGACGGGTGAAGAAGTGTATTCCATCGCTATCTCCTTGCTAGAGCTTTTGTCAAATAAACTAACCTCGCCGCCGATCCAAATTTTTGCCACAGACATCAGCGAGATCGCTATTGACAAAGCGAGAACGGCTATTTATGCAGAGAATCAAATGGTGGAAGTCTCACCAGAGAGCCGCCGCCGATTTTTTAATGCCCTTGAGGGCGGTGGATATCAAATTAACAAAGCTGTCCGCGAACTGTGTGTGTTTGCTAGGCAAGACTTGGGCAGCGATCCCCCTTTTTCTAACTTAGATTTAATTAGCTGCCGGAATGTACTGATTTACTTGGACGAAACGTTGCAAAAACGGATATTGCCCATCTTTCATTACAGTCTCAATCCCACTGGCTTCTTGCTGCTAGGAACTTCAGAAAGCACAGGTAAATATTCGGATTTGTTTACTCTAATTGACAAAAAGTATAAGATTTATGCTAAAAAGCTAACTGGAATTCGTCCAACTTTTTCGTTCATTACCAGCAATTATCCGATAGTAAAAGTCAATGGATCAAAGCCGACCAATGAGAATCCATCGGATGAGTTTGATTTAGAGAAAAAAACTGACCAACTAATCTTGAATCGCTATGCCCCAGTGGGTGTAGTAATCAACGACAAGATGGAGGTGCTGCAATTTCGGGGAGAAATCGATCTTTACCTCAAACTTGCACCGGGTAAACCGAGTCTTAACTTATTCAAAATGGTGCGCGAGGGTTTGCTCATCGAGCTACGCGCCACAATTTATCAGGCACAACGGCAAAAAATTCTAGTTAGAAGAGAAGGGTTACAAATTGAAGAGGGCGATTTTTCAAAAATCATCAATCTTGAGGTGATTCCATTCAACCCTGGGACTAGCGAAGAACTCTACTTTGTGGTTTTATTTGAATCAGCCCCACTCACAATTAACAACCCCAGCACAGTAAATCCTGAGAGCGAAGTGCAACCAGACTTAGCGCAGGAGATTGTTCGGCTCAGGCAAGAAATCGCAACCGCCATCCAAGAGCGGACTGCAACTCAAGAATATCTACAAGCGGTGATCCAAGAGCAGGAGCATATCAATCAAGACCTGAAAGTTGCCAATGAAGAAATTCTGTCGAGTAATGAAGAGTTGCAAAGCACTAATGAGGAGCTAGAAACTGCCAAAGAAGAGATTCAGGCAACCAACGAAGAACTCAACACCACTAACGAAGAACTTCGTAGTCGAAATTTGGAATTACACCAAGTTAATAACGATCTCACGAATTTGCTTGCCAGTATTAATATTCCCATTTTGATATTGACTTTGGACTTACGCATTCGACGTTTTACGCCAATGGCGCAGCGACTTTTCAATTTGATTCCCGCCGATGCTGGACGACCTTTGAGCGACATTAGAGCAAATCTCGATGTTCCTGAGTTAGAAACTCTAATTTTGGAGGTTCTTGACACACTCACCATCAAAGAATTAGAAGTCCAAACTCTGGGGGGACATTGGTACAACCTCCGCATCCGTCCTTATCGCACTACAGAAAACAAGATTGACGGAGTAGTTTTGGTGTTAATAGATATTGATGGTCTTAAACGCTATGCAGTAACGTTAGAACAAGCCCGGAATTACGCTGAAGGGATTGTGGAGACGGTACAAGTGCCGTTAATCGTCCTTGATTCTGATTTGCGGGTGAACAAAGCCAATCGCTCGTTTTATGAAACATTTCAGGTTTCACCATTAGAGACAACCCAATCTCTGATTTTTGAACTAGGGAACGGTCAATGGAACTTGCCCGGATTGCGATCGCTCTTAGAAGACATTCTCGCCAACGATACCAATATTAACAACTGGGAAGTAGAGCATCGTTTTGAGCGGATTGGGGAGAAAACCATGCTGCTCAATGGTTGGAAAATTATTCAAGAGGGAGAGGCTCAAAGGATTTTGCTGGCGATTGAAGATATTAGCGATCGCAAACAGTTTGACTTAGAGCAATCTAAGCTAATAGCACAGGAGCAGTCAGCCCGTCAACAGGCGGAAATTGCCAACCGAGCCAAAGATGAATTCCTGTCGAACCTCTCCCATGAACTTCGTAACCCGCTCAATACTATACTGGGCTGGGCGCAACTTTTCCGCACCCGCAATTTAGATTCTTCAGCAGTCATTCGCGCCTGGGAAGTGGTGGAGCGGAGTGCTAAAGTGCAAGCTCAGTTAATCGATGATATGCTCGATGTCTCCCGGATTACGAGTGGCAAGCTTCATTTAAATACTCGTCTAATCGATCTAGTTTCAGTAGTGAATGCCGCCATTGAGTCTATCGAATTTTCCGCAGAGGCGAAAAGCATTGAAATTATTTCACAGTTGAACTCAGCGACGGTTGTCGGAGATTTTGACCGTTTACAGCAAGTTCTGTGGAATTTACTTTCTAACGCCATTAAGTTTACTCCAGCCGGTGGGCGAGTGGGAATTATGCTCGAAGCTGTATCTACTCACGCTGAACTTCGAGTCAGCGACACAGGAATTGGCATCCGGGCAGACTTGCTGCCTTATGTTTTCGATCGCTTCCGCCAAGGAGATTCCAGCACCAGCAAAACAACTCAAGGACTTGGATTAGGCTTGTCAATCGTCCGTCATCTGATAGAACTTCACGGTGGAACAGTTCAAGCGCAAAGTCCAGGTGAGGGACTAGGAACCACGATCGCCATCAGGCTGCCTCTGCGCTTAATGCCACCGGAGATTACACCGCCAACTTATTTAGAGCCGAGCATTTTGTCAGAGACTCTGGACACATTAGATGGTAAAAATCCACCCCTTACCCTTGAAGGGTTATGCATCTTGGCTGTAGACGATCAAAAGGATAGCCGCGATCTGATGAAGTGGATGTTAGAAGACTTTGGGGCTGAAGTAGTGGTTGTGACATCGGCAAGGGAAGCGATCGCTGCTCTAACTGAATCTCCTGGCAGATATGATGTGCTTCTAGCAGATATTGGAATGCCAGAGGAGGATGGTTTCTCCCTGATTCGTCAGGTGAGAGCGCTTGAAGCTGAAGCTGGGGGACAAATTCCAGCAGCAGCAATCACTGCCTATGCCACCGAGCAAGAGCGGCAAAGGGCAATTGATGCTGGTTTCCAAACGCATCTAGCTAAACCGCTTGAACTTACTGAATTGGTATTGATGATTGCAAATTTGAGTGGACGAGTTACAGATAATTCATAATTCGTAATTCGTAATTGAGGTACAGTTCTCGAATTACCCCACCCTAACCCTCCCCGATGCATTGGGGAGGGAACTAGATTTTCTTGTTTCCCCCCTTTACAAGGGGGGACTAAGGGGGGTATCCGTGTCGGAGAGGGGTTGGGGGAGAGGTCAAATAATACTTGTCGAACTCACGTTAATTTTAATTATGAAAAAGTAAAACCCACATTCCGCACTTCAAAATGTAGTATCAACAGTAGGTGATTAAGCTCGGATACGAGTAAATAAAAATACTCAGAAGATTTAAGTAAATTGGCATTAAGAATAAACGGGGAGTGATGAAGTATAAAGTAGCTTACAAGGCATAATATTACCAAATTGTTGCAATTGGTCAACAAGACGTGGCACAATCAGTGCAAAAAAACCGACCAGAACGGTCAATAAAAGAATAATTGTTATGGCAACTGCAATTCCTCGCTTAATGCGAAAATTTTGAAAAAAACTTACTAGTTGATTTCAATATACGAGTGATTAGTTGTGAATTTTTAGCAGTTTTGCTTAGACAATCATCAGCACCGATCGCAAATATTTGCTCAACAATATCTGCTGATAAATTATCAACCAGAAACAATACTGGTAAAAATTTCCAGTACGGATCGTTACGTACTACCTGACAAAGTTCAATGCCATTGATATAAGGCATTTCCACATCTAGAATTAGCAAATCTGGAGAAAATTCTGTCAGAGTATCCCAGAAGTAGCGTGGATCTTCAAGAATTTTTAGAGTAAGTCCTAAAGCTTCTAAAGATTGTTGTATAACAATTAATGTCTTTGGATCATCGTCTACAACCATGATTCTCGCTTTAGTAATACGAGTTTGCTGTAAAACTTGGGCCACTGACTCCAAAATTCCATTAGGAGGCATGGATTTTTGCAAAAAAGCACGACTGCCAGATCGTACAGCCTCAACGCGTAGGCGAAGCCCGCCGCAGGCATCGCTAAAATTATCTCGCTCTGTCAAAATTAACACAGGTATTTGTGGCGTTGGCGTTTCGCCCCCTGTAGGCGATCGCTGAGATAATTCTCTTATTAATTTGAAGCTGTCTTTCTGAATATCAATATCAAGTAGCACTACATCGGGATTTAAAGATGAGATTATATTTCTGACGGCGGTGAGATTAGTAGCAACTTTAATTTGTATTTCTTGATTCTCAGCCTCCTTTATCAATCCCTCAACTACTTGTTGATCATTGCTAATCACTAATAGTAGATTTTGGGTTTGTTCAACTGGGCTTTTTTCTAGTTCTCGTTGTAACTCCATCAAGAGCTTATCTAAATAAAAACATTTAGCTTGGCTAATAGATTTTTGAGTTTGAAATAAATCTTCTATCTCATTGGCTAATAACGAACCTTCTGGAAAGCCAAAGCTACCCAAGGAACCAGCTAGCTTGTGAGCTTCTTGCTCTGCTTTTTGCCGCACTTGAGCGTCAAGTTTACCTTTTCTTAAAGCATCAGCTGCTAGTTTCAATACTGCAATGCGCGAACCAACCTTAGCTTTGAAATTCTCCCGCTCTTGAGCAATGGCTGTTAGTAGGATTTGCTGTTTATTTAAATCTATTTCTGGCTCAGTTTTCGGGCAAATTTGCTCATGATCTAGAGCTTTTAAACGATAACCCATGCCATAGATAGTTTCTATAAAATAGTAGTTAGCACCTGCTGTTTTTAGCTTTTGCCGTAAACTTTTGATATGAGATTTAATCGTATTTTCTTCAGGTGGATCTTTTTCAGCACTCCAAAGTTGATCTACAATGGCACTCCGGCTATAGATGCGCTGGTTGTTGCGTAAAAAAAGGTCTAAAAGGCTAAATTCTTTTGCTGTTAAATTTAGAGAAATGTCTGCATAAGTCACTTCACAAGTACTAGGATCAAGACGCAAGGCTCCCCATTCCAAAACAGGAGGTAAAGAAGTATTTCCTCGACGTAATAAAGCACGAATGCGAGCTGATAACTCTTGAAAATCAAATGGTTTGACTACATAATCATCTGCTCCGGCATCTAAACCAATAACTTTATCAGCTTTAGTGTCTTTTGCCGTTAAAAGCAGAATCAGCATTTGATAACCTGACTGCCGTAATTGCCGACAAAGACTTATGCCATCTAGTTTTGGCAGAACAATATCTAACAAAATCAGGTCATAGTTACACACATTAACCAATTCCCAAGCGGCTTCACCATCAGCAGCAATATCAACCACATAATTTTGTTTTGTAAGAGCTGTTGCTACAGCTTGAGCAAGCAAATCATCATCTTCAACTAACAGAATTCTCATGAAAATGTTTGCTTGTAGAAGTAACCCTGAGTGGTGTAATCAAATTT
Source organism: Nostoc sp. CHAB 5834 (assembly GCA_020829485.1). The sequence goes on along the minus strand of JAIVFU010000186.1, from coordinate 1,565 downwards.
ATATAACTTAGGTTATGCCCTTTTCAGCTTATATGATATCTATCGAAGGCAAGGTTTATGCAACAGATTGGCTCCGTCTAATCTATCTTGAAAAAACCCTGTGCTTGAGATTGTTACAACTCAGCACAGTAGAAAACCCGGTAGGAATGTAACATTAACAGAGCAATACTGATACAGACTAAATATTTTTGTTCATCTAGTTACGAATTGGTCATTGAGGGTAGCCGAAATGAGCCGAGGTGTTGCCCCTTGCCCTATTTCTCTGGCTTTGGGCTTGGATTGTGCCACCATGCAGTTCTACCACATGACGGGCGATCGCTAGCCCTAAACCTAGTCCTTTATTTGACCGAGTATGACTACTATCTGCTTGACAAAAGCGCTCAAATACATGAAGTAGAAAGTCAGCACTGATACCCTTACCCGTATCACTGACTTGAATGAATTTGAATATCTCTAATGCAAGAGTTACTTTAGCCTCATCTAGCGCACCCGTTTGCAACATCCCAGCCCAACCAATAATTACAGTCATGGGGGAGATGCCAATTATTAAACTTCTACCCTAGTTTTCCACTTTCAAGTTTTACCATTAAAAATTAATCTTAAGAGGATGGTAGCTATAAACAATACCCCTCATTAAATTGGAAAAATTAAAGCACTAAACTAAGGAATAATAATTAAAAACAGGAAGATAATAACAATGATCTCTAAGCAAATCTTAGTTATTGATGATGACGATGACATCCGTCAATTGATTCAGACTTGTCTAGAAATAATCGGGGGCTGGGAGGTGTTGACTGCTACTTCAGGTAATCAAGGATTATTTTTAGCTCAGTCATCTCAACCCGATGCCATACTTTTGGACGTAATGATGCCCGATATGGATGGTTTGACAACTTTTCAAAAACTACAGGCTAATCAAACAACTAAACATATACCTGTGATTTTACTTACAGCAATAGGACGTAATAATGACAAAAACTTATTTAATAATATAGGTGTCAGAGGCATAATCAGTAAACCATTCAATCCTCAGAAACTAGCTGTTCAAGTAGCAGCAGCCCTGAGCTAAAGTATATTACAAAATCTGGTGTTTCCAGTTCAGCTATTCATGAATTAAGTAATACTATAGCAGTCCTAAATGATTTGTGAAAATTTGGATCACAGAGATAGGATTACTGTACTACAAGTACAGCGCGGCGTAAATAAAGCAACTATTTCAAATTCTTCAAAAGCCTGTCTTCTAAGCTTTTTAATTTTTGACTTCCGCCTTGCGGTAGTAGTATCTCTAATTTAGGGTAGATTTGCTTGGAAAAAAGGTCTATCTATAGTTTTAGTAGCTTTTTTCTTAAGTCGTAATTTTCCCCCAAAATACATATTCTCCACTAGTTTTCCACTTTTACTACCTAAGTTAGAACTAACTCAATATTAGTTATGAATTTACGCGATGTGCAACTTATTCTGTCACAAGACTATCAAACTGTAATGGTTCCAAACCAAACAGACGATTTAGCCAGACACAAACAGTATGAGCCAACACTTTGCGATTCAAACGACTTGTCAAATGC
>JAIVFU010000185.1 GCA_020829485.1 Nostoc sp. CHAB 5834 | reverse complement strand
AGTTTGACAGTATTCGTCTATAAAGTTGACTGTGGGTATTGGCTGACGAGGCTCTACCATAACACAGACCTCACTTCTGGGCTTTGTTCTTGATTATACTATGGCGAGAGTGATAAAAAAGGGTTAATCACAATTGCTGCCGCAGACTCTAACAATCGAGCATACTTCAACTCCCCCAAATCGACTGGCTCACTCCCAACATCTTCAATCAGCGAAGCCACTTGACGTTTCGCATCAGTATCGTCGCCGCAATAGAGCGTTACTAACCGCCGACCATCGAAATTAGGCTGCTCCATCTGCCAAACTTTTGCCTGACACATATTGAACGCCTTCACTACCTTAGCCTTGGGAGAATAAGCAGCGATCGCTTCTGATAGTGATACTCCATCATAAGTTTGCGTTAAGTAATTCCCGTTAGAGGGGTCAACAGGATTATTTATGTCTAATAGAATCTTGTTTGCAAAAGCTTCACTTCCTCCACCTGCTTCCATAGCTTCAAATACTGCTTGGTGAGGAGTCGCTAAAACAATGACTTCACCAAACTCTGCTGCCTCTACAGGGGAACCAGCTTTTGTCCCCTGAGCAAGTTCATGTGCCAAACTCTGTGCTTTGCTAGAATCTCGACCTGCAACAAATAGCTCGTGTTTTCCTACCCAACGTGAGCTTAAAGACTCTGCCATGCTGCCATAACCGATAAAGCTGACCTTCATTGCTATTTCTCCCTAATACAGTTCAATGGAAATAAAAGCACTATTTTTCATCTAGATTTACCACTGTAATTTTATGGGGCCGCCAAACTGACGCATCTCTGCAAAAAACTGTCCTTGCGCTCCTCCATCTGGAAGTGTTGCTAAATAGACAGCAGTTTCGGCTCCTTGGTCTGCTGTAAACGGCGCATTCTCTCCTCCCATATCGGTTTTCATCCAACCTGGAGAATAAGCATTAACGAGAATATTACCACCAAGAAGTTCCTTCGCCAGAAGTGCAGTTAACCCGTTCACCCCTAGTTTGGATAGTCGATAGGAAGGTGCTATTGGGTAGTAATCATTATTAATTGCCGCCAGAGATGCCATTTCGGTTGAGACATTGACGATGCGACCGTAGTTGTGAACCTTCATCAACGGAATTAATGCTTGAGAAATTCTCAGGAGCGCTAGAACATTGGTGTCAAATGTAGAGCGCATCGTTTCTAGTTTAACTGTCAATAAACTAGATTCCTCTGGCTTGGTTGTAGGATTGATGCCGGCATTGTTCACCAAAATATCTACCCTGCCGTAGGCTTCTCTTAGCCATTGAACAAACTCTGCCACATTCAAATCACTCGTAACATCTAGTGTGTGATAGTTCACATCAAGTCCTTCACTAGATAATTGTTCTTTAACAGCAAGACCATCTGTTTGGTTACGACTTGTTAGAACAACATGGATGCCAATTTGGGACAATTTACGAGCTATAGCATATCCTAACCCACGATTGCTACCTGTTACTACAGCAATCTTTTTCTGGTTTGTCATTTTAATAACTTTTCACAACTTTCAGTTTTACTTTACTGAAATGTTTTAAATTAATCAAATTGATTGAAATAATATATTTAATCGATGGGATTAATAGACTTGTCTGCCATTGATCTGAACCTTCTGGTCGCCTTTGAAGCACTTTTTGAAGAAAGGAGTGTAACAGCAGCAGCAACACGATTGTATTTAGGCCAACCAGCGATGAGTGCGGCACTCGCAAGGTTACGCATACTGTTCCAAGATGAATTATTTATCCGAATTGGCAGGCAAATGCAACCCACAGCAAAGGCTCTGGAAGTTGCTCAAGGTATAAGAGTTGCCCTGCAACAAATTCGGCAGACATTGGAAACGAGCCAAACATTTGACTCTACTACTTCTAAAAGTACTTTTACAATTGGCAGTTCAGATTACACTAGCTATGTTGTCATGCCCAAGCTTCTAAAAATTTGTCGTCAAATTGCACCAAGCATTAATTTTCGATTAATTAGTTTTGCAAAAAACTTTGTCGGAGAACTATTAGAGCGACGAGAGATTGATCTAGCTTTGGGTGTTTTTCAAGACCCACCCAGACAAACAATACAAATGCCATTATTTCCAGAACACTTTGTCGGCATCTGTCGTGTTGGACATCCCATTCTCTTGGAGGACGTTATCACACCAGAAATCTTCGCTAATTTTCTTCATGCTCTTTTTACTCTTAGGCAAGATGAAGTTGGTGAAATCGATAATGCACTCGCCCAGTACAACCTCCAGCGTCGAGTTGCTTTGACAACTCCTCACTTACTAGTGCTACCAGCAATCATTTCATCAACTGATTTAATTGCTGCTGTTCCATCACGATTGCTAGCACCCTTGGCATATCAAGATGCATTAGAAATTTTTGAACTTCCAGTACAAACTCAACCGTGGATGATTTCAATGCTATGGAGCAAACTTACAGAGCAGGATCAAGCCAATTGCTGGTTACGACAGATGCTCATAAGCGTTTGTGAGGAAATTTAATACATCAGAGAAGTCTTTTAACATTAATTACATACAGCACTTCCGGCAGCTATGAGGTTCATTCTAAAAGCTGAAAGCGATGATAGGAGAGGGGCAAGGAGAAAACTATATTGCATAATAGCCGAAAGCGCTGTAAGATTTAAAAATCTTGCATTGACAATTTTTTGAACTCTAAAAAGTTTAAATCACCGAGTCAAAAACTTGTTGTGCGGTTAGATTCAACTGCAAAAAAGTAGGAGACACTATAAGGTTTGTTTCTCTAAAGGGTGTCATTTGATATTCACCATCAATAAGTTCACAGACAAAAATAGTCGGAACTTTGGGACTGCCAATAAATACACGTCCACCCAAAGCTACATAATCCACAATCCAATATTCAGGTATACCCATAGCTTCATAGTCACGAAGCTTATCATAATAATCATCCTGCCAGTTGGTTGACACTACTTCAACTATTAGTTTGACCGAACTAGCATTATGGATAACTGATTCTTTCTTCCAGCGCGTTTCAGTATCGATAGTTTCTTGATTTAAAACAATAATATCTGGTTCGTACCCTGATTTATCTCGGTATGGTTTAATAATGGATTCTTTTGGTATAGTCCAGATACCGCGTTTACCCATCTCTCTAATTGTGAACAGTAATTCTTCAATCAAAAAACCAGCCAAATCAGAATGCTCCCCTTTAGGCTTTGGCATCTCCACAATCACCCCATCATGTAATTCGTAACGTACTTCTGAGTTTTCTGGATACCATTCGATAAATTCATCGAAGGTCAGTAGCTTTAGTTCCGATTGTGTTTGACTCATAAAAGTTACTGGATTTATTTTTACTCCTACTGTAAGAACTGCCTAGAACGCATAATTCTCACAAAATCGCGTTGTTCCTATATTATCTGTGAATTTCTCTTGACTGAGATTGAGAAGAAAAGTAAGTCTTGTTAAGAAGAGAGTTAGCTCCTTCAAAAGTTTTTATAATTTCAGGCGTGACTCGTGAGGTATGCACTTTGCCTGATTGAACACCTAAAACTACATCTCCATTTTTCTGTTGGATAGTCAAATCTTTGCGCTCGGTGTTAAAGCTGAGGTCATAAACCTTGCCTTTAACTTCAGTGAAACCATCTTGCCGAGATTGTCCCAAAACCATGCCAATTCTTTGAGCAATTTGAGTCAGCCGACTGATGGCTTCAAGATCAAATGTATCTTGATTCATTACTGTCAACGCTTGGGCTGATAATTGCTCACCAGCTTTAAACCCATTTGCCACTTCCACAATGCGTTTTTTGTAATTCTCCGACTTCCCTAACTTATCTGCGGCATTGTACCAATTTCTCAAGTCATCAATAGTAACTGATTGAGTTTGGACTGTTTGATTAGGTGAGGCTCTGTTTTGTGGTTCAGGAAACGGGACTATTTTCCCGTCCACATAATCCCCCAAGGGTTCAAGATGTAGTCCCCAGACCTGCCCTTTGCCCGTGAACAATTCTGGTAATGCTTTGGATGAGTGCTTTTCCATGTCAGCCCACTGCTGTTGATAAACAGGGTCAGCAATCATCTCAGGTGTAATTTGATACTGTTGACCGACTCGAAAGGCGACTTGTTTACCAATACCTGTCGCCAGAACAATATCCCCTTCCTTAAACCCATAATGTTTGTATGGTTGATAAGCTCTGGTGGTATGAGTTCGACCATATCCTCTCATCGCATCAATACAAGTATCCACGGGTAAAGGATTAGTGTCACCAAGCATCATTAAAGGATAGTTCATCGGAATCGGTTTGCCTTTGATGACGGGAGGGGCGACATTTTGAACCTCTTGGTTTGGGTGGAATTGAGCGCTTTGTTGAGGCGGGGACAATGCTGATTGAAATGGAGGTTTCAAAAACTGTGGTCGCGTGGCCAAAGATTTAATTTTTTGTTGATATTCGGTACTTGATTCAATCACAGCACCAAATTTCTTGGTCATGTTCTCCAAAGTTTTGGGGGGAATTGAACTGCTGACTAAGTGAAATACTGCTAAACCTTTTTTAGTTTCCCTGATAACATCTTCTATTGGTACTTGTTGACATTCAACTTTTTGAGCAGTTAACCATTTAGTCACAGTCTCAGCTTTCTGGTTGTCAACAGCCAAGCCCATGACTCCAAGTTTTTTGTTTGATTCTGTCGAAAATAAGAAAGTAGGACGCTCTTTAATATGATGTAGAATTGGCTCACTACTATCAATCATCTGCTGTTGTTCAGAATTAACCGATTGAGTCCCAAAAGCCTGAAATTCCTTCGTCCAAATAGTAGGATATTCAACGGTCTTAGGGTCAATTTGAGCGCAAATAACAGAGAAATTACTTTCAATAATAGCGGGGGCTGGGGTAAGTTGTCCGGTTTTGAGTAGCCCAAGTTGTCTGAGCGCGTCTTTGTCTTTTTTAAAGTGCAATACTCCCAAGGGTTCACCATTTAAAAATACGGCATCTCTAGTTTTAGAAGCTGAGGTTTCGATAGTCAGTTTTCGGTAATCCAAATCATCGAATGTCTGACCAGAAAAATCATAAAAGTTAATTTTATTAATTTTCAGGAGATTCCCATTAGGAGACTCACCCAGCACAAAAGCTTGATCTCCAGTTTCGGAGATAGAAGTAAGTTTTAACTTTAGAGGATTACCATTTTTGAGATAATTAATTTGTTTTAACTGTTGGACAGAATCACTGTCTAACTCCCCCAGAGTTTTGCCATCAAGTTTGATTTTTACTGTTTTATCAGTCACCGGCACAGTGCCAAATTCCAAGTTGACCGGTTCGGCATTAAAAACAAGTCCTGCATAAGAGAAGTTCTTGAGTTCACGGATAGTAATTTCAACCGGCTCGTTTCCTGGCAGTCCAATAGTTGCTTTGGCAGTGGCAGGTTCTACCCCAACCATACAAGAGAGCGCTTTCGTACCAATGGGAAGCTGTGCGGTTCTGGTTTCGAGCATGGCGAATTCCTTATATTCGCCGTCACTATCCTGGACAAACATTAGTCTGGAAACGTGGCGCTCATGCCCAACTGGGTGGTGAGAAGCTCTAATTTCTATCGGGTGTTTTTCGGTGGGATTCCAGTCTCGACCCAAAAATTGATTCGCTTCATTCCAAAGTGTGACTAACTTCGGTTCAGTAAATTGCAATTTATCTAAGCGAGAAATAATCTCATTGGGGAAAGCAGCGAAGGCAAAATTAGAGACTTTTTTAGCGATCGCCTGGGGGTTTGCGTTTTCTTTTCTTGCAACTTCGAGTTCATCTTGGCGGGATGCACAGATGTTCCAAGCGGCGGCGGCGGATGCAAGTTTTTCTGACTCTGGGATAGAAGCGTAAAATGCGAGAGCCGCCTCTTGTGCCTTGTCGAAAAGTAATTTAGTTTGGCTTCTAGTAAGTTCTGGTTTTAGTTCTAGGAGTTTAGCTCCCTGCATGGTCATCCGCGATTTGAGGTTGTGGTCAGTCACAGATTGTTGGCTAACTGTCCCCAGGTTGCGGTAGGCGGGTTTCTTATCCTCCCCAATCTCATCATTGATTTGTGCAACTGCTAGTAATTTGTGGGGGCGTTCTTTAGTTCGCCATTTCTCTGGTATTTCGTCTAGGCGAATGTTCAACGTTTGGGCTTTCCAAATCAGAGGATGTTCGTAATGGGTGAGATTGGTAATTTCGAGTTGGCAAGACTGTGGAGTTTGGATGATTGCTGATGGCCCTTTCTCGGTTTCCCGCCGTCGCTCCATACGTACCGCAGCGTTGAACTTCAGATCAAACTCGTACTTGGCGGCGATCGCTGCAAATTTCTGCTGTGGTGTAAATTCCACTCCTTTGAATAAGTCTTTAAACTGGACTATGGGACGCGATTCTAACTGTGATTCTTGGAAATATTTATTGGTTTGGCTAATTAATAATTCTACTGGCGAGTAGCCCTTTGGTGTTATACCTGTGCTTAAATAAGCTGACGAAGATTTTTTATCTTTAATATAATTAACATCACGATACAAGTAGCGGCTGTTCTCCCTGATTAAATCCATCTCAGGTTTTTTAGCACTTTTGAATAAATCAACCGCTATTTGGTTTTGATAACATCCCTCACCAATCATTTCTCGGTACATCAGCCGGTTAACATCCATCGCCTGTTGAATAATTTCTCTTCTTCTGTTAGGATTCTCTGCTAGAGCTACAACAGATTGCATAAAGGTTTTGTACTCTGCTCTAATTGGTTTGGGCTTCTGGTCATATTCCTGTTCAAATAAACTTTGATAATGGCTAGATACTTGCTCTAAATATTCTGATTTTTGTTCTAAAGTACCATAAGTGTTTAGTACTTCAATTTCCGATTCTAATGCTTCCAGTGCTGTCACTTGATTGTTGATTATGCCCACGCTGATGCTATCGCTCATGTGGATGGCGATTTTTTCAAATGGAGGCTGACTTCCATCGGTGGGATCATAAAATGATTGTTTTTTGAGCTTAACCGTGGGCGAATAGGCGTTTTGGGGAAGATTTCTTCGCTCTGCCTCTGCTGTCAGATTAGGATATAAGCTAGCTCTTGCTACACCAATGCAGTCACCATCGTAGTCTCGTGCTTGGCGTTCTGATTCGGTTTCGAGGGGATTAACTTCGTTGTGTTCAATGCCTTGAGTTTCTAGCGCCTCAATCCTAGCAAGTATACGTTTGTGGTCTTCATCGTTGACTACAATTATTCCTTGCAATGGTTCACCGTCTGGAGCTAAACGGTCTAAAACATGTTTATTGATAGATACACATAAACCATTAGAGTTGAGAAAGGGAGAACGAAAGTTTAATACTTTTTCCTTTTCATCCATCCAAGAGACACAGATTTCACCATTTTTTAGTTCTTTGGATGGGATAATCATTCCTCGATCAAATGTTAAAGTTCTCCCAAGTGCTATATCTCTCCACTCGCTTTGGACAAATTTACTCAGTTCTTGTTTAACTTTTTCAGTTTCTAAAAGCTGATTATGTCCCCCAACTAAATCAGCCTTTATGAGTTTATACATTAACAAATCATCTTTTGGGGATTCATTATTTTCATCGGTTGCCTCATATTCTCCATTAGCATCATTCGATGTCACTAGTTCTAATTGTTTAGCTAATGAGCCATCAGCAGATGCAAGAGTAATTTGTTTTGATAAAGATGCTTTTTGTGACTCGGTGAAAGCCTTACGTTTTTCGTATCTCTCACAGTAAAGTTGTGCAACAATCCTTGGGTCATCCTGATTTTCGGCTAGCTTTTGAGCCTGTGCCTCTAGCTCCTCAGCGAAGTCTTTGATCCCTTGGGGAAATGATGCCAACAGTTGGGATATGGCAGTATGACCTCGCTGTGACTGCGATTTTTCACCTAACCAAATTTTCTGTTGATATAGCCCTGGTTTAATTTGGGGTTTACTAGCACCATTGGGGTTATCTTTGTCTGTACCTTTAAAACTGGATATGGGAATGATTAAGTCGATTTTGGGTGTATTTTCTTGCCAAGACAACTCTTCTAGTTTAAATGGTCGTAGAGTTCCTTTACCAAAACGGTATTTAGTATCTTGTCCATCGCCTTCTCTCCAACCAAAGCGATGCTGAATCACTCGATAACTTTTATCTTCATGTTCTTTTATTTTAGTTAATTTAACATAAGCTTCATTTGAAATCTGCCCATAGCAGTCTCCCACTAATTTAAAAGCATCTTGGTCTTTAATAAAGCCTCCATTTTCTCCCGTATTATCATCTACAACTAAAATGTTTAACCGTTCATTAATTGAATTTTTACAAGCACCTAAAAAAATTGAACCGTAAGCACCTCTATCTTTTCTATCAGGGCATAATTTCTCAATTACTTCTAAGCATTCTGGAGAACCATACAGAAGCCTGGTTTTAGAAGATAATAAAAGAATATGTCCCTCTGGGTGATTTTGTAAATCTTCTGGTTTACTATATTCATCAATATGTCCAAAAGAAAATTCTTTATTCGGAAAGTATGATTCTAATAGAGTATTGTCTATTTTCTCAGTTAAAATTGAATCAGGATTCTTCTTGTCTCCGTCATCATGAATCCATTGATTTAACCTTGTATCAAAGTGTTTGAATTCTAGAGCCATACATTTATTTAAATTTGGAAAAATTCTTGGGGGGTAAATATGTCAAGATTAAAACGTTGGTTAAATATGAACCAAGAAAAAGTCTGTAGAGATGGTTCTTTAAAACCAGAGTATCTTCAGCAGTTAATTGCTGATAATATGCGTCCTGAAATGATCGATAAACATGCTCAAATCTTGAAGAATAGGTATCTTGAGTTAGAACATCTAGATGAAACTGACCCAGAACTAAGGCCAGTCTACACGGCATACGATTTCTTCACCCCAACAGAGAAAATACAGTTCAACCCTGACGGTTCTCTTAAACAGGAGTACTTTGAATCTGAGCTTAAAAAGGGTACAAGCCTTGGGTGGCTAGAAGAAATGGAACGACGCAAGAAAATAGGAATTGATGATTACAACAAAGTATCTGCTAAACACGCAGAACAGGGTATTAATTTTGGTGCATGGCAGATGAGGGGAAGGATTGAAGATAGCAGAACATACGGACAACGTCGGCAGCAGATGGAGCAAGACCTGCGTAACTTTGAGCCGGAAGACAGTTTGCCTTTCGACAAGGACACAGCATATTGAGCAATGGCTCAAGCACCCTTTCCGGTGAGATCACCTACAGTGAGCGGTTATGCCATCGCACAGATAAGGTAAAGAACAAGCCACAATAAAAGCTGAAAGGGTTGCTTGACAATGCTTTCAGCTTTGTTTTCCCAATGATAAATTCAACGAACTTGAGTTGCCGCAGGTGGGTTAGCAGCTGCCGATGGTTTGACTCTGGCGAACGCCCCGTTAAAAAAGGCAATCATTCCTAAGATGGCAAAGGCTGTAATGATTACTCTTTGCAGTGAATTGAATGCCGAGCGTTCTTTGGCTACTTCAGCCCACATTACTTGCAGTTGGTCTTCTGTTGTCTGCTTTGAAGCTAAATAATAGAGAGCTTCAATACAAGGGGATATATCTTCCCCTTGTTGAACCTTCTGATATAACAGATTTTCTAGTTGTTCTTTCTGTTGAGAGATAGTAAATGAGTCTGTTGACTTTTGAGACTGTGTACCGTTGTGGGTTGGTAATTGTAGTGTCATAGCTTTAGTGAGGAGTTAGAAAAAGGTGTAGAACAAATTTTCTACACCCTTGGAGCATGTGAAAACGCTTACTAATAAGCCAAAGTTTAGGTCTTCTATTTCCAAAAAATCAATAACCAGGAGTCTACAAAAAAATCGTACTTTTGGCTAAATTTCGATTTCCATATCTTCAGTAGAGGATTGAAACTGGTTTTGTTTCGAGGCAAGTACTGATGGTTGATTTGGTTGGAAGGGACTTGTGCCGTCATTGAAGATTTCTTGTGCAAGTGTGCGACCGTCCCCGTCAGTATCGCTCTCCAAGATATATCCCACAACGTGTTCAGGTATTCCTGCTGTTATGGCTTGGGCTAGTAGAGCAAGAGTAAATTCTGGTGATGCTTCACTGTTGCCCAAGACTTGCAATACAGACTCAGCATCAGCAGTAGTCATTTTAGCGATGTCTTTAACTCCGGCTTCTTGCCAAACGTCATCAAAAAATTCCACTGAACGCTCATCAAAACTTTGAGACGCAGCAAATTGGGCTAGCTGTTGGGCGTAAAGTTCTTGGTCGTTATTCATATATTTATGAAGAAGGGGAAGGGGGAAAGGGGAAAGGGGAAAACCATCGGTATAAATAAGAACTGGTTGACCAGGTTACAGTTTAGTTGGCCTCGTGTGAACAAAACCCTTATAGAGCAAGGCTTAAATCCCGTTACAGTCCATGCGGAATATACGGTTAAAAATA
>JAIVFU010000184.1 GCA_020829485.1 Nostoc sp. CHAB 5834 | reverse complement strand
TCTACCTGGCCGAGGCGCCGGACGGGGGCCGGATGCTCGCCGAGGCGATACGGGGCCGACTCGGCGTCTGACACGCGGGCGTCACCGGAAGACGTCAGGGTCGCCGGAGCCGACTGGGGCGAGGTGGCGGCATGCGTGGATTGACCCTCATTCTGTTGTGGAGCGCCGCCTGGCCCGTGGCGTCGGCGGCGCAGACCTATGGCCAGCCGGGCGTCCCCGTCGTTCCGCCGAGCCCTCGGTTGCCGATCGGAGCGGTCGCCCGCCATGTCCTGTCGCCGTCGCCCGCCCCTCGCACGCCCGCCGATCCCTTTGCGGGGCCCATCCGGACCGTTACCTATGTCGTGACGCCCGAGGTCCGCGTCCGCGCGTCGGAGGTCATCATCGACCCACCCGTGATCCATTTCGTCACGACGCCACCCCCGCCATCAGCCCCCGCGACGGACACAGGTCCGAGATGACGCATCCGGCGCAGTTGGGCTTCCTCGCCACGCAGGTGTAGCGGCCGTGCAGGATCAGCCAATGATGCGCCTTGGCCAGGAAGGCCTCGGGCACCACGGCATGCAGTTGGTCCTCGACCTTGTCCGCGGTCGCAGCGTTGGCTAGGCCCAGCCGGTGGGAGACGCGAAACACATGGGTGTCGACCGCGATGGCGGGCTCGATGCCCAGTTCGTTCAGGACGACGCTGGCCGTCTTGCGGCCGACGCCCGGCAGAGCCTGGAGGTCAGCGCGGTTGAGCGGCGTCACCCCGCCGTGCTGGTCCTGGATGATACGGCTGAGCGCGATGACGTTCCGTGCCTTGTTCCGATAAAGGCCGATCGAGGCGATGAAGGGGATCAGGCCCTCCTCGCCCAGCGCCAGCATCCTTTCGGGCGTATCTGCGACGGCGAAGAGCCTGTCCGTCGCCTTGTTTACCGAGACGTCGGTGGCCTGGGCCGACAGGGCGACGGCCACGACGAGGGTATAGGGGTCCTGAAATCGCAGCTCGGTCTTCGGTTCGGGCATGACCCGGGACAGGCGGGCGAAGATTTCCTCAACCCGGTCCTCGTCCGGCGGCCAGGCGAGGGCGGGTATGGGGGCGCCGGTCATCACCGAGCCGGGCTTTCGGGCGGGCGGCTTCATGGGGCGGCCGCGCCCGACGCGCGAGGATCGAGGCCGAGGGCCGTGAGGGCTTCCTCCGCCGCGCGCTCGCCCTCCAGCCAGGCGCCGTGGGCGGTGCCGTAGAACCGTTCGGCGGTGGCCTCGCCGGCGATGAACAGGCGTCCGGCGACCGGCGCGCGCAGCCGGGCCCGGTCGCCCGATCGGCCGACCTGGGCGTAGGAATAGGCTCCCCGAGACCAGGGGTCGGTGCCCCAGCCGGACACGAAGACGGGGCTGACCCGGCGACGCATGGCCGAGCCGAGGATGGCGACCAGTTCCTCGACGGCGAAGTCGATCATGGCGCCCGGCCCCTCGGCCTCCAGGCCCCAGGCGACGTCGCCGCCCAGACAGGTCTCGATCAGAGGCCGGCCGAAGGGGCGCAGGTGATGGCGGCCGACCTCGAAGGTATCGCTGCGGCCCCACAGCATGGCGTCGATCGGCAGGTCGCGGGCGTCGGCGAGGGCGAGGTGGACCTTCGACGCCAGGCCCAGCGGCAGGCCCGCGGCCGCGTCCAGCAGATCGGCGGGCTCGGGCGTCACGCGGATCGCGCCAGACGTCAGGACCGAAGTCGGAACGGTCAGGATCACCACCCCGGCTTCGACGACGCCGGCCGAGGTCCGCAGGATCGCGCGAGGGCCGCTGATATCCACGGTCTCGACCGCGCAGCCCATCCTGACCGGGAGGCCGGCCCCGAAGCCCGCGATCGCCGCGCCGTAGCCCTCCTTGACGCGGATATTGAGGGAAGACTCGCTGTAGCGGGCGAAATCCAACAGCGAGATGCGCTCGAACGGCGCCCCGTTCAGCGCCGAGGAGATGGCCTGCAGCCGCGCGTTCCAGGGCCCTCCAGGCTCCAGGGCGTCGGAGGCGGGACGGTCGATCCCGGTCGAGGCGAGGGCGGCGAGACGCGCCTCGAACGCCTCATAGGCCTCGGCGAAGGCCGCACGCTCGGCCGGATCGGCGTCCGGGACGGGGGCGGCAGCGCTCCAGGGAGGGGGGGTGCGATCGAGCGTCCAGCCGGCTTCGGCGATCGGCTCGACCAGAACGTTCTCATCGGCCGAATGCAGCCAGGCGCAGCCGAGATCGAGCCCGTGACCCTCCCAGCCCACGGTGTGGGCCCGCCCGCCGACCCGGTCGCGAGCCTCCAGCACGACCACGGACACGCCGCTCCGCGCCAGCCGGCGCGCGGCGCCGATTCCGGCCGCGCCCGCTCCGATCACGGCGACGTCGATGGTCGAAGGCAGGGGGATCAAGGGACTCACCGTCGGCAAAAAGCGGCGAAACATGACGTGTTCGAGGAACCAGGCAACCGCTCATTGATTTTTGGACGATACAGTCCATTTTAACGGCGCTGTCCCCGGTTCCGCCACTCTTCGCAGGTTCGTCATGGCCCTCGCCCCCGCCTTTCGAAAACGCCTTCCATTGCTCGTCGGCGGCGTGGTCGCTTTCGGGCTGATCCTGGGTGGTGGGATCTGGTGGACCAACAAGCAGCGATGGGAGGCGACCGACAACGCCTTTGTCCAGGCGGACGTGACCCTGGTCAGTCCCCAGATCGAGGGCTACGTCGCCGAGGTCCTGGTGGCCGACAATCAGAGGGTCGCGCCGGGCCAGGTGCTGGTCCGCTTGGACGACGCCGACGCGCGCGCTCGCTTGGCCCAGGCGGAGGCCAATCTGGCGGCCCTGATCGCGGCGGTGAACAACGTCGACGCCCGCGCGGCTCAGGAACAGGCGATGATCGCCTCGCGGGCCGCCGCCGTTTCCCAGGCCCAGGCGCAGGCCGACCTGGCCGAGGCCCAGGTCAACCGCTACGGCGCCCTGGCCCAGCAGGGCTGGGTCTCCCAGGCCCGGATCCAGACCGAGCGGGCCGGCGCCCAGAGCGCCGCCGCCGGCGTGGCCCAGGCCCAGGCCGCTCTGGTCGCCGAACAGAGGACCGCCGGGGTGCTGGGCTCGACGCGCGATCAGAGCCTGGCGGCCGTCGAACAAGCGCGCGCCGCCGTCGACCAGGCTCGAATCAACCTGGACCGTACCGTCATCCGCGCCCCGACCGCCGGGGTTGTGGGCGCGCGCGGCGTGAGAGCGGGCCAGTACGTCCGGCCGGGCGGGCAGCTTTTGTCGCTGGTGCCGCTGGGCGACACCTATGTGGTGGCCAACTTCAAGGAGACGCAGCTGGGTCGGCTGCGGCTGGGCCAGACCGTCCACATCGAGGCCGACGCCTTTCCGGGCCAGGACCTGACCGGCCGCATCGACAGTTTCGCCCCCGCGACAGGGTCTGAGTTCGCCCTGATCCCTATCGAGAACGCGACGGGCAATTTCACGAAGATCACCCAGCGGGTGCCCGTCCGCATCCTGGTCGACCACGCGGGCGGCGGGACGGCCCAGGGCGGCGCGATCCTGCGTCCCGGCCTGTCGGTCGAGGTCCGCGTCGATCTGAAGAGCCAGGGCGGGGCGAGTTTCGCCGAGGCCGCCGTCGGTCCGACCCGGCTGGCCGACGCAGGAGCCGCGAGGGCCCAATGACCGCCGCGACGCTGGACGGTCCGGTCGCTCCGGCGACAGGCGCGGAGCCGAAGGTCAACTGGACGATCCTGATCCTGGGATTCGCAGGGATGGTGATCGGCCAGTTCATGGCCATCCTGGACATCCAGATCGTGGCCGCCTCCCTGCCCCAGATCCAGGCCGGCGTGGGCGCCTCGGCCGATGAGATCAGCTGGATCCAGACCGCCTATCTGATCCCCGAGGTCGTGATGATCCCTCTGTCGGGCTATCTGTCGCGACTCTGGGGCACGCAGAAGGTCTTTCTGTTCAGCTGCGCCGGCTTCGTCGTGATGAGCATCGCGGTCGGACTGTCGTCCTCCATCGAGGTCATGATCCTGTTCCGCGCGATCCAGGGCTTCGTCGGCGGGGCCATGATCCCGACCGTCTTCGCCGTGGCCTTCACCGCCTTTCCGGCCTCTCGACGGGTGACGGCGTCGGTGTTCATCGGACTGGTCGTGACACTCGCGCCGACCGTGGGGCCGACGCTGGGCGGGCATCTGACCGAGTGGATGAGCTGGCACTGGCTGTTCTTCATCAACGTGCCGTTCGGTCTGGTGTCCTTCTTCCTGGTCTGGCGATACGCCGACTTCGACAAGGGCGACCCCAGTCTGTCCAAGGGGTTCGACTGGTGGGGGCTGGGCCTGATGGCCGCCTTCCTGATGAGCCTGCAGTTCGTGCTGGAGGAAGGGTCCAAGAACGACTGGTTCGCCGATGATCAGATCCTGCTCCTGACCGTTATCGCGGCCGTGACCGGCCCGGCCTTCGTCTGGCGGTCCTTGCGCTATTTCAATCCGGTGGTGGAGCTGCGGGCCTTCGCCAACCGCAACTTCCTGGTCGGGGTCGTGATGACCTTCACCGTGGGGGCGGCCCTGTTCGGCGGGACGTTCCTGCTGCCGCTTTTCCTGTCCCGGGTGCGGGACTATTCGCCGGCCGAAGTCGGCACGACGATGGTGGTCTCGGGTCTGGCCATGTTCCTGACCGGGCCGATCGCGGGGCGGCTGGTGCGGGTCGTCGACCTGCGCATCCTGATGTGCGGGGGCTTTCTGATGTGCGCCTGGGGCATGTGGGACGCGCACGCCGTCACCCCGGACTGGGGCTTCTGGCAGTTCGCGGGCGTCCAGGCGATGCGCGGCGCCGGTGTCATGCTGGCCATGATCGCGGCTCAGCAGGTGACCATGTCGACCCTGCCGCCGCACATGGTCAAGAATGCCTCGGGCCTGGTGAACCTGTTCCGCAACGTGGGCGGCGCCTTCGGGTTGGCGGTGCTGAACACCTCCCTCACCACCAACACCGCCCTGCACATGAGCGAGATGACCCAGGCTATTCCGTCCTCCAGCCCGGGGATGCAGGCGATGCTGTCCGGTATGGCGGCGCGCATGTCCGGCTCGATCGACCCTGACAGCGCGGCGCTGAAGGCGGTCTGGGGGATGCTGAACCGCCAGGCGGCGACCCTGGCGTTCGGCGACGCCTTCGCGATGCTGGGCATCGGCTGCGCGGCCTGCGCGGTCCTGACGCTGCTGGCTCGCCCGGTGAAACCGGGAACGGGCATGCCCGCGCCTGCGGATGCGCACTGATGCCACGGATCGCCGGACAGATCGATCAGCGCAAGTCGGAGGCCATCCTCGCCGCGGCCTCGGCCCTGTTCGCGGAAAAGGGCGTGGCGGCCTCCATGGACGAAATCGCGCGCCGGGCCGGGGTGTCCAAACAGACCCTGTACAATCGCTATGCTTCCAAGATCGACATCGGTCGCGCCCTCGCCGAGCGCCGGTCCGAAGCCATCACCGCGCCCCTGCGGTCCGGCGCGGAGCCGCGCGAGGTCCTGACCGCCCTGGCCGGCGCTCTTCTGGAGAAGGTTCTTGGCGCTGACGGGCGCGCCAGTCTGCGGGGCCTCGCACTCATGTCGCCCCAGGACCCCGACCTGGCGCAGGCGGTCTATGACGCCGGGCCGGGCGAGAGTCTGCGCCGGCTGTCGCTCTGGCTGGCGGACCAGGACCGCCTGGGCCGGCTGCGCGTTCCCGACCCGATCCAGGCGGCGGAGATGTTCACCGGCATGGCGACCGGCCACGGATACATGCGTGGCGTTCTGGGGGTCGACGAGCCGGTGGTTGATCGCGACCGGCGCGCGGCCGAGACGGCCGATCGTTTCCTGCGGGCCTTCGCGCCGTGACCTTCAGAGCGTAAGCGTCGCCCCCTGTCCCGTTCGGAGTGTTTCCATGCTGATCGCCTATTCTTCCTGGCCCGAGATCGACGCGCGGCTGACGACGACCAAGACCGTCGTCGTGCCGATCGGCTCCAACGAGCAGCACGGACCGACAGGTCTGCTCGGCACCGACTGGATGTGCCCCGAAATCATCGCCCATGCCGCCGAGAGGGCCGACGAGGGGCTGGTGGTCGCCCCGACCTTCAACATCGGCATGGCTCAGCACCACCTGGCCTTCGCCGGCACGATCAGCCTTCGGCCCTCGACCTTCATGGCCGCGATCACCGACTGGGTCAGCTCGCTCAGCCGCCACGGCTTTGAGCGGATCTATCTCCTGAACGGTCACGGCGGGAACGTCGCCACGATCGAGGCGACCTTTTCGGAGCTCTACGCCGAATGGAGCTTCGTCGAAGAGCCGGCGCCCTTCGTGCTGAAGCTCAGGAACTGGTGGGATCTGCCGGGCGTGAACGGTCTGTGCAACGCGATCTTCCCGACCGGCCACGGGATGCACGCGACGCCGTCCGAGATCGCCGTGACCCAGGCCGCGTATCCGGACCGGATCAAGACCGCGGAGTACGCCCCTCAGATCGCGCCAAGCGGGCCGATCCGCGATGCCTTGGACTACCGCGCCCGCTTTCCCGACGGTCGCATCGGCTCCGATCCGGCCCAGGCCAGCCCTGAGAAAGGGCAGCGAATCATCGACGCCGCCGTGCCCGCCCTGCTCAAGGACGTCGCCGCCTTCTCCAATGAGGCCTTGCCCGGTCGGTGAAAGCGGCCCAAGCCGGTGACATGACCATGCTCGACAAATCTCTTCGCGACGGCAAGCGCGCCGTCCGCAACGCTCAGGCCGCGACGACCAACGCCGACCACGGCGGCGAGATGATGCGCGCCGCCTCCGACGTCATCGCCGCCCGGATGGCGATCATGGCCGAAGGGTTCGCCAATCCGATGAAGGCCGACATGCGGGAGATGTCGCTGATGGGCACCGAGAAGGTCGAGGCGATGAGCGCCTCCGCCGCCGCCGTCGCGGGCACGCTCGGCGACCTCGCCGCCCGCACGTCCAAGTCCGCCATGGACGAGGTCGGCCACGCCGCCCGCGCGGCCTCCGCCATCGCGGCGGCGAAGACGCCTCAGGGCGCCGCTTCGGCCCAGATGAGCTATGCCATGGGCTGGTGGAGCCGCACGGCGACCCAGATGCTGAGCCTGAACACCGAACTGTTGAAGGCTCAGGCCGAGGCCATGAGGCCGATCCATGCCGCCGCGACCGCCAACGCCCGGCGGCTGAAGAGATAGGCTCAGGCCGTCCGGATAAGGCCGCCGTCGGCCGCGACGGGCCAGGGCGTCAGCTTTCCGCCCGCGCAGGGCCCGCCGACGCAGGCCCCCGTGAGTGGCTCGAACACCGCCCCATGCCAGCCGCACAGGATCAGCGATCCGTCGGGCGTCAGATAGCGGTCCAGCTCGATCGCGATGGGGAAGCCTGCGTGGGGGCAGCGATCGACCCAGCCTGCGACCTCGCCGTTCTTCCGCACCACGAAGCCGTGGAAATAGGCCCCGTCGATCTGGAGCACGAAGCCGCGCGAGCCGGGCTCTGCGATGTCCTCCAGCGCGCACAGGGCGACGCCCGGCGGCGTGATCCAGACGCGCCTGCGCTCCGTCGGGGCGGGCTCGCTCATCCCTGCTCGGACTTCAACGGTCGCGACAACAGGGCGTCGATCAGGCCCTCGACGGTGGTCTCGCCCGCCAGCAGCGCTGCCACGCCCTCGCAGATGGGCATTTCGACACCGGCGCGGGCGGCCAGCTCGCGCACCGCCGGCGCGCTTTCATAGCCCTCAGCCACGGAGCGTTTGCCCGCCAGGGCCTGTTCGACCGTCTGGCCCTGACCCAGCGCGAGGCCAAGGCTCATGTTGCGCGACTGCGGGCTGGAACAGGTCAGGACCAAGTCGCCGAGGCCGCACAGACCCGCGACCGTCTGGGGCTCGGCCCCCAGGGCCACGCCCAGTCGCGTCATCTCGGCGAAGCCCCGGGTGATCAGGGCCGCGTGGGCGCTGCGGCCCAGGCCTCGGCCCTCGGACAGGCCGCAGGCGATGGCCAGGACGTTCTTGATCGCGCCCCCAACCTCGGCTCCGATCAGGTCGGTCGCCAGATAGGGACGGAACCCTGGGGCCGAAAGCGTCGCCATCAGCGCCTCGCCGAGGCCCGCGTCCTCGCAGGCCAGGGTGACCGCCGTCGGCAGACCGCGCGACACGTCCGCGGCGAAGCTGGGGCCCGACAGGACGGCGGCGGGGGCGGTAGGGACCGTTTCTGTCAGAACCTGCGTCATCAGCTTCAGCGACCCGCGCTCGATGCCCTTGGAGCACAGCAGGATCGGCGCGCCCGGCCGGGCATGGGGGCCGAAGGCGGTAAGGGTCGCCCGCATGAACTGGGCCGGCGGAACCGCCAGGATCAGGTCGCAATCCGACAAGGCGGCGAGGTCCGGCGTCACCGCGATCCGCTCGTCCAGGACGACGCCCGGCAGAAAGGTCTCGTTGATCCGGCGCGCGCGGATGCTTTCGACCACCTCGGCCTCGCGCGCCTGCAGCGTCACATCCAATCCCGCCCGCGCGCAGACCAGGGCCAGGGCCGTGCCCCATGCCCCAGCGCCGATCACCCCCGCCTTGCGAAATTCCATGATTGATTCCTGCTAGGCCTTGGCGCCCTTGCGCCCCTTCGGGTGGACAGGGTCGGCGATCGCCCGCGCTTCGTCCAGCGGCCAGCGGGGTCGCGCCGGGGCGTCGATGTCGGACACGAGACCAAGCCTCAGGCGCTCGGCGGCAGCGAGGGCGATCATGGCGGCGTTGTCGGTGCAATAGGCCAGGGGCGGCGCGAGGAAACTGAAACCTCGCCGCGCCGCCGTCTGTTCCAACACGCGCCGAACCGTCCCGTTCGCCGCCACGCCTCCCGCGACGACGAAGGTCCCGCCCCCGTGCCGCCCGGAATGGTCGGCCATGGCGCGGTCCGATCGCTCCGACAACTGCCGCGCGATCGCCGTCTGGACGGCGTCGGCGAGGTCGGCCCGGTCCTGGTCGGTCTCCAGCGTCTGGGCGAGGCGCGAGGCCGCCGTTTTGAGGCCACTGAAAGAAAAGTCGCAATCCTTGCGGCCCAGCAGTGCCCTCGGCAGGTCGAAGCGCGATCCGTCGCCGTTCGCCGCGAGCCGCTCAAGCGCGGGTCCGCCGGGATAGCCAAGGCCGAGCGCCTTGGCGATCTTGTCGAAGGCCTCGCCCGCCGCGTCGTCGATGGTGGTGCCCAGCCGGCTCATGTCGCCGATGCCGCGCACATCCAAGAGCTGGCAATGGCCGCCCGACACCAGCAGCAGCAGGAACGGGTAGTCCACCCGCGCCCCCAGCCGGGCCGAGACCGCATGGCCCTCCAGATGATTGACTGCTACGAACGGCAGGCTCCGCGCCACGGCCACGGCCTTGCCGAAGCCAAGCCCCACCATGACCCCCCCCACCAGGCCTGGGCCCGCGGTCGCGCCGACCCCGTCCAGATCGCCGTAGCCCAGGCCGGCCTCGGCCATCGCGCGGGCCGCGACCCCGCCGATCATTTCCACATGGCTGCGGGCCGCGATCTCGGGCACGACGCCGCCATAGGCCGCGTGATCCTCGATCTGACTGTGGATGATGGAGGACAGGACCTCTGACCCGCCGTCAGGCGACAGCCGCACGACCGATGCGGCGGTCTCGTCGCAGCTGGTCTCGAGGCCGAGGACGGTCAGGGCGCGGGCGGTGTCCTGGGCGCTGGCGCTCGAGACGCGGTCGGCATTTGGCTTTGCCGCGCCGTTTTCGCTGCTAAGGTCGGACGGAGTAACCACCGGCGTCAGGTAACGACCCGGCCCCCCTGACGCAACGGACCCGAATGCCCACCATCCGAATCGGCACCCGCCGCTCCGCCCTCGCCCTGGCCCAATCCGGTATGATGCAGCGGGCCATCGCCTCCTCAATGAGCCTGCCCATCGAGGAGGTCGTTCTCGTCGAGATCGTCACCACCGGCGATCAGATCCAGGACCGTCGCCTGATGGAGGTCGGCGGCAAGGCCCTGTTCACCAAGGAGATCGAGGAGGCCCTGCTGGACGGCCGCGTCGATATCGCCGTCCATTCGATGAAGGACGTGCCGGCCGAACAGCCGCCGGGTCTGACCATCGCCGCCATCCCCGAGCGCGAGGACGCCCGCGACGCCTTCATCAGCCGCGACTTCGACACGCTGGAGGCCCTGCCCCACGGCGGTCGCCTCGGCACCGCCTCCCTGCGGCGTCAGGCCCAGGCCCTGACGCTGCGGCCCGATCTGCAGATCGAGATGCTGAGGGGCAATATCGACACCCGACTGCGGCGAGCCGCCGAGGGCGACTTCGACGCCATACTGCTGGCGGCCTCGGGGTTGAACCGGCTTGGCCGCGCCGAGGCCGTGCGGGGGTATTTGTCGCTGGACGCCTTCCTGCCCGCCCCGGGCCAGGGCGCACTGGCGCTGCAGACTCGCGAGGGTGACACCGATCACGCCTGGGTCCGGGCGCTGGACGACCGCGACACACGCC
>JAIVFU010000183.1 GCA_020829485.1 Nostoc sp. CHAB 5834 | reverse complement strand
GAAGCTTGCAGGCGGCGTTGACGACGCGACCGGGTCTAGCCAGCAAACGCGCCATTATAATCGATGCAGCGGACGATCTTGAACGAGGCGGCGCAAACGCGCTGCTCAAGTCGCTTGAAGAACCGCCCGTCGGGACATATTTCTTGCTGGTTAGTCATGCCAGCGACAGACTGTTGCCTACGATCCGCTCGCGCTGTCAGATGCTTCGGTTTGAGGCGTTAAGCGACAGCGATATGGCGAGCGCGTTGAGAATTGCCGCTCCGGAGGCAAGCGCGGCAGATATCGACGCGCTGGTTAAAGTCGGGAACGGCGCGCCGGGGCAAGCGATTGATTTTCTTGGGCTTGATCTAGGAAAACTGGAAGCCGCTATGACGTCAATCATCTCTTCAGGGGATCGAAGTAACGCATTGCGCAGCGGTTTGGCCGAGCAACTTGCGTTGAAGGCGGCACAACCGCGCTACGAGGCTTTTTTGCGCAGGGCGCCCGCAATGATCGCTGAACGCGCCCGCCAAATGGATGCCAAGACCGTTGCAAACGCCGCCGACGCCTGGAGCGCGGCTAGTTCCCTTGCAAACCGGGCGATTGCGCTGAGCCTTGATAAACAGAGCGTTGTTTTGCAAATGGGAAGCTTGCTGGCTTCGCTGCAACCGCATAAGACGGCCTGAACAGCCAATCTCAAGAGTGCAAATGTCCGAACCCTTCTATATTACGACCGCTATCGCATATCCAAACGGCAAGCCACATATCGGGCATGCCTATGAAGCTATTGCTTCCGACGCAATTGCGAGGTTCCAGCGTCTTATGGGGCGTGATGTCTGCTTTGTGACTGGTACAGACGAACATGGTCTGAAAATGGACCAGACCGCGCGCGCAGCGGGCATGGCGACGATTGATCTGGCTGATGAAATGTCTGCATATTTCAAGGAAATGTGCACGAAACTTGATATATCGGTTGACCATTTTTGTCGCACCACATCCGAGCATCATCACAAAGCTAGCCAAGCAATATGGAAGTTGCTTGAAGCAAGTGGTGACCTATATCTTGACCGGTACGAAGGCTGGTACTCGGTTCGCGATGAAGCCTATTATGATGAAAGCGAACTCACCGACGGGGAGGGGGGCGAAAAGCTCTCGCCCCAAGGCACGCCAGTTGAGTGGACTGTTGAAGAAAGCTGGTTTTTCCGGCTATCCAGATATCAGCAACCATTGCTGGATTTTTTTGCGGCCAACCCCGATTTCATTCGACCCGATAGCCGTAAGAATGAAACAATTCGATTTGTCGAAGGCGGACTGAGAGACCTGTCGATTTCGCGCACAAGCTTTGACTGGGGCGTCAAGGTTCCGGGCAGCGACAATCATGTCATGTATGTCTGGCTGGACGCGCTTACGACCTATATCTCGGGAATTGGTTTCCCCGATGATACGGAAGAATGGCGCAAATACTGGCCCGCCAGCGTCCACATTATCGGAAAAGACATCGTTCGCTTTCACACGGTATATTGGCCGGCTTTCCTGATGTCCGCAGGCCTGCCGTTGCCCAAGCAGGTGTTCGGGCACGGTTTTTTGCTGTCCCGCGGTGAGAAAATGTCGAAGTCTCTTGGCAATGTCGTTGATCCGATGGAGCTTGCAGAGTTGTTTGGCGTCGACGCGCTGCGTTATTTCCTGTTGCGCGAAGTCAGTTTTGGGCAGGATGGCAGCTATAGTCCCGAAGCGATTGTGACCCGCGTCAACGCTGATCTGGCCAACAGTTTCGGCAATTTGGCGCAACGGACATTGTCGCTGATTTTCAAAAATTGCGATGGATATTTGCCGGCAATTCGCGGCCATCATGAAGATGATGATGCGCTATTGGAGCATGTCGGGCTTACAGTTTCCAAATACATTCCGGAGCATTTTGAAGACCTGGCAATGTCACAGGGCTTGGAAAGCTGGATCCAGGCGGTATTTGCTTGCAATGCCTACATTGATGTTCAGGCTCCCTGGGCGCTCAAAAAGACCGATCCGGAACGAATGGAAACGGTGCTTGCCACGCTGTTTATCTGCATCGCGCAACTCACACTCGCTGCGTTACCCGTCATTCCATCGAGCGCAACCAAATTGCTGGACCAGATGGGCATACCGGACGACGTCCGTAACTTTGCAAATGCAGGATCGCATTGGTATTCGCCCTTGGCAGAGAGCGATTTCAAAATATCGCAACCACAAGGCCTGTTCCCTAGGCTTGAGCTGCCTTCCGAAGACAAAGCTGCTGCGTGATGCTCGTCGATTCTCACTGCCACCTCAATTACAAAGGCTTGGTTGAGCAGCAGTCGGATGTAATTGCACGCGCGCGCGAAAAAGGCGTCACGGCAATGCTCAATATCTCAACACGCGAGCGCGAATGGGATGAAGTGATCGCTCTTGCTGAGCAGGAACCAGACGTCTGGGCCTCAGTTGGTATCCACCCGCACGAGGCAGATGGTCACACGGGTATCGATGCAGCCAAGCTAATTGCCAAGGCGGCGCATCCGCGCGTCGTTGGTATCGGAGAAACCGGTCTCGATTATTATTACGACCATAGCGACCGGGCGCAGCAGCGCGCGTCGTTTCGTGAGCACATCCAAGCAGCTCGCGAAACCGGGCTTCCGATCATCATTCACACCCGCGATGCCGAAGACGATACAGCTCAGATATTGTCTGAAGAAATGGCTACAGGCGCTTACACTGGAGTGATTCACTGTTTCACCGCCAGCGCAGATTTCGCGCGAATTGCGCTGGATCTGGGCTTATACATTTCGCTATCCGGAATAGTTACGTTCAAAAACGCAACCGACCTTCAGGATGTGGCCAAATGGCTTCCTGCGGATCGCATATTGGTCGAAACCGATGCTCCGTTTCTTGCGCCCGTGCCTCATCGCGGTAGAACGGGAGAGCCATGCTTTGTTGCCGATACCGCGCGATTTGTCGCCAGTTTGCGCGGGGAAGGGGAGGACGCGCTCGCCGCGCAAACGACAGGTAATTTTTATCGCCTTTTTTCAAAGGCGCAGCGATGAACATGATGGAAGATGGCCCGTCGCTCATCTGGGGCGTAGTGTGCATATTGCTGCTAATCAGCTCATTGGCAGCACGACGTTTGCCGATGGGCCAAGTCGCAAAAATGGCGCTTGCTTGGGTAGCAATATTTGCCGCGTTTTTCGCGATTTTCAGCTTTCGCTTCGAATTTGCCACCATCTGGGAGCGCGTGAAGTCGGATTTCGCTGGCACTGCGGGCCAAACAATAAGCGCGGAGGCGATCGAGCTCAAACGTCAGGACGACGGCCATTACTGGATCAAGGTTGAGGTCAACGGCAATCCTGTGAACTTCATGATCGACAGCGGCGCAACCACGACCGCAATGAACGCGTCATCGGCTTCGGATGCAGCTGTCGAAGTCGATACCAGCGGTTACCCAATCATCATCAGCACCGCCAATGGCCGCGTAACGGCCAAGCGAGGTGTGGCTCAACTGATGGAAATCGGACCGCACCGGATGACTAATCATCGGGTTGTAGTGTCCGAAAGTTTTGGCGACACTAATGTGCTCGGTATGAATTTTCTCGACAGCATGACCAGCTGGAAGGTCGAAAATAACATTATGACGTTGCAGCCATGAACTTGCTTGAAGCGATCTCTAGGGCGCCCTTACACCTCCTATATCCAATATTACTTAACATAATATATATTATCGAACTAAAATATGACTGAAAGCAACAGCGCAAATATCAGTCCCCTTGCCAACATAATGGCACGCCTTCGCAATCCCGATGGTGGCTGTCCGTGGGATCTCGAACAGAATTTTGCGACGATTGCGCCGTATACCATCGAGGAAGCATATGAAGTCGCGGACGCCATTGAACGCAATGATCTGGATGCGTTGAAAGACGAACTCGGTGACTTGCTGCTTCAAGTCGTGTTCCACAGTCAAATGGCTTCGGAGCAGCAAAGCTTTGGCCTTCAGGATGTCATTGATGGCATTTGCGAAAAAATGGTCCGCCGTCATCCGCATGTGTTCGGCAATGTCGCTGCTGACCAATCTGAGATAGTTGTGGCCAATTGGGAGGCAATCAAAGCCGCCGAGCGAAGCGAAAAATCGGACAATAGCGCTCTGGCCGGTGTTGCCACAGCATTGCCGGCACTTTTGCGCGCGCAAAAAATTCAGAAACGCGCAGCGCGAACCGGTTTCGACTGGCCCGACGTCAATGGAGCAAAAGCAAAAATATTCGAAGAAATCGAAGAAGTTGAAAGCGCCAGTTCGCCAGACGAGTTAGCAGATGAAATCGGCGATTTGCTCTTTGCCGTGGTTAATATGGCCCGGTTTCATCAGGTCGATGCAGAAGCGGCGCTAAAGGCTGCCAACGCAAAGTTTGAACGGCGCTTTCGTGCGATGGAAGCGATTGCCGGGTCAAACTTTGCCGAACTGACGCTCGATGGAAAAGAGGCCTTATGGCAAGAAGTGAAGCTGTCCGAAAAAAATTAGCTTGCCACCGCTTCATATTGAAACAACTTATCAAATTGTCCCCAAAGCTGTCGGCTCAAAGCAACTTCAATATCCACACAGTCGCCCTGCTCGGTTTGTTTGGTTATTTTCCCGCGAGCGTGAAGCCATGCCAGCGCGGCTCCGTCATCGTTTCTGAGCTGTAAAACGCGAATTTCGTTACCTTTGGCAATCACCGATGACAGAACTTGTTTGAACGCATCAACCCCCTCGCCTGTAATAGCTGAAAGCATCAGTACATTATCGCTTCGATCCGCAATTCCGCTCAATTCTGCGCGTTGCTCATCGTCCAGTAAATCAACCTTGTTCCAAAGCTCGATCATTTGTGGTTGCTTTTCGAAGTCCACGTCAATGCCAATCCCCAAGTCCCGTAAGATCGCTACGACGTCATCGCGCTGTGCGTCGGTTTCTGAATGCGAAATATCCCGCACGTGGACGATGATATCGGCCGAGATCACCTCTTCCAGCGTTGCACGGAACGCAGCAACGAGCTGCGTCGGCAAATCCGACACAAAACCCACTGTGTCAGATAATATCGCCTTCTCTATTCCAGGAAGCGATATTTCGCGCATCGTAGGGTCGAGTGTAGCGAACAACATATCCTCGGCTAACACGGTTGCCCGAGTAAGCTTGTTAAACAACGTCGATTTGCCCGCGTTGGTATAACCAACCAGTGCAATCACTGGCCAAGGCGCGCGTTTCCGGCGGGCACGGTGCAGTGAGCGGGTGCGTTTCACTTCCTCAAGCTCCCGTCGCAAGCGCGCCATCCGGTCGCGGATCATCCGCCTGTCAGCCTCGATCTGCGTCTCGCCGGGGCCGCCAAGGAAGCCAAAGCCGCCGCGCTGACGTTCCAAGTGGGTCCAGCTACGCACCAATCGGCCCGCCTGATAATCCAGATGCGCCAGTTCAACTTGCAAGCGCCCTTCGGCTGTTGCTGCCCGTTCGCCGAAAATTTCCAGTATCAACCCGG
The DNA here is from genome assembly GCA_020829485.1 of Nostoc sp. CHAB 5834. The sequence continues at coordinate 4,956 of JAIVFU010000183.1, read as the reverse complement.
TTCGGTCAATGGTTTTCAGACCGGTTTTTTCTTCCAGATTGCGCTGCTGGATCGCGGTCAATGATGCATCCACGACCAGCAGGTCGATTTCAAGCGCCCTGCCCATTTCGCCGATTTCCTCGACCTGCCCGCCTCCCATCAGCGTTACGGCACGCGGACTGCGCACACGATAATGCTTTTTGCGAACGACATTCAGGCCAATCGCGAGCGCCAGCCCCTCGGCTTCGTCAAGGCGAGCGTCAGGGCCAACCGATGCCCTGCCCGGCAATTCCGGATAGACAATGAGTGCGCGGGCACCGCGAGCGAACTCGTCGGTTTCGCTCCGTTCGAAAACGCTCAAATATCGGCCTCATCGGTGCCGTTGTTATATTCGGCAAGATTGACGGGATGAGCTGGCTGGATCGTCGATATAGCATGCTTGTAAACAAGCTGCGTCGTTCCATCGCGCTCAAGCAAAACCGAAAAAAGATCATATGCGGCAATCGCGCCCTGCAACATCACGCCATTTACGAGGAACGTCGTAACCGATTCGCCCTTGTCACACATTGCATGCAGGAAAACGTCCTGGAGCATCCCTGCCCTGTGACTGGTCCGCGACATCATTTCATCGAATAGAGCACGGTCGGGTGAAGTTGATGGCATGATCGTCGAAATCGAGTGCTTGTACACCAACTGCGACATACCATCGCGGCGCAACAACACCGAAAAATTATCAAACCAGGTAACAACACCTTGTAATTTCACACCTTTTACCAAAAACATGGTGACTGGTGTTTTTGATTTCCTAAGGGAGTTCAAAAAGAGGTCTTGAAGACCGTTATTCTTTTCAGTCATTGTCATTATCCGTTTATATTTTGTTTTTGCAAAAATGATGCGGGATTAGCGCAAATCAACCCTACGCCATTCTTGAGGCATTTTATTTACAGCATCCATGGCGATTTCGCAATCGCAGCATTCATTCGTCTTCTTCGGTCAGTTCGATCTCGTTTTTTCGCACCGTTATGCCGAGTAATTTCAACTTCCGGTGAAGTGCGGAGCGCTCCATCCCGACAAATGCCGCAGTTTTTGAGATATTGCCCGAAAAGCGTTTGATCTGAACGCGAAGATATTCCCGTTCAAACGCTTCCCTCGCCTCTCGCAATGGGGCTCCCATCAAAGACGTCACATTATGTTCGGCACCCTCGTAACTATTGATGATCTCAGAAGGTAACATATCGGCATCGATCGTATGAATCCGATTTGCCGGGGCCAAAATGATTGTTCGTTCAATGATGTTCCGAAGTTGCCGGACATTACCCGGCCATTCGCATGCTTGCAGCGCGGCAATTGCATCGTCCGAAATCAACGGTGGCGGGATCCTATGCTCCGAGGCAAAGCGAGCCGCATAGTGATTTGCAAGATCTGGGATATCCTCACGACGACCCGCCAATGCCGGTATTTCAACCGGAACGACATTAAGTCGGTAAAATAAATCCTCCCGAAAGCGTCCTTCCGCAATCTCCACCGACAAATCACGGGCGGTCGCCGAAACAAACCGAACATCAACGCGAATCTGTCGATCCCCGCCAACTCGCACGAAACTCTGGTCGGTCAGCACACGCAATATCTTGCCTTGGGTGGTCCAGGGCATGTCCGCTACTTCATCAAGGAACAGCGTACCGCCATGTGCTTTTTCAAGCATTCCCGCCTGCACAAGCTTGCCCTCGCTCTCTATCCCGAACAATTCTTCGTCGAACCGTTCTGGAGACAACCGAGCGGCGCTGACCGATACAAATGCGGAGTCGGCCCTTGGGCTCCAGTTGTGCAGCAGCCGCGCTGCGACCTCTTTGCCTACGCCCGCTGGTCCCGTAATCAGCATCCGGCTGCCTGTTCCTGCAACCTTTTTCAACTTCGCCCGAACGGTGTTGATCGCAGCGGACGAACCAGTCAATTCTTCCGAATACCCGACCCGTGCGCGAAGCGAGGCGTTCTCGGCCCGCAGGCGCTCGGTTTCGGTCGCCTTGGAAACAAGGTGAAGCAGCTTTTCGGCTTGAAACGGCTTTTCAATGAAATCGACAGCGCCATGCCCAATTGCCGCCACAGCGGTATCGATATTTCCATGCCCGGAAAAAACGATCACCGGGATTTGAGGGTCACGACTTTTGATCGCTTTCAGCAATTCTATGCCGTCCATCGATGATCCGCGAAGCCAGACATCCAATAATATCAGCGACGGCAGCCGCTCGTCCAAAGCGGCCAGTGCTTCATCGGCAGTTGCTGCAGTACGCGTGCCATAGCCATCATCGTCCAGAACGCCTGATACAAGATCGCGAATGTCTTGTTCGTCATCGACGATCAATATGTCTAGCGCCATATCTAGCTATTTACCTCGGTAGCATTGGAGGAACGAGAAGGTTGGGCCGCTTTACCGACCCTCGTTGCAATCATCTCAGGCATGAATGTCAAAGTAACGACGGCGCCGCCTCCGGGATTGTCGGAAAGTGCAATCTCGCCAAAATGCTCTTCAATGATCTTTTTGACGATAGCCAGACCCAGACCCGATCCAGTCGCCCGATTGGTAATATATGGCTCCAATATGCGGTCGCGATCAACCGGCAGTCCCACGCCATTGTCCGAGATACGAACGGTTATCCGCCCATCCAGTTCATCCAGATCGACATTTACAACACCGTCATGCGCGTCAGACTTTTTGCGCTCTTCAATGGATTCAGCAGCATTCTTCAAAATATTCGTAATAGCTTGGCCGAGTTGCCTTCGATCAGAAATCAGAATCGGCGTCTCGACATTTTGATTGTAGGTAAAAACGATGTCAGGATGCGCCACCTCGAACAGGAAAACTGCATGACCGAGAATATCGTGCAGGTTTTCGGTACGAAATACTGGTTTGGGCATCCGCGCAAATGAAGAGAATTCATCAACGATATTGCGAAGATCGCCAACCTGCCGCACGATGGTGCTGGTGAGTTGTTCGAAAATGGCCTCATCTTGGGCAATCTGCTTGCCGAAGCGCCGTTGAAGCCGCTCGGCGGCTAACTGGATCGGCGTAAGCGGATTTTTGATCTCATGCGCAATCCGGCGCGCGACATCGGACCATGCTGCGCTGCGTTGGTCTGCCAATTGCTGGCTGATATCTTCAAAGGTGATTACACTCCCCTGCTCTCGCGCAGAAACTTTCACCGCCACGGTCAATGGCTCGGGTCCGTCGCCCAGCTGAATAACGCCGCGCGACTTGTTCTCGGCAAACCCCGCCAAACGCGGCGCAACAGCGCCAAAACTCTGGCCGACAATCGTATCAAGTTTCCCCTTCAACATCTTATCGGCAGTAGAATTTGCAAGCTGAATAACGCCATTACCGTCAATGGAAACAACACCGGCAGAGACAGACTCCAGCACCGTCTCGATAAATATGCGGCGCTCACCGAGTTGCTGGTTGGTTGCAATGAGCGCTCCTGTCTGAAGCTCCAATCGCTCGGTCATCCGGTTGAAAGACTGCGAAAGGAAGCCCACCTCGTCCTCGCGAAACTGGTCTTCAGTCACCCGCGCGGACAAGTCGCCATCAGCTATTTTTTGTGCAGCATCGACCAAATTGTTTACCGGACGAACCAAGCGATCCGCAACTCGAAGCGCTATCCACAATGTGATGCCGATGATCATGAGCGATACAACATACAGCGCAATATTGAATTGCAGCTGCAATGCCCGCGATCGCGAGACCATATTGTCATAGTCCTGCAGTACGGACTGTGCCTTTTCTCCCAAGGCGAAAGACGGCACTGACAGGGCCCTGCTCGCATAAAGATAGCTGCGCGGGTTATCGAACAAGACTGTGACCACTTCAATGCGGTCTGACCGGTTTATCACGACCAGCCCTTCACCAGCGTTCAGCTTTGCTAAAATATCCGGGGCGATCCAGTCCTGTTTCCGATTATCGTTTTCGGTAGCGACAGCCTCGGTTCGTTGCACACCGTCGGCACCAACTGAAACAATTGCAGACTCGCTCAATCTTCTTCGAAAAACCTGTTCGAGATAATAGCTCAAAAACGCTGGGTCATCGGGATTTGTCTGACTTAACGCGTTCCGAAAATCGCCAGCCATTGTCTGGGTTTCATCACCAACATCGCGCGCGTTGACTTCATAATAGCCTTTTGCCAGCTCGCCTGCGTTTTCGAGCATTCCCCGGGCTGAACCGGAAAACCAGAACTGCACGCCGCTTTGGAATAGCAGCGATGCAAAGATCACCAGCAATAATGTCGGCACGGCTGTGATTGCCGAAAAGATGGCGACCAGCCTGACGTGAAGCAGCTGTTTACTGCCAATATTGCTATTCTCGGCGCGTTTCAACGCTACGCGGCGTCCGAAAAGAACGAGCAATAAAGTCGCCGGAAGCAAGTTGCCGACCAGCATTGCGGCTGATGCTGCTGGCGACAGCGGTTCCGATTGAGGTCCCAAATCAGTCAGTATCATTGCAGTTGCGACCGCCGCAACGACAAGCCAAATCGCACTGCCCATTTCAAGAAATTTAATCGACTGGCTGTTGCCCAGCGAATCGGCAAGCGTTGACAAGGCTCGACGAGCTAGCGATGGTTCGCGTAGTTCATCTTCCATGCCGATTGTTGCCATATTGCCACTGTGCCATTCAACGAGTGACCTGAAAAGCACAAAATTGTGGCAGGAACATCACATTGTCTCGAGAAATGTTCGTTTTATCCCTTCCCACTTGGACCGATACCGTAATCAGTAAGTTTTTTCCGAAGCGTATTTCGGTTGATACCAAGCAACGCGGCGGCCTTTAGCTGGTTGCCTTTCACCTGGCGCATGACGTGCTGCAACAGCGGTATCTCGAACTGGGCTAGTGCGCGCGGATAAAGCTTTTCGCGAGACGAACCGCGTAACCTGTGGTCACGCAAGAATTGAGCCACCGCTGCTTCAAAACTGGCACCCTGAATCGGCACCTCT
>JAIVFU010000182.1 GCA_020829485.1 Nostoc sp. CHAB 5834 | reverse complement strand
TAATTAAAAGGTATATCGAAGATCCTCATCACGGATAATATTGACGGTGGTTAAAACCACCGTTGGCACTTCCTCCCCTGTCTAAAAGCCAAGGGGCTTCCGTGCCGTTCGGTGAGTTTCTTGTGATGAAAAATATTAAAGAACTTGGGGAGTAGGGAGTGGGGAGTGGGGAGTGGGGAGTGGGGGAGCAGGGGGAGCAGGGGGAACAGGGGGAGCAGGGGAGGCAGCGAAAGAAATAAGCAATGAATACCCAATGCCCTATTCCCCACTCCCTATTCCCCACTCCCTATTCCCCACTCCCTATTCCCTATTCTTCAATAATCGGGCTGCGGAGGTCTTCTACGAGCGCTTGAATTTCTGCTGGAGGAGGTGGCGTTAGGCGCGAAACTACTAGGGTGACAGCGAAGTTAATTAGCATACCCAGAGTACCAATTCCTTCGGGAGAAACCCCAAAAAACCAGGGTTGCATACCCCCAAACTTGACACCGATAATGTAGATTATCGTAAAAATTAAACCCGTTAACATGCCGGCGATCGCACCTTCAGAATTGGTGCGTTTGTCGAAAATCCCCAGGAAAATCACCGGGAAGAAACTAGCAGCAGCTAAACCAAAGGCAAAAGCCACCACCTGACTAACAAATCCTGGCGGATTCACCCCAAAATAGCCTGCGAGGACGAGGGAAAAACCTACCATGATCCGCCCGACAAACACCCGTTTCTGTTCTGAGGCTGATGAATCTATGATCCGGTAGTAGATATCGTGGGCGATGGAACTGGAAATTACCAGCAATAAACCTGATGCTGTAGACAAAGCAGCAGCCAAACCGCCAGCCGCTACCAAGCCAATCACCCACGGAGGCAGGTTAGCTACCTCTGGGGTGGAAAGCACGATAATATCTGGGTCGATCTTTATTTCATTAGTGTCTTTATTTGGAGTTAACTGGAAACGGCCATCCTTATTTATGTCATCAAAACCCAAAAGTTTAGTTTTTTCCCACTTGGTCGCCCAGTCTAGCTGCTGCACTTCTGCAACTGTATGATTGTGCAGGGAATCGATCAGGTTGTAGCGGGCAAACATCGACAGGGCTGGAGCAGTTGTATAAAGAATGGCAATAAATAGCAATGCCCAACCAGCAGAAAAACGGGCTGCACGCACACTCTTTACTGTGTAAAAACGGACGATGATATGGGGTAAGCCAGCCGTGCCTACCATCAAAGCAATGGTGGTGAACAGCACATCTAACATCGACTTGTTGACAAATGGCTCAGTATACGGCTTAAAACCCAGGTCAACCTGAATTTGATTGAGTTTTTCTCCAATATCACTGAAGGTAAATGCTAGTTGGGGAATAGGATTACCAGTGAGAAACCAGGCGATCGCAATCGCTGGAATTAGGTAAGCAAAAATCAACACACAGTACTGTGCTACTTGTGTCCAGGTAATGCCTTTCATCCCCCCCAATACAGAGAAAAAGCCGACAATCACCATACCGATGATTACGCCTGTATTGATATCTACTTGTAAGAAGCGGCTAAAAACAATGCCCACGCCCCGCATTTGTCCAGCAACGTAGGTTAGGGAGATGAAAATGGCTGCAACTACTGCCACCAGACGAGCGATATTAGAGTAGTAGCGATCGCCTACGAAATCTGGCACCGTATACTTACCAAATTTCCGTAGGTAAGGAGCTAGTAATAATGCTAGCAGTACATAGCCCCCAGTCCACCCCATTAAATAAATAGAACCGTCGTAGCCCAAAAAAGAAATCAGCCCTGCCATTGAAATAAACGAAGCTGCTGACATCCAATCGGCGGCGGTAGCCGCACCATTAGCAATTGAAGGTATTCCTTGGCCTGCTATAAAGAAGTCTTTACTATTTTCGACTCGTGATTGCCAACCAATATAAATGTAGGCCAGAAAGGAAAGTCCAACTAATACAATAGTCCAAATTTCAACTGACACGGTTTTTCCTCACTTCTTGAGATTGTATTTTTGGTCTAGCTTGTCCATTTGAAAGGCATAAATGAAAATTAAGGCCACAAATACCAGGATTGATCCCTGTTGCGCCATCCAAAAGCCAAAGGGTACGCCAAAAAACCGTATCGCATTCAAAGGTTGAACTAACAAAATACTAAAAACTAGGGAAACCAATGCCCAGACAATTAAAAGATTACGAATTAAAGCAGTATTAGCACGCCAATAAGAACGCCGCTGATCTTCATCCATTGTTGTTCATCATCATTGCGTTGGTGTATCAAAATAATACCAATAAGCCGTTAATATCCTGTCCAATGATTGTATTAATTTTTAAATTATTTAGTAAATAATATTTACTTTTAAAGTATTCAATATAACCAAGCAATAACTAGCAGAGAATTAACCTATCGTCAGTTATGAACAAATATTGGTTGATGAAGCTGAAACATCTAAGAAATCATTAGCAATACATAACTTTATATACAAAAAGTTTAAGGCAAGTTACGTATTATCTCTTGTAATGTTTACACCATTAAATGCTACTAATTGAATTTTTAGAGCTATACAAGCAATTGACGCTCCTAAAAGTTAGTAAAGTTAATTTTAAAAATATACGAACAATCACTATGTGTTTTACGTAGTAATTTTAGTAACATGTATATAATGAGCTTGTAATTACACACATGGGGCATTACCAAAATCTTGTATTTTTTTATCTAAATACTGTCTAACTCAGCTTTTCGATACCTTGCAGCCGATATAGATGATAACTTTTATCATCATGCTGAGAAAAAGCTGATTTCAAGCAACTGATTCGCTTTATTCTCAACAACCAGCATCTCCATAGATTTTTTAACTAATTTTGGAAGCCGCGCAAAAATAACTTACCTAATTTATTTGTGAGCAACTTTGATTCTCAAGGTTTGCAGTTTTTAAATTGGATAACTTTTTCGTGCGTGTCTTCAGAAAGCGCGGATTTCAGCTTTAACCATACCACAAGCCAGAATATATGTTTATCGAAACACTAATCACAAACCCGATTCATTTTTTCAGAATCGTTGCCATTGTCATATTCTCCATCACTTTGCATGAACTTGCTCACGGTTGGGCTGCGATGAGTCAGGGAGATAACACTCCCCAACAAACAGGCCATCTCACGCTTAATCCTGTAGTTCACATGGGCAAAGAATCGATCATCTTTCTCTGTCTCATGGGTATAGCTTGGGGACAAATGCCCGTCAACCCATCTAAGTTTCGTTCTGGCAAGCTAGGCAATATTTTGGTATCAGCGGCAGGGCCATTGTCGAATCTAGCTTTAGGCATTCTATTTATTGTGCTGCTCAAACTTTTCTTTAGCCCTAGTCTTTCAGGACTCTTGAGTGTCGAATTTCTTTACCTAGCGGCTCGGATTAATTTGACGTTATTTTTGTTTAATCTGCTGCCAATTCCACCACTCGATGGCTTTCATGTTTTCAGTGAGATTTTTCCTCAGCTAAAGCCACTGCAATATAACCAATTCGGACTCTTTGCAATGATGCTTCTATTTATAATTCCAGAATTTGGGACTGGACTTAGTGGCATTGCTCATTTAGTTATTCAGTCAGCGCTTGGAGGAGAATGACCAGCTTCTTAAGCAAAAATAGGTTATTTACAGCAGTTTTCCTTTGTATAAAGTACGAAGCTACGGGTTTAGAGGCAGGATAGATAGCGCAATCGAAAAGTTACACACTTGTTAACATAGTTTTCATAGGAGCAAAAAAATGGAATTTGATAAAATAAAACAACTAATTGAAAAACAGGAAATTCAAGCTATAAGTTTAGATACATCAATTTTTAAGGCTGAAGGCTTAAAGCTAGAATCAGGGTTACTTAAGCAGCTAGGGCAATTTAGTGATACATCTATAAAAATTATCATTTCTGAAGTTGTTAAAAATGAACTTCTCAATCATTTAGAAGAAATACCGAAATCTTTGTATACAGATATTGATAGACTTTTAAAAGATGCCCAAACATATTGTCAATTTGAAGGTGATATTGATTTGATAAAAGCATCACTTTTTCAAGGGCGGAAACCAGAAGAAATTGCGTATGATCGTTTAGACAATTTTATTGAAACAACATCTGTAGAAATAATTCAAGTTCAAGGTAATGTAGAAGTCTCTGAACTGTTAAACAAATATTTCAAAAATAAATCACCATTTGCAGGTACAGGGAAAAAGAAAAATGAGTTTCCTGATGCTATGGCTTTAATGTCTCTTGAGTCATGGGCTAAAAAAAATATGAAAAAAGTTTTAGTGATTTCAATAGATAATGATTGGAAGCAATATTGTACTCATTCACAAAATCTTGTGTTTCTTGAGAGCTTGTCAAAATGTTTTGAGTTATTTCAAGAAGTAAAACCTTATAATATATGTAGACAATTATCGGAAAAATATTATCAAGGAGAGCTTGATTTTATAAAAAAAGCCATTACTCATACAATAGAAAACCAAATTTTTGATTTCAATATTTATATAGAAGCTAATTCTTCTTATCAATATGAAGATGAAATCACGAATGTAAGTCATGAGGAAAATGAATTTAAGATTATCAAGAAACCTAACATCATTTTTAGACCTATAAAATTTGATAATGATACTTTAGTTGTTCAGGCAGAGCTTAAGGTTAATATTAGTATTGAATGCAACTTTTACTTTACAGTTTGGGATTCTATAGATGGCGAAGATGTTGGGATAGGAGCCAATACTATCGAAAAGCAAGAAGATTTAGATGTAACCGTCTTGATAACACTAATAGACGAATCTGGAAAATTTGACGAAGATATACAAGTAGATGAAGTTGAAATAATAACCACAAAAATAAGGATTGATTTTGATTATATCGAACCAGATTGGAGAGATCAAAATGATGATGACTAAATAAGTGGGCTGATGCGATTAAGGTTATTAGCGGGACTAACTGCTGAACGAGTCTGCGAGGTCGACAGGAGATAAAAACTTTTTATATCTATCTGATTTTAAGTCTTGCATTTTGTACCTTGCTGACTTGCAATCTGCTGTAGTAATCTTACTTATTTGATTTGTGATAATTGAAAACCACAGATCCCCGACTGTTCAAAACAGTCGGGGATCTTGTTGTTCACGAATGATTTAGGATAGCAACCTTTTTGCTGTAATATTCAGTCTTAGTGTAGATGCTGATAATACTATCACCAACTGCAAAAAAAGTACCTTGTTGCTCATCTTTAGAAAATTGTAAATTTGGGTATTTAGCAGCAGCTTCTTCAGCAGTCATGGGTTTTGCTTCCATTTTATCTGGCAATACTCCAGTACAACCAATGTAAAATACTAAGGGAGATATCTTATATTGGTAGATATTTTCTACATATTGTTCTAGCTTGGTATTCGCTGCCGTCAAAGCTGCAATCATTTCCTCTTTGCTGATATGCTTACCAGCTTGTTTATGCTGCAACAACTGCGCCAAAGTATCAGCACCAACTTTCTTAAGAATACCTACGACTATGCCATTTTGCTCAAGCCCAAGAAAATCATCAAAAATTGGTTTCATCAACTCGTCAACTTTCGTAATCTTAGTGCGTGATGATAGTAGCCTATGCCGAACAGCGAGATTTTCATTCAATGCGATCGCAAAAGTAGGCTTGATGAAAATTTCTCCAGTTATTTTATCATAAAGACGATACATTTTACTTAAAAACTTGTTAGCAGAAGGTAACTTACTCAGGTTAAGAATATCTTGACTACCGATATCAATTTTATAGCTCAATCTTGAGTCAAGAGTACCATTAACTAGCGCTTCATTGATGTCTATGTATTCATTAGTTGTAGGAAAGTTTATATAAACATTTTTAGACAGATAGTGCTTTTTAAAGTCATCTAACTGTTCTGTTACAAATACATCTGACTCCTTTCTTAAGTGAGCAGAAATAATACTAGTAAGTACTTTAATTTCTGCGAGTTCATTGAATAGTCCATCAATGCTGCTGTAACGACTATTTGCAGCTACAAGCGGCAATTTATCTAACTCAATGGTATGTTCAGCACGGAAGTCAAAATCTTCTGCATCCAACACACCCTTTTCTTTGAGCAAGTCAAAGGCTTTTTTACTGCTGATTTTGACTTGTAAGGATTTGACGTTTATTTTGCCGTCACTGACAATTGTGTAATTATTAAAGCTATTGAGGTCATTTACTAGCAAACCTGCTACCTCAATAGTGGGGGTTTGGTCTGCAAATTTGGCAAGTTTGACTTTACGTTTGATAAGCATATTGATAGTAGCAGTATTGCGATTAAACTGAAACTCGCCCATACCAACATACTCAGCATTATCTATATTTTCTGTTCGCAACCAAGGCTGAAGCAGTTCCCCATTTTCGTTTCTCACACCTTTAACACGCTTGATACCTGTTCTTTGATAATGTTCTTGCAGGTGCTTGATATTGACAATAATATTGTTCCGACATTGTACAAAAATTTGGATTAGTTCTACCAGAGAAATTTTATTATTCGTCATATTGCTACCTTCCATATAAAGGTCAAGAATCTTTTAAAGCCACGGTGATTGAGGTTTATTGTTCTTTAAAAATAAACTGTTAAACCGTGGAAAATTGAAGGGCAAACACACAATAAATTGACGCCAAAATACTAGATTTGGCACATACCACACAACTATCAATACGGTTCGGTTAAGGCAAGAGACGCGATAAATCGCCGTCAAGACAAAGGACTGATTCTTGTAAAGACGGCGATTTATCGCGTCTTTGGATCTAGGGGGTGTCATCAAAAAACCTTATCCGAACCGTATTGACACAACTATTGTCTGTTCATGATTGCATTCACGAACTAACTAATATCGCGTTTATTTACTACAAACTTTGGGCATCGCCTGGTAAACTTTGCGTTGCATACTCACCGGATATTCTTTATAGTACAATTGTATCACAAGAAGGACAAGTTGTGTCTGACTTTTCACGTTATGTGGAAAAGCCAACGATTGACCTAACCCCCTAACCCCCAACTCGTCGTGGGAAGGGGGAAAATTCAAAGTCTCTCTCCTTTTAGCACTGATGTTACCTCTGTGCGTCCCATCGGCGTGATTTTTCTGTTATTAGTTGCTATCTATTTAATAGGAAGTATTTTTATTAAACAACCGTTAATAATTCGGAGACAAGAATTTCGATTTCCTTCCTTTAAAATATCCCTAGCTCAAATAGCAATTTCTAGTTTTGACTGGATTTTGTCCGCAGCAGTTTTTTATGCGGTACTTCCTGCCAATATATCTTTGTCCTATCTAGACTTTTTAGGAATTTACTTACTAGCAATGTTTGCGGGTGTTATTAGTAATGTTCCCGGTGGTTTGGGAGTATTTGAAACTATAATTTTGCTGATTCTTTCATCTAAAGTTTTGGCTGCGGCAATTTTGGGATCAATGCTAGCTTATCGCGGAGTCTACTATTTCTTACCTTTGCTAATAGCAGCAGGTTTACTAGGAATTTATGAAATTAGATTTAGATCGGGGAATTAAAAAATAGACCTGCCTTGAAAATAGGGAGTAGGGAGTAAAGACAAGAAATTTTCATTGCTCCTTGTGAGTGCAACTCATGGAGTCTCTTGCATGAATCAAAAGCCCTCATCTCCCAACCTCTTCTCCCAATTTTGGGAGAAGGGGAGCAAATCTCAAAGTCCCTCTCCTAAGCTTGGGAGAGGGATTTAGGGTGAGGGGTGTAAATTCTGAATTATAATATTTCCATCAATCATAATCAAAATTCGGCTTTACTATTTGAAGAGATAAAAAACGATGAAAAACAAAGTATTATTTAGTGCCATCTTCATGGCAACTTGGGTAGGAACATTGATTCCCAGTGCTTTTGCTGCTACACCCTGTTCTGTGGGACAAAAGGCTGAGGTTCTTTGGAAGCAAGCATGGTATCCAGCAACGGTACTTAAGGTTAATGATGATAAGTGCTATATTACTTATGATGGTTATGATAGTTCCTGGAATGAATGGGTTGGCACTGCACGCTTCCGGGTATCATTTCAAGTTGGAGATTCAGTGAGAATTTTGTGGAAAGGTAAATGGTATCCAGGGAAAGTTTTACAAGTTTATAATAACCTTTATAAAATTACTTATGATGGCTACGATAGCTCTTGGGATGAGTGGGTTGAACCTGCAAGGGTAAGCAGATAGAGAATATTTCACTTTTATAAGTTTAAAGGGACGATTTCACTTGTTGGAGTCGTCCCTTTAAGCGTAGCGTTCCGTAGGAAAGGTATCGCCTAGACTAAAATTCATATTGAACTAAGTAAAAATGCCATTCGACTTACTCAAAAGCAGCTTTGACTTACTCAAAAGCAGCTTTGACTTACTCATTTTAGTGTTTTCCGCAAGCAAAATAAGCTTTGACTTACTCAAAAGCAGCTTTGACTTACTCATTTTAGTGTTTTCCGCAAGCAAAATAAGCTTTGACTTACTCAAAAGCAGCTTTTGCTTTCTCATTTTGGTGTTTTCCGCAAGCAAAATAAGCTTTGACTTTCTCATGTTTATACTTAGCGATCGCAACAAGGCACTAGCAAAGCCGATCACCTGTTATAACGAATAATTCTAAAACACGGCTGGTATCTTTTTTTGCTGTCTCTCCGTATGGGGTATGCTGAATCTGTCTTCTGACTCCTTCTGATTAATCTTGGATAACAGTCTTATGCTCAATATAAATTTTATTAATATCAAAAGCTCTAGTATTAAACAGCAAGTAGTACTATAGTAAGATGCTAGTTGATAGCAATAATATTTCATTAAGCCAAAATTGACGGTTATAGGCAAAAGAAAAAGTTAAAGGTTTATTCCTTTATCTTTTCGGTATACCTTGCCAAACTAACTTGGTGAACTATTAGGTATGGAGGAATAATGTTTAAACGTCGCACGATATTATCCGGTCTACTTGCACTTGGCTTAACGTTAGCGTTTAGCACACAAGTCTATGGGCAATCCATTGCTGGGCCAGAAGCTTGGCAGACAGTCTACAATGAGGCGGTTGCTTCGGCAACAACGACAGTTACAGCTTCGACTTTTATAGCCCACTAAAATTTTTCAACTTGGCGGATTTTTGGAATGCTTAGACCTTTGGCTAAAAAAAGTTCTGAGTAGACTTATCTTGAGAATCAAGAGTAAGGAATTGTGATTTTTTGGTAATTCCTGCGCTGCTCCCCACCTGACTATATCTCTAACTCGTTAACAAACTTTGGGGAGTTTAAGTCCCCTGTCTCTACAGACAGCGCGTTTTGTGTCGGGGTCTAAATCCCCGTTACAAAACGTAATTGCGAATTGGTTTAGCTCCAATTCTGCCATAGCCAAATATTTCAAACACCGTGAGGAGTTTTTTATGTTCAAACCTCGCGCAATTTTTAGCGCCTTAGCTGCAATTATCCTAGCACTTGTCATAGGTACACAGGTGCATAAGCAACCCGTCGTTGCTTCTTTTGGGGGGTGTAATCCAACTTTACATAACCTACCTATATGCCCAAGCACAGCACCGTCAAAGTCAGCTAGTTTTCTTGATCCAACTGCGAGAATCATCAATCCAAAAAATATTCGCTTGGGTCAAAAAGTCTACGTAGCGCCATTTGCCCAGTTAAACGCTACTATTGCCCCCATTAGGATCGCGGAAGATTCTAACGTCCAAGACCAAGTGAGAATTATAGCTTCGGGAACGGGAGTGGATATTGGGCCGCGAGTAATTATGGCACACATGGCCACTATCAAAGGTGCAGCCAAAATCGGGACTCAAGGCTCAACCGGGCCTTTTAGCGACCCGATTACCCATACTCAGTTCAACAACGATATTCCAGAGACATTTCTCAGCTTCAACTGTGAAATAGATGGTGCAACTATAGAAAGAAACACGGTAGTCAACTTTCTCTCGCGGGTTGGCCCTGGTGTTACCTTACCTGCTGGTAAAGTTGTCCTGCCAGGTAAAAACGTCACAACGAACCTAGAAGCTACTAGCGGTAGTTTAGGGAAAGTGGCAAACCTGACAGAAGCCGATGTTGCATTGCTCGAAGGCATCATTGAAGTCAATGATGCATTGGCCAAAGGTTACACAGAATTGGCTAGAGCAGACTTGTCAAATGTACAAGGCATAAATTACGCTCCAGTCACATCTTTTAACCCTGGAGGTCTGCCGCAGATAGGTGGGGTTGTAACTCGCAATCCGAGCTTCCGTAACCGCATCATCGGCAATGTCGTTCTGGAAGATTCTTTAGCAACCCTCACTAACAAAATAGGTAATAGAATTTCCCTGCGTGCTGATGAGGGTCAACCTTTTAAGTAGGTCGGCAGGAAAAAACGAAACTATGTAACAATAAATAAATACGGAGAATATATCTACCGAGGTAACAAAAAATATGGGCGCTCGTTTGAGGGTATTTCTGACTAAAGAGGAAAACAAA
>JAIVFU010000181.1 GCA_020829485.1 Nostoc sp. CHAB 5834 | reverse complement strand
ATTGTCGTTGAAGCGTTCAACCGGTTGGGTCTGCCTTTGCTGATGGTCGGCGATGGCGACATGGCAGATGGAATCGAAAAGCGGGCAGGTCCCAATATCAAGATTGAACGTCGGCTGGATTTCATAAAGTTGAAACAGGCATATGCGAATTGTAAGGCGTTGATATTTTCAGCTGAAGAGGATTTCGGGATCGTTCCCGTAGAAGCCAACGCCAGCGGCCGACCGGTAATTGCTTACGAACGTGGCGGAATCAACGACTCGATCATCCCGGGTCAAACTGGTCTATTTTTTAAAGAGCAGAGTTACGATGCAATCATTGAGGCCGTCGAAAGTTTTGAGCGCTGGCTTCCACATTTCGATCCTTCAACAGCAGTAAAAAATGCATCACGTTTTTCGCCGGAAATCTTTGATCGACGTTTTACTGAAGCAGTGGAGAAAGCAGGCAGATGCAACTAGCGCATGCATTGATGGTCGGGACACTGGCGCTCATCAGCAGCGCGCTCGCGGCGACCCCACCTACCCGCTTGGGCGTAACAACCCATTTTAGCCAAGGTTGGCCGATATCTCTGCTGGACCGCGCCAATGCCATTGGTGGGGGCACAATCCGCAATTCGCTTCATTGGCCCGTTATCGGCTCCATAGGGGCACCAGTTACCGAAATATCCAATGAACCCGTTATCGTTGAAAATGTCGCCGACATCAGGTTTGAAAAGGCCCATATTCTGGCGATCAAGTTGACCTTGTGATAGCGCCGAATGCCAGTTTGGCTGGAGACCGGATGGCATGCCGGTTCCAAATCACGCGATCAGCTGACGACGTGCCGGACTGTTGAGATGATACCGACTCATTTTGGGATACTGGTCGCAGCGATCGCAATATTTTTGCTATGGCGCGCGAGCATCCTTTCTTTGTTACAAATGACATTGTTGTTTTCACTGATGGGTGGATCCGCGGCCATCATATTAAGTGGTTTGGGCGGTTCGACCATTCAACCGGCAATATTTGCGCTGGGCTTTCTATTTGTAAAATCCGTTTTGCCAGGCGCGGGACAAGCTCAGAAATTTGAGTTTGCAGTGAAGGATTTGGCATTTCTTGCAGTTTTCATTTTTTATGGCATAGCCGGTGCTCTAATCCTCCCGCGTATTTTTGCAGGCGTGATCGACGTAACCCCGCTGCGACCGATTCCCGATGGATATATTTATGCAGCCTATCCTCTTGGTTTCAGCAGCCAAAACATAACAACTGCGGTATATCTGTTTGCAACATTTATCGCCGCCCTTGGCGGTCACATCGCATGCCAGAAACAAAATGCTGAAGTCGTCATTGCAAAGACCGCTGCGACCATTTGTGCCGTCCATGCGTTGTTAGGACTGTCAAGTGTGGCGTTAGCTGGTACCGCATGGGTATCGGTTCTTCAATTTTTTCGGAATGGCTTTTATGCCCAGCTCGATCAGGCGATCGACGGCTTTGTCCGCATGAACGGCATTTGGCCTGAACCCGCCGTTTTTTCGGCTTACGGCTTCGCTTGGCTTGCTTTCACGACGGAGCTTTGGCTACGAAATGTTGAGCCAAAATGGACCGGACCCGGCGCTGCAATTTTGGCTTTTGCTCTGCTGATATCGACGTCGACGACGGCGTATATCGGGCTTTCGGCTTACGCAATAATCATAGCATTGCGCATGATCTTTTTTCCGGTTTCGGTTTCGATGCGAAAGGCGCTGATTTTGCTTTCGGCTGGTATGAGTGGTGTTGCTGCAATTCTTGCCCTTTTGGCGGTCAGCCCGGACACGGCAGCATCCTTTGCCGACTTCGTGGCCAAATTCACGGTTGATAAAGCGTCGAGCTCGTCGGCTTTACAGCGCGGTTTTTGGGCAAAGCAGGGGATTGATGCGTTTTGGGCGACGGGGGGTCTGGGCGCCGGTCCTGGCAGTTTCCGGTCATCAAGCATCATTACAGCGATAATAGGGTCAACAGGGTTAATTGGCGTCGTTGCTTTGCTCATCCATCTCGTTAGAGTTTTCAAACCGCATTACAAATCTACCTATTTACGCGTCGAGGACCAGCGCCGCGCCGCAGGGGTGGCGGCGTCATGGGCTGCAGTCATCATGCTCATTCCTGCGGGATTTTCCGCCGCGTCACCCGATCCTGGATTTGTCTGGGGCTTTTTTTGCGGGTTTGCTCTGGCACTGCGTCAACCGACTTTCGTCCCATTACGACCCAGTAAGCATTAAAACAGGAAATTAGACGCGGTGCTGTAACATCGATCGGCGAAAGAGGGCTTTGAGGCCCATTGTGGAGGCAATTTAAAGTGCGGGTTTTCGTTATCGTAGCGACCGTTGGACGCGCAGACTTGCTGCCGAAGACCATCGCTCAACTGTCACTGCAAACACGACTACCCGATGGCATCGTTATTTGTGCTACCTCAACTGAAGATGTAGGCGACTTAGGACAAAATACTGATTTGCCGATTGAAATAATTTTTGCCGAAAAAGGTTTGCCACGTCAACGCAACGCCGGCCTCAGACACATCGCCGGGCGCGCAGATATTGTTGTTTTTTTCGACGACGATTTTGTACCTGCCTACAACTATCTCGAGGCCTTGGAAGAGGTCTTTAATTTGCGGCCCAACCTTGTCGGAGCGACGGGAAAACTCATTGCGGACGGTATAAAAAGCGCCGGTATCTCATTTGAGCAAGGCGTGAGTTTGGTCAATGCGCACTCAGCTCCGGACATCATTCAAGAGCGTGCACTTAAAGCGCTATATGGGTGTAACTTATGCGTCCGCCTAGCCGCAGCTGAAAATATCTGGTTCGATGAAACACTGCCGCTATATGGGTGGCAAGAGGATGTCGATTTCTCCTACCAGCTTGGGCGCAATGGTATCCTGATCTACACTAATCTGCTTACCGGCGTTCATCTTGGCATCAAAGGTGGCAGAACATCGGGGAAAAGGCTCGGCTATTCGCAAATAGCAAACCCGGTTTATCTGTTGCACAAAAAAACCATTCCTCGCCGATTGGCCTGGCGCCTTATGAGTCGCAACCTTGCGGCAAACTTGGCTCGCAGCCTTTATCCCGAACCATATGTTGATCGGGTTGGACGATTGCAGGGTAATGCGGTCGCTCTGATCGATTTATGTACCGGGCGGCTTCATCCCCAGCGCATCCTGCAACTTTAACATGCAGGCAAAAATGTCTTCAAACAGGGACGGTATTGTTAGCGGCAGCATTGGCTTTCTATCTCGCGCAATTGTGCAGATCTTGTTGTTTGGCGTAACCATAGTTGCAACACGGCAATTGTCGCTCGATGCGTTCGGATCTTACGCTCTTGCTTCACTTTTTCTGATTGTAGCTCGCGCGCTATTTTATGTAGGGCCATATGAGTATTTGCTTAAAATGCCCCAAACTGATCATTTATATTCAACCTGCTTCAGAGCGAACTTTATACTAGCAATTTTAATTTCGGTAATACTTTTTGTTATTTACATAATAACCCCAATCATGTTTGCTTCAGAGAATATTAGTACCCTGATAGCATTTCTGGCTCCGTCAATCTTTTTGGTTGCTATCACTGCTTGGTACGAAGCTGTCCTAATGCGTAACTTACGTGTACGCCGTTATTATTTAAGCACGTTGATCGGTGACTGTTTGGGCGCCCTGATTGCGGTCATCTTGCTGTTCAAGGGAATGGGGGTGTTGTCGCTGGTGGCACAAACCTACACCCGCCTGATCATTATCTTGGGTTTATATGTGATTGGCACGACGGAACGTCCGGAATTGGGTGTTAGTTGGACGTATGTCCGCCAAGTGTTTGTGTGGTCGAAAGAGCGCTATTTCGCCGTATTGCTTAATTTTTCATCTACATATGGTGCAGACGTTGTTTTGGGTATATTTCTCTCGCCATCGGCGACCGCGCTGTATCGTGCGTCCAGCCGAATTGTTTCCACATTGACCGATCTATTTGCGCAGCCGTTGCAAAAGATATCTCAGACAAATCTGTCGGCTCGGCATGTTCAAAACAGGGGTTTGGATACATCGTGGCTCACGATGCTATCGGGTGTAGGCGCAATCGGGTGGGCAGGACTGGCCACGCTTGCTTTTTTGGCAGATGATCTTGTACCGCTTGCTTTAGGGGAAAAGTGGACCCCTGCCGTACCCATCGTCATTAGCTTTTGCGCCATCAAAGCCTTTTTATTGCTTGATGCAGTCACCACCTCTTTTCTAGTTTGTAACGATCGCCAAAAAAAGATGTTGCGCGTCCAGATATGTACCGCAGTAGCGGTTCTCGTCCTCGCCTGGCTGTTAGCGCCATTTGGGGCAACATGGGTCGCAATCGGTGTTGGTTGCGCGACTGCCGGTATGAGCTTGACTTATGGTGCGATGGTAATGCGGCTTTCAAAAGCCGGTGCAGACGCCATAATCGACACGGCTAAAACAAGCGCGCCTCCGGTGCTCGGTGTAATTTTTGCGTTGGTTTTTCTTGATCAGGTTGCTCCTGGTCTTGAAGGCGAAACAGCAGTTTTATGGGGATTGATCGCCGCGATTTTCGGCTTTTTGATTGGGATATATATTGTGCGCTTACGCATGCTTGCCGCGATAGGCAGTCTGGGCCATTTGCCGGAAGTGCCAACCAGCAGAGCAGACCGATGATCAAGCAGATGGCAGGAGCCACAGCAGCGTTGATCATACCGAAATGCCGATTCGACCAAATGGTTTTTATTCTTGGACATATGCGATGCGGTTCGACTGCGCTGTCTCATATCTTATGTAGTCATCCGAAGATCAGTGGCTATGGCGAGGCTCATGTCAGCTATGATAATAAATCATCTTTAGGTGTTCTTGCATTGAATCAGATGCGCCGGAAGTCCTACCGGGCCAGTGCATCGTTATTGTTCGATAAAATTCTTCATTCGCACTACGATTCCAACGTTGATTCCGGTTTCTTTAATGCCCGGGCCATTTTTATGCTGCGGGAGCCCGTTGACACTATTCGATCAATCCGTCAGCTTTTTACAAGACTTGAGTCGACGGAATATTCAACTGACACTCTGGCGGCTGATTATTATGAACAACGGCTTCATACCCTCCTTCTGAATTGGGAGCTGTTTCCCCCCGAGCGCAGGATCGGCCTTTCTTACACCCAGCTGACAACCGACACCGATGCCAAAATCGCCAGTATTTCTCGAATGTTAGAGTTAACTCCGGGACTATCTAACAATTACACGCGGCCAAAACACGCGAT
The DNA here is from genome assembly GCA_020829485.1 of Nostoc sp. CHAB 5834. The sequence continues at coordinate 5,199 of JAIVFU010000181.1, read as the reverse complement.
GGGGCACGGTGCCGGTGATCCGCTGGCGTCGCACAAATATGATAGGATAGTAACCAGTACGCGCGCCACGAATACAGCGGATACTAATTCCTCATTTGAACTTTCAGGCGCAAGATTGACCGAACTACGAAATTTATATGAACGCGCGTTAAAAATTGTCACGCAAGTGTAACGTTTCGCAATTAACACTTTATTAAGTCTCCGTCCGACGCTGTGGAGACTTAACAGGGTTTAACAAAAAAAATGCGCATCGAACCGACGAAAACGCCGCGGTTTGCATGTATTAATGTAAAATTCGCCCCAAATTGATTTGGGATTTCATTAAACTTTTTATACAGGGAATTATCGACATGCCAAACACTCCAACAAACGGTGACGACGCAATCGTCGGCACCATCAACGACGACAACATAAATGGCCAAGCTGGCAATGATGTAATTACCGGTCTGGCCGGTAACGATATTTTGAACGGCGGTGCCGGTGATGACAGATTAATTGGCGGCGAAGGCGACGACAAGTTGTTCGGCGGAGAAGGCAATGATTCGTTGATAGGCGGCTTCGGTAACGACATTCTAAGCGGTGGCGTCGGCGACGACAGGCTCTTTGGCGGTGATGACAGCGACCGGTTGTCTGGTGGAGACGGCAATGACACCCTCAACGGCGGCAACGGCGAAGACTATCTATTGGGCGGGAACGACAACGATACCCTAACAGGCGGCGAAGGTGCTGACCGTCTTTACGGCGGTATGGGTCGTGATACCATGACAGGCGGGACTGAAGGAGATATCTTCTTCTTCCGTGCCGGCGAGTCAGAAGCCGGCGCTGGCCTTCGCGACGTAATTACCGATTTTACGGTCGGTGAGGATAAGATCAGTCTTGCTTCATTGAACCTCGATGCATCGCAGATTGCTTTCAATAGCTTTAACGGCGGAAGAAGCACCATAATCGCGATCGATACCGATAATGACAGCGTCGTTGATTTTGAAATCCAGCTGAACAACGCAACCGGCGTTTCATTGGCCGATCTCCTTATTTGACCTATATCTTGGGGCAATGCGGTAAAACCTGCCGCATTGCCCTTTTTCTATTTTGAAAGAGCGTCATGCTCGGGGGAACGAAGTGTTCCGCTTATCGACACTCGGGCTGACGCATTCGCCCGAATTATTTGCAGCGATTTCCGGCCGTCGCGGAGTTGCCTTCACCCTATTCACGATGAGCGCGGCATTAAATGTGCTGATGCTCTCCGGCGCAATTTTCATGCTGCTGGTTTATGATGAAGTTCTTCCCAGCCGAAGCACGCCAAGCCTCATCGGCCTTGTTGTTCTGGTCATCATCGCCTATTTTTTCCAGGCAGTGATTGAGCACCTGCGGAACCAGGTGACCAATCAATGCGGTGCAATCTTCCAGCATTCCCTTTCTGATCGCGTGTTTGGCATTGCTCAATCTTCAAAGCGGAGTGGCAAAGAACGACGGGACACGCCCCAACCTTCGCGCGACCTTGACCAGCTGGGTAAATTTCTATCTGGTCCTGGGCCGATGGCAATCCTTGACTTGCCATGGGTCTTGTTATTCATCGGCATATTGTTTGCTTTTCATGTCCTGCTTGGCGTTGTCAGCCTAATTGGTGCGGTGGTATTGATATTATTGACCATATTAACCGACCGTATGACAACTTCGCAGGTGGATGTCGTGACCCGCATCGGCGCCGAGCGCAATTCCTATATCGAAACGTGCCGGCGCAACGCCGAATTACTTCATGCAATGGGAATGAAGCGGTGGTCGACCAGAAAATGGGGCGAACTGACCGACTCCTATATCCTGGCAAATGACGATGTGTCGGGGCGGCTCAGTGCAATGCGTGCATTTACAAAAACCTTCCGCATGCTTCTCCAATCACTGATCCTCGCCTGCGGCGCCTGGCTTGTCATTAATGACCGCGCGACTGGCGGGGTAATTATTGCGAGTACTATATTGTCCTCACGCGCTCTCGCCCCGATTGAGCTTGCAGTTGGTAATTGGCGGGGCTTCATTACAGCGCGGCAAGCGTGGAACAGGTTGGCCGAATGCTTGCAAAGCGAGGGCATCATAGAATCACGTACGGTATTGCCCGCTCCAGCGAATGAACTGACGATCGAGAATTTGGCCGCGATTGCGCCTGGCTCACAATATGTCTTGTTCCGTGACGTGAATTTCCGGCTAACGGCTGGTGATGCACTTGCAATTGTTGGTGCCAGCGGTTCGGGCAAAAGTTCGTTGGCGTCAACAATCGTTGGCATTATTTCTCCTGCGCGAGGCGCGGTACGGCTCGATTCTGCTTCGCTTGATCAATGGGACGCTGATGCCCTCGGCCAACATATCGGTTTCCTGCCCCAGGACATTGAACTGTTCGATGGCAGTATTGCCCAAAACATTGCCCGTTTTGACCCGACCGCCGAAAGCCCTGAAATAATCGAAAGCGCCCGCGATGCAGGTGTTCACGAACTAATTGTGCGGTTACCCGAAGGATATGACACCGTCATCGGTCCCCATGGCCGCAGTCTATCAGCAGGACAGCGACAGCGAATTGCCCTCGCCCGCGCTCTATTTCGCCAGCCGTTCCTTATTGTGCTCGATGAACCTAATTCGAATTTGGATGCGGTTGGAGATTCAGCGCTAAATGACGCTATCGCCTCAGCGCGTTCGCGCGGCGCAATTATTATCGTCGTGGCGCATCGACCCAGCGCCCTTGTAAATATCGATAAATTATTATGGCTTGATCAGGGCGTCGTACGTGCTTTCGGAAAAAAAGAAGATGTGCTGCAAAAGATATCACGGCCAACCGAGCAGGCCGAGCAAAATTCGAACCAAATAGCTTCAACTGCAAACGCATGAAATATGGATGATGAAATGGGCCAGTTGATATCGGCTGAAACAAAGCTACCTCAAATAGTTGATTCTCAAAACCAGCTGACGCGCGTCATCAGCCGATCAAAATGGGCTATGGCATTGTTCATTTTTGGCTTTTGCGGGGCGTTAGCGGTTATTCCTATCTCTGGCGCGGTGATTGCGGCAGGCGAAGTAACCGTCGGCTCTGGCATCAAGAAAGTGGCACATCCACAAGGAGGAGTTATCGCCGCAATAACGATCCGTAACGGTGACCGGGTGCGCAAAGGGCAACTGCTAATGCGCTTCGACACGAATGTCTCTGCCGCCAGCGCGGCGATGACAACCGAAAACATTGACCAATTATTGGCCCGAGAGGCCCGGTTGCGCGCGGAACGTGACGGCTCCCGCGAAATAGCTTTTCCACCTGCCCTAACCTCGCGGCAGTCGCTTAAGGAAGTCGAGACGATTATGCGGGAGGAAAGGCGTGCTTTTGCGCTGAACCGCCAAGCAATTGCGTCCCAGCGCGAGACGATAGCGCAACAGATCAGCCAAGCGGATGAATCCATTCGCGGTTACAAGATTCAAGCTGACGTTTACCGAAAGCAAGAAGTACTAATTGCCGAAGAGAAAACGGCCAATGATCGTTTGTGGGAAAAGGGCTATACAACTTTGCAGCGCCGCAATGAACTTCATCGCGCAGCAGAGGGTTTGCGCGGCAATGTAGCGTCAGCAGAAACAAGCGAAGCCCAAGTCCGCGCGCGAATCGCTGAGTTGCAAGAACGGAGCTATTTGCTTGAAGATAATGCCCGCCGACTGGCAGGGGAAAGTCTGGCGGACGTGCAGGTTAAACTGACCGAACTCCGGCGAAATGATGTTGTGACGCAGGACACGAACAGCCGTAATCTTGTTCACGCTCCATATGACGGTGTGATCGATAAGCTGGCGTACAACACCATTGGCGGAGTCGTCCCTGCCGGTGAAACAATATTGGAAATCGTTCCTGAAAAAGATCCGTTGGTTGTCACTGCGCGGGTAAGCCCACAAGACATTGATCAGTTGCGGCGAAGCAACAGCGTTTCGCTGCGCTTTTCAGCGTTTGATGTGCAGACAACGCCTCAGATCAGCGGCAAGCTAACGAAAATCAGTGCGGACCGGACAACCGATCCGCAACTCGGGATCGCCTATTTTCCTGTGGAAGTGACGATATCGAAAGAGGAACTCGCCAAGCTGGGGTCACTCAAACTGCGCCCAGGCATGCCCGTCGAAGCGTTCTTTAAAACGGAAGAACGCACGCTGCTTGCCTATTTGTTCAAGCCGATTTCCGATCAAGTGGTGCGCGCTTTCCGCTGAAATATCGACGGATAAAATATCGGCGGTTAAATGGCACGCAGCATTTTTGCCTTTCGTTAATGATGTCTTCATCATAATCTTGTCAGTATGCCCTTGGTAAAAGGCTATAGGAATTCGATGACGTTTTCTATATGATACGGGATGAAGAACAAAAACGATTTGCCAGTCAATGATACGGTTTTGCAGCCGAAATCATCTGTAGAGCCGGTTGAACACAGAGCATCTGTGGAAATGGAGCAGGATATGTACGGCGTCTTAAACACGTCTTCGCCCAGAGTGGATCAACAACCAATCTCATTCTTGGGTTGGGGTTTGACGTTCGTTATCGGCGCTTTGCTGTGGTTTGCGATTTTTGCGTTGACGTGACAAACCACGCTTCCGGAAAGAAACATTTCGGTATCGTCAATATGAACCTTTTGCACCCAAAACTGCCGGAACGGTTTTTAAAACAATCCCCATATCAAACCAAAACGAGGCTTTTTGGCGATACTCACAATCCAGTTGCACGCGTTCATCATAGGTAACATCGTTACGACCGCTCACCTGCCACAGACCGGTTAATCCCGGCTTCATCGCGCAATAATCTTTAAAATAGCTGCTATATTTTGATATTTCAGCTCGAACGATTGGACGCGGCCCCACGACACTCATTTCGCCTGAAAGAATGTTGAACAGCTGGGGAAGTTCATCGAGGCTGAGCATGCGCACGATCCTACCGAATCTGGAGACACGCGGATCGTTGCGAAGCTTGTGGTCCATTTCCCACTCTTTACGGGCTTCGGGGGACTCCAGCAGGAGTGCCTCGAGCAGTGCTTCGGCATCTTCGTGCATTGTTCTAAATTTACAGCAATTGAACATGCGCCCGTGCCGCCCGACTCTTTGCTGCACGAAAAAAAGGCGGCCAGGGCTGTCAATCTGGAGCGCGATCGCCAAAAGCACCAATACTGGCAATGAAACGATCAAAAATATTACAGCGAAGCTGAT
>JAIVFU010000180.1 GCA_020829485.1 Nostoc sp. CHAB 5834 | reverse complement strand
TGTTCAGAAGCCCACCCTATGGTGAGGACCCAGATCAGCAGAAAAAGGACCGTGCCCAAAGCCATCGACCAGTATCGAGCCCGGTCTATGGCTTTCGCATATGCCCTCTGCTCATCAAGCCACTTCATAGACTAACGTTAGCGCAAAGATGCGAGGGCCGGGGAGAGCGATTGTCCGCAATAGGTCCAGAACGGACTCACGAGCCCACACCTAAATCAGACCTCGGCACCAACCCCGGACCGAGCTTTTGCCCCTACCCGCCCATCGCCACGAACGGTCCGTTCAGGAAGCCCGGCTTGCCGTAGCCCAGCGGCTGGCCGTCCGCCGCGAGCACCCGGCCCCCGGCGGCTTCCAGCACGGCCTGCCCGGCCGCCGTGTCCCACTCCGAGGTCGGCCCCGTGCGCGGATAGGCGTCGAAGCGGCCCTCGGCGATCAGGCAGAACTTCAGCGACGAATCCGTGCCCTGCCATTGGGTGCAGCCGTGGCGGGCGGCGAGGCGGGTGGCCTCCTCGTCGGTGACGCTGTGGCTCAACAGGGCGATGCCCTCGTCGGGGCGGTCGCGGACCTTGATGGCGCGCCAGGGCTCTCCGAAGCGGCGCATCTCGGCCCCGCCGCCGGGAGCCGAACGCCAGGTCACGCCGTTGGCGGGGGCCGTGACGACGCCGACCACCGTGCGGCCCGCCTCGATCAGGGCGATGTTGACGGTGAAGCTCTCCTTGCCGGCGACGAAGCCCTTGGTTCCGTCCAGGGGGTCGATCAGCCAGTAGCGATCCGCCGCGACCTCTGGCCGGCCGTCGGCCTCCGACTGCTCCTCGGCCACGGCGGGCACGTCGGGATAGAGCGCCGCCAGACGCGACAGGATCAGGGCCTCGGCCTCGCGGTCGGCCTGGGTCACCGGGCTGTCGTCGGCCTTTGAAAACACCTCGGTCCCCACCTTCCAGTAGGGCAGGATCACGCGCGCGGCGTCCTCGGCGATGTCGGCGAGATGGTCGTGGAGCACGCCGGAGGCGAGGTCGGCGGAAACGGAGGAGGTCATTTCGGCGGGGATAGACCATCCGGCCGGTTTCGCGAACGGGCAAATCACCTCAGTTTCGTCCCCATGACCGACACCGCCTTCGCCGCCCCGCTCGACGACCTCCCGATGGATGGGCCAGAGCTCGCCAGCCTGATCGCGGCCAAGCTGTGCCACGACTTCATTAGCCCGTCGGGGGCCATCATGTCGGGGATCGACCTCCTGGAGGATCCGACCGCCCAGGACATGCGCGACGACGCGATCGGCCTGATCGCCGACAGCGCCAGGAAGATGGTCGCCCTGGTCCAGTTCTGCCGCGTCGCCTTCGGGGCCGCGACCACGGCCGAGCGGTTCACCGCCGACGAGCTGAAGGCCCTGGTCGACAACGTCATCGCCGGCGGCCGGGCCACCCTGGACTGGCGGCTGGAGGTCGCCGACTTCGGCAAACCCCAGGCCCGGGCCCTGGTCAACTTGGCCTATCTGACCGCGGCCGCCCTGCCCATGGGCGGAGAGGCGGTGGTGACGGCGCGGTCCGAGTCGGGGGGACTGACGCTGGTCGGAACGGCCGAGGGCGCCCGCGCGCGGCTGAAGGCCGAAGCCGCGACGGGGCTGAAGGGCGAGCGCCTGACCGAGGGCCTGGCCGGGCAGTGGGTCCAGCCCTACTGGCTGTGGCTGACGGTCCAGCAGGCGGGCGGGCGGCTGGACGTGGAGGTTGTGGACGGACGGGTCGTTCTGGACGCGCGGATGCCCTCTTAACCCGACATCCCAACGCCTCGTTAACCGCCCAACGCCGATATTGGCGGATGAAGCGGCGCTTTGATTCCGGCCGCTGGGAGAAGTGCGCGCCGTGGACGTCCGGACCTGCCTCATCGTGGACGATAGCCGGATCATCCGGAAGGTCGCGCGGCGCATCGTCGAAGGGCTGGGCTTCGAGGTCGACGAGGCCGCCGACGGGGCCGAGGCCCTGTCCTACTGCACCGGACTGATGCCCGACGTTGTCCTGCTGGACTGGAACATGCCGGTCATGGACGGCATGACCTTCCTGCGTCGCCTGCGCGGACAGGCCGGCGGAGAAGGTCCCAAGATCCTGTTCTGCACCATCGAGACCGCGCCCGAACGGATCGCCGAGGCCCTGTCGGCCGGCGCGGACGACTATGTGATGAAACCCTTCGACTCCGAAATCATTCACTCCAAGTTGTGCGAAGTCGGAGCCGTCTGAGCCGAACCATGTCCCGCCCCGTCGCTCAGCCATGAACCAGGACGACTTCGATCGTCTGCAAGGTCTGCTCGCCTCGCGAGCGGGCTTTCGGCTGGGCCGCGACCGCATCCACTTGGCCGAGCATCGGCTGGCCCCGGTCGCGCGGCGCGAGGGCTTCGACAGCGTCGAGGCCATGCTCCAGACCCTCTGGGTCAAGCCGGTCGCCTCGCTGGGGTGGGCGGTGATCGAGGCCATGCTGAACCCGGAGACCTGGTTCCGCCGCGACCGCGCCGTGTTCGACACCATCACCCGCGAGCTCCTGCCGGCCATCGCTCGGGCCCGGCCCGGCGGCCTGGTGCGCATCTGGTCGGCCGGCTGCTCGACCGGTCAGGAGCCCTTTTCCGTCGCCATCGGCGCCCTGGATGCGGGGATCAATGCCGAGATCATCGCCACCGACCTGTCCCAGCGCGCCGTGGACAAGGCCCGGGCCGGCTTTTTCAGCGCCTTCGAGATCCAGCGGGGCCTGTCGGCCCAGACCATGCTGGACTGGTTCGAGCCGGCCGACGACGCCTGGCGCGCGCGCGAGCGCCTTCGCGACGCCGTCCGCTTCGCCCGCCACAATCTGCTGGACCCCCCCACGGACGGCCAGAGGTTCGACGTCATCCTTTGTCGCAACGTCCTGACCGAGATGGAGCCGACCCGCCGCGGCCTGGTGGTCGACGGTCTGGAGCGACGGCTGGTCGACGACGGCGTCCTGGTCCTGGGCGCCGACGACCGCATCGACGGCGACAGCATCGCCTTCCGCCCCATCGCGGGCCGCAAGGGCCTGTTCGTCAAGGCCCCCTCGGCGCTCAGCCGCGCGGCCTGACGTCCGGTCGCGCGGGCTGTCGGCTCGGCGCGCGTCCGCCCCGCTTCTTCATCACGAAGCCGATCACCTTCGCCGCCGCCTCGAAATGCTCGCGCGGGATGATCTCGTCGACGTCGACGACGGCGTAGAGGGCGCGCGCCAGGGGCACGTTCTCGACCACCGGCACGTCGTGCTCCCTGGCCACCTCCCGGATGCGCAGGGCCAGGGCGTCCACCCCCTTGGCCACGCAGACCGGGGCGGCGTCGCCCTGATCGGGCTCGTAGCGCAGGGCGACGGAATAGTGGGTGGGGTTGGTCACGATCACCGTGGCCTTGGGGACGTTGGCCATCATCCGCTGGCGGCTCTTCTGCATGCGGATCTGCTTCAGCTTGGCCTTGACGTGGGGATCGCCCTCGGACTGCTTGTAGTCCTCCTTCAGCTCCTCCTTGGACATCCGCATCCGCTTGGCGAAGCGCATCTTCTGCCAGATGTAGTCGCCGCCCGCCGTCAGCCCCAGGAACACCAGGGTGGAGGCCATCAGGGCGATCATCATATCGCGCGCCAGGGGCAGGATGGCCGCCGGATGCATGGCGGCCATGTTCTCGAACTCGCGCATGTGCGGCTTCAGCACCATCCAGCACACCACGGAGACCGCGATCAGCTTGATCAGGGTCTGGGCGAACTGCATCAGACCGTCGGGTCCGAAGATCCGCTGGAACCCCTTCATGGGGCTGATCTTGTCCAGCTTGGGCTTCATCTTCTCGGCCGAGATGATCAGGCCCGACTGGAAGACGTTGCCGCCGACCCCGCCGATGATGGTCGCCAGCATCACGGCCCCCAGGAAGGGTGCGGCGGCCCACAGGGCCCGTGCCCCCAGCTCGACCCCCGCTCCGGCCTCCAGCCCGCCCATCAGCGCATGGGGCTGGGCGATGAACGGCAGCAAGGCCTCGCCCATCGAGGTCGCGAAATAGCCCCCGCCCATGACGATCACGGCGGTGGCGCCCAGGAGGCTCATGGCCGGGGCGACGTCGGCGGATTTCGCGACGTCGCCCTTCTTTCGCGCCTCCTCGAGTTTTCGCGGGGTGGCTTCTTCTGTCTTGGACTCGGGATCGGCGTCTTCAGCCAAGGCCGCCTCCCGCGCTCACGAACTGACTGGCCAGGCTGCGGTAGCGGTCGATGAAGACCGTCCCGAGCACCCCCAACGACAGGGCGAAGATCGAAAGCCCCAGGATCACGCTCAGCGGCGCGGCGACGAAGAAGATCTGGAACGCCGGCATGACCCGCCCCACCAGACCGCTCGCCAGGTTGAAGATCAGGGCGAAGACGATCACCGGGGCCGACAGTTGGACGCCCAGAAGGAAGCTGTCGCCGATGGTCCGGATGGCCAGTTCGGTGAAGTCGCCGGCGATCAGGGGCCGCGCCGGGGCGATCAGCTCATAGGAGCCCACCAGACCCGCGATGAACAGGTGATGGGTATTGGTGGCGAACACGAGCACCGTTCCCAGCAGCATCAGGAAGGCCGCGATGGTGGTGCCCGGCGACGCCTGAAGCGGATTGGTGGTCTGGGCGAAGCTGAGGGTGGTCTGAAGCGACACGATCTCACCCGCCACCGCCAGGGCGGCGGTGAAGGCTCGCAGGATCGCGCCGATCGCCAGACCGGTGATGACCTCGCGGATGACCCAGCCGACCGAGGCTCCCAGGCTGTCAGGCAGGGGCGGCAGCGAGCCTTGGACCACGGGCCACAGGGCGAGGGAGATCACCAGGGCCAGGGACAGGCGGATGCGCGGCGGTACATAGCTCTCGCCGATGCCGGGCAGGCTCAGCAGGATCGCGCCGATCCGGGCGAAGATCAGCCCGCCGGCCCAGACCTGATCGGCGGTGGCGTAGGGCTCCATCCGAGGCCGCTACATGCCCGAGATGCGGGCGGCGATCTCGCGCATGAAGGCGCCCAGAAGCCCCCCCATCAGCGGCAGGAACAGCAGCAGCGAGATGAAGATGGCGATGATCTTGGGCGCATAGACCAGGCTCTGTTCCTGGATTTGCGTGAGGGCCTGGAACAGGCCGATGCCGACGCCGACGACAAGGCCGACGATCAGCACCGGCGCGCACAGCTGGATGGTCAGCCACAGGGCGTCGCGGCCCACGTCCAGAACTTCCGCGCCGCTCATGCCCACTCCCTCGGCCCGCCGGGGCCGGACTACAGAACTGGGCAGAAAATGCCGGGAGCGTGGTTAATGCGGGCCTAACGCCGCGCCTGACGACGGTGGACAGAGACGACCATCAGTCCTTTGCCCCGCTCTCTGTCCGCTCGCGCGCCAGCCGCTCCAGCAGCCTCCCCCTCCCCCTGGACAGGGCGGTGATCACGCCGCGAAAGGTCGCGACCTCCTGTTCGGAGAAGGCCGCGCGGCCCAGCATGACGCGCAGGTTCTGGCTCATGGACCGTGTCTTCTCGGGCGGATGGAAGAAGCCGGCGGCCTCCAGCTCGGTCTCCAGGTGTTCGTACATGCCCACCATCAGGGCCCCGGACGCCGGGGGATCGCCTTCGCGGAAACCGGGCGGCGGGGCGTCCAGGATCAGGGCGCGCCACTCATAGGCGTTGATCGCCACCGCCTGGGCCAGGTTCAGCGAATGGTGGCGGGGGTCGATCGGGATGGTGACGATGCCATGGCACAGGGCGATGTCGGTGGTCTCCAACCCTGCCCGCTCGCCCCCGAACAGCAGGCCGATCTTCAGCCCCGAGGCCGCGTCATCGAACAGGACGCGGGCCCCCTCGCGCGGGGTTCGAACCGGCTGGCGCGTCTCTCGCGGACGCGCGGTGGTGGCGAAGACGGTGTTCAGATCGGCGGTCGCGGCGGCCACGCTGTCGAACACCTCGATGCCCTCCAGCACCCAGTCGGCGCCCGACGCCGAGGGCCAGGCCCGCTCCTGGGGCCAGCCGTCGCGCGGGGTGACCAGCCTCAGCCGATCCAGGCCGAAGTTCGCCATGACCCGCGCCACCGCGCCGATGTTCTCGGCCATCTGCGGCTTGTCGAGGATGACGACGGGGAACTGCATGATGGGGGCGTTAGCGCCGCACGCCCCTGCGCGAAAGCCCCCGATCGCGCTAGAAGCCCGCCATGACCGACGCCCCTGCCCCCAACCCGACCGCCGCCGTCCTCGTCATCGGCGACGAAGTCCTGTCCGGCCGGACGGCCGACACCAATACGAATACCCTGGCCCGCTTCCTCTCGGCGCTCGGTATCGACCTGTTCGAGGCCCGGATCGTCGGGGACCGGGAGGGCCAGATCGTGGAGGCGCTGAACACGCTGCGCGCCGCGCATGATTATGTCTTCACCACCGGCGGCATCGGCCCGACCCATGACGACATCACCGCGGACGCGGTCGCCCGTGCCTTCGGCGTCGAGATCGGTGAGCATCCAGATGCCCTCGCGATCCTGGAGCGTCGCTATGGCGACGAGTTGAACGCGGCCCGGCGGAGGATGGCGCGGATTCCGGACGGTGGCGTCCTGATCGCCAATCCGGTGACCGACGCGCCGGGGTTCCAGATCGGCAACGTCTTCGTCCTGGCCGGTGTGCCGAAGATCATGACCGGCATGCTGGAGGACGTCGCGCCCCGCCTGAGGACCGGCGCGGTGGTCCATGCCCGGACCCTGCGCGTCACCGGCGTCGGCGAGGGCGCGATCGCCCAGCCCCTGGCCGACGCCGCCCGCGCCCATCGCGACCTCAGCTTCGGCAGCTATCCGTTCGGCGCGGGATCGGACGGAGAAATCGGCACGAACCTGGTGGTGCGAGGGCGCGACGCGGCGTTGGTGGACGTAGCGATCGGAGGACTGGCCACGTCGCTGGGCGCGCTCGGAGTGATGACGACCCTCCAGACATGAAAACGGCGGGCCCTCGCGAGGCCCGCCGTGTTCAGACGATCAGCTTTTGATCAGGCCCGGGCCACGTAGCCCTTGCCGCCGTTGGACGGACGCCGGCGGCGGGGACGGCGCGTGATCTCGCCTTCCTTGGCCGGGCCCGAGACGGCCTCGACGGGACGCGAGCGGGCGCGGTCCGCCGCCAGCGGGTCGAACGGCACGACGTTGGAGATCGGCCGATCGCCGCCTTCGGCCCGACCCGAACCCTGGCCCGAGCCCTGGCCCTGACCGCCGCGCCCGCCGCGCACGCGGTGAGGCTGGCCGCCGTGGCTCGGCTTGAGGCCGTCGCGGCGCGGGTTGCGCGGGCCGCGTTGCTGGCGATCACCCCGGCCGTCGTCCGGCATCGAGGCCTTGGAGCCGACGCCCGAGGCCATGATCGACTGATCCAGCAGGCCCAGGGACTTGTCGTTCCGGCGGTCGGTGGCCGGGATCTTCTGGCGCGTGACCTTCTCGATGTCCTTGAGCAGCTTCATCTCGTCGCCGGCGACGAAGCTGACGGCCGAGCCGTCCTTGCCCGCCCGCGCGGTGCGGCCGATGCGGTGGACATAGGCTTCCGGCACGAAGGGCAGTTCGAAGTTCACGACGTGCGAGACGCCGTCCACGTCGATGCCGCGCGCGGCGATGTCGGTGGCGACCAGCACCCGCAGCTTGCCGGCCTTGAAGGCGGCGAGCGTGCGTTCACGCTGGGGCTGGGACTTGTTGCCGTGGATGGCCCCGGCCTGGACGCCGCCGGCCTCCAGATAGGCCGCGACCTTGTCGGCCCCGTGCTTGGTCTTGGTGAAGACCAGGCAGCGCGTGTAGTTCGGATCGGCGAACATCTCGGTCAGCAGGGCGCGCTTCCGGCCCTGTTCGACGTGGATGATGGTCTGGTTGATGCGCTCGACCGTGGTCGACTGCGGCGTCACCTGGACCTTGACCGGGTCCTTCAGCAGCTCACCCGCCAGCTTCCCGATCTCCGTCGGCATGGTGGCCGAGAAGAACAGGTTCTGGCGCTTGGCCGGGATGCGGCTGACGATCTGGCGGATCGGCTTGACGAAGCCGAGGTCCAGCATCTGGTCGGCCTCGTCCAGCACGAAGATCTCGGTCGACGACAGGTCGATGGTCTTCTGCTGCATGTGGTCCAGCAGGCGGCCGGGGGTGGCGACCAGGACGTCGAGGCCGCCCTGGAGCGCGCGCTCCTGCGGGCCGTATTTCACGCCGCCGAAGACGACCGCGACCTTGAAGCCGAGGTGCTTGCCATAGGCCTTGAAGCTCTCGGCGATCTGGCTGGCCAGTTCGCGCGTCGGCGACAGGACCAGGGTGCGCGTGGTGCGCGGCAGGGGGGCGACACGGTTCTCGGCGAGCCGGTGCAGGATCGGCAGGGCGAAGGCGGCCGTCTTGCCGGTGCCGGTTTGGGCGATGCCCAACAGATCCTTGCCGGTCATGACCGAGGGGATGGCCTGGGCCTGGATCGGCGTCGGCGTGGTGTAGCCCTCGGTCGCGAGGGCCTGGAGCAGGGCCTTGTTCAGGCCGAAGGTTTCGAATGTGGTGCTCATGGGAGCGGATGTCTTTCGCATGCGGCGACGCGCATCGGCCGGGCTGAGACGCCAAAGGACCGCGCGCCGCCAATCCCCGAAGGCTCGCGCCTGGGGCTTGATCGGGCGCCGCCCCGCGTGTCCGGGCAGCGAATGAAGCTTGAGAGCCGGCGGCTTCTACAGAGCGGTTCCTGCCCGAAGGCCGAACCCACACGCGCTGGAGACGCCGGGTTGCGCGATTGTGCGACGCAGCGGCAGATGGGCCCCTATCGCGGCGAAGTCAAGGCCGATCGAGGCGACCTTCAACCAGTCCGGCGTCTGCGAGCCGCTTCAGGATGTACTCCGCGGCCCGCTGGCGGCCCTCCGCCCGAAGCGCGCCGCCGCGCCACAGCTCGGTCAGACCGTGGGCCATGCCCCAGGCGGCGATGACCTGATCCCGCACGGCGTCAGCTGAAGCGCCCTTGGTCGCGAAGGCGTCGCTGGCCAGGCCGACCAGCCGCCGGACCTCGTCTCCGGGCTCGGGACGCCGCATCAAACCGTCGGCCGGCAAGGAGAACATCAGGTCATAGAGACCGCTCTCGGTCAGGGCGAAGCCGACATAGGCCTCCATCACGGCCCGCCGTGTCAGGCCCTGCTGCGCCGCGCGGACGGAGACCGCCTCGCATAGGCGGCGAAATCCTTCAGCGGCGACGGCGGCGTTGAGGGCGGCCTTGTCGGCATAGTGCCGATAGAGGGCCCGGTGGGTGACACCGATCTCGGCCGCGATCTCACGGATCGCGGGCAGGCCGCTCGCGCCCTCTGCCAGATGACGCAGGGCGACGGCCAGAACCTGCTCTCGCAAGGCTCCGTGGTGATAGGGTCTTTCGGGCTCGCCTTCCGACACGGAGAAAGTCTAGGGCCTCCGCATCTCCGCGCCCAGCCTTGACAGTTCCACCCTGATCAGAAATGTATCCAGTGGATACATAGGAGATCGCGCGTGTTCGACATCATCAAAGCCCAGCTGGCCGCTACCCTGCCGTTCGTCGCCACCACCGGCGTCGAAGTCATTGAGGTCGCCGCCGGCCGGGCGGTCTGCGCCCTCGAACAGAGACCGGAGGTGGGCAACCACATCAACAGCATCCATGCCGGTGCCCTGTTCACCCTGGGGGAGACCGCGTCGGGAGCCGCCATGAGCGGAACCTTCGCCATGCAGTTGCTGTCGGTGCGCCCGGTCGCCACGGGTGCCACCATTCGATACGTGAAGGTCGCCAAGGGCCGCGTCGTCGCCGAGGCCCAGGTTCGGGGTTCTACCGAGGACCTGGCGGCCGAGCTGGAGCGGGACGCAAAGACGGCGTTCACGATCGACGTGACCCTGGTCAACGCCGAGACCGAAACGGTGGCGACGATGACCGTCGACTGGCTGGTGGCCAAGCGCCGCGACGCCTGAAACGTCGGCCCTAGTTCGGGCGGAACAGGCCGGCGGGGCTGAGGGTGAAGATCTCGACGCCGTCCTCGGTCACGCCGACGGTGTGCTCGCACTGGGCCGACAGGGACTTGTCGCGGGTCACGGCGGTCCAGCCGTCGGACAGGACCTTCACGTGCGGCTTGCCCAGGTTCACCATCGGCTCGATGGTGAAGAACATGCCGGGTTTCAGCACCGCGCCCTCGCCCTTTCGGCCATAGTGCAGGACGTTGGGGCTGTCGTGGAACAGCCGGCCGATGCCGTGGCCGCAGAAGTCGCGCACGACCGACATGCGGTTGGCCTCGACGTGGCGCTGGATGGCGTAGCCGATGTCGCCGAAGGTGTTGCCCGGCTTGACCTGTTCGATGCCCAGGGCCAGCGCCTCATAGGTGACGTCGACCAGCTTCCTGGCCCGGGCGTTGACGGCGCCGACCGTGTACATCCGGCTGGAATCGCCGTGCCAGCCGTCAACGATGACGGAGTGGTCGATGTTGACGATGTCGCCGTCCTTCA
>JAIVFU010000017.1 GCA_020829485.1 Nostoc sp. CHAB 5834 | reverse complement strand
TTATGAATACGAACGCAATGGAACAGCCAATATCTTTATGTTTACAGAACCGTTGTCTGGGTGGCGCAAAACAGTCATCAGTGAACGGAGAACAGCGGTTGACTGGGCAACAGAAATTAAGCACTTACTCGACAACGACTATCCTGATAGCGACAAAGTTATTTTAATATGTGACCAGCTAAATACTCATAAACTTGCCTCACTTTATCAAGCTTTTGAGCCGTCTACAGCCCGTTCTCTGGTCGAACGTTTGGAAATTCACCATACTCCCAAACATGGGAGTTGGCTCAATATTGCTGAAAACGAATTGTCCGCAATGACCCGACAATGCCTAGATCGTCGGATTCCTGATCTTGAAACTTTAGAACAAGAAACAACGGCTTGGTATATTCAACGCAATCATTCACAAAAGTCTGTAGATTGGCAGTTCACAACAGCGGATGCCCGTATCCGTCTCAAGCGTCTTTATCCACAAATAGAAAATTGACATACCACTAGAGAAACTCTCTCAATATTGGGAAAAGTTTGATTGGGAGTGGATAAATGATATCCCTAATTTCATCGGTCAAAAGGTCAGGGAGTCCGTAATGACAAAAGGACAACACACTGAGTAGCCGTGTGCGGTGAAAGTCGCACGCACGGTTTCGGATGGGAGAGGTAGAGCAGTAATGCTCTCCTCGACCCTAACAGATGGTATTGGAAGATGTATCTGTACCAAGTCAAACCATCGATTTTATCCCCAATTGGGACAACTCAATGGGGATTGATGCTGTGTTGCAAGGTGATGATTATCTTGCAACTTCAGAGGGTAAAAAAGTTCCATCTTTAAAGCCATTACGCAAAAATCAAGCCAAGCTAGACCGTATTTCTATTAAGCGAAATAAACTCCATCGCGGGTCTAAATCTCGTCGTAAGTTGGCAAAACGTGAAGCTAAACAGCATCAAAAAATTGCTAGAAGTCGAAAAGATTTTCAGTAAAAAACAGCCCACAAGCTTGTCAGAATTGGAAAGAAATTTTTCTTCTACGAGGACTTAAACCTCAAGGGATTAACCCGACGCAATAAAATCAAACAGGATGAGGATGGAAGCTATCTTCCAAATGGACAATCCGCTAAGTCAGGACTGAATAAGTCGTGGGCTGATGGTGCTTTTGGGCAATTCTTCGAGATATTACAGCGCATAGCAGAAATTGCTGGTGCTGTCGCAATTTCACAGAACCCACAATACACTTCAATGATTCTCAGTTACCGCAATGAAATTATTTTTACTGATAGCGAAGCGGTAGCGAGTCATCGAGCGTCTTGCAGTATCAGAGAATATTGGGATGAGCAAAACTCTTTGATGGTTGACCGCGACATTAATGCTGGAATCAACTTGACAAGACTGGGGTTGGGCATTTTCCCCAGTATAAAACGCCGTAGTGGGAAAGAACACATAGTTGGAACTATGGATGATAGTACCACGAAGGAAATCCTTCATACCCTTCATCGGGCTGCTGGAAGCCTACACTGTAACCGAGGCGGTTACAGTGTAGGAGATGTCACAGATTTTTGCCTAAGCCCTATAATCTTTATTGGGTGTTGGGTTTAAAAAAGCGACTTCCTCTCAAAAGTATTTTGCTTATCAAGCGTGTCACTATAGAAAATAGAGCAGCAAATTGAGCAATAGGAAGATTAAAGAACCTGTGCAGATAACATTCTTAGGTACGAGTTCCGGTGTACCCACGCGATCGCGCAATGTTTCGAGTGTCGCCCTGAGATTACCCCAAAGGGCAGAACTGTGGTTATTCGACTGTGGTGAAGGCACTCAGCATCAAATTATACGGAGTGAACTGAAAATCAGCCAACTCTCACGAATTTTTATTACTCATATGCACGGTGACCACATCTTTGGCTTGATGGGACTTCTTGCTACTTGTGGCTTAGCAGGCAATGTGGAACGAATTGATATATATGGGCCACCTGGATTAAATGATTACATTCAAGCCGCCTCCCGTTACTCCTACACACACTTTTCCTACCCGATTAAAGTCCATGCCATCCGTCCAGGGGTAATTTATGAAGACGATGACTTCACCGTTAGCTGCGGTAATTTGCATCATCGCATTACAGCTTTCGGCTACCGCGTAGCCGAAAAAGACCGATCAGGACGCTTTGATATTGAAAAAGCCAAGGCGTTGCAAATTCCTCCTGGTCGGATTTATGGTCAACTTAAGCGCGGTGAAACAGTGACGCTTGCGGACGGACGGGTGATTGATGGCACTCAATTATGCGGTCCTATAGAAATTGGTCGAAAAATTGCCTATTGTACAGACACAATTTATTGTGATGGTGCAGTGGAATTGGCAAAAGATGCAGATGTATTAATTCACGAAGCAACCTTTGCTCATCAAGATGCAGACATGGCTTTTCAGCGGTTGCATTCCACAACCACAATGGCAGCGCAAACAGCTTTAGCTGCTGGGGCACATCGACTGATTATGAGTCATTTCAGTCCCCGCTATGCTCCTGGCAATACCTTGGAATTGAAGGATCTTCTTCAGGAAGCCCGTGCTATTTTTCCGCGTACTGACATGGCTTATGATTTCATGATTCATGAAGTACCCAGGCGGCGTGAAGTAGAGTTAACCAAGGTAGGCGTTTAAATTTTAAATTTTGAATTTTAGATTTTAGATGAACCCTTCTAATCTGAAATTAACCAGGCTCTATCTTGAAGTTTAGTAGTCTTACTCATAACATCCAGCAAATAGATAGCAGCTTAGTTTGAGGAGTAAGTCAACTAGTTACCCAACAATTTACGGTTCACTAAGTGTATCAATAATCTACAACTACTATGGTTTAAATATTTTTTTCAATGTGTTTCTTATATTACAAGTTATTAAAATAACTTTAATAAGATAGTACCGTTGTAAATCCGAAAATTTTATACTTAAATACTTAAGAAAAATAATTAATTTTTCGTCAAGATTTTTCTTCCTTAAATAAAATATTTATTAAAATTTATTCTTCCAACACTGATTAAGAATTTATATGCATGAATTGATGAACATGAAAGCGCCAGTTGGCATAATATTGTGCCAAGTGAGCTTGTCATTGTTAGGAGAATAATTAAGTATGCTATTGCGGCTCTAGGTGTAAAAAAACGTTTCACATTTTTCATAAATCTTCCAAATAAATATAGTGTTTCGATATTAGAGGAGTTTGATAGTGGCTAAGACTAGTCTGAATCAAGAGCAACAGATTACTACTTCAACACAAGGCGCAGTTGACATCAGACAAATATCTACTATTTTGCTTCGCCGACGTTTGCTGATTTTGGGGGTTTCCTGTGTAGTTATGTCAGGTGCTAGCCTCCTAGCTTTCATTGCCAAACCTACTTACCAGAGCAATATGCGGATATTGGTGAATTCCAATTTATCTGAAGGCACACAGTCAAATAATATCCCAGAAAACGCAGACACCAAGGTTACTGAACCAAATTCTCAAGTTGTTGATTCCACTACTCAGATGAAACTCATGCTGAGTTCTAAGTTGCTTCAGAAAGCCGCAGATTTACTTTATTCTGATTATCCTGATATTACCTTAAAGGATATCAATGGTCAAATAGAACAGAACAAAAAAGCACCTCTAGAAGTGACTCCAGAAGAGGGAGGTATAGGAGCTAATAAAGTTTTTAGTCAATTATTTAAAGTTTCCTTTAATGATGACGATCCACTCAAAACACAAAGAGTACTTCAAGCTCTACAAAAAGTCTATCAAAATTACAATAAAGAACAACAAAAAGAACGTCTAAATCAAGGGCTGGCTTTTGTAAATGCTCGCCTACCTGAAATAAAAAAAGAGATGAGTAAAGCTGAGAAAAATTTGGAACAGTTTCGCAATAAACATAAATTACTCGATCCCCAACTCCAAAGTAAAATCCTGCTAGAATCTCTAGCTGATATTCAAAAACAGCTACAAAGCACTCGTGCCCACCTTCAAGATGTAAACGTTCGCTACGAGAATCTAGAGCAACAAATAGCCTCCTCGTCTCAACAGAATGCACTAATTTCTTCTCGTTTAAATCAGTCAAGTCGTTACCGAACGCTATTGAGTGAAATTCAAAAAACTGAACTAGCCTTGGCTAAGGAACGGCTGCGCTATACAGACGATTACCCATCGGTACAGAAACTAAAGCAGCAACGCCAAAGTCAACTGTCGCTATTACGACAAGAGGTGAAAACTATTACTACTAGCAGTAAGGGAGAACCGCTTTTAAAAGAGCAAATGCTAGGGGTTGAACCAAAGCTAGTAGACGAGTTAATTTTGCTACAGACAACTGTTTTAGGACTAACTGCTAATGAAAAGAATTTAGCCGAGTCAGAACAGCGACTTCGCTCTGAGTTAAACAAATACCCAAGCTTAATAGCAGAGTATAACCGTCTGCTGCCAAAGGTGGAAACTAGTCGTAAAACCCTTGAACAATTACTCCAAGCGCAACAGTCTTTGGGTTTGAAAACTGCTCAGGAAGGATATAACTGGCAAGTTTTGGCAGAACCTGCTCTGGGTACTTATATGGGGAGCAACAGATTATTATTTTTGGTTGGAGGGGCGGTAATTGGGCCGATTCTAGGCATCTTAGCAGCCCTGATTTTGGAAAAGTTTAATGATGCTATTTACTGTGTCGGAGATTTAAAAAAACTGACGAATCTACGTGTATTGGGGTCAGTACCAAAACTACCGTTATGTAATGTCAAAAAGCGGCGGCTGGCCTTGCCTTGGAATGGGCGACGAAGCTTAGATTACTCTACAGTAGAAGCCACTACTAGATTACCTGTCCATAAAACCCTGGACATGATCTACCAAAATATTCAAATATTAAAATATCCCTTAACCTTCAAGTCATTAATGTTGACTTCAGCACTACCAGGGGAAGGGAAGACAACTTTAGTATTAGGGCTTGTAGCTAGCGCTACCCGAATGCATCGACGGGTATTAGTTATTGATGCTAATTTACATAATCCTAGCCTGCACAAAATCCTGGAACTATCCAATGACTGGGGACTATCTCTGTTATTACTTGATGAGACGACAACTCATTTTCAAGATTACATCCAGCCTATTCATCCCTACATTGATATTTTGACTGCTGGGCCCGAAGCAGAAGACACGGTGAAGTTGCTCAGTTCTGAACGGATGAAAGAACTAATTGAGTTGTTTGAGCAAAGTTATGACCTAGTACTGATAGATGCTCCACCTATTTTAGGTACAGTTGATGCCAGAATTGTGGCAGCTTTTTGCAATGGGATCGTAATGGTAGAGCGCATGGGAAAAGTGACGCGAACTGAACTGACTCAAGCAACAGAAATTTTGAATAAGTTGAATTTAATTGGAATTATCGCTAATGAAGTGAGTAATTCTCAAAAGGTATTGGCATCATAGACTAAAGAAGCATTGGGCATTAGGCATCCCTTCTCTACGAGACGCTACGCCTTAGCGGAGCTTTCGCTTTAGCGATACGCTCAGGGCAAGTAGGCATGGGGAATTGGTCATTGGAAACAGGTAGAGAAGAGAAATTCTCCCCCTGCCTGCTATCTCCTGACTTCTTCACCTGATTTCTACCTTATAGCTAAAGCAAAATGCATAATTAGTAGGAGGTGGCAACCTCCTGCGTTGGAGAACTGTCTCATCTTAAAGTAGTAGACGCCATAGTTCGGAGCGTCAATTAGATACTAATGTGATTAGATGATCAGCATGAAATTCCAACTTTACTTAGGCTTTTTATTTTCCCAGGTTAAAGTACGTCATTGGTGGGTAAGTGTCTTCTTGTGGATTGCTTTGGTTGCCCCAGCGCAAGCGTCTGTAATTCTGCGCGTGGCAATTGAGAGGGGGGTTAATCAGGTAAAAGTGGGCAGTTCCACCACTGGAATTGTCAAGGATAGTACCGGCCGGACTCTCGGACAGTTACCAGCGATGAGTGCGTATTATGCCCAAGCCATTCCTGGCGGAGTTGCTTTAGATAAGTGGCAGTCTGGTTTATTTTGGATTGAGCCAACAGGTAAAGGATTCGTTTATATTGGCGATCGCTGGTATCGGGGCAGAACTCTAGTTGTCCCCACAGAAAAAGGCTTAACGGCTGTTAATTGGGTTGATGATCAAGAGTATCTCTACAGCGTTCTCGGTGGCGAAATGAGTGCTAGCTGGCCCCAAGAAGCTTTAAAAGCTCAGGCGATCGCAGCTCGCACTTACGCCCTCTACGAGCGAGAAAAACAACGGAATAATCCCGTTTACGATTTAGGTAATACCCCAGATCGCTGGCAAATTTACAAAGGCGTAATCAGTGAATCTCCTGCTATTTACAAAGCAGTTGATGAAACAGCAGGACAGGTACTAACTTACAAAAACCGGATTATTCTCTCAGTCTTCCACGCTTGTTCTGGAGGACACACGGAAAATGTTGAAGACGTTTGGGGAAATGCGTTGCCGTACTTGCGGGCTGTTCAAGACTACGATCAAAATATCAGTGCATGTAATTGGGTAAAAACCTTCTCGGCTAGTGAGATTAGCGCTAAATTCCCTCAAGTTGGCAGTGTAACGGCGATGATTCCAGAGACATACTCGCCTTTTGGCAGTGTTAAAGTCTTAAGAATTGTCGGTAACAAAGGCACAAAGGTTCTACAGCGCGAGGAAGTGCGAACAGCGCTGAAGCTAAAAAGTACCCGCTTCAGCGTCAGCAAGGGAGCAGATGGTAGTTTTGTACTTCAAGGGCTTGGCTTCGGTCATGGTTTGGGCATGAGTCAGTGGGGAGCATACAATCTAGCTCGGCAGGGAGTGAACCACTTGCAAATTTTGGGGCATTATTATCAAGGTGTAGCTTTAACACCAATTCAGGCGAAGTAAGGAGAAAGTTAGGAGTTTTAAATAAATCTTAATTATTTACTCCTGACTCTCAACTCTCAACTCTTGACTCTATTCCCCACTCCCACGTTCCAAGCGCCGTTGCCATTCAGCATCAATTTTTGCGGAACGCTCAACTTCTTGGTCGAGTAAGTCAGTTTCGCTAGAATACACTAAATCTTCGTTGCCAATGACTTTTTCTGCTGCAAATTGTTGGGCATAGTCGATTTTTTGTTGCAAAGCTGCATCAGGGCTTGCCAATATCCTTGATCTGGAAATGCGATCGCGGTTGCGATCGCCTATTTTGCCATTACGCCACTGAATCCAGAAATAACGCAATAACGGTATAACTAAGAAACCTGCTCCATAAGCCAATAGCAGCCAATAAATTCCTTGCACAAAAGCTACCAGTCCACCTAATTGGGCAGCAACAGTGCCATCACTTAACAATCTTCCCAGTACTAAAGCAAGAACAAAATTTAGTACGCCCAACCCAGCACTGAGCATAATTTGCCCGGAACTTGCAGCACTAAAACGCCAGGGAAATTCCTCCAAGTGATCTGATATTGCATAACGGCGCTTTTTAACTGCACTCACCTGCAACTCTGGGAAGTAATAAACAATTTGCCCTTCTGGACTTACCCCCGGTTGCCCATTAAATCGCGTCAGAACGGGCAGCATATAATCTTCGTACTCTCTTGTATATCCCTCACCAATGTCATCCAAATATGGGGAAATTTGTTCTGCTACTACTGCACCACGGTTATTCCGAATCACCGTAGCAATTTCTTGCCACCGACGTTCTTCTAAGTTGGCGTTAGGATTACCATCGCCAAACAAAAACGAAAACACAGCTTCAAAGAAATTTAGATCGCTTTCTTCTCGCCTTTCACGCCGTCGTTCCTGATAGTGGGTGTCATAATTTGGGCTAAAATACCAGAATAAATTTGGAAAATAGAAGAACCCCCCACCCCCAAAACTACTGCCCCGATTGTCGCCGTCACGATCTGAATTGGCAGCAGTAATGATCATGAAGATGGTAACAGTTATAAGGGCGATGGAAACAGTTAAGAAAATTCCAAAAGAAATGCGAATCAGATAAAACAGAACACTCCAGACCTTTTTCCACCATTCCTGCAATCGTAACCGGAAGTATTTATTACGTAAAATTGATCGAAAATTTTGTGGAAAAAGGTAAACTATATCACCTGAATCCGCTACTTGCAAATGTCCCCCAGCATCAGATGCCAAGGCTAATAAGCTTTGATTAGCTTCAGCGACGTTCAATCCTGCCTGGGTTGCCACATCACCAACGGTGACACGATAGCCCAGTTTTTCCACAGCTTGCATGATGGTGGGACTAGGAGCCATTGCTCTCCCCTCCTGTTGAAACTTAATTACCTTTTCTTAAGTATAAAGTTTTATTTGAAGCGGCTTGGCAGGGGCAGGAATGAAGCATGAAATTATTAAGTATAGAAATTACATAAATTTGGCAAACTGACACCGAAGTATATTTCACAATAAATAAAGGGACACACACTATGTTATAATCATTTGCTTCAGCTTGGTTAACCAGCAAATTTTCTGCTCAAATATGGTTCAGTATACTCTCGCTCAAAGCCCAGAAATTATCCTTACTGTTTCTGGAAAAGATTCAGCAAAAGCCCGTGATAAAGCAATGGATCAGCTCATGGAACTCATGGATTCAGGAAAGCTACCCACGGAATTGGAAGAAGGATTTGGCCCTCAACAATTAATAGAGGTTAAAGAGTCAACTATTGATACTGCTAGCGGTGAGGATGCCATTACACAAGCTGTCCAGGTTCTGAGTAACCTGGCGACACTCAAGTTGAAAGTTCAGGAGTCACGATCTGAAGCCTTGGAAATTCGCAAAGCGGTTGATGTTCTGTTCACCGATGAGTCGGTGACTGAAGAGGAAATTACTCGACTCAAGGAAGGTTTTAAAGTTCTCAAAAATTTTGCCCAAGCTAATGTGCGTTATCAAGAAGCGCGATCTAAAGCAGAACAGGCTCGGCAGACTCTGGATCAAGCTCTAAAATCGCCTGACAAGTAATATCTATAGACTTAGATGCCTTGAGACGCATCTTAAAAATGTAATTAAACACTCTAAAGACAGGCTTAACAGCCTGTCTTTAGATTTACTGGGGCGCTAGGATTCGAACCTAGGGATGGCGGGACCAAAACCCGCTGCCTTACCACTTGGCTACGCCCCAACGACTTCACTCTAGTTAATATAGCAGTTAGCCCTGGGTTATTGTCAAGTACTTTTATAGTTAATTTCAGACAAAGGGTTTTTACAACAAAAAATTGATTGGTTTGAATTCCTAAAGTTCAAGTTAGGTTGACGCAAACAGGCAAAGGCAGAAAGTTCAACGAGGATGATACCTGTGATGGCTTCGCATCTAAATCTGCTCTGTTTGAGTATGAATGGCTTTGCGAAGGTAATCAGAGTATATCCTTAGACTAAAAAAATAATCATCGCGGAGTGAGCAGGGGAGGTTCTTGAGGAGGTTATTGTTCAGTAATTCTCTTCTCCCCCTGCCCACTGTTGCCTGCCTCAATCAAGAAATTCATTAACCGAACAGTATTGATAGTCGTCTTGGATGGAGGAATTGAGTAATTTAATTTTTGGACTTCCCCTATCTTATCGAGGGATTGTTGCTAAAGTGCCATCAACTGCTAATATATTGGCTTCAGGAGCCTATTTAGCCTTGCTTCCAAATGTAAACCAGTTACTCTATGCTGTACAATTTATATAATGTTACCTAATCTAGACATCAGTACAGCTAGACTACAGGTAAAAACTTCAGCGATAGTTAAAGTTATATCTGTAATTATTTTCACAAAAAAGTCAAATTTCAGGCATTATGTAGTATTTTTGCCAGCAACTAATTAATCAATTGTAATTACTTCGAGAACAATTTTTTGTCTAGTTAGAAAATGCAAAACCTTAGCTATTTGAATCAGCATAATTATTGAATAGCTACTTTGTGATTTAGCGATTATCCAGTTACTAGTTTTAGCTGAAAACATAGCTTTACCTATAGATAGACCTTTGAGCTTTTCAAGTATTTCATAGTTAGCAGCTTTGAATACTGACCCACAGTTAGGGGCTGTATTATCTTGATGTTCTTTTGCCCAAATTTGCCTTGAAGTTAGAGGATTTTCGGTGAATTCTGTTGGTTCAAACTTGAAAATTGCACTCAATATCAGTTTTGAGTGTATACCAGTAAACATAGTTTCTCGATAATCTCGTACAATTTGACTATTTTCAAGTGTTTTTATACATCCATCCTCAAAGAAAGTTACACTTTCAACAAAGTCGTATATTGTACATCCATGTTGTCTTCCTCTGCCAGCGTTCATTGCTAATGCACCACCAATAGTTGCTGGTACAGATGCAAGATAATAGAAAGAATTCATGGAGTTTTGATAACAATACTTTAATACTTCCATCACTGAAGCAGAAGAAGATACTTCAAGCCTGTTATTAGATAAAGGATTTATGTACTTAGGTAGTTTATTTTTCAGTATCAATGATTGGATATTTTTTTTAACAAACAGAGTGTTAGAGCCATTTCCAATTATATAAATCTTTACCTTATTTTCTTTGGCCCAATTACAGTACTCCTGAAGATCATCTACAGTATTGATCTCTCCTACTCGCTCAAAGTAATGTCGTGTTCTATAGTGCGAAAGACTGTTTGATGTTAAAGACTCTATCTTTAAATTAGACATCTTAACTCTTTCTTACTCCTTTTATATTTTTCATAAAGATAAACAGTTCGCTTATCATTTTGCAAACCCAGCACAGTCATAATAACCTATTTTTAAAGTAATCGTTATTCTTTATTATTGATTTCCTTTAACATTATTTTTACTATCGCTTTCTCCCTGTAAAATCGCTTCAATTAAATGTTTTTTTGATTCCATAATTTTTGATTCTAGAGTAATAGATACCGATTCATAGTCAATATCAAAGATTTGCTTGTTCAATAATTCAGGTTTTGATTTTTCCGAAAATATACGGTTTGTCAAGCCAAAATCATTAAGCAAATCTCTTACCTTATTCGATTTATCACTAGGAAGAAATACTGTAAAAGGTTTATGGAAAATAATAGAAAATACAGTACCGTGAAAAGTATTAGTCACAATATAAGATGCTTCACTATGTAACCCAATCCAATCTTTTGGACTAGCAGTTTCTAAATTTATTTGTGCTAACCGTTCATATCTACCGACTGAAACTATAGTTAGATTTTGCTGTTCTGCCAGTAGCTTGATAAATTCTTCTTCCTCTGCTTCCATCTCAGCTTGAACATATAATAGAAGATATTTACTTGCTATTTTTGGATAATTTTTAAGTCCATCATACTTAATTAAAAAAGTAGGATCTAAAACTTTTATTGCTTCTTTATGGCATTCATTAGTAACAATTTCTAGACTATTAGAATCACGAACTAAAATTGTTTGGAACTGATTAATCAATGTATATATTTCTTTTTGATAAGTCCCTAATTTCGTTGTATTACCAAAACTTGCTGCATAACTTATCTTACGAGTAGTTTTATTGCTAACAAAGTCTAAAAAGAAAGAAGAATTATACCCTCTAAAGGAATCTATACACCATATTTGGTCACTGCCACATATTACTACATCATACTTATCATGATAGTATTTTAAGCCTTTTTTATCATAAAATCTTTTATGACTTAACTTAACATGAGAAAGCAGGAAGCTTCTCATTTTCCAATATTTTGAAATATTAATTAAAGATTTTTGATTAATACGAATTTTCTTGCTTTCATTAAAGTTAGACTTTACCCTTTTAATGGGAAGTAAAGGTCTGAAATACATCCATGCTATTTTAAGAGGCCGATAGTCTATTATTTCAACATCATAGCCTTGACTGTTAAGAAAAGTCCAAAGAGCACAAGCCTGGAGTGTTGCTCCGTAATTGTCTACATGGTGAAAAGTTAGAATTCCGATTTTCATCTTTGCCCTCTTTGATAAACTATGAATTTAGTCTTAATTTTGATAGCCAAAATTTTTGGCTAATTAATTTTATGGGATTAGTATAGATTTAATATATAACAAAGCTTATATTTTTTATACTTTTTTTTTGATTTTGATATTCAAACTTTCTCCTAAGTCAATTAGCCGTCTAAAAAGCTTGGGCGATATTACTGAGACGGTAATAATATAAATCGAGATACCTAATATCGCTGAAATAGCTAGTAACATCCATGCTTCAAGGAATTTTCCTAAGAAATATTTAGTAGTTAATATAGTTACAACCATTGCTCCAGAAGCTACTAAAGGTACTATGTATAAACGCAGATAGTTATTTAAATTTATCTTAAGAAGTTTATTAATAGCTAATAACGAAATAGGTAATATAAGGTAACCACGAACTACATAAGCAGAAGCAACCGCTACAATACCTAATCTGACTACCAGAGCAAAACCAATGACATTAGTAATTGTATTTATAACTTGTATCCATAGCCTCCAGGAAGGTTTGCCTAGCGCCAGAATTACAGAATTGTTATAAAAGAAAATTAGATGAACAGGGCCGATAAGAGATAGTATTTGCAATACTGGAATGCTCTGAATCCACTGCTCACCAAAAAAGACTTTTATAAATTCAGTTGCTAATACTGGTACACAAAGAAATATTGGGAAAGCAATGAGACTTGTGAACTGAGTAGCTGTATAGAAAGCACTTAGTAATCGTTCTGGTTCTGCCTGTAACCTAGAAAATACTGGTACTGCAACCTTAGTTGTAGTACTGATTAAAATCTGCATCATTACTAGCATCAATTTGTAGGCAACCGAGTAATAGCCTAATGCAACTAATCCTAGATAGTAGCCAATTAGGAAGTTATCGGTATTGCGATTGAAAAAGTTAATTATGTGAAACGCAGATATATTAATACCAAAGGTAAAAAGTTCTTTAGCATGTAAGGTAGAAAATTGGAATCCTGGTCGCCAATCGCTAACTCGCCACAAGACTAAAACCTGTATAAAACTAATTGATAGTTGTTGACCTACAAGACTCCAAATACCAAAGCCTAAAAAAGCCATCCAAACGCCAACTATTCCAGCTATTATCACTGCTAAGAGTGAACGGATTGCTAAACTTCTGAACGCAAACCGACGTTCTAGAACCGCTTGCTGCACGCTGCTCAATCCAGAAAATATAAAGCTTATAGATAAGCATTGAATGATGGGTACTAACTGCGGCTGTTTAAATAAATCAGCTGTTAATCCAGCGCTAGCAATACTTAATACAGTTAAAAGTATACTGATTCCTAAAGTTGTCCAAAATGCAGTGTCTAAGTGTTCTGCATCTATCTCTTGACGTTGGATAATTGCTACAGAGAATCCTTGATCAACAAAAATTTGTACAAATTCAATAAATATATATGCTAAAGCAATTAAACCAAAAGTTTCTGGATTCAGTAAACGAGCTAGAATAAAGAAAACAATTAAAGAGACTACTTGGCGTCCCGAACTTTCTATAAAAGTCCAAATTACGCTTTTAACAGCTTTTTGTCGTAAATTTGATGATTCTTTAGGTGATTGCATTACATAGTTTACCGATGAAAGAACCTACAGTATATAGCTTTGATATTGCTGGCTATGAACAGCTAAATTATTTATTTTCACGGTAATCAATTACACCTTATTTTATTTAGGTTTTAGTTATAATCGAAATTTTTTACTCCAAAAATAACGTAAAAACTACGTAATGCAATGATTACCGTGAAGGAAATATTTTTGAGCTTGCTTAAGTAATTCTTCATAGAAGAGTGTACCACAATCTTCTGGTAAATTAGCAGCAATTAAAGAAACTATTAGCATAAAATTTACTGATGATCCAGCCTATTGAATTTTCATATATAACGCCCTGTTACTTCTACTTTCTGGTTTTGAGTAGCATCTAACTTTGTTAATCAGTTGTTAAGACAACATAAAATTTTTGATTTTTTGGTTACTGAGTTTATATGTGTCTCAGTAATGTGATGTCCCACAGAATACATATTTCCTTTGCTTTTTTTAATCCCCAGTCTCGTGAAGGAAGACCGCTGCAATACGACTTGATGATAGTAGTTGCTTCGTAGCCAGCCATATAAATAGTGGAATAGTTTTAGCATAGCGACCGCAAAGTCGGCGTGGTTCTTGAATCCATCGATACAGCCATTCAAGTCCTAAGTCTCGAATTACACGGGGTGCCCGCTTGTAAATTCCTGCATAAACTGGGAAAACTCCACCCAGTCCAATCATGACAGCTTGTATCTTACCCTTATGTTGAGCTATCCAATTTTCTTGCTTAGGACATCCCAGAGATACTAATACGGCGCTAGCACCACTAGAGTTAATCTTTTGAACCAAAGCTTCGTCTTCAGTTTCAGTCAGTGGACGAAAGGGTAGAGGTTCCATCGCTGCAATCTTCATATGCGGAAATTCCCGCTCTAACCTTTTTCGCATCCGAGAAAGAACTTCTGTTTGGGAACCTACAAAGAAAATACTAAGATTTTGTGTTTGAGTTAACTGACACAATGCTAGGAAAATATCCATTCCTGCCACACGGTCTTGATAAAGCGCTCCCATCTTTCGCATCATCCATACCAGAGGCATACCATCAGGAGTAACTATGTCTGCATTTCGTAATACGGTGGCAAAGTCTGGATTCCAATGAGCTTCAATGAGCATGTGTACATTGGCTACACATACAGTTTTACTCTCACGCCTCCTCGCCCACTTCAGTATTGTTTGTACCTGGTCATCAAAGCGTAAAGCAGTAATAGGAAAATCCAGTACTTTTTTAGTAGGTAGAAGCACTCTTGCCACCATCAATAACTCCTGTGTCCAAGAAAAAAATCCATAGATTACCTAGACCATTCCGAATATTGAATAATTCAGATTAGATGACTCCTAACCATTTGTAGCCTTGTGTCATCGTTGGAAGTTAACACATGGAGATGCAATTGCTTTCTTAGTATACTTTTGACTTAACTCGTTAATATTACAATTATTTGCTGCTGTGTCCTAGTTTACTGTTTTAAGCTATGAATTTCAGATGTTTTTTGATAAAATTCATACTTCCTTCATAATTAATTTTTGATTTGTTCATGCAAGCATTACAATTGCGATAAATTCCTTTTAATAAAGTACTATTTTATACTTATTTTACTACATAGTAAGGCGAAACACCAAACACTCAGCTTGCCTATTTTGATACGTAAGTATGCGCTTAAGAGGTCTAATTCAAATTAGTATATTTTAAAGAATGACTAACAGTTTTTTCTTATGACTTTCCAAATTTATTACAAATTTAATTTAATCTATGTATTGAAAAATCGCTAAATTTTATTTTTTTATGAAATAAAATCCCAAAAAATAAGGGGAAGATGAACTTATCTTCCCCTGCTCTATTGTTGTCATTGTTTGCTTCTTTGAGTCTTTGTCGTAACATCTGTCTTTGTTTTTTCAGTTGCCTCTTCCTTGCAGAACCACCTCTACCTTTGTCATTCCTGCCTTCTTTACGGGGAGACTCCCATCTTTTCAGGCGCATAAGTTTTTTACCTCTTTCGTAATTTTTGGTAGTGGGCAGGAGGAGAATCGAACTCCTATGACCGCAAGGCCGCCACATTTTGAGTGTGGTGCGTCTACCAATTCCGCCACCCGCCCATATATCCAACCTTAACTAGTATACTCTAATTAAGTGATTTTGTAACAAGTTTGAAAATTTATTTTCAAAGTTTTGCTGGAAAAATAGGTTTAAGAATTTTTTGGCTTACAGGCACGGCAGAATCAATAAACTAGGGTCAATATCCTGTAGTTTGGCGCAGCCGCTAAGTGCCATTCCCAGATTTAACTCATCTTGTAGCAGTGAGATGACATGAGATACACCAACTTGTCCTGCTACTGCTAGTCCCCATAAAATAGGTCGTCCGATTAGTACCGCTTTTGCTCCTAATGCCAGAGCTTTGAGAATGTCTGTACCTCTACGGATGCCTCCATCCAACACTACTTCTACTTTACCATCCACTGCTGCTACTATTTCAGCTAGAGCGTCTAAAGAAGCGATCGCACCATCGAGTTGTCTCCCACCATGATTGGAAACAACAATTGCTTTGGCTCCATATTCTACAGCCCGAACAGCATCATCTCCCCGTAAAATTCCTTTGATGACTAAAGGTAGTGGAGATAAAGACTGCAACCATTCCAAATCGTCCCAAGTTACTGCTGGGTTTAGCTGTTGGGCAAAATAGGTAAATAATCCAGATTCGCCTTTTTCATGGGAAATATCTAGCCCTGAGATAGCGGCGAGATTAGCCAGATGTAAGTCTGAAGGTAAGGCAAACTCGTTACGTCTATCTCTTTCTCGCTGTCCAAGAACAGGTGCATCTACAGTCAGACAAAGTGCTTTATAGCCTGCTTTATGGGCTTTTTCTACCAAAGCACGAGTTAATCCCCGATCTTTATGGATGTAAAGCTGGAACCATCGCAGAGAATCTGGAAAATTATCACATGCAGTCGCTACTTCTTCGATGCTCTTTGTGGCCATTGTACTTAACACCATACCCACACCAGCTGATGCGGCAGCTAGAGCCGTAGCAATTTCTCCATCTGGATGAGCTAGACATTGAAAAGCCATCGGCGCAATTAATATAGGTAGTTGCAGGGGTTGTCCTAAAATGGAGGTAGTGAGATTGCGATCGCTTACATCGACTAATACACGAGGCCGCAACTTGACTCGCTCAAAGGCAGCACAATTATCCCGTAATGTGATTTCATCCCAAGCACCACTACTATAGTAATCAAGCGTCATTTGAGACAGATGCTCTTTTGCTAGCTTTTCGTACTCAAACAGATTTATGGGTTGAAAGCGATCGTCGTTGGATACAACTGTCATGGTAGAGGCTGTGGGTTAAGCAATGGGATGTTTTTTAATCCGATTGAAGAAGCTTAAGGAATAAGAATTAAATAACATACAATTTATGTCCGACAGCTTACCTCACCCTCAATCCCTCTCCTTATAAAGGAGAGGGAAGCTGGATACAGAATAAAGTTTTGCATTTTATTTAATTCACGTTCCTAAGTAATCATCGATTTCTTTGTAAAGGTGCAAAACCAGTATCTCAGAGGATGTTTGAAAAGTTCTATTGGCGGTATCAAAAGTTTTAGATCCCCCTAAATCCCCCTTAAGAAGGGGGACTTTGATTCTGGTTCCCCCCTTTTTAAGGGGGGTTAGGGGGGATCTAAAAGTGCCTAAAGTCACAGCGAAACACTTTTCAAACAACCTCTCAGACTGAGTTCTTATAAAGGAACCTATTTAATAATTCTTCTTTAGATAGTTGCAGTAATAGAGGAGTAAATTCCTCTGGAGATAATGCCAATAAAGCTTCAGTAATTCCTCTTAGTTCTGCATCTAAAGAACCAAAGCGAACTCGCAACAAATTATCTATAACATTACGACGTTCTGCTTGAATTCCTTCTTGAATTCCTTCTTGAATTCCTTCTTGAATTCCTTCTTGAATTCCTTCTTGTTTAACTTCTGCTAATTTTTGCTCGTAAATAGGTGATAAACGCATAATTAAATCTCTATCCTCCTCGTCTATATTCTGATTGAATTCTAAGGTAGTCTTTAAATTTAATAATAAATCAATTGCTTTGGAACGTAAGGGATTATTTTGGGGAAGTGCTTCTAGTTCGTCTATAGCTTGTTGCTGAACTCTTCCCTTACCTAAAATTCTCAACCATAGTGTGTCTTCTGTACACGGTAATTGGTGAATTACCACAATTGCTGTTCTAAAATAGTCGCCTAAAAAATTTATTCCTATTCCCCAATTTTCTTCATCTAGGTTAGTTCTAAAACCATCCAATATAGATTCAGAAGCTGTGGGTGACAAAATCCACAAACGTGGTAATTCTGATTCTACAAGCCGATTTTTATCACCTTTAGCTTGACGTTTTACTTCAGCAAAGATATCAAACAACTTATTTATGCAACTGCGGATCTCCGCAATTGTAGCTGCATTTCTAAATGGTTCAACTAATGCAGGTTCAGCCGCAAATTTTCCTAACAGCCCTAATTCTATTGTATTTGTCGATTGGGCCGAAGGTAGAAAATAAACATCAATCTCTCGAATTTGAGCCGGAACTTTCCGGCTTGTTTCCACTTCTCCCAATGGTTGTAACAATTCTTTGAGATAGTCTTTGGCGAACTGATCGTAAGGAAACCTGGTCATTAGCTGATTTTTTGGCTGTACCAGCATTTTACATCACAGTGAATCGCCCATAGTTCGCCTAAAGAACTCTAGCAAGTGCGATGTCTACGACGGGCTGCGCCAACGCATGAGCGAATCATCTGGAGTATTGTAAGCTAAAACCCATCTAATTTAGATAACCAAATTTCATTAGTCGCTCTACCAGTTTCGCCATCCACCTTTGGGTGCAACTTCATTACTTGTAGACTTCAGTCCATGACTTTGGATTAAAGATTGATATTCTGTACTGCTTGCCCAACGGTCAATTTCTCGCGCCCGCAGCACTGGCACTGGATGGGTTAATTGGGCTGTGCGGGCGGTTTTGACCATTTCACCTAATTCGGTCTTGCTAATATCATCGTAAGCGCGGGCTTGGGCAACAAAGGCATCAAGATTCAGTTGTGGCGCTAAGGTGGGGGAACCACCCGCCAGCTTCATCAATACTGACATGACAACTTTAGGGTCTTGGGTTGCTAGTAATGCGGCGCGATCGCAGGTAAACTCAGCACAGCGTACCCATTCTAAAAGTTGTGCCTGTATCGCTTGGGCAACGAAGGTTCCGACATTGGGCACAATCGCCGCAGCTAATATTAATAAATTTACAGGCGTCAAATAAACGCTATGGTCACACTTGAGATGCCCCAACTCGTGGGCAATTACTGCCTGTATTTCCTCTGGTGTGAGGATATCAATCAGGGATGTGTGTAGCACAACAAACGGCTGCTTACCCCGCACAGCAAAAGTATAGGCGTTGGGAGCCGGATGTTGCCGGACGTACAACTGGGGAGGCTCTATATCCAGGATTTTACAGGCATCTAACAACAGCTTGTATAAATCGGGCAGTTGCTTTTCACCCACCAGAATGCTGGAGGCAATATTTTCCACATAAAAAACCTGCTCTGCCATTGGCCCAAGCCAATTTCGCACCAACATATCTATGCCTGGTATTTGCTTGAGCGTTTTGGTAGCTTCCAGGTCTAATGGATGACGAAATGAGTCAGCTTTTAAACCAATTAGCGGGGTTTTAAAGAAGGACATAGTGCAGCAAGCTATAAAAAAACACAACTATGGAATCTGGCTGGTTACATAAACAGCCTCCCACAGTTAGTATAACGATGTGAACTACTCCGCCGTAAGACGGACGGAGCTTCCCAATTCATCGGGAATAGCCTCCAGAACTCCGTAGTACTGGAAAGTCTGACATTCCCTCCAAGGGCAGGAGTCCTGGTTCCCAAGACCCAAATCTTCTTCTTGCAACATATACCTAAAAGCTAATGGTTTTCGCTTATGGCATTGATGGTCAAGACCAAATAATTCTATCAGAAAAACAAGTAGGATTCGTCATACATAAGCGAATTTGTTTTTACTTGAGTTTTAAATCAATTCCAGATGTAATCCTTATCCCCCGCCCACAATCCCCACCTTATGAGTACATTGAAGGTGGGGACTTCCGCGACACGTTAACTAAGCTGGGCTGGGGGAACAGGGGGAGAAAATTTTACCTTGTCTCCCTCATTCCCCTTGTTCCAGCCTCAGTCTCAACCTTTCAATTTCCCCCCTTCCCGTGTCGGGAAGGGGGATAGGGGGTTAGGTCTTTCATGGGCTTTTCCACATAACCTGAATTGTCAGATCAATTTCAACTTGAAAGACTACTGATAGTGGGAGCGATTTCTGCATCTGCTGATGCTTCGCCCACGCGGAGGATTTTAGCGCCCAATTGCTGCAACTTCACATCGAGTCGATCATAGCCGCGATCGAGGTGCTGTAATCCTTGAATTGTGGTTTTGCCTTCTGCCGCCAGTCCTGCTATGACTAGGGCTGCCGATGCTCGTAAGTCTGTACCTAATACTGGTGCGCCAGATAATTTTGGTACTCCCCGAACGAAAGCAGCGTTGCCTTTAACACGAATGTCTGCTCCCAAGCGATTCAACTCTGAGGCATGACGCAAGCGATTTTCAAAGACAGATTCGTTAATCACGCTGTCGCCTTCGGCCAATGTCAGCAAAGCCATGAACGGCGCTTGCATATCTGTGGGAAAACCTGGATGATATTGAGTCTCAATATCCGTTGCCTTGAAAGTTTCCGCAGGCAGAATGCGTAAGTGTTCAGGCTTGTCCTCAATTATCGTTACCCCAATATCCCGCAGCTTGGCAATCACTGGTATAAGATGTTCTGGAGCCACTGGCGAGAGCAGAAGTTCGGAACGGGTAATTGCTGCTGCTAGCAAAAACGTCCCAGCCTCAATGCGATCGGGAATGATACTGTAGTCAACAGAATGCAACTTGGGGACTCCTTCGATAATAATCCTGCTAGTCCCTGCCCCCTTAATTTTCGCTCCCATCGCGTTACAGAAGTTAGCTAAATCAACTACTTCCGGTTCTCTGGCAGCATTTTCGATGATCGTTTCGCCCTCTGCTAGGGTAGCCGCCATCATCAAGTTTTCTGTAGCTCCGACACTGGCGATGTCTAAGTAAATCTTCGCACCTTTTAATCTCCGGCTGCTGCCGGGGACGTAGGCATTACAAATGCCATGCTCAATTTGTACTTCCGCTCCCATTGCTTGCAGTCCTCGAACATGCAAGTCAACTGGTCTTGCCCCAATAGCACAACCACCTGGTAAGGGCATCTGTGCTACTCCCAATCTTGCCAGAATCGCACCAATGGCGAAGAAACTCGCCCTCAGTTGAGTAACTAGTTCGTAGGGAGCTTTTGATGTTTTAATTTCGCTGGCGTTGATGTCTAAAATATCGCCTTGCCGCGTTAAGCTTACACCTAAAGCCAATAACACCTGAGCCATCCGCTCTACATCCGCCAATAAGGGGACATTGCGAATACGACAATCGCCCGGACACAGCAAGGCTCCAGCCATGATTACCAGTGCTGCATTTTTTGCCCCGCTAATTTTCACATGACCTCGCAAAGGATGCCCACCCCAAATTTGCAAGACTGAGGAGTCTGCTTCTGGAGCAATTTTGGCATCTGGTAAGCTGGTAGAAGGATTGATAAGCCTACCTCCAAAAGTAATACGTATTTTATATGTTTGAAGTTGGTTTTGATTCTACAGTAAAGATTCAAATTGTCCACATTTTAGAACAGCATATTGCATAAAAAAATTATTTTTTGGGGAGAATAATGGTTTAAAGGCAGCAACAGCAAGCATTTTGAGCTTTTAAAGAATTTAAGAAAAATGAACGAATAATTAGTAGTTTTAAGCTAAATTAAATACTCAGTAAAAGAACTTAAGTGTTCTCTAAAAATCAATGCTGTACTGTTGAGTTAATATTTTGATTCGACCTAATGCCCGGAAAAACTTGTTTCCAGCCTGAGCCTCTTAAAGGAGGCGTTATATTTTTACTTGACAAAGGTAAAACATAACGCAATAATAGGAAATTGTCGATAAAGACGAGTGCGAGCGGAACTGGCGGAATTGGCAGACGCGCTAGATTCAGGTTCTAGTGCCGCAAGGCTTCCGGGTTCAAGTCCCGGGTTCCGCATATCAATTTTGGATTTTAGATTGCCGATTTTAGATTAATCCAAAATCCAAAATCCAAAATCCAAAATCCAAAATAGTGTTGACCAGTTTACAAAATTCCCTAGTCAAGCAAATCCGCAAACTCCACTCCACCAAGGAGCGGCACAAGCAGCAGTTATTTTTACTAGAAGGGACGCACCTGTTAGAGGAAGCTTGTGCGGTAAATTACCCACTAGAAACAGTGTGTTGTACTCCAGATTGGCAAGCAGCCCACTCCTCACTCTGGGAAGAAGCTTGTAGCCGATGCGATCGCGCTGAAATTGTCAGTAAAGAAGTCTTGGATGCGATCGCTACTACAGTCCAACCGGATGGTGTGGTGGCAACGGCAAAACGAAGCGATCGCCAAACTCAACTACCATTTACTGGTATAATTATGGCTTTAGAAACAGTGCAAGATCCCGGCAACCTGGGTACAATGATTCGCACTGCTGCTGCTGCTGGAGCATCCGGGTTGTGGGTAAGTGGAGACAGTGTAGATTTAGACAGCCCTAAAGTTCTCCGGGCTTCAGCAGGGCAATGGTTTCGCCTAGCAACGGCTGTAACCGAAGATTTAAAAGCTACAGTAGAACAAAGTCAGCAGGCAGGAATGCAGGTAGTGGCAACCTTACCCAGTGCGGCTTTAACTTATTGGGAGGTGGACTGGTGCAAACCCAGTCTGATTTTACTGGGAAATGAAGGTGCTGGATTGTCGGCAGAATTAGCAGCGATCGCAGATAAGCAAGTAAGAATTCCTTTAAGTCCTGGGGTGGAATCATTGAATGTGGCGATCGCAGCTGCTTTAATGTTGTACGAAGCTCGGCGGCAAATAAGTCAAGAGTTAGGAGTTAGGAGTTAAAACTCATAACTTTTCTTTCGTTTTTGTTATTTCTTCGAGATATTGTTCAATATCAGCAACTGCGTCCTCAAGAGCCGCTAAATCAATATCTGTCAAGTCTTGGTCGAGTTCGACTTCACTGAGACTACTAGTATGCAGTTGTGCTTGGGGGATTTCTTCATCCTCAGTTGAACTTTCTTGTAAGATATCCTCCAACTGATCAAGGGATTCTTGAAATACTTGATCGGCGACACGGCGCGGTTGTGGCTGACTTTGCTCCATAATATTGACTTGAAAATCCTGATTTACTAAGCTAATTTTGATTGCAGTTCCTACAAATTTAAATTTTGCACTTATAACATCATAGTTGTCTATTCTTGCTCGTCAGCATTACCTGAGTAAAAAATCAATCATTTGTTTTTCATTAGAAGAATTAAGATTGATTAAATGGCGAATAACAAACTATTCTTAGCTTGTAACACCTGGGTTTTGGATTTGCAAAAACTTGTCTAACATGATACTGGGAATTGGTCGTGGGCGCATTGTCTGTGCATCCACCCAAACCCATAGTGCCTCTGCCGTTACCAACAAATTATCTTGGTTTTGTTTACGAATTTCGTAGCATCGCAAGGCACGAGTTCCGCGCATTTCCTTCAACCAGGTAGTGACTTCTAGGGTATCGCCTGCTATTGCTGGGCGTAAATAGTCAATTTCTACTCGCCGCATCACAAATACGCCACCTACTTGCCGATATACATCCAAAGTTAAGCCCAAGTATTCTGAGTGTTCAATGGCTGCTTGTTCTAGATAATTTTGGTAGACGGCGTTATTTACATGCCCAAGAGCGTCCATCTCATAGTGTCGGACGCGTAGCAGGGTTTTGAACGGTAGCATAATTTAGTTAGTAGTGCGGCGCTGTTTTTTCCACTTCTCTATATTAGTTTTTCCATTTCAGTGCCTTTACTACCTCGTGCGTAGGCATAGCCCGTCATACACATCGCTTGTTCGCGTTCAGGGCGAGTTACCACCTTGATTTTATATGGCTCTGCGCTCTTGAGGGGCACACCACTGAGTTATTAGTTCAATTCGGGCTTGCTGAATTAATTCCAAAACTTGTGATTCATTACAACCATAGGTAGATGCTAACAATTCCTCACCTTGTTTTTTTGCATAGTCGGCTGATGCACCAAAGCTCATGATTTCTTCGTCTTGGTTAGCTGTAATTCTCTCAACTGGAATGATAAGCTGATGCGCGTCTAAACTATATAAACACTTTTGATGTCGTTAACTGTTGACTGTTGACGGGTTTTCAGTCATCAGTCATCAGTCATCAGTCATCAGGTAAATGTACAATATTATTTGCGTAACAGCTTAAAGATATATTACGGTTCATTATGTCTTATTTGTTGCACCATTATTTACCTGCCTTTTTAGTGTTAATTGTGTCTATTTTCAAGTCTAGATAAATCACGAGTAAAAGTGAAACATCGTCAATATTTAAGTAGTTTTTGGTTTGAAAACACTAACTTTTATACCTAATTAAGAAAACGTTAAGAATTCTCTCAAAATCGCCAAATTTTTCAGTGTAAACAGTTACGTATGGGAGAATAAAATTAAGCATCAAAAAATATCTTTTGTAAATTTTTGTTCGTTTTTTAGATTTCAGTAATGTGTTGAGATACATGCATTAGCAATGGCTGCATGAATTAATTTCAATCTCTTTTGGTTAATCTCTGGGATTCAGTAAATAAAGGCTGATACCCCTAAAGATTAACTTTTATTTACTCAATACAGGCTTAATGCATTGAGTCAGTGCAAGTTTAATAAAAATTGGAGGTTATAAAATGGCAATTCGGAATAACTTAGTTACCAATTTCTGGCAAAGAGTACAAAAAGATTCAGTTAGCTGGGGATCGTTAGCTCTTTGGATCAGTGCATTAATTGTTATGTTAGTAATGCTTACCATGTTTTCTAACGCTTAATTTCTGCAAGTTTATTCTAGTTCCTGGGCAGCAGCCTGGGAACTAACATAGGGTAGACTTCCATCCCTAGAAAACTCAAATTATGAACTGCAAACTTCTGGCAACAGTCATAGTCCTAACTACTACTAGCTTTGTTACCCCTGTTAAATCTCAAGAACCTACTACCGACACTCCAGCAAAATCGAATCAAGTTTTGAATGCTTGTGTTCAGAATAAAGCAGAAACTTTACCGAATCCCTTTAGTGATGTGCCATCAAACCATTGGGCTTTTAGAGCGGTTATGACTATGCACTACTGCGGTGCTTTCCGCAAAGCTACGCCACCAGCTTTATTTCAAAAATTGCAACCAACAAATAGGCAACAGCAACAGCAGAAAGAACCACAGTTTCAAAAGTAGGCGTTGCTGACTAAAGATATAAAAGTTTGAGTAGCAACCGCCGATTGAAATTTCGATGGACGTTGAGATAAAGAGAATTGTGGTAAATGTAAAAAGTTTATTCGGTATCTAATGGTATTTTCGCCTTTTGAAACACCTGCTCAACAGTAAATTCCAGTCCCTTAAATAAAGAATCTTTGAGTAATTCTTCTCCCATAAAAGTTTGTGGTGCTGCATCTGGATAAAAAACAGTAATGCTTCTGGCTTTACTATCTACCACCCACACCCGCAGCACCTTAGCATCTAAATAGTCTTTGGCTTTAGCTGCCATTTGTCCAAAGGTTTGTCCGGGCGAAATAATTTCAATCACCAAATCAGGAGGAACAGAACATGCTCCTTCTTGATCCCAATCAGGGGGTAAACGTCCATTAGAAATATATAAAATATCTGGTATTGGCATCCAATCTCGCCCTCGACGGGTTAATGCGACAGCTAATTCTGGGCAAACTTCTCCTTGACCCTCACAGCATTGCTCAATCAAATTCAGAAAGGCGCGGGTAAGTTTAGAGTGGAATTTTTTTGCTTGTATTTTAGGAATTGCTTGACCATCAACAAGTTCATAAGTTATATCTCCCTCACCTGGTGAAAGATTTAAGAACTCTTGCAAGGTTAATTGATTTTTAGCTTGGAGTATCATGGCTCATTAATTCGTAATTCGTAATTGGAGAACAGAGTAAGTAATTTTTATTCTGACTGCTGAATTCTTCTTCAAATTCTTCACATTCCCCGCAAAACTTGCCGAATGATATCTGATGGCACTTCATCGGTAACTGTTACTACACCAATCTCTGTTGGTAAAACGAACCGCACTTTCCCCGCTTTAACTTTCTTATCTAACTGCAACGCGTCAATAATTGCTTCAATATCTACCCCAGTTGGTAACTGAGTCGGTAAACCTGCTTTTTGAATTAAAGCATTTTGACGTTCTGTGTCTTCCTTTTGCCACATTCCCAATTCCACAGCAATTTGACCGGCTGCTACCATGCCAATGGCCACCGCTTCACCGTGATTTACTAGACGATAACCAGTCAAACTTTCCACTGCATGACCAATAGTATGTCCATAGTTGAGAATCGCCCGCAATCCGCCTTCTTTCTCATCTTTGCTGACAACATCAGCTTTAGCTTGACAAGACCGCATCAATATGGTGTGTATCAGTTCAGGTTTTACATAGCGGAGTTGGTCGAGGCGTTTACTTGCTTCCAATTGGGCAAACAATTCGGCATCCCAAATTACACCATATTTAATAACTTCTGCCATTCCGGCGCGAAACTCACGCATAGGTAGAGTTTTCAATACTTCTGGATCAATCAAAACCAAGCGCGGTTGATGGAATGCCCCAATCAAGTTTTTGCCGTGGGGATGATTTACGCCAGTTTTGCCACCAATTGCCGAATCCACCATCGCCAAGAGAGTTGTAGGCACTTGGATAACATTAATGCCGCGCAGCCAAGTTGCAGCTGCAAAGCCAGTCATATCGCCAATTACACCTCCGCCCAAAGCCACCATTGTAGAAGAACGTTCTAGGCGGTTTTCTAAGGCGATATCGTAAAGTTTTTGGATGGAATTGAGGGTTTTGTAGCGTTCCCCTGGTGGTAGGGTGCAGCTAGCAACTTCAAATCCAGCAGATGTTAGGGATGCGTTAGCGGAGCTTAACGTTCGCGTAGCGTCTCGCAGAGAAGTTATCGCTCTTTCCCCAAAATGCTTAAAAATAGTCGGATTAGAAACCAGCAATACCTTCTTGCCTAGCTTGAGACTGGCCATCTGTTGACCCAGTTGATCTAAACTCGAAGGTGCGATCGCAATCTCATAAGATTGGTCTGGTAAATTTACATTAATTACAGAAGTCATTGCCCAACCCCTAAACAAGCGCCCGTGGGCTGTATTGTATCGCAATCTGGGAGTGGGGAGTGGAGGGATAAGGGAGCAGGGGAGGCAGGGGAAGAAATTGACAAATGACAAATGACCAATGACCAATGACTAATGATTCAATAGATTTAGGAAGTATTGTGGAGAAAAATAAATGTTTGCAATTGCAGCTTACATCGGCTTTTTAGCTTTGTTCTTTGGTTTGGCTGTCGGTCTGCTGTTCGGTCTGCGGACTGCCAAGATAATTTAGCCAAAACTCTTGTGGGGCGGGCATCTTGCCTGCGCTCAGTTTACAAAGGGACGGGCGAGACGCTCATCCCACAAGAAGATATTTATCCGACAACAGCCGGACTTGCTACCTTTTCCTGTCTTTGGGAAGGCGATCGCATTCCCAAACCAAGTAAATTCAGCATTTCTCGATCGCTATCATAATCTGGACAGGGAGTTGTCACCGTCAACATCTTGTTATCGTCGCTAGAAAAGATAGAATTGGCTCCTGCCATAAAGCAGAAAGCTTGTTCAACCTGAGAAAGTCTAGCCCTACCTGCACTCAGACGCACATCAGAAGCTGGCATTAAAATCCTGGCTGTGGCAATCATCCGCACAATATCCCAGATGGGGACATCAGGCTGATTTTCTAAGGGTGTGCCTGGTACTTGGGAAAGAATATTAATGGGCACAGACTCTGGATGCGGATGTAAGTTTGCCAGAGTTTGTAACATCCCAACCCGGTCATCGACAGTTTCACCCAAACCCAGGATACCGCCGGAACAGACAGTAATATTTGTCTGACGGACATTCTCAATTGTGTTCAAGCGATCGCTATAAGTTCTCGTGGTAATAATTGTGCTGTAATATTCCTGCGAGGTATCTAAGTTATGGTTGTAGGCGTAAAGTCCCGCTTCTGCCAATTTCCTAGCCTGATTTGCTGTCAACATACCTAGAGTGCAGCACACTTCTAAACCCATTGCGGTGACATCCTTGACCATTTCCAGGACTTCCTCAAATTGTGAGTTATCCCGAACTTCCCGCCAAGCAGCACCCATGCAGATGCGACTAACACCAGTTTCTTTAGCTTTCTGGGCGATGTTAACTACCGTTTCCTTTTCTAAGAGTGCTTCCGCCTTTACCTCTGTTTTATAGCGGGAAGATTGGGCACAGTAGCTGCAATCTTCTGGGCAACCTCCCGTTTTAATAGATATAAGCTTACAAACTTGTATTTTTGTTGGGTCATGATATTGGCGATGCACGCTAGCAGCTTGATAAATAAGCTCTAGCAATGGCGTGTTGTATATCGCCCGAATCTCTAAATCCTGCCAATCGTAGCGTATTCCCACCACATCACTATCCTTCTTGTAGACTGGGTTAAATCTTGAGCTGTCTTTTGCTTGAATTTCCTGCGGTACAGCGTTTGGGCAAAGCGATTTTATCGAAGTTATGTCGCGTACTGTGCTTTGTCACCCATTGGCTCTCAATCCTTGCGCTCTAGATATTAGACATCAGCTTATCAAGATTTTGCTTGAATGGCAGATTACCAGTAAAAATACTCATGGATTCGGCATTGGGCAATGCAACTGGCGTGCGAATTCTATTGCCCTAGCTGCTGCTAAAGCGCGGGTATGAGAGAATTTAAAGTCTAGAGAATGTTTTAGAAAGAGATTTCGCCGATTTAAGTAATTTATGATAACTGAACTGCCACTAATTACGAGCGATCGCCTGTTCTTACGAGCGGCTATCCATGAAGATATATCCCAAATTCTCAAATACTTCATTCATAACAAAACCTATCTCACCCCATTTTACCCTCTTTGGGCTGATGGTTTTTTTACTGAAGAGTATTGGCAGTATCAGATAGAAAATAATTTTCTGGAATTTATTAATGGTCAATCATTAAAGCTATTTATTTTTACCAAAAAAAAACCAACTGTAATTATTGGAACTGTAAATTTTAGTAATTTTGTCCGAGGAGCCGCTCATTTTTGCTATGTAGGATATAGCCTTGCTGAAAGTAAACAAGGTAAAGGATATATGACAGAAGGGCTAAAAGCCGCCATTCAATATCTTTTTGAAGTGTTAAATTTTCACCGAGTCATGGCTAATTATATGCCTCACAATCGGCGCAGTGGCAACGTACTTAAAAGACTCGGTTTTGTCATTGAAGGATATGCTAGAGATTATTTATTAATTAATGGGCAATGGGAAGATCATATTATGACAAGTC
The DNA here is from genome assembly GCA_020829485.1 of Nostoc sp. CHAB 5834. The sequence continues at coordinate 77,656 of JAIVFU010000017.1, read as the reverse complement.
TCATCAATCCTAATTGGCAAGCACCTAAATTTTAAAAACGGCTGAGTATAATTTTTAAGATAATATATTTTACTTACTTGCTATAACTATTGGTGAATGTAATAAATAATCCCTGAAAACACGCGCAGTCCTCTTAATCTAATTTGAACGAAAATCGTCAAGGAAGAGAACAAGGGGCAGGGGGAGAACCCCATACATAAATATATTGGCTCTGAACTAAGAGGATGTTTGAAAAGTCCTCTTGTTGGTAGCAAAACGTTTTATATCCCCCTAAATTCCCCGGTAAATTGGGGGACTTTAATTCCGGTTCCCCCCTTTTTAAGGGGGGTTAGGGGGGATCAACAAGTGCCTAAAATCACAGCTACTACTTTTCAAACAACCTCTAAGGACGTATTATTGCGTGTCGTCTGCGAAAAACTTATGAGATGGAACTGAAAACTCAACAGACACTACACTGTGAGATTCAGACAGGAATTTTTATGAACTTTTGTAAACGATTGGCTGCTTCTGCATAAAACTTATATGCCCAATGTAAATTATGTAGGTACTTGCTGGACAATCATTAATTGAGGTTTACTTGGTCTGGTATCACGTAACCGTTGTGGGATCAACTACTGCTTGTTTCGGTATTATTTAATAACAAAAATCATGAAAATTATACTTACAATAAGCTTAGTAGCCTTTATTACTGGCTTATTAATTTACTTCCTACTGACCTTAAAAGGTCGAATTTTGCTCAAATCTTTAGTGACAAAAATAAACTGCCAATGGCGGAGACTTAGCTTTGGCAAGCTTAACCGACTAGGATCAAGATTTTCCAAGACTATAACAATTGCTGCGATTATTATGGTAGCAGTAATCGCTGGAAATAGTGTATCGGCGCAGGTTACGGGGTCGGCTCCAGTTTCGCTCAAGAGCGTATCGGTTCCAGAACCTGACAATCTTGGAGACTTTGTAAAAAACAAAGCAGCTGCAATCAAGTTAGGAAAGACTCTTTTTTGGGATATGCAGGTTGGGAGCGACGGACAGACCTCCTGTGCTAGTTGTCACTTCCATGCTGGAGCCGACAATAGATCCATCAATCAGATTGCTCCTGGGCTTTTGCGGATTAACGCTGATCGTACAGAGAATCCAGATACAATTTTTAATATAGGTGGCGGCCCAAACTACCAGCTAAGAAAAGAAGATTTTCCCTTTCACAAGCTGTCAAATCCAAATGATTCTACGACTGTGGTATCTGACAGTAACGATGTTAGCTCCTCTCAAGGAGTCGCAAATACAAAATTTGTTGGTGTTATACCTGGTAGCTCAAGAGACCTAGAAACAAGTGAGCCAGATCCAGTGTTTAAAGTGGGAGGTATCAATGTGCGCCGCGTCCAGCCGCGTAATACGCCAACCGTAATTAATGCAGCATTCAACTTCCGCAACTTCTGGGATGGAAGGGCACAAGATATTTTTAATGGGGTGAATCCCTTCGGTTTAAGAGACCCTAACGCCTCTGTGGTGAAAGCAGAAAACCCAAATCAGCTTAAATTTGTCAAAGTCAGCCTGAATAATTCGTCTTTGGCTTCCCAGGCGGTCGGCCCGCCACTCAGTTCCTTCGAGTCGTCTGCTGATGGTCGCACTTTTAGAGAAATTGGTAATAAGTTTGGTCAAATTGACTTCAGCAAATTTATAGTTGTCAATGGTTCGCTAGACAATATTCTGTCAATTGGGGGTACAAAGCTCCCCAGAGTCTTGGGGCAAAAGTTATCTGGACTCACACCACTAGGCAAACAGGTTGTGCATCCACAAGACAGCATTTTAGGCGCAAACAGTGCATATCCTCAGCCCGGACTCAAGGATAAAACCTACGAGGATCTGATTCAAGATGCCTTTAAGCCAGAGTGGTGGAACTCTAATCAACTTATCCAAGTTGATGCTGAAGGTAAACGAACTTTTGTTAACCAACCAGATAACTCTTCCCAAACCGGTGAGTACAGGCTGTTGGATTATAACTTCTCGCTATTCTTTGGGCTTGCAGTTCAGTTGTACGAGTCTACACTCATTGCCAACGATACACCCTACGATCGCTTCTTAGAAGGAAATACCAACGCCCTCACCGTGCAACAGCAACGAGGCAAACAACTATTCGAGGGCAAAGCTGCCTGCATCTTCTGCCATAGTGGGTTAGAACTCACTAGCGCCTCGGTTAGCAACGTCAAGAACCAAAGACTCAGAGCCACTACCACCACTCCCAAAACCGTCTCGGACAGAGGTTACTTTAATATCGGTGTTAGACCCACCCTAGAAGACATCAGTGTTGGTGGCCAAGACCCATTTGGTAATCCGCTTTCGGAGTCGCAGGTCGCTGCTTTAGGTAAATTCCCGCTACTTTTCGGTTCAAGCCCCAATGTTACAGTTAGCCCCAATGACACAGTAGTTGCAGACGGACAGTTTAAGACTCCTGGACTACGCAACATAGAACTCACAGCTCCTTACTTCCACAATGGTGGCTATTTGACTTTGCCGCAAGTAGTGGACTTCTATAATCGTGGTGGAGATTTCCGTCAGCAAGGGGTTCTCCGCCCATTGGGATTAAGCGAAACTGAAAAAGATGACTTGGTGGCTTTCTTGAAAGGACTCACTGATGAGCGAGTTGTCTCTGAGAAAGCGCCCTTTGACCACCCGCAACTGTTCGTTCCCAATGGACATCTAGGTAACTCTATGTTTGTTGCCAATGATGGTACTGGTAAAGCTGCCGATAACATACTAGAAATTCCTGCTGTAGGTAAGAATGGTGGTAAAGGGACTCCAAATTTCCTGAACTAACTAGCAATTTGAGTTAGTCGCTCAGGTGTCAAAGCAGGGGGAAATAAGCGAAAAAAATTACCTCCTTGTCCCCCTGCTCTTTGCATAAGCTGTGGCGCATTTAATTTGCACAACTAGGGCGGGCAAGATGCCCACCCCACAAGAGATTCATTTTTTTGAGGATGCAAATTAAAAGATTTTTAGCTTACTTACAAACTGACGCTAATTTACAATCAAAAATTGAAGCAGCTTTAATTACTTGGTTTATTTAATTAAGGTTAAGTTTCAGAAGACTGGCGGATTTGCTCCAAACTTCGGTTGAGCCAGTCTTCATACCACTCATAAAAACTTAAAGGCTGCTCCTCATTATTGCTATTTGGATAAGAATCATCAGGGTTGATGTCATGGAAAGCATGGCAAAAACTCAAACAAGCAGGATATATTCCATTATCATTAGTACGATCATCTATCCAGATTTTTCCTGACTGCTCTCCAGTAACGATTAACATCGCATAAATTCCACAACCATAATTTGTAATGTTGAGAGTACCCTGAATAAATTTATTGTCGAAGTAGTTATTATTGTTGGTAACAAAATCTGAATTATTCTTGGTAATTAAATCCAAATCATTCCATGCTTTTGTTAAAGTAAATGGTTTAGAGAGAATTTTGTAGTTCTTAGAGTATAGTTTTTCTGGGATGACATCTTCAGATTCAATTCCCGATAGTCCAGATAAGCCGTATCCAGGCCCTGCACCACCATTACCAATTTCTAAGAGAAAGTTTCGATATTCACTTGGTAGCGTAATATTATATCTAGATTCAAACACTTGAATATCCTTGTCACTCAAGCAAGGTTTAAATTGATACTGGTGTGATTCGGAGCCAAAAACCTCAAATGTAGCGTCTAAAATAGCTAATTGAGTTAAGTTTTTCTTTAATTGCAAAACTTTATCCATTATGCGCTCTAGATTTTGATGGGGGCGCTGCCATATTTTAGATATGGGTCGCTTTTTGCGTTTATGCTGATGCCAAAGCCAGAGGTAGTATTAAGGGAAGAATGAATTAAGCTTTGCTCGTAATGACTCTGGCTGAAACTCCAAACTACAAAAATTCTAGCAATCCTTTTCTCTCCCTCAACTACGAAAGCGCCTTGGAATCTCTAGGCGACGACTACTACGATGAGGTTGCAGCAGAGGAATTTCCTCAACACCTCTTGCGTTGGCGTAACGATGCACTACTACCCCGCTTGGGTTTAGATCCCCAACTAGTCAAAGATGAAGATTTTATCACAGCTTTTGGCAAATTTCAGGGGCGCAAACCCTTCTTGGCACTACGTTACCACGGCTATCAATTTGGTGAATATAACAGACAGTTAGGTGATGGTAGAGGCTTCCTTTACGGGCAAGTACGCGCCACTGATGGCGAATTGTACGATTTTGGCACGAAAGGTTCTGGAAGAACGCCCTACTCCCGTGGTGGCGATGGTATGCTGACGCTCAAAGGTGGGGTGCGGGAAGTTCTGGCTGCGGAAGCACTACACCACTTGGGTGTACGTACCTCGCGTTGTCTGAGCATGATTGAAACGGGTTTACCCCTCTGGCGGGGAGATGAACCTTCGCCTACCCGCTCATGTGTGATGATTAGAATGAGCAGTTCTCATATTCGGTTTGGCACTTTTGAGCGACTGCATTTTTTCCAGCGTCCAGATTTAACTAAGAAGTTACTAGACCACGTAATTGAGCAGTACTATCGACACTTAAGTGTTGAAGAAGATAAATATGCCTTGTTTTACGCCGAATTAGTGAAACGAGTTGCAAAATTAGTAGCGCAGTGGATGGCGGCTGGCTTTTGTCATGCAGTCCTAAATACTGACAATATGTCGATTACGGGAGAGAGTTTTGACTATGGCCCTTACGCCTTTATCCCAACTTATAACACTTCCTTTATAGCTGCATATTTTGACTATTATGGACGCTACTGTTACGGTAATCAACCAAGTATTTGTCAGTTAAATTTACAAATGCTCCAGGAACCTTTAAAGGCAATTATCGATAAAGAGGAAATGGAAGCTGGATTAGCAATGTTTGATGAGTATTATCAAGCTGAATACAGTTCTTTGATGTTGAAAAAGTTAGGTTTTGAGGATTTGCCACATCCAGAAGCTGGGGAACTGTTGAATTTAACGGTTGAATTTTTGAAAGATAGCCAAGTTGGTTATCACCAGTTTTTTTATGAGATGGCTCGGACTTTTTCATCGAAATGGCGAGATGATCCAGGTTTTGTGCTAAATAATTCAGATATTGTGCCAGTACCCGGTGCGTCAGGAGTTTTTGATGATTGGTGCATACTGTATCATAAAATTTTGAATGATTTGGAGAGCGATGTCTACGACGGGCTACGCCTACGCACCGATGTAATTGCCCAAACTCTAGCTGTTAATAATCCGAAAACGGCATTATTAAGACCTGTAATTGAGTCGGTTTGGGAATCAATTGCTCAGGAAGATAATTGGCAACCTTTTTATGAGTTAGTGCAGCAAATTCAGTCTAGGGGTTAGTCAAAGTTAAATAGTCGTGTTTACAGACATCCCGGCTGGAACTGAAGTTTCTCTGTTAGAGGATGTTTGAAAAGTTCAAGCCGGGAAAAAATCATGCAAGTCGTCTGACTATGATCGGAATCATAGCAAGGTGAATAAGCTGTTACGCAAATAACATTGTACATTTACCTGATGACTGTTGACTGTTGACTGTTGACTGATGACTGATAACCGTCAACGATTATAAAGAATGTTTATATAATTTAGACGCATATCAGCTTAAAAGTCTCGGTTTCTTTGCTAAGAAACATTTCTGTTTCTTAGAAGAGGGTTAATTCTGGAGAGCAGGTTTATTTAGAGGAGAAATGCTTGCTCAATTTTAGTGTGGGCGATTGCTTTTAGGTGCGATCGCAGATTTGAAAAGGAACGCGAATGGTTTTTACTAAAGAACAGTTGCTCCCTGTAATGAGTGGCACAGATTTAAATCGTGTTGAAGCACTGTGGCGACCGTTAAAATATCCAGTAAAAGAGCGTGAAAGCGTATAAGATACTACTTGGAAAAAACAATAAATATACCTGAAGGTATATATTTTTAGACATTTTAAGCAAGTTAGTATTAAAATCTGAACTACTAATAATTGTAACTTAATAATAAATTTTATTTTATTGTAATGTGTATTTGGAGAAAGGATTGCGGGAATTTGTTTGAGAAACTGGTCGTTTGAATCAGCAAACCGACCGTACTAAACCTAATTGAGAGGATTTTGATCATGCCTAGACTAAGCGTTCCACCCAATTTCATCGGCACTGGGGGTGCCGACACTTTAGTTGGGGAAGAGTTAAATGTATCCGTGGCAATTGGTATTGATATTTTAACTGGAGGTTACATTCGTACACTCTCAGGATAAGACGCGATCGCTGGCACCAGCACTGGCGGCAACGGCGACAACAGCGACAACAGCGGCAACGGCGACGGCGGCTTGGGCGGAGTTGGAACTGGCATCAGCAACAGTGGCAGTCTGAATGCAGGGAACGGAGAAGACGCGATCGCTGGCATCGGCACTGGCGGCGACGGCGGCGAGAGCGGCGACGGCGACGGCGGCTTGGGCGGAGCTGGAATTGGCATCAGCAACAGTGGCAGTCTGAATGCAGGGGACGGAGAAGACGCGATCGCCGGCACCGGCACTGGCGGCAACGGCGGCAACAGAGGCAACATAGGTTTCGGCGACGGTGGCTTGGGCGGAGCTGGAATTGGCATCAGCAACAGTGGCAGTCTGAATGCAGGGGACGGAGAAGACACGATCATCGGCAAGGGTACTGGCGGCAATGGCGGCCAAGGCGGCAACATAGGGGTGGGCGACGGCAGCTTGGGCGGAGTTGGAATTGGCATCAGCAACAGTAGCAGTCTGAATGCAGGGGACAAAGAAGACACGATCATCGGCAACGGTACTGGCGGCAATGGCGGCAGCGACGGTTTGGGCGGAGCTGGAATTGGCATCAGCAACAGTAGCAGTCTGAATGCAGGGGACAAAGAAGACACGATCATCGGCAACGGTACTGGCGGCGAAGGCGGCAGGGACGGCTTGGGCGGAGCTGGAACTGGCATCAGCAACAGTGGCACTTTTGATGCAGGGGACGAAGAAGACACTATCACCGGCAACGGTACTGGCGGCAATGGCGGCAGCGGCAGCTTGGGCGGAGTTGGAACTGGCATCAGCAACAGTGGCACTTTTGATGCAGGGAACGCAGAAGACACGATCATCGGCAACGGTACTGGCGGCGAAGGCGGCGAAGGCGGCGAAGCAGGTGATGGCGGAGCTGGAACTGGCATCAGCAACACTGGCAGTCTGAATGCAGGGGACGGAGAAGACGCGATCACCGGCAACGGTACTGGCGGCAATGGCAACAATGGCGGCGGAGCAGGTGATGGCGGAGCTGGAACTGGCATCAGCAACAGTGGCAGTCTGAATGCAGGGGACGAAGAAGACACGATCATCGGCAACGGCAATGGCGGCAATGGCGGCAATGGCGGCGAAGCAGGTGATGGCGGAGCTGGAACTGGCATCAGCAACAGTAGCAGTTTTGATGCAGGGAACGGAGAAGACACGATCATCGGCAACGGTACTGGCAACAATGGCGGCAATGGCGGCGAAGCAGGTGATGGCGGAGCTGGCAGCGATTTCAATCGCTCTTCACTCACCATTTCTGGTGTTAGTTCTGACAATACTCTTAAGCCTGCCAACATCACGTTCAACAACAAAGGAAACCTCATTACCATGTCTACTACTGGCTTTGAGAATTTTATCTTTGCAGATAGCTCTTTCTCCTACAGCACTTTGATCTGAAAGCAGAATAGGATTTGAGGCATTGCTGATTGCGGTATGAAAACGATTGTGCATTCCGGTGAAAATCCTTGTAGAGACGTAAAATTTTACGTCTCTACATCCAAATTCATACCTCGATTCAGCAACGCCGGATTTGAGTATGAACATACTTGCAGTGCTATGACTATGGATTCTGGACTACCCTGTTAACAATTCAAAATTCACGCATTCAAAATTCAAACATTTTAGACATTTCAGACGGTTACTGAGCGTAGCCGAAGTACGGGGATTTAAACCCTTGAACTTACGATAACTAATTCCTCAGTCTCAATCCCTCTTGTTAGTAAGGAGAGAGAAGCCCGAAGCAGGTCAGGTTTTATATTTAATTTGACCCATTTCATTTAGTTTGATTTCTTCTTGCCCACTTACTTAAACTGCTGGGCATAAAACCGCGCATAGCGACGCTCTAGGGCTAATAATTCTTCATGGGTTCCCGATTCGACAATTTGTCCCTGTTCGAGAACTAAAATACGATCGCACCTTCTAACTGTTGATAAACGGTGAGCAATAATAAACACCGTCCGTTTTTCCATCAGTCTTTCCAGTGCTTCCTGTACCAACGCCTCTGACTCAGAATCCAAGGCTGATGTCGCTTCATCAAGAATCAAGATTTGGGGATTAAGCAGAACAGCACGAGCGATCGCAATTCTTTGTCTTTGTCCACCTGATAAGTTTACCCCACGTTCGCCTACCCAGGTCTGATAACCTTCTGGCAGTTGGCTAATAAACTGATGAGCATTAGCAATTTTCGCCGCCTCTATAACTGCTTCCATGTCAAAAACATCTTGTCCAAAAGCGATATTTTGGGCAATTGTCCCGGAAAACATGATGGTTTCTTGAGGAACAATCCCAATTTGTCGCCGCAGACTATGCAGCTTCACATCCCGAATATCAACACCGTCAATGAAGATTTGACCAACTTCAGGATCGTAAAAACGGGGAAGAAGATTCACAAATGTGGTTTTACCAGCACCAGAAGCACCCACAAGAGCGATCGCTTCACCTGGCAATACCAATAAACTGATATCTTTTAATACAGGTTTACCTGGTTTATAGGCGAAGGAAATATGACGATATTCTATTTTGCCTTTGACTGGGGGGAGAGCGATCGCATTTACCTTTTCGATCACCGTCGGCTGAATTGTCATCAATTCAAAAACGCGGTCAACAGATGCTTCACCCTGCTTAAATTCGTTGTAGTTGTTAGTAGTATGACCAATGGGATCAATTAACAGCGCCGCTGCCGCCAGATAACTGAAAAAATTCGCCACTGTTAAGTTACCTTGGGAAATTTGCCACGCTCCCACAATCAGTAACGATAATGCACTTAAGGCTTCCAGAAATCCGATGATGGGAATCTGAATCGCTTTCAGGCGTTCGGCTGAGTATTTTGCTTTGAGACTGTGTTCTGCTTCATGACCAAAGCGGGCGATTTCGTAATTTTCGGCAGCAAAAGCCTGTACCAAACGAATACCGTTGAAAACTTCCGCGAGGATGGCTGATAAACCCGACACGCGATTTTGACTTTTTAAGGAATACTTACGTAACCGTTCACCAAACCAGCCAACTAAAATACCCATCAACGGTGCAACTATCACTGTTGCTAATGTCAGTTGCCAATTCAGGTAAATCATGTAAATCGGAATTGCTAGCAACTGCAAAATGCAGGGGATAAAGTCGTGAAATACTTTATTTACCACTTCGCCAACGCGGTCAACATCTTCTGTGAGGCGGTAAGATAAATCACCTGCTTTTGCAGTTTCAAAATAGCTGAGATTTAGCTTTTGAAGATGGGCGTAGACTTGCTGGCGGAGATGAAAAGCAACTCTCAAAGCAGCTTTTGCCATGTACATATCTTGTATAGACTGAAACAATCCTCGAACAAGAAATACTAAGGCACAACTACCAGTTATTTGAGCGATCGCTACTACATTACCTTGGGCAAAAGGAGTTGCCAATTTACCGGCAATATTTATCAACACTAATGTTGCCAGCACATATCCCAAGATACCAATAAATCCCTTGGTGATGGTTCGCCACTGGAGTCGGATATAAGGCAGCAGTTGCCAGTAATTAGAACGGGTTTTCAAGCTCGAAAGTCCACAACGATATTTTCCTTTGTTTGACGCTAGCAGTTTTTGGTGAGTTTCTAAATAGTTAAGTAATTTGACAAAACAGGGTTAAACTATACAGGTAAGCTGTTACGCAAATAACATTGTACATTTACCTGATGAATGTTGACCGTTGACTGATGATCGATAACCGTCAACCGTCAACCGTCAACGATTATAAAGAATGTTTATATAATTTAGACGCATATCAGCTTATCTTTAAAATTTCAGTGCGTAAGTAATAAAAGTATACCCTGCTATAGATGCCAGTTTTTTACTACTTAAGTAATAGAAGTATACCCTGCTATAGATGCCAGTTTTTTACTACTTATTAATACTGATATTTAGATTTGACCATTAATTACACCAACGCTTCATAGTTTTGCAGCTTGAGGAATATGGATGTAGATGAGTTTAGCCAACAGATAGCAGAATTGCGATCGCGGGTACGGAGAATATGGCAGCGCACTGCGACTCAACCGAACTCACAACAAAAACTAGTGATAGCGGCTTTCGATCAACTTCAAATTGCAGTGGAAGAACTATTGGCTGTCTCAGAGGAGTTAGAGGTAACAAAAGCCGCAGCTGAGACAGAACGCCAGCGTTACCAAGAATTATTCGATTTTGCGCCGGATGGTTACTTGGTAACTAATACCGTAGGGAAAATTCTAGAGGCTAACCATGCAGCAGCAACTATGCTCTCTGTGCGCCAAAAATATCTCGTAGGTAAACCATTAATTTTATTTATTGCTCAACAAGACCGTCAGATATTTAGCTCCCTGATAAATAATTCGCAGCAGATACAGGATTGCGTAATTGACCTAAAGCCACGCTTGGGTACACCCTTTCCTGCTAGTATCAGGGCCTCTCCAGTGTATGACTCACAAGAAAAGTTGGTAGGCTGGCGTTGGTCGCTGCGTAATATCAGCGAAGCTAAACAAGCACAAGAACAAGTGGCAAAACGCACAGTGGAACTGGCAAAAGCAAATCAGCAATTGCTGAGTGAAGTTACAGAGCATAAACGAGCCAAGTCACAACTGATGCACCTTGCGTTTCATGATGTACTAACGGGACTCCCAAACCGCGCTTTATTGATGAACCGCTTAGAAGATGCGGTCAATTATTCCAAACGGCATTCAGACTACCTATTTGCTGTCTTGTTTCTAGACCTAGATCGCTTCAAGGTAATCAATGACAGCCTGGGACACACATTTGGAGATCAATTACTGTTTACGGTTGCTCAAAGGCTTCAAGAATGCTTGCGCTCTACAGATATAGCTGCACGGCTGGGAGGAGACGAGTTTATCATCTTGCTGGTGGGAATTAGAGATGTATTAGAAGTCGTAGGGGTTGTTGAGCGAATACAAAAAAATCTGGCACGAACTGTAGTTCTAGACGGGCACAAAGTGTCTACTACAGCGAGTATTGGCATTGCTCTAAGCATAACAGGTTGTAAACCAGAAGATTACTTGCGTGATGCCGATATTGCGATGTACCGAGCTAAAGCACAAGGTAGAGCGTGCTATGAGATTTTTAACACTGATATGCATCTTCAAGCAATGGCACACTTGAAGTTGGTTAACGACCTGCACCGAGCCGTTGAGCTTCAAGAGTTTCGGGTTTATTATCAACCGATAGTGTCACTCAGTCGCGGCAGGATAACTGGTTTTGAAGCGCTTGTGCGCTGGCTACATCCAAAATACGGGATTGTTTTACCAGAGTATTTCATATCAACTGCCCAAGAAACAGGGCTAATTGTCCTTATTGAGCAGTGGCTCTTGCATGAGGCATGTAGTCAAATACAGCAGTGGCAAGAGCAATTCTCCTCTAGCTTTGGGGATCTGGGTAAGTGTTCCTTGATCATTAGTGTCAATCTTTGTACTACTAGGTTCAGTGAAGAAAACTTGCTGCCGCACATCAATAAAGTTCTACAAGACACTGGACTCCCCGCATCGAATTTGACGCTGGAGATTACAGAAGGCGTAATTATGGAAAATCATGATAAAGCCATCATCAGACTAAAGCAACTGAGGAATTTAGGAATTAAGTTAGCAATTGATGACTTCGGTACGGGCTATTCCTCATTAGGTCGTCTCCACCACTTTCCAATTAATCAGTTGAAGATAGACCGCTCTTTTGTTAGCGGGAGCATTTTTGACGATGGAAATTTAGATATTGTTCAGACAATTATTACATTGGCACACAAATTAGGTGTGGATGTGACTGCCGAAGGGGTAGAGACAGAAGAGCAACTAGCACTTTTGAGAAAGTTGAAGTGTGAATATGGACAGGGATATTTTTTCTCCCATCCATTAGATAGCTCTCAGGCAACAGCATTAGTTATGACAAATCCTAAGTGGTGATGGGCCATAAAAAATAGAAATGTGTAGGTTGGGTTGAGGAACGAAACCCAACATTTTCCTGGGTTTGTTGGGTAACGCAAAACCTCAACCCAACCTACGAATATTCAAAACCTACGCAGTATTGGAATCAAACCCTTGTCCAGACCAAAAATTGTGTGTAAATAATTCTGTGCGACTTGCTGTCGCTAGTGCGTTCTAAAAAATTAGCCCCCTCCTTACTTCTAAGGAAAGAGCTAAATTAATCTTCTTTAATTACGAATTACGTTAGCGAGTCTTGCCTACGGCACGCTGCGCGAACGAGCGTAGGAATTACGAATTAGTTAATATCCGCCTTCTTCTTCGTATTCTGGCTGCCTTTCCTTGACTTTCTTGGGAATATTCACAGGCTTCGGCGCATCTTCCCAAGCATCGCCGTCTACGTCGTCATAATCATCGTATTCGTCAACATAAGGCTTGCTATAAGGCTGGGCTTCATACTTTAGCGGCTGCGGTTGTTGATACCTATCGCTGCCTGTTGCCTCGCTCCAGTTATCTTCTTCCTCATCCTCTTCGTATTGAATAGATTCATACTGCCGCGCCTTCATTACCTGACGCTGTGGCCTTTCATCTTCTACATAGTCTTCTGTCCATTCTTCTTCCCGCGCTACGGGTTCGGGGGCGCGAACTTTTTGCCTGGGTGGTTGCAATGGCACTCCACTAGGCAGTTGATTGGCTGGGGCAACTTGGCGCGGTGGAGTATAGCCGTATTCTTCTTCTGCATCGCGCTCCCACGGTGGTTTGCCGATACCCAGACGCTCTAGTAAACCAACTGTCAACTGATTTACCCGTTCTTCGGCTCCCTCAAACACAATCAACCGATTGGGGCCAGTGCTGACAATTTCATCCACTGAGAACTCGTAAGTACTCAGAAATTGATCGGGAATTTGGGGCAATCCTAAAGAAGCAATAACTATGGAGTTAAGCTTCCCAGTTTCGCCGTTGAACTTGAAGCCCCGAACTTTGCCTAATACTTCGCCTGTTTCTGTAATTACTTCCCAGTTAATCAGATTACTGAGAGATTCAACTTCGATATCTTCTATAACATCTTCGTTATCAACCAGGATGACATCACCAATCTGGCTGATGTTGTTGAGGTACATATAGCGCGGTATGCCCGAAATGGAGATCAGGCTGTCTCGCAAACCAAGAGCCACAACCTCTCGTTGATCTATATCAACCCAGACTTGACTGATGATGCCTAGCCGCTTGCCGTTGTCGCGGGTAATCACCTGGGTATTTAATATGTCGGAACGCCTAATTATCTGTTCGGAGGTCATTCTATACCGAGTCCTGATCTCGAATCCGGTTTAACGCGATATGCAACTTATTCTTAGAACCCCTCTCCAAACCTCTCCCCCACAGGGAGAGAGGCTTTGATTTTTGCTCCCCAATCCTTTTAGGGAAAGTGTTGGGGGTTAGGTTTGGGAGAAAGTCGCACATTACGTGGTTTATCTATACACTATTATTAACAAAAACTCAAGCAGATGTATTGGATGATTGTAACTTAATCCCCAAAACTTGAGTGTAAGCTCCTCGCGCTTGAGTAACGCCAATTGTGCGTTCGGCTGATTCTATCATCGGACGACGCAAACTCACAACTATAAATTGCGCTTGTTGTGACTGTTGTTTAATCATTCTAGCTAATCGCTCTACGTTTGCCCCATCTAGGAACATATCTACTTCGTCAAAGGCGTAAAATGGCGATGGGCGGTAGCGTTGCAGGGCAAAGATGAAGCTCAAGGCTGTGAGTGATTTTTCTCCCCCAGACATGGAAGCTAGGCGCTGTACTGGTTTCCCTTTGGGATGTGCAACTAAATTTAGCCCACTGCTAAAAGGATCTTCGGGATTTTCAAGTTGCAAGAAGCCGTCACCGTCTGAAAGAATGGCAAAAATTGATTGAAAGTTTTCGTTAACAGCATCAAAAGCTTCTTTAAAGGCAAGTTGCCGCAATGTGGTAAAGTTTTCAATCCGCAAAAGTAGTTCGGTGCGTTCCCCTTCTAGTGTCTCTAATTTTTGCGTCAGTTCTTGGAGACGGTTTTGAGTGCGTTCGTATTCTTCCAACGCCAGCATATTAACAGGTTCCATTGCCTGTAAGCGTTTGGTAAGCGATCGCAATTCTTTTTGCAATTCTTCTAAATCTACCTGATCTGGAACTTCCGGCAAAGGATTTGGTAATTCTGCTCCCACATCCCGCAACTGGCTTTGTAATGCAATTAGTTCTTCGCGGCGCTTCTCTTGGGTTTCTTGGAGTTTTTGGATTTCCCATTGCAATTGTTGTTGGCGCAAAAGGTGCGATCGCACTTCTTGTTCTGTAGCGTCGCGTTTTTGTTTTTCTTCTCCCAAATTTTGCTCCATTTGATTTAACGATAAACGGGTTTGGGTGATTTGGTTGTCTATCGTTGTGGTTTGGCTCAAGACGCGATGAATCGCGTCTCTACAAGAGGTTTGTTGGGTTTCGTATTCGGTGATTCGCGTTTCTGCTTCTTGGATTTTTTCTTGTAAACGTTGTTGCTGATTTTCTAAATTTTTTAATCTTTGTTCGGCTTCGCGTAACGCTGTCTCTCGTTGTTGCAATTGTTGCTCTTGAATTTTAATGGTTGCCTGGATTTGTTGCCATTCGCTGGGGGTTTGGGATGCTTCCAACTCTGCTAAAGCGTGTCGCAATTGTTGCAACTGATTTTCTTGCCCAGGTAATTCCCGATCTAAAATTTCCAATCTGGATTGAGCAATGGCTAACTTTTCGCTGTTTTGGGCGAGTTGCGATCGCGTCCCCTCTAATTGCATTGTTAAATTCTTAATATCTTTCTGCAACTGTTCCAATTGCAACTGCTGTTCGCGCCGCGTCTGACGCGCTTCTGTGAGTTCTTGGGTGAGTTTTTTGGTTCTGGCTGACAAAGTAGCGATCGCTTCAGTACAACGCTCTAAAACTCGCTCAATATCCAGCAAGCGACTTTTTAAAGCGATCGCTTCATCAGATTCTGCCGCTTCGGCATTGCCAAACCGCAAGGCTGAACGATTGCTGTTACTACCACCAGTCATTGCACCACTGGTTTCTAAGAGTTCACCGTCTAAGGTGACGATGCGATACAATCCTAAGTTTTTCCGCGCCGACTCAAGGTTGGCGAATACCACCGTGTTACCGAAAACATAGCTAAATACATCTTTGTAACGGCGATCGCAATCGACTAAGTTAACAGCATAATTAACGTAACCGTTAGCAAAACGTAGCGTTGCATCTTGAGTAAATTTGGGAGCGTGAATTTTATTCAGGGGTAAAAAAGTCGCTCTCCCTGCACGCTTCTGTTTGAGCAATTCAATCCCTGCGGCGGCGATGCTGTCATCTTCTACTACAATATGTCCCAAACGTCCACCGGCTGCCATTTCTAAAGCTAGCTGATGGCGTGGTTCCACTTTTCCTAACTGCACAACTAAGCCACAAAGTCCAGGCATTCCCGATTGTAAAATGACTTTACTCGCTTGGGTTCCTTGGACTTCTTGCTGTGCTTGCGCTTGCGCCTCTATTTTATCCAACTGGCGTTGTTTTTCCCGTTGTTCAAAAAGTAAGCGTTTTTGAGTTTCCTGTTGGATTTGCAGTTCTTGTTCTGTGGCTGAGAGATTTTGGGCTAAATTTTGGATGGGTTCGCTAGAGGCGTTAAATTCCGTTTCAATTTGATTACACTCAGTTTGTTTTTGGGCTAATAGCGGTTCGTCGCGTTCAATTAACTGGGTTTGCTCTGAAATTAACTGCTGTAACTGATTATTGCGTTCTGTGAGTTGTGCTTTTTCTGTGCGTTGCGGTTCTAGAGTTTGCAGCAGAGTTTCAATTTGACGGTTGAATGCAGTTTGTTGCTGCACCCACGCTTCTGAAGCCGAGGCGATTTCTGCGGCGGCTTCGCGGGAGGTTTCTAGAGATTGGTGGGCTTCATTTCTTTGGTGCTGGGAAGACGCGATGAATCGCATCTCTACAATTTGGGTTTCGGCAATTTCTTCTAGGGAAAGACGGTGTTTTTGAATTTCTTGCTGAGTTTGAGTTAGACGTTTGGCGGTTTCTTGGGAAGTCGTTTGTAATTCCGTTAGCTGACGCTGGAGTTGTTTTCGTTCTGCTTCTTGGGTGGCGAGGGTAGATTGTACTGCCAAAAGTTCATCTTCTCCCAATGCTTTGACGTGGGCGTTGAGTTGTTCAAGTTCAGCAGTTTTTTGGACGATTTGGGAATTTAGGTTTGTGAGTTGGGTAGTGAGTTCAGTAGAATTGCGATCGCCTGTTTGAATTTCGTGAACTAACTTTTCTTGTTGTGCTTGTAGCGATCGCCATGATAAAACAGCTTCCCAAGATTGTTTAGCTAGAAATTCTGTGCGGAGTTTTTGATATTTCTCAGCTTTAGCCCGATCTTGGGAAAGGCGATCGCGTTGTGCTGTTAATTCTGTCTCAATAATCCGACAACTATCTTCTTTTTCCTTTACCTCATCTAAAGTTGATTTAGCTTGGATGATTTTGCGATCGAACGCCGCCACCCCCGCCAATTCATCAATAATTTCCCGCCGTTCCCGCGCATTCATCGAGATAATGCTGGTGACATCCCCTTGCAGCACCACGTTGTAACCTTCAGGATAAACCCGCAGATTACTTAGTTCCTCATGCAATTCTGTCAGCGTGCAAGGTACACCATTGATATAGTAATTCGATGTGTAACTTCCTTGGTGAGTGACTCGCAGCCTTCTAGTGACACTCCACTCAGTTGGGGAGTGGGCAGTGGGGAGTGGGGAGTGGGAATTCTCTTGATCTTCTTCTGTGCCTTTCTCACTCTGCGCCTTTGCGGCTTTGGGTGAGTTCTCTCCTGACAAATCAAACGTCACTGTGACGCTAGCCTCAATAGAAGCGCGTCCTTTAGAGGTTTGGGTGTTATTTACCAAATCTGGGAGGCGATCGGCTCGCATTCCCTTAGAACTGGAGAGTCCGAGGCAAAATAGCAGTGCATCTAGAATATTAGATTTACCCGAACCATTTGGCCCAGATATGACAGTACATCCCGGTAGCAAAGGGACTGAGGTTGTGCCACCGAAGGATTTGAAGTTCGTAAGTTCCACGCGCTTGATATGCACCATAGGCGCTGGTTCACTGGGCTAATGAAGAACAAGTGTATCAACTAATCAAAAATTCGCAAGAGGGTAGGGGGAAATTAGGGATTATCGAACCACAGAGGCACGGAGAACGCAGAGAGGGGAAGGAGAATCGTGGTTCAGAGAAAACACAATACTGATAGAGTTAGCACAAGCACGAGATTTCATTGGGGGCGCTCAAAAGCAAATATAGCAGTAACGCGTACTTGATTGAGTTTAAACAACACTTGTTTGGCTTCTGCTTGTTCACTGACGTTTGCGGCAGTGAACACAACAATTATTACCAAACCCAAGCTATCAATCAGACGCTCCGAAGTCAAGTTACTTGGGTACGATGGAGTCATACCTCTCGTAACGCTGTGATACTTAAGTATTTTTTCTAATGATAGGATACCGTTACGTGGGTTTTCTTACTTTTCAGACATCCTCTAAGCGCAGCTAGTTTTGTGGTTCAACTGAATTACAAATTATGTTAGCCTTCGCGTACCCTCTCTTAGAGAAGCGTTACCGATAGCGGAGCGTCGGAACGAGCGTCATTACAAATTACGAATTATTTTAGTCCCCTATACTTCCCTGAGTGCGTTTGATTCTTTTCATTGCCATTTCTAAACTTAACTGCATCCGTTTAAAGGCTTTAGCTAAATTACCGATTTCATCATTAGACATCTGCTCGAATTCAACATCCATATGTCCAGTACTAACTTCTTCGGCGATGCGAGTCATGCGTTTGAGAGGCATAACAACTTGTCGATTCAAGAAAAAGTTTACTAACAGGATAGTAGCTATAAAAATAGTTGATACAATTAGAATAATTACTAAGGAAGACTGATGGGCTTTGTTGATAACGTTATTTGCTGGTACTGTAATAATCTGAGCGCCGACAATTTCATTCAGCTTCCAGCCAAATCCATTAGCTGTACCATAAAGATTAATCATACTTGGAGGTGCAGCTTCGGGTACACTATGACAGACCAAACAACTTTGTTCAGAAACTGGTAAGGGACGAGCAATATAAAAGATATCGCCACCAGGAATTGAGCGAAATCCACTCAGTTCTTTAAGGTCTGATTTATTTCTGAACCTTTCTACAATTTCCGTCTCAAAACCGTCAGCCTTATCCCGAAGATTTGTAGGATTGAGAGTTGCTTCTTTATAAAAGAAGTCACGGTAGTCTGGTGTTTTCCGTAAAATATCAAATACCTCCCTTGCTGAATATGCAGGCACACTTTGCGGCAAAAATTCAGTGTCTAATTTATCAGCTAGCTCTGGATTAACTTGAGTATTGGTGTATTTACGAATAGAACTCATGGTTTGCATGAGCATAAGACCTGTTGAGCTAATATCTTGTTTAGCATTCTCTCTAAGCAGAGAAGAAAGAGCAAATCCACTCAAGCTCAAACCGAATGTCAGAATTACCAGTAGCAAAATTGTAAACTTTTGTTTCAGGTTCAGATTCTTTAGCATAATTTCACATTACCTATAAGTCAAATTATTATGACCAAATATCGCTAAAGTCATCGTTTACTTTAGCATGAACAATAAAATAAAATTTTGGTGTAAAGGTATAGTTTAGCTAAAACTATTAGGTATACCCAACTCTATATTAGTAATTATTGAGGTTAATGAAAATGTTCTCTAAGTAAGTAATTCAAAAAGCTACAACAGCAAAACAAAATTGAGTTTCCAAAAATTCGTGTTGACTGAACTGAATACCGTGCCAAAATAAATACCAGGAATTGTCAAATATTACTAATGGTGTGGAATGCAGGAAAGTCTTTATTCGGTGGACGCTACATTATTGAAAGCCAACTAGGCGAAGGCGGAATTGGCATTACTTATCTTGCCAGAAATCAACGGAATCAACTGCGAGTGATTAAAACTCTCAAAGAAGAAATCCTGAATCACCCTGCTTGGATACTCCACCGAAACAAGTTACGGCAAGACTTCCGTGATGAAGTAGTTCGGCTGGCTGTGTGTCACCATCCTCATATAGTACAGATAGAAACCATCTTTGAGGAGGGAAATTTGCCCTGCATGGTGATGGAGTACATCGAAGGCGAAGACTTAGGACAGCGCGTGAGACGGATGGGGATTCTATCAGAAGCAGAAGCGCTACTGTATATCAGGCAAATTGGGGATGCTTTGACGCTAATTCACTCTAAAGGGCTGCTGCATCGGGATCTCAAACCACGTAATATTATGATCCGCATTGATAAATCAGAAGCAGTGCTGATAGATTTTGGTATCGCTAGAGAATTTATTCCCAATATGATTCAAAGGCACACAGTATATCGTACTCCTGGTTTTGCACCACCTGAGCAGTATGAATCAGAAGCGCCACGCGGAGAATATATTGATATCTACGCCTTAGCTGCTACTCTGTATAATTTACTTACCGCAGTTATACCGACGAGTGCAGATGATAGACGTCACAATATTAATTTAGAGCCACCACAATATTTTAATTCTAAAATCAGCGACAGGGTGAATCAGGCTATTATGTGCGGCATGGATTTGGAGTCAACCTATCGTCCCCAATCTGTGCAGGAGTGGTTAGATTTATTGGGCACTGATACTGGCTATAAGATTGCATCAATATCATCTAACTTGGTAATAACGCCTAAACTTAAACCACCTCCACTTGTATTAGGTCAACAAAAGTGGCAATGTGTACAGACCCTCAAAGGTCATTCTAGTATGGTTCATGCGATCGCCATTAGCTCAGACGAGCAATTGATTGCTAGCGGCAGTAATGACCATACTATTAAACTTTGGCAACTGGGTACTGGCAAGCTAGTGCGTCAACTGGGTCGTTGGTCTTCTGGCCATTCCAGTATGGTTCATTCCGTCGCCTTTAGCCCAATCTCTCCAAACCTTTCTTATCAAGGGGAATCTGGCAAATCTGCGCCAGTTGCAGACCAGAACCGGGGAATCTTAGCTAGCGGTAGTTGGGATAACACCATCAAATTGTGGGATGTAAACACAGGCAAAGAAATTCGTACTCTCCAGGGTCATACTAATTGGGTGAATTCTGTTGCCTTTAGTCCAGATGGCAAATTTGTGGCTAGTGGTAGTGTTGACTGCACAATTAAACTGTGGCAGGTAAACACAGGCATAGAAACCCAAACTCTCATAGGCCATTCTGACTCAGTTTCCTCAGTCGCCTACTCTCCAAGAACGCCTGCAACGAATAGCAAGGATAGGCAGCTTGTGGCTAGTGGCAGTACTGATTACACCATCAAATTATGGCAAGTATATACAGGTAGAAACATTTGCACATTATTAGGCCATTCCTTCTTCGTCAACTGTATCGCCTTCAGCAAAGATGGGGAAATTATCGCCAGTGGCAGTGGTGACAACACAATTAAACTGTGGCATGTAAATACAGGCAGAGAAATTCGTACTCTCATTGGTCATTCTGATTCAGTTTGGTCAGTTGCTTTTAGCCATGATGGGCAATTTCTCGCTAGTGGCAGTTGGGACAACACTATCAAACTGTGGCACGTTCACAGTGGCACAGAAATCAATACACTTACAGGGCATTCCAGTTATGTTCGATGCGTCGCCTTCACTCCCGATGGTCAAACCCTAGTTAGTGGTAGTGATGACGATACTATCAAGATTTGGCGACGGGGATAATAGATAATTTATGATTTATACCGTTGAGGATGACGTGGAAGAAAGTAGTCAAAATATTCTTAAAAGTAATGCGTAAGGAAAATGCATAATCAGGTCAATTTGCTATCCAACAATAGCTAACAACGAAGCACATAATGTCAATCGCTTCATATTAAAGTATTCTCCTGGAATAAAAGTTTTGTCTTGCTCACGAGTGAGGAATACCTTTAAACGAGCGCCCATTCTCCTCCCCCTACTTATTGAGCCGATACATATTTTTGCTTAGTGTGGTTAGTGATTTTTAAACCTACAGATAGAAATGCGATCGCCCCAAATTTGTGACAATAATGACGGCAACCGTTATTTTTGAACAAGAATTAATATTTATGGGCTTTGGTATTGGTGATTTATTCTGGATTTTCCTGCTTCTGACTTCTTTGCAACCCCTTTGGCAAAAACGTCAAATTGAATATCGCCGCTTGCGTGCTTTACAGCAATTTCAGCAGGAACGCAAAAGTCGGGTAATTTTGCTCATTCACCGTCAAGAGTCCATTAGCTTCCTGGGAATTCCCTTATCTCGCTACATTACTATCGAAGACTCAGAACAAATATTGCGAGCAATTCGCCTCACACCCCCAAATGTGGCGATTGACTTAATTTTGCACACTCCTGGTGGTTTGGTTTTAGCTACAGAACAAATCGCCAGAGCCTTAATTCGTCACCAAGCAAAAGTTACAGTTTTTGTACCCCATTATGCTATGAGTGGCGGTACAATGCTGGCGATCGCCTCTGATGAAATTATTATGGATGCTAACGCTGTATTAGGGCCAGTTGATCCCCAATTGGGTAACTACCCAGCAGCGAGTATCTTAAAAGTAGTCGAAGATAAACCCATTAGTGAGATTGATGACCAAACTCTAATAATGGCCGATATTTCACGCAAAGCAATTCAACAGGTACAGAGGTTTGTACGGACTCTGCTAAAAGATAGTATACCTAAACAAAAAGTTCTGCCAGAAAATATCGAATCGATTATCGAAGCCTTGACAACCGGGCGCGTCACCCACGACTATCCCATCACTATAGAAGAAGCAACAGAAATGGGGCTGCCCGTAACTGTCGGACTGCCCCATTCTATTTATGATCTCATGGATTTGTACCCACAGCCACAAGGAGGCCGACCTAGTGTCCAGTACATTCCTATGCCTTACAATGACTCCCGTCCAATTCTACCTATACCCAAGGGCAGACCCTTAGAAGAACCAAATCAAATGACTTAAAAGGTTTTGGGGTAGAGTTTTTGGTGGCGATTAGGGTGTAGTTGTTGGTGTAGCTGTTGGTGTAGCTGTTGGGGTAGCCGTTGGGGTAGCTGTTGGTGTAGCTGTTGGTGTAGCTGTTGGGGTAGCTGTTGGGGCAGCTGTTGGTTTAGCTGTTGGTTTAGCCGTCGGTGTAGGTGTTGGTTTAGCCGTTGGCTGACTGATGACTGTCTTTGCTTCTTCATTCAGCTTTTGGCGGAGTGCTAAATTAGCAACTCCAGTTTCTTGCAACTGATATTTTTTCTGATACTCCTTCACCACTGCTTCCGTGCGGGAACCATAAAAATGATCGCGCGGGAGGGGAGGATTTGGCTTTACTACTGCATTCAAATTTGTGTGCAGAATTTGAATGATGTTAGCAGCAAAACCTTGGGTTTTTGGCCCTGCTATCCCATCAACTGGTTTTAGCTTATAACCCGTCTGAAATTCACGAATTGCCTTTTTAGTTTCCTCATCCGTCAAAGCACCATTTGTTACCTTGACGTTATAGCCTAACCCTCGCAACACAGCACGGAATTGCTGGGGGGTATAGCTACGTTGAGGGGCTGCGAAACCTGTATCTGCAATTATGACGCTGGCAGTTACCAGGCAAGTAACAGCAAAGTTCGCGCTTGATTTTCCAAACCCACACCACATACTTAAAACTCCTTTGAGTTAAATCAGCAGGATTATAAATGTTAACAGCTGCATTTTAAGTTCGTTTAATAACTTTTTTTGCGATTTTTTAATGTTTTTTGAATAATTTGTGATTTATTTTGTCAAATTTAACTTTGATTACAAAAACTAATTAGTGTCATCCATCAAAAGAAGTATCTTGTATTAGCAGAGATACAGCGTCATTTGAATCGAATCCACCCCTTCAACACTAAATTACAGTAGTCCATACATCTGTCACCTGTGTCAAGCTAGAGCCAGGGTAATCGGAGATGCTGCTCGAACGGAGCAGGTTTTGACCTTCGTTCAAAATACCCAACTGAATTCTGTTTGGATAAATGAAAGAGCTTATATTCCAAACATTTAGAAAATGTATAATATATGACAAAGCATGAAAAATATAAAATCTTCTAAGAAGCGGAATCTTTGGTTTGAAAGAATTATGGCAATTACTGCCACCGTAAATTTATGTTTAGTTTTGTTTAATTTAAGTTACGTACCTTGGCGAGATTTCTACTTGCGAAAAGTCCCCCAAATTATCCAGATTTATGACCCAATAAAAGGTATTGAACCCCATCGAGACACAAAAAGTTATCTAGAAACAGTAGACGCATTAGAAGAACAAGTCAGGCAAACAGGGTTAGAGTCTTCTCAGGTAAATAGCAGGCTAATACAAATAAGTCGTCTTAGTAACGAGATGATTGACAGTAACCCATTTGCGGGAGTGAATAAGAGTGGGACTCTGGAAAAAATCAAAAAGCGGATGCGATCGCACATCGGTAATGAATCTGCAAAACAGTCCTTTGCCACTTTTTGGAGTCAGCCTTACTTATCACAAAATGGCTGGGAACAACAAATTAATTTTTTTAACGAGAGCATTCGCCCTTTAATTGCCTCTAACTACTTCCGCCAAATTGGTGAAAATGGCGATTTTGTTGATAATTTCTGGATTATTGACTTCCCCTTTGTGATTTTATTTGGTGTAGAATTGCTAGGGCGCACTTTCTTAATTAGACGGCGACATCCTGGCTTAAGCTGGTTTGAAGCATTATTGTGGCGTTGGTACGACCTATTTTTACTACTGCCATTTTGGCGGTGGCTGCGAATCTTACCTGTAGTAGTCCGCCTCGATCAAGCGCAGTTGTTGAATTTGCATCCAGTGCGAAAGCAAATTCATCAGGGGATTGTCGCCAACTTTGCCGAAGAACTCACAGAAGTTGTAGTGGTGAGAGTAATTAATCAGGTTCAGGGTTCAATTCAGAAGGGTGAGTTAACGCGCTGGCTACTGCAACAAGAAAATTTACGTCCCTACATAGATATTAATAATGTAAATGAAGTGGAAGCGATCGCAGGTCTTTTAGTAAAGACAATTGTCTACCAAGTGTTACCCGAAATCCAACCTGCGATCGTAGCCATTTTGCGCCACAACATCGAAACCGTCTTCCATCAAGTCCCCGTCTACCGCAACCTCCAGAACCTCCCTGGCGTGGGACAGGCTCAAACCCAGTTAAGCGAACAACTGGCAACTCAAATTACAACTAATCTTTACAAAACGTTAGTTAGTGCTGTTGAAGACCCTGTGGGCGCAAAACTCACCACTCAACTAGTAGAAACCTTTAGCAAAGTCTTAGGATCTCAAATAAAGGAAAAACACGTACTCTCAGAAATTCAGAGTTTACTTTTCGACTTCTTAGAGGAAATCAAACTCAACTACGTCCAACGTTTGTCCCAAGAAGATATAGACCAAATTATCGAGCAAACCAGACAGTTACGAACACAAGTATCAGTTCCAGCAGTAGTGAAAAGATAAGCAGGGAGCAAGGGGGAGAAGGAAAATAATTAGCTCTTTCCCCTCTGTCCCCTGCCCCCTGCCCCCTGCCCCCTGCCCCTCTGCCTCTTCCCAATACACGACTATAAAAGAAATGCGCTAAACTACGAATTAGGCGAATCATAATTGGTTCGTCACAAGACTTCTTGGAAGATATACCTATCGCAGGAAGTGGGTCAGTGCCCACTTTTTTTATTGAATTTTCTCATGGCTCATCCTTTAGTTCCACAAATTATTGATTTGGCGACACCAGTGGCAGAAGAACTGGGATTGGAAGTGGTTGGCGTGGTTTTTCACACTAATCAAAGTCCACCAGTTTTGCGGGTAGACATTCGCAATCCTCAGCAAGACACCGGGTTAAATGATTGTGAGAGGATGAGCCGTGCTTTAGAAGCCTCCTTAGATACTGCCCAAATCGTTCCAGATGCATACGTCTTGGAAGTGTCTAGTCCTGGGATTTCACGGCAACTGGTAACAGACAGGGAGTTTATTTCCTTTAAAGGATTTCCTGTCATCATCTCCACCTCGCCACCCTACGACGGACAACCAGAGTGGATTGGTCAGTTGATTCGCCGGGATGAGACAGCACTTTACTTAAACCAAAAAGGTCGTGTAGTCGAAATTCCCCGCTCCCTAATTACTAAGGTGCAGCTAGACGAGCGTCGATAAACAAAGGGCTAAGGCTTAGGAGTTAGAGATTAGAACACCTTGGCGCAAGGCCAAAGGTTAGGGACTAAGGGCTAGAGATTAGAGACTAGTTTGAGACTCTCAGGGCTAAAGCCACTGAGATTCATGGTTCAACTAAACCACTTAACGAAGAAGTCCTTGCGTCATCTAGATCAGAGGTGAGATTCTCCCCAAGCGTTAACTTTCCGAGGCAAGAGCGGTAGTTGCATTTCTGAGGCAGTGCGTTGGGCGGCTATGCCGACTTGAAGCAACTGCCGTGCAAGTCCTGTTTTACTTGAAACAATTTGTTCCAAAATTCTGAGTCGTCTAGCTCCTATAAATCTTTTACCTACTGCTAGGAGGAAACTAGAACAATGCAGTAGAACCGCATAGATTTAATTGTCAAGGAACAGAAAAGCCTCTCGGCTACAAGGTGTTTTAAGTGGTTGATTACCTTATCCACTAACACTATTTTATCGGAAAAGGATTCAATGCGCTTTATTACCGCACGAGTCGCTTGTATCTCAGCACGCTTTGTGACTGAGCTTTACGCTTACCGGCTAGTTTGTAAAACTATTCTCTAATCTCTGGCTCTAATGCGTAGTTTTCAGTCTCCACTCCCCACTCCCCACTCCCCACTCCCCATTCCCTAATTTTTAAAGGAGATTGCTTATGTCAATGGTTACTTTACCTGGATTAAAAGAATTAATTGAAAGTATAAGTCGTGAGCGGAATTTACCCCGTCTTGCAGTTCAATCAGCTATTAGAGAAGCACTACTCAAAGGCTACGAACGTTATCGTCGCGCCCAAAATTTAGAACGCAAACAGTTTGACGAAGATTATTTTGAAAATTTTGAAGTAGAACTCGATATTGAAGGAGAAGGATTTCGCGTTCTTTCCACCAAAACCATTGTCGAAGCAGTCAATAACACAGACCACCAGATTTCCCTAGATGAAGTTCAACAAGTAGCTCCCGAAGCGCAGTTAGGGGATTCTGTGGTGCTGGATGTGACTCCCGACCAAGGAGAGTTTGGTCGGATGGCGGCGATGCAAACCAAGCAGGTACTAGCACAAAAATTACGGGATCAACAGCGCCAAATGGTGCAAGAAGAGTTCCAAGATTTAGAAGGAACTGTCCTGCAAGCAAGAGTCCTGCGGTTTGAGCGGCAATCAGTGGTTCTGGCAGTTAGCAGTGGCTTTGGTCAGCCAGAAGTAGAAGCCGAATTACCGAAGCGGGAACAGCTGCCCAACGATAATTATCGGGCAAATGCCACCTTCAAGGTATATCTCAAAAAAGTCTCCCAAGGTCAGCAACGAGGGCCACAGTTGCTTGTGTCTCGCGCTGATGCTGGTTTAGTGGTTTATCTATTTGCTAACGAAGTTCCAGAAATCGAAGATGAAGTGGTACGGATTGTTGCCGTAGCGAGGGAGGCAAACCCCCCTTCTCGTTATGTCGGCCCCCGGACTAAAATAGCAGTAGATACCCTTGACCGCGATGTAGACCCAGTAGGCGCTTGTATCGGAGCCAGGGGATCGCGAATTCAAGTGGTAGTCAACGAATTACGCGGTGAAAAAATAGATGTAATTCGTTGGTCGCCAGACCCAGCAACATATATCGCCAATGCCTTAAGTCCAGCCCGGGTAGATGAAGTACGCCTGATGGATCCAGAATCCCGGCAAACTCACGTACTAGTGGCTGAAGACCAATTGAGTTTAGCCATAGGCAAAGAAGGACAAAATGTCCGTTTGGCAGCCCGTCTGACTGGTTGGAAAATAGACATCAAAGACAAAGTTAAGTATGACTATGCAGGAGAAGATGCTAAATTTCTGGCTGTAAGAACAAAATATCAATCAGAGGAATCAGAAGAAGACGATCTTGAATATGAGGAAGAATTCGAGGATGAAAATCAGGACGGAGTAGAAGAGGAGGATAGTTTTGACAATGACGATGATGAATAATTGATTAAATTTGTAAAGTTTTGATACTGTAGATTGTAGTCTCAGTCTCAAGGATTATTTTCTCAAAAGCGACTTGGTATGAGTAAAAAATAGTAATAATAAACTTCTTTTTACATCCAGAATGCCGGACTGAGATCACCCAGAAGCGATGAAACCAAATTATCGGCGCTGTATTAGTTGCCGGAAAGTAGGCTCAAAAGATGAATTTTGGCGGATTGTCCGCGTCTTTCCATCGGGAAAGGTACAATTAGATCAGGGCATGGGGCGTTCTGCCTATATTTGTCCCGAAACGAGTTGCCTACAAGCAGCTCAAAAAAAAAATCGACTAGGGCGATCGCTACATGCATCAGTGCCAGAAACACTGTACCAAAGCTTGTTGCATCGTCTAGCCCAGAGCAATACCCAAAACCAAATTTAATTGGAACAACTTCGTGACGCATCACTGGAGGAATAGTGGGAAAGCCGAAGTCGCGCTTTCATGACACCCTCTGTTGATCGTTGAGGTTAGTGCCAAAATAGTAAATGGGTGTAAAAGGCATTCGACTCTCCAATAATTAAGAGGGGCGAGGCAAGATTCCCAGAACAAAATGTAATCGATTGTGTTGTGGAAGGCTCAGAATCACCAAAACAAGAAACTACAAAATGGCAACCTGGTAGCGCTCAGGCGCAGTTCGGCGTCAGGGGTTCCTATAAAAATCTTTTATTTAAAAAATTTTTATGGGTGTCCCTCAACCATCATTCCTGGTGGGGATGCCATATATTAAACCGAAACATCTCTCTTTCCTGATTGGAGGCACCGGCAAAAACTGAACGGCAGTCTAAAAACAGTAATCCAAGGATGGAGATGTCGCACTCCCAGGCAACCATCCGCTAAAACTGTAAATTAAAGGGGAAGAGTGGATGAACAACGGCAAAGTTAGAATCTATGAATTATCAAAGGAATTGAATTTGGATAACAAAGAGCTACTAGCAATTTGCGACCAGCTCAGCATCTCGGTCAAAAGTCATAGCAGCACGATTTCAGAAGCCGAGGCAGAAAACATCCGCACGGCTGCGGAAAAGCTCGCAGCGACGAATGTCTCCGCCAAAAAGGAACTACGTACAACCAGCCATAAACCAAACTCACCCCCAAACGGCGGATCTGCCCGACCTGCTGCACCCCACAAACAGCAAATTTTG
Source organism: Nostoc sp. CHAB 5834 (assembly GCA_020829485.1). Next base: position 49,092 of record JAIVFU010000017.1, on the reverse strand, counting down.
GAAATACGCAAACCCAAAATATTGAGAAATACTACCTCCAACGCCCCAGAGGCGTCAGTTGCTACCAATACCCAAGCTGCCTTGTCTGAAGCTAATCCTCCCTCTCCACCACGGCCTTTCGCTACACCAGTCTCACCCATGAAGCCGGCAGCACCAACTCGACCTGTGCCCCGGACTCAATCTGAGACTCAAGAACAACCTCCTGTAACGGACTTGGAACAAACGCCAAATCCAAATCAGGCATCGGAAAAAATAGCATCTCAAAAACCAGAAAAAATAGTTCCACCCAGACCGAAAGCGGAAAAACCGATCAAACCGCAATTAGCTGCCCCACCGCCAAGACCTGCGGCAGAAGAAGCCCCGGTGGCAGATGAGCCAGTATCTCAGGCAGACAAACCGATCCTCAAACGCGACCAACGGCTACGACCCGTCGAAGGCGATCGCGAACAAATTAAGCCCAGAGTTGCTAAACTGCCAACTGACCAGTCTCCACCAGGGGCACCACAAAGAACAAGTCGTCCTACCCCTGCACCCACTAGACCAGAGCAGAGGGTCAATAGACCATCTGCACCATCGCAACTAGGAGAAGGGCAACGACCCAGGCCAGCCCGCCCAGGTGAAGCAGTAGCAGCCGCAATGCCGATCGCTACTCCACCCAGGCAGATGTCAGGAATGGCGGGCAAATCTCAAGGATTAGGTGATGAGCCAGTCGTCGCACCCGATCTCCTCGATTTAAAACGCCCAACTCCACCTCGCCCCACCAAAGGCGGCAAAAAGTGGGTAGAAGAGGAAATAATTGACGAAGTTAAAGAGAAGGCTAAAGCTGGCGTTAAAGGCAAGCGGATCAAGCCGATATTGGATGATGAATTTGAAGAAGATTTGCTAGATGATGACGATCTAGACTCACCAGCCACCGTCCAAGTCAGCCTTTCCATCGCCCGTCCTCCCAAACCCAAAGCGACTCGACCTGTGCAGATGCCAGGTGCAAGCCTTGCTAGCGCCCCAACTGCTAGAGGCAGTAGAAAACCTGGTTCTAAGTCTGGTTCTAGCCGTGACCATCACAATAACCGTCGCCACCAACAAGAAGCTGACACCAAGCGCGATCGTCCCGAAAAGGTCACGATCACAGGCCCCTTGACTGTGCAAGAACTGTCTGACGTTTTAGCAGTTCCCGATACAGAGATTGTTAAAATCCTGTTCCTCAAAGGCATGGCGGTGAGTATCACCCAAAATCTAGATATTCCCACAATTACCCTAGTAGGAAAAGAACTAGAAATAGAAGTCGAAACCGTCGAGCGAGAAGCAGAAGCTCGGAAAATTACAGAAATGGTCGGCGCAGAAGACCTAGAATATCTCCACCGCCGTCCGCCAGTCGTGACAATTATGGGTCACGTAGACCACGGTAAAACAACCCTGCTCGACTCAATCCGCAAAACCAAAGTGGCTGCTGGCGAAGCTGGTGGGATCACTCAACACATTGGTGCATACCATGTGGATGTGCAACATGAGGGCAAACCTCAGCAGATAGTCTTCCTGGATACTCCTGGTCACGAAGCCTTTACAGCGATGCGGGCTAGAGGAGCGCGGGTAACAGACATTGCCGTGTTGGTAGTAGCTGCTGATGATGGTGTCCGTCCTCAAACCATTGAAGCCATTAGCCACGCCCAAGCTGCGGGAGTGCCAATTGTTGTTGCAATCAACAAAATTGACAAAGAAGGGGCACAGCCAGAGCGGGTTAAACAAGAATTGACCCAGTATGGTCTAACGGCAGAAGACTGGGGCGGTGAGACAATCATGGTTCCCGTGAGCGCCATCAGAGGTGAAAATCTGGATACGCTCTTAGAGATGATTCTCTTAGTAGCAGAGGTTGCAGAACTATCTGCCAACCCAGACCGTACCGCCAAAGGAACTGTAATTGAAGCACATCTGGATAAAGCTAAGGGAGCAGTTGCTACCCTACTAATTCAGAATGGCACCCTGCATGTGGGAGATATCTTAGTAGCTGGCTCGGCCTTCGGTAAAGTCCGAGCGATGGTAGATGACAGAGGCAAGAGAGTAGATATTGCTTCTCCTTCCTTTGCTGTCGAGGTACTAGGTTTAAGTGATGTGCCAGCAGCAGGCGACGAGTTCGAGGTCTTCCAGAACGAAAAAGAAGCCAGAACACTCGCTAGCGATCGCGCAGACAGACAACGCCTATCCCGTTTGTTACAAGGACGTGTTACTCTTACAACCTTGTCGGCTCAAGCCCAAGAAGGCGAGTTGAAAGAACTCAACTTGATCTTGAAAGGAGACGTACAAGGTTCCGTGGAAGCCATTGTGGGAGCGCTCAAGCAAATCCCGCAAAACGAAGTCCAAATTCGGATGCTGTTGGCTACTGCTGGGGAAATCACCGAGACAGATATCGACTTAGCCGCTGCCAGTAACGCTGTAATTATTGGCTTCAACACCACCTTTGCCAGTGGCGCTAGACAAGCCGCCGATGAAGCGGGTGTAGATGTCCGGGAATACAACGTAATCTACAAACTCCTAGAAGATATCCAAGATGCCTTGGAAGGTCTTTTGGAACCAGAGTTGGTGGAAGAACCCTTGGGTCAAACCGAAGTCCGTGCCGTCTTCCCAGTCGGTCGCGGTGCGGTTGCCGGTTGCTACGTTCAATCTGGCAAGCTAGTTCGCAACTGCAAAGTCAGAGTGCGACGCGGCGGTAAGGTGATCTTTGAAGGTGTCCTTGACTCCCTAAAACGGATGAAAGAAGATACCCGTGAGGTCAACGCCGGTTATGAATGCGGTGTCGGCATGGATAAATTCAATGATTGGGTTGAAGGTGACATCATCGAAGCCTATCAGATGGTTACGAAGCGCCGCACTCTCACCTTAACAAGGTAGTGTTGAGGGTAAAATGGTTAGAAGTTAGGAGTAATAAATTAGGAGTTAGGAATTAGCAGCCTTTAACTCCTAACTCCTAACTCTTAACTCATAACTTTTTATTATGCATTCATTTCGCTCTGAACCTATTTTGTGGATTCACGTCGCTGGATTGGCGACGTTGCCTGTTTTTTTAGTCCTCTGCTTATTTTTCCTGTCTGTAGGCGAGCCGTTTTTACCAGTGTGGATAGAGCTATTTTTAGTTGCTGCCATTGGTATTCTCCCCCTGCTATGGATGCAGTTGCGTCGCCCTTTTTATATATTTGCTCTTTTAGGAATAGCCCTAAAGCCAGAAAATCTGACCGAGCGGCAGCGAAAAATTCTCTGTTTAATTAATACAAAGTTAAATCGTATCCTGGCATTAGTAGCAGCAGTATTGTCAGTTTGGGTGCTGTGGCAGCTTTACCAAATTGCCCCATTAGTAGCAAATTCAGCTAAATTTCTCCCACAATGGCGCAGCGTTGCACTATTGTTTGCAGGTTTAGCATTTTTGGGCAGCAATCTATTTTTACAAATACCTGTGAGTGTAATGCGAGTTTTAGTGACTAATGACACAGAATTCGCTGGCATAGAGCCATTATCTTTAGAAAAGATTAAGCAGGATTTCACGATTTTAGGAGTACGGGTTAATCAAATCGTGCCCCGGTTATTGGAATCTTTGTTTAAGATTAATACAGATTCATAGCAGCCCGTAAAGTATATTATTTAACTTTAAAGGGCTATAAATTAAGTGCCAGAGGAGCAGAGGAAGATGAAGAAGCAGTTTTTACTGGGGGCAAGGGAGAGAATAAAAAATTACATCTTTCCCCTCTGCTCCCTGCTCCCTGCCCCTCTGCCTCTTCCCAATGCCCAATTACCGTTGAAGTTAAAATAAAGGAATGAGAAACTATGGCTCAAATTCCAGCTTCTAGCGATCGCCAATTTTCTGCTGATACTGAAATTTGGTATAGTCTCAAATGCGCGATATCCACTAGTTCCGGTTTTCAACGCTGGCAACTAGAACGCGATGCTCAATTACACGGAATTCGCTTAGAACAGCAGGTACAACGGTATTTAAGGGAAACTTTAGAAACTTTAGCTTACTAAACACCAAATAAATCTTGTAGGCTTGTTTGCAAGCGGCGGAGTTGACGGTATGCACCCTGCAAGCGTTTTCCATCAACTTCGACTTCATTTGTGGGATAGTTTTCGATAATTTCAATCAGTGATACCTGCCCGTCTTGACTCGCAGAAAGCACCAAAGCTGCTCGCAAAGCCTGCCTGTCTGCTATGTGAGACGGTGTATAAATAACTTGACTAATTTGATCCAAAATAATATTACCAATCTGGCTATTCAGCACTCTATCTAAAAATACAAGGTTTACCTTCACCGGCTCTGTCAAATACTGACGGATAGCTTTAGGATCTTGTCGCGCCAAAGCAAAATTAACTCGTAGTGAACGTGAAAGTTCACCTGTTTGGGCAAAGGTAGATAGCTCCTCTACTGAAAGTGATTCACGGAAGATACCATAGTTTAGCACCACTCGTTCCGCAGCAAAGACAGGAGTGGACAAAAATAGAAGGCAGGTACTACCTAATAAAACTAAGGCGCGACGCAGCACCAAAAATTTAAAACGCATTTCTTTCGATTTCCAATAGGTTTGCTTTTCCTGTGATGATATTGCAGGAACATTATTTGCAGCATCTAGCTTTAGGGAATACAAAAAAATAAATAATTTACGCGATTCCTTAGAACCCCACTTCCATTCCTCCCCCCCACAGGCTACGGTGTACACACAAGTCTTGTCGCAGCCACATCTTTATTAATAAATCTCGCACTGCGTTCCTATCCCGCCTCGGAATGAATTCCGAGTCTCATAGCTGAAGTCCACTTAAGTGGACTAATTGATTATTCAGTCCACTTAAGTGGACTTCAGCTATTAGCCCTGAACTTTAGTTCTGGGCGGGATGTCGGTAAGTATGATAATTTAACTCTGACAAAAATGTGGGTAAAAGAGTTGAAACGTATGTGGACAACACTTGTGTATACACCGTAGCCCACAGTGAGAGAGGCTTTGATTCTTGCTCCCCTTCCCTACAAGGGAAGGGGTTGGGGGTTAGGTCTGAGAGAAAGTTGCACACGGCGTTAATTTAGTAGACAGAATAAGCCCTTATACAAGGCAGCGAGGGGCTTATTGACACATTCGCTTCTCCCGAAAGCCCATAGTAGAGCTTGGCTGAGATACAGCGACCATCTCAATTAATAAGACTTGGGGCAACATCCCATCGTCACAGCTAGGCAAACTTTGGCTATAGCGTACTAGTAGAATTTTCTGAATAAAATAATATAACTAATGTATAAGTTCTGTGATCTATCTAAGGAATTTAGCTGAATCAGTGGTAATCATCCAGTATAGTTTTGCATGGGTTTTGTAGCAGCTACAAGGCTGCTTGCTATCTTTAACCTGTTCGACATACCGTAATTCAGCACATCACAGACTCAAAAAATGAAATACCGGGGTTTTCACATTTCTCTAGCTGAGATTTTTCGCCTTCTTTCTAGCAGTGATCTCAGATATACTTTACGCGTGGGAGCCGGACTAACGGCAATGCTTGTTGTTTCTAGTGGTTCAATACTATTAACTGATGAGGTTAATGCTGGTGCTACTCATTCAGAAGGTATCACCCCAACTCTCACAGCGCAAGCTCCCGCAACAGCCGCAGCAATTTACGTTAACCCAGCAACTGGTGCAGATAATGCTGGTGCTGGTGCAACCTCATCTGCACCCTACAAAAGCATAAGTTTCGCTCTAAGTCAAGCCCAACCAGGTGCAGTTATTCAATTAGCACCTGGGAACTATAACCAGGAAAGTGGCGAAACCTTCCCACTGTTGCTGAAACCAGGGGTAACACTGCGGGGTGATGAAGCTACTAAAGGTCAGGCAATATTGATTACAGGTGGAGGCTTTTACACAAGTCGCAGCTTTGCCAGACAGGACATTACCATCCTTGCCGACCAAGATACAACGATCGCAGGTGTCACCGTCACCAACCCAAATAGCCGGGGTACGGGGGTGTGGGTAGAGTCAACTAATCCGATTATCACAAACAGTACTTTTACTAACAGTGTCAGAGAGGGTGTTTTTGTCACGGGTACAGGCAATCCCAAAATCGAAGGTAATGTCTTTGTGCAAAACAAAGGCAATGGGATTTCAATTACTAGAACTGCCCAAGGAGAAATTCGGAATAACTTATTTCAGGATACTGGTTTTGGTTTAGCGATCGGTGGCACTTCCACACCCCAAATTGTGGAAAACCAAATTGTCCAAAACCAAGACGGTCTTTATATCTCCGAATCAGCAAAGCCCGTATTGCGTAAGAATGTTATTCAGAACAATAAGCGGGATGGTGTAGTAGCGACTGTCAACGCTTTACCCGATCTTGGCACCAACGAAAATCCTGGTGGAAATCTTATTCGCAATAACACTCGTTATGATGTGAACAACGCCACAAAAACCAGTCAAATTCTCGCTGTTGGCAACGATATCGATCAGAAAAAGATTTTCGGCTCAGTAAATTTTGTTGCTGCAACTGTTGATGTACCCCCTGGAGGGCCTGTCGCCTTTAAAGATGTGCCAGCAAATTATTGGGCAAAAACCTACATCGAAGCTTTAGCCTCCCAAAATATTATTGCTGGTTTTCCTGATGGTACTTTTAAACCCAATGATCCTGTAACCCGTGCTCAGTTCGCCACTATTGTCACTAAAGCCCTGACACCACCAACTAAACGCGCAGCCATTAAATTTAAGGATGTAGCAAGCAATTTCTGGGCTAACGCTGCAATTCAATCTGCCTACCAGAGTGAATTTGTTTCTGGTTATCCTGATGGAACTTTTAAGCCACAACAGCAAATTCCCAGAGTGCAGGCGTTAGTCGCTTTAGCTAATGGTTTGGGCTTAACTGCGAGTAATCAGAATGTCCTTTCCTTTTACACCGATGCTGCCCAGATTCCTAATTATGCGATCGCTCCTGTGGCGGCGGCAACTGCACGGCAACTAGTGATCAACTATCCCACAGTGAAGCAACTCAATCCTAATCGGGAAGCGACTAGAGCCGAAGTTGCTGCCTTTGTTTACCAGGCACTTGTCAATGCTGGACGTGTCCAACCGATTCCTTCATCTTATTTGGTAACAGTTCAGTAAATGCCTAGTTAGCAAATTGGAAGCGCCAGACTAACAAATTATTAGTCTGGCGCTTCCAACATAGTGGTTTTTTAATTTTAGGAATTAGAATTTTTACCCGATTGGGTGCTTCGTTGCCGACGCTGTTCCCAGCGCCAGAGGAAGACCATTAGGGCAACGATTCCTAATTGGAGAGCTAAACTTGGTATTGCGCTCTCAACATTACGTCCGGCAAGCACTTGGAAGAAAAAGACGAATGCACCGAGTGAGCCAGAAGCACCGAAAGCGATGTAGAAAAATTGTCGTAAGCCGCGATAAGGAGCGGCTATTTCTGCTTTGAGGCTGGCGTATTGTTCAGGGTTAAGGCGATTTTTGCGATTTTGATCTACCATGATTAAATCATGTTATACTCTTAGATTGTGTACGCCGATGTGGCTCAGTGGTAGAGCAGCTGATTCGTAATCAGCAGGCCGTGGGTTCAAATCCCATCATCGGCTTTGATGAAAGTATTACTCAATAGTCAAGTTTGACACAAATCATGTACAGTGACTAATTATTTGTCGTCGGTGACAGATTAATGTCGTAGTGACAAATGATTGTCATCAAACCTAGTAATTTGCTTCCGTATGTATTGGTGACAAATTATCAAAACAGAATTCAGGAGTCAGGAGCCAGAATACCCTTTCAGGGAAGCAAGCTACAGAATTGAATATTTATTTTGTGGGCAGAGTCTCTAAATTTTCATGCAGTTTGAGTAGGATGAGGCGAAAAATTTAGAGAATCTTCGCAAACATGAGATTGATTTCGCCGATGTTCTTGAGATGTTTGAAAGTCCAATGCTAATTGAGTTAGATGAGCGTTTTGATTACGGAGAAGACCGTTGGTTCGGTATAGGTTTCCTCGGCAACGGTGTAGCCGTTGTAGTTTGGACATTCCATATTACATACAAGTAAAACTATTGTGGGGTGGGCATCTTGCCCGCCCTGGTTATGCAAATTAAAAGTACATTAGCTTATCACCCTCGTATCCTTTAAAATATAAATGACTGCACAATATAAAACCCTAAGACCCCAATTAACAATTCAAAACTTGTACATCAAAAAGGCAAACATATCTGGATTGCAGATGATAACCAAAATCTTGAAACTGAAATTATTGGTATATAAACACCATGACAGATAGAACAGATTTATCAAAAATAATTGCCAACAAAGCCGAGAATCCATTAATTATCCCACCTGAAAATTTGCAGTCACAAGAAGATGTAGAACTTGAGCGAAAGCTGAGAGAACTCAAGTTTAAACAAGAACTAAGAAAAGATTGGATTTTATTTATTGTCAGGGATGTAGTAATTTTTCCTGCCGCTATCCTTTTTATTTTTGCTGTAAGTGGTTATTCCCTATTTCTTCATATTCATGGGTAACTTATGACTAAAATTTTAAATAACCACAGAGAAAAGAGAGATGATATTCACAAATAATTTGAAATTGTTGGAAATTATTTCTCTCTGCTTTCTCTGCGCCTCTGCGGTTATTTAAAAAATTTTAGATCAGTAAAATTGCGTAACTAATTTTACAGACGACGAAGCCAACTTGGTACAAGTAGACTCATTTTTATATCCACACCAATTTTGCTGGATATAAAGTAAGCATCAGATGGAAATCATCTAAAAATATGGGGCTTTTAATATTTTCTGTTGCTTTAGTTGCCATTGTTGCTGTAATTATCATTAATGCCTACAACGATTTAGTTAAGTATCGCAACCGTTACAAAAATGCTTACTCTCAAATCGATGTTCAATTACAGCGCCGCTATGATTTAATTCCCAACTTGGTGGAAACTGCCAAAGGGTACATGAAACATGAACGGGAAACTCTAGAGGCAGTTATTGCGGCTCGGAATTCTGCAATTAATGCTAGCAGTCGCGCGGCACAAAATCCCGGTGATCCACAAGCGATGCAACAGTTGGGCAATGCTGAAGGGGCGCTAACGGGTGCGTTAAGTCGGTTGATGGTACTTTCAGAATCTTATCCTGAATTGAAAGCCGATCGCGCCATGACTCAGGTTATGGAAGAATTATCTTCCACTGAAAACCGGATTGCTTTTGCCCGTCAGGCTTTTAATGACGCGGTGACACTTTACAACACTAAGAGCGAGTCTTTCCCTAGCAACCTTGTGGCCAATACTTTTAACTTTACTGTTGCAGAATTGCTCCCCGAAGCTACTCCAGAAATGAGAAATGCTCCACGCGTGTCTTTTTAGGTGTCTATGAATTTCTTTGAACATCAGGATCGGGCACGCCAAAACACGCAAAAATTAATTGGGTTATTTTCCCTGTCGATCGCAGTTATGATTATGGCGATTTATATTGCCACTTTATTTCTGTTTTGCATGGCTCCTCGTGTTTGGTGGCATCCAGGGATATTTCTTTACGTAACTGGGATTACAATAGTTGCGATCGCAATCGGAAGTCTGTACAAAATTGTCTATCTCCGGGAGGGTGGTAGCGTAATTGCCCAAGAGTTAGGGGGAAGACTCCTGCTACCAGAAATGGCCGATGAACAAGGGCGACAACTATTAAATATTGTCGAGGAAATGGCGATCGCTTCTGGTATTTCCGTCCCAGAAGTTTATCTCCTTGAGAGAGAAACCAGCATTAATGCCTTTGCTGCCGGATTTACGCCCAATGATGCTGTAATTGGAGTTACCCGTGGAACATTGCAACACCTGAACCGGGATGAACTACAAGGAGTCATCGGCCACGAATTCAGTCATATTCTCAATGGAGATATGCGGCTGAATTTGCGTTTGGTGGGATTGTTGCACGGGATTTTGTTCATTTATTTAACTGGGGAATTGCTGTGGCGCATTCGTGGTAGCTTCCGTTTAGGAAAGGAAGACAAGGGTTTACCTATCTGGGCTTTTGGTTTGGCACTGATGGCAATTGGCGGTATCGGATTACTTTGCGGACGCTTGATTAAAGCCGCAGTCTCTCGCCAACGGGAATTTCTTGCCGATGCTTCGGCTGTACAGTTCACTCGCAACCCCAACGGACTTACCGGAGTCTTTCAAAAACTCCAAAAGATGGATTCACGTTTGATTGCGCCCGGAGCAGAAGCCGCTAGCCACATGTTTTTTGGCAACGCCCTCAACCCATCTTTCTGGGAAAATATGTTTTCTACCCACCCACCCTTAGCAGAACGTATCCGCCGCGTTGGGGGTTTGAACGTCAGCAATTTACCAGCAATGCCATCTCGCAATCAGGTACGTTCCCCCTCCCAGGAATCCCTGACAATGGGCTTTGCTGGTGGTTCTGGCCCCACACCAGAACAGGTTGTAAACCAGGTGGGAAGTGTCACACCAGAGCATTTTGCCCATGCTCAAGCGCTGTTATCGCAGTTACCAGAATCCTTGCGCTTGGGTGTGCGGGAGCAGGAAAGTGCAATAGCGATCGCTTTTGCCTTAGCGTTAGATACTGAAAATATCGATATCCAACAACGTCAAATTGCTTGGTTACGCGAGGTGCAGCCTCCTGAGTTGGTAGATAAAACCCTGGAATTGAGCGGCGAAATTAGCCAGTTAGATCCCAGAATTCGTTTGCCACTTGTGGATTTAGCAGTACCCGTATTGCGTCAAAATTCTGCCAAAGAATGCCAAAGGTTGTGCAAATGCGTCCACGGTTTAGTTGTAGCTACCGGAAGTTTATCACTTTGGCATTTTGTGTTGCAGTTAATCCTGTGGCATCGCCTCCAACCTAGTATAAATCCCACATCTGCGACAACGGTTGAATTTACCTCCATAGAAGAGATTTGGCCAGATAGTTTATTAGTATTGTCCGTCATTGCCCGCATTGGATATTCCCAACCCGATGCGTCCATCGAAGACATCGCCTATGCTTTTCGTTCTGGAGTTTTTCGACTTCCGAAAGCTGGAGAGCAAGAAAAACCAGAAATACCACTTACTTGTAATTTCACTGAGCTTAAGAAGAGTATTGATCGCCTCCGTCTTGCCAGTCCCAAACTCAAGCAAGCTATTGTTGATGCCTGCGCCCACACGGTACTTTTGGATAACAAAGTTACACAGCCAGAAGCAGATTTACTAAGAGCGATCGCAATGACGCTAGACTGTCCCATTCCCCCATTTTTAAACCCTCAGCGTGGCGTTTCCAAACAGAAACAATCTTCTCCACATCGTTGACGGTTGACGGTTATCGGTCATCAGTCAACCGTCAATAGTCAACAGTCATCAGGTAAATGTACAATCGTTTTCATACCGCAATCAGCAATGCCCACTCAACAAATTTGGGCTTTATCTTCTTAAGTTGACAGAGAAGATTGCAGATTGTAGAGGGCAGATTGCAGATTGAATTTGGTACAAGCCCTGCCCTTTATGGGCGGAATAAATCTCAAATCTACTTTTCTCTTATCCAGGACTTACGCAAAATAATGGAAAAACGAACCGCAAAGGCGCATAGACACGAAGTGGCTTCCCGCAGGGTAGGACACAAAGGAATGAGAGTTTCAGAGAGTTATTGCGTAAGTCCTATTATCTTCAAGCTGCATCCCTCGTGGGTGCAGTCAATCTCCAATCTGCGATCTTCAATCTCCAATTTGTTGACACCAATGGGCAGGGTATTGCCCCTACATTTTCTTGATGTGAAAAACAGGAGAGGTTATTTTCTGGCTGACGCATAAAAACTTATGCTGGGATTTGGGATTGTCTCTAACTGCTGAGAATTTTTCTCCAACATCGGGGCAATTATATCAGCAGGAACAGGACGACTAAAGTAGAAACCCTGACCTTCATCACATCCACGCATTTGCAGATATTCTAGCTGTTCTTGGGTTTCCACACCCTCTGCCGTGATTTTCAAGCGGAGGCTCTTTGCTAGGGCAATAATCGCATCGGTGACGGCGGAGCTATCAGGATTAGACATGACATCCTGCACAAATGACTTATCAATTTTGAGCATATTCACAGGAAAGCGTTTCAAATAGTTCAGGGAGGAATAACCAGTACCGAAATCGTCTAGAGCCAAACATATACCTAGTTCTCGTAATTGTTTTAAGGTTTTAACCGAACGATCAATATCAGCCATCAAGAAGCTTTCTGTTACTTCTAGTTCTAAAGAAGATGCTTGGAGTCCAGTTTCCTCAAGAATTTGGTTGACGATTTCAACCAAATACGGTTGTTCAAACTGTCGAGATGACAGATTCACAGATATCCGAATTGGGGTAAATCCAGCAAGCTGCCAAGCACGGGTTTGGGCGCAAGCAGTTCGCAAAACCCATTCACCAATTGGTACGATCGCACCATTGGCTTCTGCGATCGGAATAAATTTTGCTGGAGAAATCATACCTAAAGTAGGATGCTGCCAGCGAATCAACGCTTCCATAGCTGTAATTTGTCCGCTATGTAAATCAATCAGAGGTTGATAGTAAACCAGCATTTCGTTGCGCTCAAGCGCCCCATGTAATTCATTTTCTAATGTTAGTCGCTCCTGTAATTCAGCATTAATTTCCGGCGAATAAAATTGGTATTGGCTACGCCCTTGCTGCTTCGCTTGGTAAAGCGCTATATGAGCCTGCTGCAAGAGTTGATCTACGCTATTGGGATCATTTAGGTCATTAATTGTAATGCCGATGCTGGCGGTGATATGAATCAAGTTACCCCCAACAGAAAAAGGTTTGCTTAGGGTACTCAACAGCACTTGAGATAGCTTAATTACACTTTCAAAAGAAACAATCTCCATGCGGGCAAGGGCAAATTCATCTCCGCTCAAATGGGCAAGAATATCTGTTTGTTTTATGCAGGTTGATAACCTCTGGGCAACTGCTCTTAACAACAAATTTGTTGTCTCATGCTCCAACCCATGACTTATCCCAGTAAAATCATCAATACTTAGCAAAAAGACAGCTACAAGGCGCTGGTTGTTTTCAGGTTTGGATATAATTTCACAGAGGCGCTCGCAGAATAAATCACGATTGGGTAATCCAGTCAGATCATCATAATTAATGATGTGGTGAATTAACTCATCTAATTTATGAAGAGTTCGTGAGGTATCGGACATCAATGTACCCGCTTCATCAGCAAATTCTGTGGGCAATTCAGGTAGGGTTTTGGTGTTCAGATAATTTTGCAATGCAGCAGATGTCAAAATGACCGGTTTGAGGAGATGGTTTAGCGCATAAAGGGTGGCGGCTGTACCCGCTAACGTCGCCAATAGAGCAATAATCATAACTCGCGCCGCAATCTCCAAAGAATAGGAGTTTGAGATGACGAAACTCAAAAGTAAAGTCAAAAGTGGTACGTGAGTGCCCAAAAATGCCACCAACATAATTTTAGCGGTGTAACTTTTCTTGAGCCATCCAAAATTAGCTAGGAACGAATATAGGTAGAGTTTGTGACTGAGGTTCATAAATAATGTTTGATAGTTGGCCAATTGAACATTCGTAGGTTGGGTTGAGGCAATGCGTTACCCAACAAACCCAGGAAAATGTTGGGTTGAGGAACGAAACCCAACCTACACATTTCTATTTTTTATGCAAAACCTACGCAGTATTGAGTTCCGAGCTATTCTGACAAAAAGTATTTTTAATTCGCAATTTAGTGGAATTAGCTCTCATGTAACCCAACCCTGATCAGGTTATATATTATGCTTCCCAATTTAGTTTTCTAGTTGATATATATAACGATAAAGTTTGTGTAAAAATTATTTTATAAGTAACTTCAGCATTAATACGTAAATGGATGGATTGATTGTTATTCTATTAATATTTATTAGTTTGTTTTAATCAGGACTTACGCAAAATAATGGAAAAACGAACCGCAAAGGCGCAAAGGACACAAAGGAATGAGAGTTTCAGAGAGTTATTGCGTAAGTCCTATTAATGTGATATCAAAGTAAATATAAAATTCCGACTTGAATTTTGAATACTTATTCGAGTTGATTGCTAGAAAAAAGGCGATTTGTAATTTGCTCTAACACCTTTAATGCTGTTAATGAACCTCGAATCAGCCGAGTCGCAGCAAGGGGCTGTCGAAGCATTACCATCGCTAAAAGCAAAGGATTTAGGGAGCCATCAGAGTTAATTGCTGGTGTGAGATCGGGGATATTGTGCTGACAATCGTCGCTGACTACTCGCAGCATTGCGACTACAACTCCATCTGCATTGAAAAACTCTAGGGCGGTAAATCCTTCCATATCAACAACATCAGCAGCCATCTCACCTAAACGGCGTTTTTCGGCAGCAGACCAAATTACGCGATCGCTTGTCAATGATTTGACTAAATTTGCCGGGGAGTGGGGAGTGGGGAGTGGGGAGTGGGGAGTTAGGAGTGCTGAGTGTAATTGTGCTGTGAAAGTGCGATCGCACTCTAGCCGCTTCCCTTGATAAACACAATCTTGATACAGGACAATATCACCAACTGTATGGCGATCGCTCAAGCTGCCACAGATACCCATAATCAGCACTCTGGATGGAGCTAAAAATTGTCCTTGTTGTAGGTATTTAAGTAAAGGCTTCATCCCAACAGGTATGGCTACTACCGTTGGGATGGAACCAGTAACGCCGCTTAATCCGCGACATACAGCTTTATATTCTGCTCCCTGAGGTACCAGAATTGTGGTGATGGGCAAAAAATTAGGCACTAGCTCTCTCAACAGTTTCAAGTTTACGTTTGGGTATTAACTCAAGGATGCGGAGGGCGATACTGGCAAGCCTGGGTAATAATTGCGGTTTCAGTAGTCGCGGATCATACTTGCTCATTCGGCGCTGATTTTCTGATAGACAAATGCTGAGAAATTTTTCGATTGTGAGGTCTTTGGTAAAAACGTCAGTACCCGTAACGGCGAAGCCAGTCTTACTAGGGTCATCATTGCCAAAGACGGCAATCAAATTGCTCAGTGCCTTGCCGTAGTGCCAGAGGGTTTTGATACTCCGCAGAGGCGTAAATTCCTGACCACGATGAATTTGTGTATAGGTAAACCAGTTGACAAAAAAGACAATATGGCGTGTCTCTTCGTCTATGATCGGATCAAAGATTGTGAAGATTGACTCAGGAAACACATTAGATTCACGAGCGATCGCAAATAGCCCATAAGCAAAGAAGGTATCCAGGCACTCTTCAAAGCCAAAGCGCGTAAAGACTGGCTCAATATTTTGGGGAACTTCAATGGGTTGACGCTTTGGTATTTGGATATCGTAACGGTCGATTAATGTTTGAAGTAAGCGGGCGTGGCGTAATTCTTCTTTACCTTGGAGAGCGATCGTATTTTGTAAAATAGGGTCATTCACCATCGCTGCGTAACCACTAACTACTGCTCCGGCTTGTCGCTCTGTATCCAAAGCTTTATCCCAGAAGGGAATACTGCGTAGCAAAGTCAAGGCTGTATCGTCCAAATCTGGCCATGGCAGATTCTCAGGCTCGTATTCCCTGTAGCTTTCCATAAAGCTCTGACAGAATAATTCCTTATGCTCAACAGAACCAAGTTTCATCTTTGAAGTTTCCTTTTGTATTAAAGATTGGGTCATATCTGAGTGACAATAAGTAATATTGCTGTTTAGTAGTAACCAAAATTCGCAAACCGAAGGTTGCTGTAGCATGACTAAATAATTGTGTCACCCACACGATAATTTTCCAAGATGGTAAAGCTTCATAACTCCAAATCCGCACGAGAAGTCTTCAATATTTCTAAATTGGCGATTCAATATTCGTGGCTGACAGTGAGTTTTTGGATTGCCGTAACAGTAGCTGGTGTTCTGGCTTTCAGTTCCCTCAAGTATGCCTTGTTTCCAGATATTACATTTCCAGTGGTGGTTGTGAATGCTACAGCCCCCCTGACAACTGCCCTGGATACAGAGGCGAAGCTCACTAAACCCCTGGAAGAACGCCTCCGCTCCCTAGAAGGACTGGAGAATATTCGCTCATCCACTTATCCTAGTCAAACAGCCGTTGCCCTTTCTTTCGCCGTTGGGACGAATTTAGAAACATCAACCAAAGAAGTTGAAACTGCCCTCAAGCAGTTGACTCTACCTCAAGGAGCGACTTCTAAAATTATTCCCCTGAATTTAAATGAGTCAGCCGCCATTAGTTATGCCATTGAGAGTCCCACGCGGAATCTTACAGATTTGACAAAGTTGGCGAAAGACGAGATTGTGAGTGCGATCGCTAAACTGCCAGGAGTCCTAAAAGTCTCCCTGTTGGGTGGTGCTACTGCAACTCCTCCCGTAAATCCATTGAATGCGAGTGCAGCTATCCCCCAAGCAGGGGCAACATTAGTCCGGTTTAATGGGCAAGATGCACTCGCATTTCAGGTAATCAAACGTGGTAATGCTAACACTTTGGAAGTAGTGAGTCGAGTTGAAAAAGAAGTCCAAAGGCTCCGGTCTAGTCTGAAGGATGTCAAACTCACTTTAGCTTCTACTCAAGCAGAATATATCCGCCAAGCCACCAAGTCAACAATTGATGCGCTGATGGAAGCAATCTTGTTGTCGATAGTGGTAATTTTTCCTTTTTTATGGAATTGGCGAGCCACCCTAATCTCTGCCTTAGCGATTCCTACGTCTTTGTTGGCGACGTTTATCGTCATGGCGATTTTCGGCTTTAACCTGGAAACAATTACCTTGCTGGCTTTAGCTTTGGTGATTGGTAGTATTGTTGATGATGCGATCGTTGATGTGGAAAACATCATGCGACACGTAGATGATGGGGAAACTCCTCGCCAAGCGGCGCTTTTAGCTACAAATGAGATTGGGTTGACAGTCACCGCCGCCACTTTGACAGCAGTAGCAGTTTTTCTGCCCATAGGTTTGATGGGTGGGGTAATCGGTCAGTTCTTCAAGCCTTTCGGCATCACTGTTTCAGCCGCGATGCTCGCTTCTATGCTAGTTGCTCGGACTTTATCTCCAGTCCTGGCTATCTACTGGCTGAAACCTAAACCCTCGCTTTCCCCGCGTCGAGAAGCAAGAATCTGGGTAGCGTTTACTCAATCTTATAGAAACTTGCTGAGTTGGTCTTTGAATCACCGCAAGATAGTTATCGGGTTAGCTGTACTCAGCTTTATTGCAGGTATAGCACTGATTCCACTAATTCCCAAAGGCTTTATTCCCAAACTCGATCGCGGCGAATTTAATATTGCTTATACGGCTCCTTTGCCGAGTATCCCCGATTTGGCAAGTAAGGGAGCAGGGGGAGCAGGGGGAGAAAAATTAATTCCCTCATCTCAATCCCTAGTGCCCAATCCCCAATCCCTAATCCCCAATTTTTTAAATGATTCTCTTGAGGTTGCGAAGAAACTAGAAGAGGTTGTCAGAAAATCACCAGCAGTTGAAACGGTATTTACCACTGTTGGTTCTCGTGAGGGTGAGCCGAACAAAGGGATACTATACGTCAAGCTTAAAAAAGATCGCACAATCACTACTGGGGAACTACAAGATCAATTCCGCTCCTCATTACCTACTCTTTCTGGGGTAACTACTAGTGTCGAAGATATTCAATTTGTTGATTCTGGCGGTCAAAAACCCCTCCAAATAGCTTTACGCGGTAATGATCTCCAAGCCTTAAGCAAGGCAGTCAAAGCAATTAAAGAGAGAATTCAGAGACTACCGGGATTCGCTGATGTCACAGTTACAGGTGAAACAAATCCACAGGGTAAAGTTTTTCAAATCGAGCGTCTGAATAATCAGCGCGTGGCTTATGTCAGTGCTAATCTTGGCAAGGATTTATCCTTGGGTGATGCTACTGACAAAGTGGTAGCTGAAGCTAAGGCGGTGTTACCCCCTAATGTTTCCTTAAATTTAGGAGGAGATTCTGCTAGCCAAGGTGAGGTTTTTAGCAGTTTTGGCAGTACTTTAGCTCTATCTGCCCTGTGTATTGTCATTGTACTAATTTTGCTGTTCAAAAGCTGGGTAGACCCTCTGGTAATTGGTGTCTCTTTGCCTTTAGCGCTAGTGGGGGCAATGTTGGCATTACTAATCACCAAAAGCGACTTTGGCATGATCTCACTGATCGGCTTCGTCTTTTTGCTGGGGCTGGCAAATAAAAATGCCATTTTACTGGTGGATTACATCAATCAGTTACGCAACGCTGGTTTAGACCGCACCGAGGCAATCCTCAACACCGGACTAGTGCGCCTCAGACCAATTATAATGACCACTGCCTCCACTATTTTAGGGATGCTACCGATCGCATTAGGTTTTGGTGCTGGTTCCGAGTTACGATCGCCAATGGCTGTAGCGATCGCAGGTGGACTGGTAAGTTCAACTATCCTCAGTTTGATTGTTGTGCCGGTACTCTACGCAATTTTAGATGATTGGTTTCCCCGCAAGAAATTTTAGATTTTCCTGCCGATCGCATTAGGTTTTGGTGCAGGTTCGGAGTTATGATCGCCTATGGCTGTTGCGATCGCAGGTGGATTAATAACTTCGACTATCCTCAGCTTGATTGTTGTGCCAGTAGTTTACACCATTTTGGATGATTGGTTTCCCCGCAAGAAATTTTAGATTTTCCTGCCGATCGCCTTGGGTTTTGGTGCGGGTTCCGAATTACGATCGCCTATGGCTGTTGCGATCGCAGGTGGATTAATAACTTCAACTATCCTCAGTTTGATTGTTGTGCCAGTAGTCTACACGATTTTGGATGATTGGTTTCCCCGCAAGAAATTTTAGATTTTCCTGTGGAACGCCTGTTTACTTTTGCTTGGCAATGCCGTCGCACAAGTGCCTATCGCTCTCGCTAACATTAGGATTATTCTCTAAATAACTGCGTACTGAATCACAATTATCCTGAATTAAAGAGTCTAACTTTAATTTAACCTTGGTGATGGAGGTATAGAAGTTGGTGATGGAGGTATAGAAGTTTGCGAAATTTGTTGATTAAAGGCGTTAATTAAAGGAGTAATATCCTCAGACCAGCTACCACTGTCTAGAAAGATTTGAAGAGATTCCTGGTTGACTAGGTTATTAATGCCGATTACGCTTGTACTCCCTTGCGTCCCATTACCAAAGTAAATATAGCGACTACCTGCTTGTACAGGGGTTACTGAGTTATCTGGAGCCTGAACTGTAACAGATCCAACCACAACATCGATCGCCACATTATTGTCAAGATTATGGGCGTAAATTAAGGTTAAGTCCTCGGTTGGTGAGACTTGTACTTGACTCTCAATAGATGCTACATTTTCAAGGATGTTTTCAAAAGAATCATCAGTTCCATTTTTGTTGTTGTATCCTCTTCTGATAGCTTCTCTCAAACTCTCTTGATTAATTTGAGGATTCTGTGGAAGTTCTTCAACTCCAAGTATCTCTTTGTAATAATAAAAAATTTTGTCAAGATCCGCCCCTCCATTTTTTAGGCGTTGATTTTGAAGAATGTTAAGGCACTCTATGACAATATTGTAATATCTAAGGTCTGAATCACCTATCCATTCAAGTATTGCCGATTTAGCAACACTGTAATTAATGTTAACTTTTTTCAGGTTGTCTAAGATGTCCTGGGCATTGTTTTTATCAACCTTATTCATTGCTTTTGCACCACGATCAAAACTTCGTACATTCGATCTTTTCGGAGCAGACTTTCCAACAATGGTTTTGTGACATACCGAGGTACTTTGCTTTTGAAGTCTCCAACCAATTACACCAGCACCAAGTTCTATTCTGCAAGGAAAAGTGTACTTAGTATCAGTATCATCAATACCTGCTTGCACTACTGGACTAACCGGGGTAGATCCTACCAACAGTTTGAGATGCGCCCAACTTTTGAAGTTTGAACCAGGTGAAGTTCCGGCAACCCATAAGATATCTGGTCTGGTAAGTTTAGGATAGTCTTCAGGTTTCCGCCTTGATTTTATGTCTCCTTTTGGATGGACAAAAATCTTTCCCTTGGTTCCATCGAAAGTTGCACTATTTGGTGGTGTTACAGCTTTATTTATTATAGGTGTTAGCAGTATCCAGATAGGAACTATCACCATCAACACAATATAAACCAACCATTTTGAGTGGCGTAAATTTCTCAAAATCTGTTGTTTAAAGTCTCTTAAATTTTTCATTTCTTCTCCTTATTTTATTGGTTTTTATCGGGATAAACTTAAGGTTTTAAAGCTTTAGAACTTAGGGTTTTGGAGTTACCTCACATTTAACACTTTCCTCAATCCGAGCCTTTAGAGAATCGTCATTAGGAGTCTCAATTACTAACATTGTAAGTGTACTTTCATCCTGATCTAATTTACAATCAGTATCCTGATATAATTCATCATTATCACCGAGCCACCCACAATGGTTATTGGTATAATGTTGCCATAAATTATTAATTTTTTGCAAAGTTTCACAGGGCATTTGGTTTACTTCCTCTGGAGTATCAATTAAACCATTTTGGTTTAAATCTGCACCTGCACCTGATTCTCTTTCTAAAATTACATACGTAGTTTGTAAAGCACCCTTTGTATAACGATTCTCAAAGTCTGTAGTTTTCATACCATCAATACGTTTTCCAAAATTTTTTTGCTTAAGATAAGACTCTAATTCTGGTATTCGATACCGATGGATCATCTGAGCTAATGAAGTTTCCGCAGGTTTAGAAAATCCTTCTTTGATTTTTTGCTCGATATTGTATGGGAAGTTATTTCGATTTTTTTCAATTGCTTGTTGAAGTTGATAAGAAGTTGTTAAAATCCTACGATAGTAAGCAAATGCACGATTGATTTTTTCTTTATTATTTTGATAGTAGTTAATTGCTGTTTGAGAATCTGATGTATTATTAGATTGATCAAAACTACGCTTAATTTTATCTGCTTCTTTAAGAAGTTCGGGCAAAGCATTTAGAATTTCATTAGTATCTTGTGCTAAAAAGACAGCCTCAATTGTTTTCCGAGACTTCTGCTGCTCCAAGACAGAAAACCCGAAAACAATTAAAGCCGCGATCGCCAAGACTGCTGTGGCGATCGCCCATCTGCTTTTAATCTGAGCTTCCTTACGCACTTTTCTTTCTGCTTGACGGGCTTTCTCTTCTTCGTCCAAAGCTTTTTCAAGATAGCTTAATTCGCGCTCTAGACGGGTTTGTTCCGCTTTTTCTAGGCGATCGCGTTCTTGGATACTCTGCTCAATAAATTCTTTCTCATCAATTAAGTCGTCTGGGCGTTCTTTCAGTTTTTCTTCTGCCTCCGCCAAAGCTGCACCACGCAACAATGAACCCGAATCTCGATTCGTTGCTTCCCATTGTCCCTTTGCTCCCCGCAGTCGTTCTTGCCAAGCTCTAAAAACGCGGTTTGTATTCATCCATTTTCGCAGTTCTCCCCAATTACGAATCAGAGCTTCATGGACTACTTCGACCGTTTCTTGACTGCTGAGATTGCGACTTGTCACCACCAACCGAGCATCAGCTAATTTTTTTACCAAAGACCAGCTTTGCTCCCCCAATTCCGCTTTCATCGCTATGCGTCTTGTATCCTCTGCTCCCTCACCCGGACGCACCAATTGAATAAAAATCCGCCGGACTTTTTCTTTCTCATCATCAGTCAAGTTGCCATATTTCTCATCAGCATGGCGAGCTAACGCACCTTCTACTCGACCAATTTCTTCATAGATTTTGTGACTTAATTGTTTACCCGATCGCTTGTTCCACAACTCTGTCAAAGCAAACTCTAGCAAAGGTAAATTTCCCGGTTGGTCTTCCACATCATCCAGAATGCGTTCTACCAGTCCTGTTGCAAATGTCACCCCTAATTTTTGGGCAGGTTTTTCAATGACTTCTGTTAGTTCTTTCCGATTCATCGGCCCCAGTTTCAAGTCAGCATTTTGCAACACATCAGCAAAAGGACGATAGGAGAGAGCATTTCCCAAAAAATCTGCCCGCATCGTTGTCACCAACACCGTAGCCGATGAAGACAGAGAAACAGGAGTTTCTAGACTGGCTAATAAACAGTCGAGAAACTTACGGCGTATTTCCTGATTGTTACAGAGTGTGTAAATTTCTTCAAATTGGTCAGCAATCAGTAGCACCCGATGATTAGGGTGATTTTGCCGAATTTTAGCAAAAACGTCCGAGAGAACAACAGAGCCATCTTGCAAGTAACCAGCCATCTTTCGGGCTTGGGCAATTTGGTCAGTTTGATCTAAATCAGGTGTATAAAGAGGAACAAGAGCTAAAGCGATCGCATGGAAAGGATCAGAACCAGGACGAAAGTGAGTAAACTGCCAATGACCCGCTTTTTGCAACTTAGGGACTAATCCAGCTAATACCACCGAAGATTTACCGCTTCCTGATGCACCTAACACCGGAATAAAATTATTGGTTTTAGTTGCACTATAAAGTTCTTCTATAAATATTTCACGCCCAAAGAAAAACTCAGCCTCATTGGGGCCAAAATGAAACAAACCCTGATAAGGACAGCGGAGAGATTCACTATTAGAGTCCGTAGAATCAGAAGGGACTAATTTTGCTTCTTCTCCATAGTAGTAGTTAGTAATAGTGATACTTGCATTGCCAGTCGCTGAAGTAGCCGCATATTCAGTCCCCGTAATACTTTGTTGGATCTCACCTTGCTCCGGCATGAAAGCTACCCTGGTTAATTAAGTTACAGTTTTAGTCTTCCTGTGATGGGTTTTTTTCAGTGATACCACTGATACTTGCATTACCAGAACCAGAGGTAGCGGCATATTTGACATTACTGATATTTTGGCTAATAATCTGCTGTCCACCTGGCTGTTCTTTGACTTGATTGAGTAAATTTTCAGCTAACTTAATAATTTCTTGATCTTTATCTGCACCAGCTTCAGCTAATTTCTTTTTAAGTGGCGCATTATATGTTTCAGGATCTGTTTCGTGTTCTTCCAGAACCATTTGGGCTTTTGGTTCACTTTCAAACTTCTTCTTAATCAACGTTTTCAATCCCTGATAGGCATCTTTAACGGCTGTTCCTGCGGTATCTTTAGCAGCAGCGATCGCACCAGCGCCTAAAGCTGCAATAATTAGAGAAATAGGGTCCATATTTGATCCTTAACAATTTGTAATAGTAAAAATACTTATCTTTGAGACTTATATTATCACAGGCTGGGCAACTGACTTACTTGCAATGTGAGTTTGATAAACCTCTGTGCGATCGCTCTTAGACGCAAAGTTGACTTGATTACGAGAATAAAGAAAGGTATACAGGCTTAACTTGTCACCAATAGTCCTTAGTCCCGTTCGGCTACGCTCACGGCAAGCCTAATCCCCAATCCCTATTCAAAACAGGAAATCCCAAATTGCTCAATCCAAAATCTCAAAAGGTTTTTGTCACCGGGGGTACGGGCTTTATTGGTGCCCACTTGGTACGGCTGTTACTCCAACAAGGATATGATGTCAAAGCCCTGGTACGCTCAAACAGCAATTTGGATAATCTACGCGGTTTGGAGGTGGAAATTGTCAAAGGCGATTTGAACGATCCAAATCTCTGGCAACAGATGAGAGGTTGTGAATATTTATTTCATGTGGCAGCCCATTATTCCCTGTGGCAAACAGACCGGGAGTTACTCTACCATAACAATGTTCTGGGTACACGCAATGTATTGGCAGCAGCGGGCAAAGCTGGCATTGAGCGCACGGTTTATACTAGTTCAGTAGCGGCAATTGGGGTAGGATCATCTGGGGAAGTTGTGGATGAAACACATCAGAGTCCCTTAGAAAAGTTGGTGAGTGACTACAAAAAATCTAAGTTTCTCGCTGAACAAGAAGCCATACAAGCCGTTGCTAAAGGTCAAGAGGTAGTTATAGTCAATCCCAGCAGCCCAATTGGCTCGTTGGATATCAAACCTACCCCCACGGGTGATATAATTCTGCGGTTTTTGCGGCGGCAAATGCCCTTTTACTTAGATACTGGTTTGAATTTTATCGATGTGCAGGATGTGGCATGGGGGCATTTACTGGCTTTGCAACGGGGTAAATCAGGCGATCGCTATATCTTAGGTAATCAAAACCTCAGTCTCAAGGAACTACTCGAACAACTCGCCGATATCACCGGTCTAAGCGCGCCTCAACGAACAGTACCCGCTTGGCTCCCTCTTAGTGTTGCCTGGGTTGATGAAAAGATTCTCGCACCCTTGGGGAAATCGCCCTCAGTGCCCTTGGATGGGGTTCGGATGGCGAAACAACCTATGTATTACAATGCCGCTAAGGCTGTACGAGAGTTAGGTCTACCTCAATCTCCGCTAAAAGCGGCACTTAAGGATGCTGTAGATTGGTTTGTTGCTCAGGGGTATGTCAACCCCTCTGGGGAATTCAAAATTAGAAATTCAAAATTCAAAATTAAAGACCCCACAGATAAATCTTGGGGTTGAGAACGTGGTGTATTTATATCTAAGAGAGGAGCGATCGCAACAATGGCAGTTAATCTACAACAAGCTATGGATATTGGGAAGTATCTTGTTACCCAGCGTTTGAAAGGACGTAAACGCTTCCCCTTAGTATTGATGTTGGAACCGCTTTTTCGGTGTAATCTAGCCTGTACTGGTTGTGGTAAAATCCAACATCCAAAGGAAATTTTAAAGCAAAATCTCACCCCAGAACAGTGCTTTGCCGCAGTGGAAGAGTGTGGCGCACCGGTTGTCTCAATTCCTGGGGGAGAACCGCTTCTACATCCCCAGATTGACGAAATTGTTCAGGGATTAATTGAGCGCAAGAAATATATTTACTTGTGTACCAATGGCTTGTTGTTAGAAAAGAGCCTGGATAAGTTTCAACCTTCTCCTTACCTGACTTTTAGCGTCCATTTAGATGGAATGCGGGAGTTGCACGATCAATGTGTCGATCGCAAAGGTGTTTTTGATATTGCTGTCAAAGCTATTCGCGCCGCTAAAGCTAAAGGTTTTCGTGTCACCACTAACACCACTATCTTTGAAGGTACTCAACCCAAAGATATGCAAGAGTTCTTCGACTTTCTGGACACACTAAATACTGACGGAATGATGATTTCTCCCGGCTACAGTTATGAGTGGGCACCAGATCAAGATCATTTTCTGCATCGAGAACAAACACGCACCCTCTTTCGGCAAATTCTGGCTCCCTACAAAGCTGGTGAAAAAAACTGGAACTTCAATCACAATCCGCTTTTCTTAGATTTTCTCACTGGTGAAAAAGACTACGAATGCACGCCTTGGGGTAGCCCAAGTTATAGCGTTCTCGGCTGGCAAAAACCTTGCTATCTGCTAAATGAAGGTTATTACTCTACCTTCAGGGAATTAGTAGCACAAACTGACTGGAGTCAATACGGCCAGAAGAGTGGAAATCCCAAGTGTGCCGATTGCATGGTTCACTGCGGCTACGAACCCACCGCCGCAATGGATGCAATGCAACCGCAAAATATGGCGCGTGCCCTTGGTAGTGTGTTTGGCAGGAGCTAGTACCCCAAGGTGGAAGTCACGCATTCAAAAGTCAAATAATCCTAAGTCACCCGATTGCATATAGCGGTTCTCGCGTGGATGCAATACACTCTGACCTCTCTCCTAAAGGTGTATACACAAGTTAAATTACCCCCCTTAATCCCCCCTTATAAAGGGGGGAAATAGGAAATCTAGTTCCCTCTCCAATGCATCGGGGAGGGTTAGGGTGGGGTAAAACCTTGGTTAAGCAGATATTTCAGACTTGTGTATACACAGTAGCTCCTAAAAGGAGAGAGGCTTTGAATCTTGCTCCCCAACGCTAGTAGGGAAGGGGCTGGGGGTTAGGTCTGTATTGGACTCAACCGAGAAGCGCTATAGTTAACTACCGCTATTAACCCACGCTTGCAATGCAGACGTGAGTTCATAGCGCGTACCCTTGGCAGTAGCTAGGAAGTAGCCAATACTACGCAACTTAAATATGCGATGCCTGCGGTGGTCACTGAGCGTGCCGTACTCTTTGCCTACGGCACGCTCCGCGAACGGAGAAGCAAGCTACGCCTACGTACCCTTAAAGGGATTTCCCAGAGAGAAATTATCCCATCTTTTTGGTTGAAGAAAAGTCAATAGCTAAAAGAAATAAATCTGTAAAGTTATGTAAACTAAATTAACAAACATAACAATAATTTGTAATAAATAATGACGCGGCAGCATTGTATAAAGATAACTTAGAAGGAAAAAACAACATCTAATCAGGTTTTCCAGTCGTTTACAGAAGTTTTAAGTTTTTTAACAAAAGTTTTAATCTGAAAGCCTGGAGATCGTAAACTTATTCCGTGGATGTCTGTTTTGAACCTTTCGTAACTCGTCAGGCAGTACTGACATCAAAAACAAACTGAACCATTCAGTTTTGAGTCCAATTATTCTTAACCAAGCAAACTAGGAGACAAAAGCAATGGTTTTAGATGCATTTGCAAAAGTAATCACCCAAGCTGATGCACGCGGTGAATATCTCAGCGCTGCTCAGTTGGACGCTCTAAGTGCCCTCGTTAAAGATGGCAACAAGCGTGCAGATACCGTAAACCGGATTACCAGCAACTCCTCAGCAATTGTTGCCAATGCAGCTCGCGCTCTATTCGCAGAACAACCTCAGTTGATTGCTCCTGGTGGTAATGCTTACACAAGCCGTCGTAATGCTGCTTGCTTGCGCGACATGGAAATCATCTTACGCTATGTCACTTATGCAATCTTTGCTGGTGATGCAAGTGTGTTAGATGACCGTTGTCTAAACGGTCTGCGCGAAACCTACTTGGCTCTAGGAACTCCTGGTGCTTCAGTAGCAGTTGGCGTACAAAAAATGAAGGAAGCAGCTTTGGCTCTTGTTAACGACACCAATGGTATCACCAGAGGCGATTGCAGCGCTATATCATCTGAAGTTGCTAGCTACTTTGATCGTGCAGCCGCAGCAGTAGGTTAAACTAAACCCGCTTTAAGACTATTGACTGACTACTGTCAGTTAGACAAAACAAATTTCAACAAGATTGTAAATAGGGAGATACTAAACCCATGAAGACACCTCTTACCGAAGCAGTTGCAGCAGCAGATTCTCAAGGCCGCTTTCTTTCCAGCACCGAAATTCAAACCGCTTTTGGTCGTTTCCGCCAAGCTCCAGCTAGCTTAGAAGCAGCAAAAGCTTTGAGCGCCAATGCCCAACGTTTGACAGAAGGTGCAGCTCAAGCGGTGTACAACAAGTTCCCCTACACCACTCAACAACAAGGCCCTAACTTCGCTTCTACCAACACCGGTAAAGAAAAGTGTGCGCGTGACATCGGCTACTACCTGCGGATTGTTACCTATTCCTTAGTTGTCGGTGGTACAGGCCCCTTGGATGACTTCTTGATTTCTGGTTTAGCTGAAATCAACCGCACCTTTGATCTATCTCCCAGCTGGTACGTTGAAGCTCTCAAGTACATCAAGGCTAACCACGGTTTAAGTGGCGACCCTGGTGTAGAAGCTAATTCCTACATCGACTACGCAATTAACGCTCTAAGCTAAAGAGTGTATTTAGCCCGGAAAGGAAAACAAGCTCTGTTAGCAAATAGCTAGGAGTTGGTTTACCTTTCTGGGCAGTTTTATTTTCAAAAGACTGTTAAAGAAGAATGCAGAATTAGGAACACAGAATTTAGAAATCTTTGAGTGTGGGATTCAGACCCATCACTACTAAAATTGACTACTAATGCATATTTAGGGTGGTGTTTTACCGTTGATTCAGGCGCTTCTGGACTCTTTTACGGTGCGTTATCCACCAGTGGCCACTGAGCTTGTCGTAGCACTTTGTGGAAGCAAGCTGCGCGGAGCGTCTCGTGAAAAAGTGTCGCATAGATTTAAATTCTGTTAGCGGATAGCTAAGGTTTAGCCCATTCTGCCTCCTGACTCCTGAATTCTTTCTTTTAAAAAAACTAGAAAAAATTTTTCTAAAAAGTTTTCAGTTTTCCAGTTAAAACTGAGGAGGTTTAAAGATGGCAGCTTTGGGACAAGCAACAAGGCTAGGAATTGGAGCCTTTGAAAACTCAGGACTGGCAGAACTACGTCCCGATAGAACACAAACGGATGTGGAAGTGATCATCCGGGCAGCTTACCGTCAGGTTTTGGGTAATGAATACCTAATGGAATCAGAGCGTCTTGTCAGTGCTGAATCACTGTTGCAGCAAGGCGATATTTCAGTTAGGGGATTTGTGCTAGCCATTGCTCAGTCGGAACTCTATCGGAATAAGTTTTTCCATTCAAACTCGCAAATTCGCTTTATCGAGTTGAATTATAAGCATTTATTGGGTCGCGCCCCAGAAGATGAGTCAGAGATTTCGTACCACGTTGAGCTTTATAACTCACAAGGTTACGAAGCTGAGATTAACTCATACATTGACTCACTAGAATATCAAGAAAGCTTTGGCGAAAACATAGTACCATACTATCGTGGCTTTAATAGCCCAGTAGGGCAGAAAAACGTTGGCTATAGCCGACTTTTCCAACTTTATCGGGGTTATGCCAATAGCGATCGCTCTCAAGGGCAAAAAAAAGGACGGCTAACTTGGGAAATAGCTAAGAATCTAGCTTCACCCATCTACCCAGTGTCTACAGGAGCCTTAACGGGCCTCTCATCAGGTGGCAGAGGAGAAACATACCGAATTAGGGTACTACAAGCAGCTTCTCCAAACTCATCTGTAGTGCGGCGCGGTAGTGCGGAATTTCTCGTACCCTACGAACAACTTTCTAGCAAGTTGCAGCAGCTTAATCGTAAGGGCAGCAAGGTGATTAGCATCACATCTGTATAAATTAGGGAATCGGGGTGGGGAGTAGGAAGTAGGGAGTAGGGAGTAGCGATCACCACTCCCAACTGCCCACTCCCCACTCCCCTTACCAATTACCAATTACAAAAGGAAAATTACCAATGGCTATTACAACAGCAGCATCCCGTTTGGGAACAGAAGCTTTTAGTGATAATGCTCCTGTAGAATTGCGCCCAAATGCAACTAAAGAAGACATAGAGCAGGTAATTAGTGCCGTCTATCGTCAGCTGTTGGGCAACGATTACTTAATGAAATCTGAGCGTCTCACAAGTGCTGAATCTATTTTGCGCGATGGGAAAAGCACAGTACAAGAGTTTGTGCGTCAAGTAGCTAAATCAGAACTGTACAAATCCAAGTTTTTCTACAACAGTTTTCAAACTCGCGTCATTGAACTGAACTATAAACATTTGTTGGGTCGTGCGCCATACGATGAGTCTGAGGTGGTTTATCACTTAGACTTATATCAAACCAAGGGATATGAAGCTGATATTGATTCTTATATTGATTCGGCAGAATATCAAAGTAGCTTTGGTGAAAATATTGTGCCTTTCTATCGCGGCTTTGCAACCCAAACAGGTCAGAAAACTGTCGGATTTAGCCGATTGTTCCAACTTTATCGCGGCTATGCCAGCAGCGATCGCTCCCAACTTAGAGGTAATTCCTCTCGCCTTGCAGTTGAACTAGGTCGCAACAGTGCATCTGTTGTTGTTCCTCCATCTGGTGGCCCTTCCGGCTTTTCCTACGTTGCTCCTGAAAAAGGCGTTACCCCCAACAGCACTTTCGGTGGTGCAGGAACTTTCGGTCAAGAAGGCAGACTCTACCGCATTGAAGTGGCAGGTGTTTTTGGAGCCGGTTATCCTAGCACACGCCGGGTCAATCAAGCTGTTATTATACCTTATGAAGGGCTATCTGCTTACTTCCAGAGAGTAGTAAAACAAGGTGGCAAAATCGCTAGTGTGAAGCCACTTTAGTGTCATTGGTCATTAGTCATTGGTCATTGGTCATTAATTACAGACCAAGGACTAATGAAAACTTTAATTTATAAATTTGGGATTGATTTATGCTTGGACAAATTAATGGTAGAAATAGTAGCCGCTCCTTCCGCTATGAAGTAGTCGGTCTGCGCCAAAGCGAAGAAACAGAAAAAGTCGCCTATCCCATTCGTTCGAGTGCTAGTGTGTTTATCACAGTGCCTGAGAACCGGATGAATCAGGAAATGCAGCGCATTACTCGCTTGGGTGGCAAAATAGTCAGCATTCAGCCATTGAACGCTGATACAACACATAGCGAACATAGCCATGAATCCCAGTCTGGAGAACATTAAAGTTGTCAGTGACAGGTGACAATGCTGATGGTGGATCTTTAACTGTAGAGCAGGCTCTAGCTAATCTTGAGAGTGCAGATTTAGGTCTGCGGTTTTATGCTGCCTGGTGGTTGGGAAGGTTTCGTATAAGTGAACCAACTGCGGTTACAGCACTGCTCAAAGCCTTAGAGGATGAAGCCGACAGGACACCAGAAGGCGGATATCCTCTGCGACGAAACGCAGCTAGGGCTTTAGGGAAACTAGGCGATCGCCAGGCAGTATCACCTTTAATTGGGTGTTTAGACTGCTCGGATTTTTATGTGCGGGAAGCGGCGGCACAATCCTTAGAGATGCTGGGCGATCCGGTTTGTATTCCGGCGCTAATCAAGCTATTAGCAGTAGGTTTGGAGGGAGAGCGTCTTATATCAAAGCAGCCTGATTTATCTCAACCCTACGACGCTATCTTAGAAGCTTTGGGAACCTTGAAGGCGACTGAATTTGCCCATTTGATCAAGGCATTCTTAGAGCATCCAATCGAATTAGTGCAATATGCTGCCGCACGAGCCATGTATCAATTAACCCAAGAACCAGTTTATGGAGAACGGCTGGTACAAGCTCTGGCGGGAGAGAAATTGCAATTGCGTCGAGCAGTGTTGGCAGATTTGGGAGCGATTGGGTATCTACCCGCAGCAGATGCGATCGCACAGACTCTTGCTGAAAATAGCCTAAAGTTAATTTCTCTTAAAGGATTATTAGAACATCAAGTAAATCACATAACACCAAGCACTTTCTCAGAAGGTGCAATTAAAGTGATGAATTTGATGGACTCGCTGTTGTAGTCATAAATTCTAGATAATCAGTTGTTATTAATACGTTACAACCAAATCTTTACCACACATAAACCCCCAAGCTAACTGTAAAATCAGGGCTAGGGGGTTTATGTATGATGCCAACTACGGATAGCTTAAGCTACAATTGGCTGACGACTCATTACTGAAGAAAAATTATTATGAATAACAGCGATCTAGCCCAAATATTGATCCGTGCTGTAGAAGAAGCAGATTCCTCGGATCGTTTATTAGACGCAGTTCAGGAGTTAGCAGCAGCTGGTATAGAAGAAGCTGTTCCTTGTCTAATTGCAGCTTTGGGCTACAACAATCCAGGGGCGGCGGTGGCGGCGGTAGATGGACTGATTGCGATCGGGGAAGCCGCAGTGCAGCCACTATTGCAACTGATTGATGGCTACAACTATGGTGCTAGAGCCTGGGCTATTCGTGCCTTAGCAGGAATTGGCGATATCCGAGCGCTGGATACCTTGTTAGAGGCAGGAAAGACCGATTTTTCCCTGAGTGTGCGGCGGGCAGCTGCCAGGGGATTAAGCACTTTGCGTTGGCAGCAAGTACCGTCTGAGAAACTAGAATCTATTCAGACTCAGGTACTAGAGGCGTTACTACTAATTTCTCAAGATCCAGAGTGGGTAGTGCGCTATGCAGCAGTGACGAGTTTAGAAACACTAGCGATCGCCATAGCAGCCACTCTACCCGATCAAGCGTCGCGGATTAAAAATCAACTTCAGCAAATGCTCGATACAGATGTTGATCTCGGAGTTCGCACGCGTGTCAAGTTTGCACAGGAAAAAATTCAGCCGCAACAACATCAAGAAGTCTTTGCACCTAAAAGAAAACTACAAGATACTGAAGTACCTCATCGTGGCGGTGGCAGACGGTAAGCAATTCAAAATTTCTAGCCGATTCCAATTGTATGGAATACAAATCTGTCGTAGGGGTTCACAGCTGTGCATTGGTGTCAACTTAACGTGAAACCGCCCGTCCGCCAGGAATTGAAATTCCCGGCTCATAGCTAAAGTCTTCTTTTGATGACTAAATATCGCCAAAAATCTTTAGTCTACTTGAGTAGACTTTCGCTATTAGCCTGGGAATTCATTCCCAGGCGGGTGAGGAGGCCAAGCGTCAAGCTATTTTTTGCTTAAGTTGACACCAATGATAGCTGTGCTACCCTACAGTGTGTTGCATCTAAATGAGAATCGCTGTAAAACTAACCAGACAATAAAGACTGAATTTCTCCCTGGATATTGCCACGGGCACATGGTTCGGCGAACTCTGACATTAAAGGCGTAAAGTAAATACGCGATCGCTGTAAAAATCGTTCTAAAACCTGCTGACGACCTGTGATATAATCCGCCTCTGCCATCCAGCCATATTCCTGGCGAATAGCATAAGCATACTCTCCATACTGCACTGGGTTAGTAGCCAAAATCGCTAAATCTGCATCAAGTAGAACTTGGCTATCGTAGTCATCCACCGCAGCTTGATGGTCTTTAGTGTTCAAAATCAGACGGGTGACAATAGTTATGGTACTTTCTGGAATACCCAAATTACTTAGTAGAGCAAAAGCATAGTCTGTACTTTGTTGTTCATTATCTTGAGCTTGAGTGTCATACACTACATCGTGAAACCAGGCAGCTAGTTGAACAGCAGCTAGATTGGTGGTGTAGCCTTGCAAAATCTGAATTGTGCTGAAAACGCGATCAATGTGTTTCAGTGTATGGTAGTAGCGACCAGGAGTAGAGTAAGCTGCAACCAAGTCATTAAAAGCTTTCTTAGCCCCTACCTGGTCAACATCAAAGGGTTGGAGTGTGTGTTGCCAGTTATAAAATAAAATATCCATAAAGTTTTTTGTAGGTATAGAGGCAGTATACCCATTCTTAGTATTGGAAAAAACAGGTACATCCAGTTCAAACAAACCAAATGAAAGCGTCAAAATAGAAGACACAGGCTTTATACAAAAAGCCTTGCCTTGATTAACGGAGTTTATTATCAGTGGTATTACAAGTACAAACAAGCACCTACGAAGCTAAAACCCAAGAAATTGCTAAACAACTTCTAGCAGCAACGTCCGAAAATCGTTCATTTTTTTCTTCCCTGCGGGATCAAATGCGCTGGGATGATAAATTACTAGCTTGGGCGATGAGTAATCCTGGGTTGCGGGTGCAACTATTTCGATTTATAGATACGCTACCTGCTTTACACAGTAAATCAGAAATTGCCTCACATTTACAAGAATATTTAGGCGATGAGTCTGTAGAATTACCGACAGCTTTGAAGGGAATGCTAAACTTTGCTAACCCCGACTCAATGCCAGGACAAGTTGCTGCGACAACCGTTGGTACAGCCGTTGAAACTCTTGCTCATAAATATATTTCTGGGGAAAATATTAAACAAGTCATCAAAACAGTTGAACGACTGCGAAAAGAAAAAATGGCTTTCACCATCGATTTACTTGGTGAAGCAGTAATTACCGAAGCCGAAGCGCAGTCTTATCTAGAACGCTATCTAGAATTAATGCAACAATTGGTGGAAGCATCGAAGAATTGGGCAGCTATTCCGGCTATTGATGAAGCTGATGGCGAAGCAATCCCAAAAGTTCAGGTTTCTGTTAAGTTAACAGCGTTTTATTCTCAATTTGACCCATTAGATGCTAAAGGTAGTGAGGAGAGAGTTAGCGATCGCATTCGTATTCTCTTACGTCGTGCTAAAGAATTAGGCGCAGCTGTCCATTTTGATATGGAACAGTATGCATATAAAGACATAACTCTCAGCATCTTGAAAAAACTGTTATTAGAAGAAGAGTTTCGGCAACGTACAGATGTTGGCATAACCATCCAAGCATATCTGCGTGATAGCGAGCAAGATACTAAAGACGTAATTTCTTGGTTGAAAGAACGCGGCTATCCCCTGACAATCCGCTTGGTGAAAGGCGCATATTGGGATCAAGAAACTATCAAAGCAGCGCAGAAGCATTGGGTACAGCCAGTTTACAACGACAAAGCGGCAACTGATGCTAACTTTGAAACCATCACTCAGTTGTTGTTAGAAAATCATCAATATGTGTATTCTGCCATTGGTAGCCATAATGTGCGATCGCACTCTCGCGCCATTGCCATAGCTGAAAGTTTAAATGTCCCCCGCCGTCGCTTTGAATTACAAGTCCTCTACGGTATGGGTGATAAAGTTGCCAAGGCATTGGTTGACAAGGGTTATCGAGTCAGAGTTTACTGTCCTTACGGTGAATTATTACCTGGAATGGCGTATTTAATTCGTCGGTTGTTGGAAAATACAGCTAATAGTTCTTTTTTACGGCAAAATCTCGAAAATCGACCAATTGAAGAATTATTAGCACCGCCGATTGTCAAAGAGGAAAAGAACTCTTTAACTCCTAACGTACAGACGCAATCAATGAGCCAGCGCGTTGCGGGGGTTCCCCCTGTTGTAGCGACTAGCGTCACGTCTCTGCAAACTCCTAACTCTCATTTTATCGGTGCTGCTGATACCGATTACGCCCAGGAAGAGGTGAGAACGAAGGCGGCGCAAGCTTTCCAAAACGTTCGCCAACAGTTGGGTAAAACTTATTTACCGCTAATTAATGGCGAGTATGTTAATCCGCCGGAATTTGTTGATTCTCTCAATCCTTCTAATTTCAGCGAGGTAGTTGGTAAAGTTGGGTTGATTAGCGTTGAACAAGCAGAACAGGCGATGCAAGCTGCTAAAGCTGCCTTTCCTGGTTGGAAAAAAACACCAGCTAAACAACGCGCTGATATTTTGCGGAAAGCCGGTGATTTGATGGAACTCCGCCGCGCTGAACTTTCAGCTTGGATAGTTTTAGAAGTTGGGAAACCAGTTAAGGAAGCTGATGGAGAGGTTTCGGAAGCGATAGACTTTTGTCGTTACTACGCTGATGAGATAGAACGGTTAGACAAAGGTGTTCATTATGACATACCTGGCGAAACTAATCATTATATCTACCAGCCACGCGGTATTGCTGTAGTGATTTCTCCCTGGAATTTCCCGCTAGCGATCGCCTGTGGTATGACTGTTGCAGCTTTGGTTTCAGGCAATTGCACTCTCCTAAAGCCTGCGGAAACATCTTCTGTAATTGCAGCTAAACTCACAGAAATCTTAGTAGATGCTGGTTTCCCTAAAGGTGTATTTCAATACGTACCGGGTAAGGGTTCGCAAGTCGGCGCTTATTTGGTAAATCATCCAGATACTCATGTAATCGCTTTTACGGGTTCCCAAGAAGTCGGCTGTAGAATCTACGCAGAGGCGGCAATCTTAAAACCCGGACAAAAGCACATGAAACGGGTGATTGCGGAAATGGGTGGCAAGAATGCGATTATTGTCGATGAAAGTGCTGATTTAGACCAAGCTGTTGTGGGAGTTGTGCAGTCAGCATTTGGTTACAGTGGACAAAAATGTTCTGCTGCTTCCAGGGTGATTGTGCTGCAACCGATTTATGATGCGTTTGTGCAACGATTGGTAGAAGCAACAAAATCCTTGAACATTGGGGAAGCAGAGTTACCAAGTACACAAGTTGGGCCAGTAATTGATGCTAATGCCCGCGATCGCATCCGCGAGTATATTGAGAAGGGTAAGGTAGAAGCACAATTAGCCTTGGAATTACCAGCACCCGAACAAGGATATTTTATCGGCCCAGTCATCTTTAGTGAAGTATCGCCAAATGCGGTAATTTCCCAGGAAGAAATTTTTGGCCCTGTGCTGGCAGTAATTCGGGTGAAAGATTTTCAGGAAGCGTTAGCAGTCGCCAACGGTACAAACTACGCTTTAACTGGAGGACTTTATTCTAGAACACCTTCGCACATTCAGCAGGCGCAGACAGAATTTGAAGTCGGGAATTTGTACATCAACCGCAATATTACCGGAGCGATCGTTGGGCGGCAACCCTTTGGTGGATTCAAACTTTCTGGAGTAGGTTCTAAAGCTGGAGGCCCTGATTACCTCCTGCAATTCCTCGAACCACGCGCGGTAACGGAAAATATTCAGCGTCAAGGTTTTGCGCCAATTGAAGGGGCAGATTAAAGCTTGTAGGGTGGGCAATGCCCACCTTTTTTTATATACTAAATACAGAAATAGTTTGATGAGTAATTTAGTCATAAAAGTTGCTGATTTACCCGAAGAATTTCCAGCGATCGCAGCAATTAGAAAATCAGTTTTTCAGGAAGAACAAGGGGTAGATCCCGCTTTGGAATTTGATGGGAAAGATGAAATATCTGAGCATTTGATTGCTTATTTAGATGATAAAGCTGTGGGTACTACCAGAATTAGATATTTGGATTATAAAACTGCCAAAATAGAAAGACTTGCTGTGCTATCTACAGCTAGACGGCAGGGTATTGGTAAGAAAATGATGATTAAGGCACTAGAGGTTATAGCTACTAAAAATATTCCAGAAGTTGTAATTCATGCCCAAGAGTATGTAAAAATTTTGTACAAAAAATTGGACTTTGTAGAAGAAGGACACATATTTGAAGAAGCTGGTATTCCCCATGTGATAATGAGAAAAATTTTCCACTTAGGATGAATTAGGATTGCTAAATCGATTATGAATATGAATGCGATCGCTTCGATTTAAATGAGTGTTTTGTTAATGTGAAAATCGCTGTAACTCAAATATCGGATCAATATTGACTCTAATTGGACTACCCGAATTGGCTTGATGAGGTAGTCATTGATACTACCTGGAAGCATAGCAATTTCATCCTCTGTAGGTTCACTAGAGCGAATCATGACAATTTGCAAATCTTTGCAAGAAGGCTCATATCTAAGGATATTTAGTAAATTATATTTGCTAACATCGTCTACTAACTGGAAATCTAAAAAAACTAAATCTGGCTGTAGATTTTGCACCTGGTTTAAAAAGTCATTCCCGTTATCTATCCACGTCACTTGGTAGCCAATTGTCTGAAGATAATCTTGCAGCAGTATGGCAGTATTGTCCTCGTTTTCCACAAGCAAAATGCGTTTAGTCTTGGAGTTAGAAAAGGATGGCGATAAAGAATGATTATTTGCGCTTCCACTCTCCTCTTCTTCTGGATGCACTGGATTTGGTAGAAACACAGTGAACTGGCTTCCTTCTCCAAAAGTCGATGTAAAGGTAACATCTCCACCATGCAAACGCGCTAATTTACGTGTTAAAGCTAAACCTAAACCAGTGCCTTCATACTGCCGATTTAACCGACTGTCAAGCTGTTTAAACGGTTCAAATAGAAATTGAAACTGACTGGAGTCTATACCAATTCCAGTATCTGAAACTGTAAAGGTTATTCCTTGCGGTACTTTTTTTACTACCAGCGATACCTTACCTGCTGGAGTGAATTTGATAGCATTAGTGAGCAAATTGAGTAGCATTTGCTTGATGCGTCGCTCATCAGCAATACAAATATCTGCTTCTGGCTCAATTTCGTATGTGAGTTGCAATCCCTTTTCTAAGGCGCGATCGCGCACTGTCCAAATGGCATAATTACATAAATCTGACACTGGCAAAGGTGAAAGTAACAGTTCCTCTTTGTCTGCTTCTACCTTAGATAAATCAAGGATATCGTTAATCAGTTCCAGCAGATGTTCACCACTACTATATATACAACTTACATATTCGTTCTGCTTTTCATTGAGAGAGCCAACTATTTCTTGTTGCAACAACTGCGACAAACCCATAATTGCATTGAGAGGTGTCCGCAACTCATGACTCATGGTTGCTAAAAATTCACTTTTGGCCCGACTAGCAGCTTCTGCTGCTTCTTGAGAGGCACGAAGTTTCAATTCTGTTTCCTTACGTTCAGTAATATCCTCAACCATCGCTAGAAAAAACTCAGGTTCACCATTGTTCGCTGGAATAACAGAAACAGAGATATGAGTCCAAACTAAGCTACCATTTTGATGCAGGCAGCGTCTTTCCATCTCAATCTGATGTCTTTCGACAAACTGTTCCTGATGTTTGGAGGGTTGGAAGCTTCCCCTCGAAGTTCTCTTTAAGTCTGTGTGAATTCTTGACATCAGTTGTTTGTAAAGTTTTAAATCCCCCCTTTGTGTGCAAATGTAATCTGTAAAGCGCTTGCCGTCTAACTCTTCTCGGCTATATCCTAAAATTTCGCACAGTGCCAGATTAGTATCGACTATCTGCGCTTTCATATCTATAAGTCCAATGCCGATAGAAGAACGCTCAAAAATCGCCCGAAATTGCGCCTCACTCTGTCGCAATGCTTCTTGTGTGAAGTTTCGCTCCTTCGCTTCTATAGCCAGCGTCACGAAATCTGCAATCGAGCCAGCAAAAGTCTCTTCCTCTAAAGTCCATTTGCGACTTTGGCCTATGTGTTCATAACACACTACGCCTATCAAATAACCCTCTAGCCAAATCGGTGCATTTAGCAGGGATGTGATGCCCCAAACTGAAAGATAAGACTCGGATAATTCTTGGGTTCTTGTATCGTTTATGGCATCATCTGCGGCAATGGTACGTTCTTTTTCTAAAGCTTGGAAATAAGCTGGATAATTTTTTTCTGAAAGCGAGTTACCAAAGCTATGCTCCTTGGTGCTTACATCATATAAATCGATACATTCAATTTTTGAACGTTCTTGATTATATAACCATACACCAACTCGCTTTACTAAAAGCGTCCGAGCCGCAGCCTCTGTGATGTCCCTTAAGGCTCTATTGAGATCACCTTGCTGAAATGTCTTGCTTGTTGCCAACTGTACCAGCGTCTGGCTTTGTTTTCGCCGACGATTTTCTTTGATTTGTAAAGCCTTTTGGGACTGGTTGTGCTCTGTAATCTCTCTAGCTGACACCACCTGCATTAGTTGACCTCAGGAAAAATTTTGCCTTGCAGTTTTATGGAAAAAGTAGAATTGTCTTTGTATAACTACAACTACATGATCTGGTTTTTCATAACCGGAATATATATTTTTTCTAATTAAAATTTATGATTTTGGATAACAAATTTTAAAATAATTTTGCTCATTACTTCTGTTACTTCATAACAGTGATTTTTGCCAGGGGATAATTAGCATTTCAAAGAATTTCACTATCAAGTAATTATACTATAGGACTCATATTTGATTTTTGAACAAAACTCATTACACCTTTATTTCTTCTTCTCAGTTCCTTAACCAAGTCGGTGTGAATAATTCAAACTATGTGTTTTGTAATGTAAACTTATTATAATCCAGTTCGTAGTAAGGACTTCACTCCTTCTTTTAGGACTAAAGTCCTTACTACAAACATGCAAATTATTTCCGCCGTCCTACTTACGTCTACGAGTAATTAAGAAATCAAATCGGATTGCTATATCAAGTAGTATCAGTAGTATAGTATTTTGAATTTGGGTCAAGGCACTGAGGGTTAGGAAAGACTCTTGCGAATACCGAACACTGAGTTTAATTTATTGCTGAGTGTTGACTACCAAAACACGCTTAATTCTCCTAGAGAAAGATGCCTAATGACTCAAATTTTGCGAAAATTGAAGTAACGGCAGGTTTTGTGGAGGTGGAGCGATGACGGATAGTAATGTGAGAATTGTTTCCCTGATTCCCAGTGGGACAGAGATATTAGCGACACTAGGCTTGGTTGATGCTATTGTGGGGCGATCGCACGAATGCGATTACCCTCCAGAAATCCTCAATCGCCCTATTTGTACCGAAGCACGCTTAAACTCCAATGCCTCTAGCAGCCAAATTCACGATCAAGTGAGCAATTTATTGCAATCTGCTCTTAGTATTTACCAAATAAAAACAGATGTTTTAGAGAAATTGCAGCCTACCCACATTCTCACTCAAGATCAGTGTGATGTTTGTGCTGTCAGCTTACACGATGTTGAAAAGGCAGTTGCTACACTTATTGACAGTAAACCGCAGATTATTTCTTTACAACCCAATCTTCTCCAGGATATTTGGGCTGACATTGGGCGAGTCGGTAACATCTTTGGCGTAGACTCGGTTAAATTTCTAGAAAATTTAGAAGCTCGCGTCAAAATTTGTCAGCAAAAAATCCAGGGACTTTCGTTAAATGAACAGCCCACTGTCGCCTGTATCGAGTGGACTGATCCTTTGATAGTAGCCGCCAATTGGATTCCTGAATTAGTTAACTTAGCAGGAGGACAGTCTCTATTTTGTACTACAGGTCAGCCTTCTCCTATTTTGCCGTGGGAAACACTATTAACAACCGATCCTGATGTAATTGTTTTTATGCCTTGTGGCTTTGATTTAAATCGCACTCGCCAAGAAGCCAAGTTATTAACTCAACATTCAGACTGGGAAAAACTGCACGCTACCAAAGCTGGCAGGGTATACATCACTGATGGCAATTCTTACTTCAATCGTCCAGGGCCACGACTGGTAGATTCTCTAGAAATTTTGGCAGAAATTTTGCATCCAGAAATTTTTCAATACGGCTACAAAGGAACCGGTTGGGAACTTTTGTGAAGAAGGATTTAGAATTTAGGAGCGGAGCCGGAGACGCTCCGCCTCCAGTCAGAATTCAGTATAAATTCGAGTTTGAGTGGGTGATATTATGTCCGCTTGATCAACCGAGCAGTATTGGAAAGAGGGGTCAAAAACTGCCAAAATCTATATTGCACAAGTATGCTAGCAGTTTTCGTTTTTCACGACAGCAAACTAGCAGAATTGACATCCAAAAATAACGTCGCTTGGGATTGGCGACGAAGAATAGAAGCAGGACAGTCTGTACTTATAGCTCCTTGCAACATCTGTTTTACCACGTTTGCTTTACGTGTTTCTGGAGCTAGACAGATAATTTTTTTAGCTGAACAAATCGTCGGGATGGTGACAGTAAAAGCATATTGTGGGACAGTTTCTAGATTCGGAAACTGACCTGTGCTTACTTGTTGCTGACGGTTCACTGTATCCAGTTTCACTAATTTCACGCTGTAAGGATCTTGGAAATTTGCTACTGTTGGATCGTTAAAAGCCAAATGTCCATTTTCGCCAACACCAAGACAGCATAAGTCAATTGGTTGTGCAAGGAGTAGTTTAGTGTAGCGATCGCACTCTGCCACTGGTTGCAATGTATCACCTTCTATATAGTGAAATTGCTTAGAAACAACCCGCTTCTCTACACGTTCTCGCATATAGCGCCGGAAACTCGCAGAATGGTCAGCCGTAATTCCCAAATATTCATCTAGATGGAATAGAATAATCCGTGACCAATCTACACCACCCAATCCAATCAAAGCATCGAGAAATTTGAGTTGAGAGTTACCTGTTGCTAACAATACAGCAGCTATATTTTGTTGCTTGAGAACTTGCTGTAAATGCTTTTGCGCGATTTCGGCAACATTCTGGGCCATTTCGACCTCAGAGTTGTAAATCTGCACTAGTAAATCATCAACGCGAAAAAAGTTTGTAGCGGCTAGCATTTGCTTACATTGAAGGTTATCAATTATACGGCAGTTTGTTTAGAGGTTCTACCTGTCTGCCCTTATATGTTCTATCAGGTATAGATTTTAGGATTTAGCGCAACTTTTTGCCCTGTATTGACGAAGAAACAATCACTAAGGATAAGAAATCCCCCAACCTCCTTAAAAAGGGGTCTTTTAGTTCTCCCCTCTTTTTAAGAGGGGAAAGGAGAGATCAAGGTTTCAAGTTTTCACCGCGTAATTCGTAATAAGAACAAAAAACAATGTAAACTATTTAAATTAAGTTAACAATTATTTACATTTTACCCAAAAATCATGCTGGCTGCAATTCTATTTGACCTAGACGGCACTATTGTCAACACTGACCCCATACATTACCAAGCTTGGGGGGAAATGCTGTTAAATTACAGTATAGAAATTGACGAAACATTTTATAAATCCCGAATTAGTGGGCGACTAAATCCAGAAATTGTTAAGGATATTCTGCCACAATTATCAACAGCAGAAGGGCAAAAATTTGCAGATGAAAAAGAGGCGCTTTTCCGCAAACTCGCCCCGCATCTAAAACCGTTGAGTGGATTTTCTGAACTACTAGCATGGACAGAGACACATCAGTTAAAGCGGGCATTAGTAACTAATGCCCCTAGATTAAATGCAGAATTTATGCTAGAGGTTTTGGGAATAAAAGAAGCCTTTCATATAGTTGTTTTAGCAGATGATTGTATTGCAGGTAAACCTGACCCTGCACCCTACCAAGTCGCCCTGAATAAGTTGGGGATTACAGCAGAGGAAGCGATCGCTTTAGAAGACTCTCCCTCTGGTATTCGTTCGGCAGTGAGCGCAGATATCCGCACTATTGGCATCGCCTCCACCCACGATCCCCAATTTTTGCAGGAAGTCGGCGCATTTATGGCAATTCCAGATTTTACTGATTTGCAGTTGTGGACATTGCTCAACTCACTCATTGAACCAGATTTGAGTGCGATCGCTTCTAACTTGTAAGCGCAAAATCTTAGAACATCGAGAGTAGAGACGCGAGGCGTTGCTGAATTAAGGGATGATTCTTGTGGGGTGGGCATCCTGCCCGCCCGGAAATACAAGAGACGGGCAAGATGCCCATCCCACAAAAATAGTAAAATCATCCCGCAAATATGCAACCCCAGACGCGAATTTGCTAACCCGTCTCTACTTATTTTTCCACAATAATCGCGTAAATTTCCCGTTTAACTTGCTCTAGAAGCTCACGTACCCGATTTATCCGCTCCATATTGCCACTACGAGCAACCTGCACCACATCGGAATAGAATTTTGATGAAGATTTTTGAATCAGCAGCGCCACGAATAAATAAAACTGGCATTTTTAGCTTTGGTAATTTTTTAATGGAATCAAAGCGCTGTGTCAAGATTAAATCCACAGGAAACATCCAAAACATGTTTCTGCAATTATCCCAGTCCAGAGTAACAGTTGGAAAAATACTTATATTATTAATTGCAGTTTAGTAACTTTCATGCCCTAACTTTTTAATGGATACAAAGTGTTTATATTAACAATATATTTACTTAGTATAAGCAGCATTAGCATTTTCCAATCTAGATTTCAACCATTCTTAAAAAATTTATCCTAAAAATCAATTATCCAGTAAAAATACGTATGCGTATTTAAGGCTTCTGACTATATGAATAGTAGAATTAGCCCATACAGGAGAAGACAGTGACGCTCTTAAATCAAGCTCAAGTAGAGCAGCTAAAGGAAATAACTACACACTTGCGACAAGTAAGACAACAAAAATCTATATGCATAGAAGAAATAGCTGCAAGAACACTCATTAGAGCAGGTGTTTTGCAAGCTTTAGAAGAAGAACGATTTGAAGAATTGCCTGAACCTATTTTTGTTCAAGGATTCATCCGTCGCTATGGAGATGCTTTAGGACTGGATGGAAATGCTTTATCACATACTCTTATAAGCAATGTAGTCTGCCAAGACTCCAGGAATGATCATAATAATTCAGGCAACAAATCAAATACATACATACCCCTTGTTGTCACCTACATTCTATTATTAGTAGCTGCATCTGTTGGTCTTTTATATACACTTAATCCACCACAAATAACATCTGAATCCCTGACTCCAAAAGTCAATAGTCAACAGTCAATGGTCAGTAATCAGTGAGTGGGTAGAGACGCGATTAATCGCGTCTCTACAAAGTGGGGAGCAGGGGAAGCAGGGGGAGATGAGGGAGAATAACTACTAACTTCTAATTCTTAACTCCTAACTCCTAACTGTTTTGCCCAATGCCCAATTGCCATTTTCAAGATATTTGTGGTTTACGCAGATGCCAAGTAGTGGATTGCTCATAAGCGTAAGCTACTTGAAACAGTAGGTCTTCTCGCAGGACATTGCCAATTAGCTGTAATCCTATCGGTAGCCCCTGATCATCAAAACCACATGGCAAACTTAAACTAGGTAAACCAGCAAGATTCACAGGAATAGTCATCAAGTCAGTTAAATACATGCTCAAGGGGTCGGTAGTTTTTTCC
This sequence comes from Nostoc sp. CHAB 5834, assembly GCA_020829485.1. The sequence goes on along the minus strand of JAIVFU010000017.1, from coordinate 5,224 downwards.
CCTGCTTTGAATGCTGTAGTAGGGGATGTGGGACAAACTAACACATCAACTAAGCCAAAAGCCTTTTCAAAATCTCGCTTAATCAGGGTGCGGACTTTTTGCGCTTTCAGGTAGTAAGCATCATAATAACCAGCCGAAAGTGCGTAAGTACCAATCATAATTCGGCGTTTGACTTCTGTACCAAAACCAGTGGCACGGGTACGAATGTACATCGATAGCAGATTATCGGCATCAGGGGCGCGATAACCATATTTAACGCCATCGTAACGAGCCAGGTTTGCTGACGCTTCTGATGGGGCGATGATGTAGTAGGTGGGTAAGCCATAGCGAAAGGTGGGACAGGAAATTATATGAATTTCCGCTCCCAAACTTTGTAGTTGATCTACTGCTTTGGTAACAGCTTGTTCCACTACAGAGTCTAAACCTTGACCAAAAGTTTCTTTGATGATCCCAATTCTTAGCTGACCTCTGGGTTTGAAGTCTGGTTTTAAGCTGGCGGCATAGTTGGGAATGGCAACTTTTAGACTGGTAGAGTCTTTGGGATCGTGACCTGCGATCGCACTTAATAATATCGCAGCATCTTCTACTGTGTTTCCAAATGGCCCAATTTGATCCAAAGACGAAGCGTAAGCCACCAAACCATAACGAGAAACCAGACCATAAGTCGGTTTCATTCCTACAACACCACAAAAAGATGCAGGTTGCCGAATCGAACCGCCAGTATCAGAACCGAGAGCAACTACACATTCTTGAGCCGCTACCGCCGCCGCAGAACCCCCAGAAGAACCACCTGGAACTCGTGACAAATCCCAAGGGTTAGCCGTAACTTGGTAGGCAGAGTTTTCTGTGGAACTACCCATCGCAAACTCATCCAAGTTGGTTTTGCCTACCATTACCGCACCAGCATCTGCCAGTTTTTGCGTAGCTGTTGATTCATAAGGCGGCACGAAATTTTCCAAAATTCGGGAGGCGCAGGTGGTAGGAATTCCCTTAGTACATAAATTGTCCTTAATTCCAACAGGAATGCCTGCTAGCAGCCCAATTTCTTCTCCCGCAGCAATTTTTGCATCCACAGCACCTGCCTGCTCTAATGCCCGTTCTGCGGTAACACATAAAAAGCTGTGCAATTTCGGCTCTAACGCTTGAATGCGCTCTAAAGCTTCTTGGGTAATTTCAACGGCAGAACGTTCTTTCTTAACCAGCTGTTGGTGCAACTCGCGGATGGATGCCATGATTGCTCTCTTTGTGACTCAAGTCATTGATTTTAGTATATATTGGCCAATATTGGTCATTTGTCATTAGTTATTCTTTCTCTCCCTGCCCCCTGCCCCCTGCTCCCCACTCCCCACTCCCCACTCCCCACTCCCCACTCACTTTACTTCCAATACACCCTTTCCTAAAGACTGGCAAATAACATCATTCTGCGGTGTATGGATACGGCTGCACAGAACATCGCGGTAGTGTCGCTCTAAAGGATTCTTTTTTAACAGACCAGGATTACCAGTTAGTTCTAAGGCAATCTCTACAGCACGAATCGAGTTAGTAGTGGTGAGATATTTAACAGCTTGTGCCTGTAATCCTACGTTAGGCTCATACTCGCCCCGATCAATATCTTGAGCCAAGCTATAAATCAATCTATTGTTAGCAAACAGCAGTGCTTCTATCTCACCCACAGCAGTTTGGAAGCGTGGCAGAGTTGCCAGTGGCTCTTGGAGATTAGAAGGCGATCGCTCCCAAAGATATTTTACCAGCCAGTCTCGCGCACTAGTAGCAACACCTAGATATAAAGCACTCAGTGTCAAACTGCCCCAAGTGGAAATCAGAGGATCAAAGGATGGCGCGGTTGATATGGGGCTAATATTCAAAGCATACTCTCTGGGGATTAATACATTCTCCAAAATGAGATCGTGGCTGCCTGTAGCTCTCATCCCCAAGTGATCCCAGGTTTCGACAATTTGCAAACCGGGCAGATAGCGCGGAACCAAAAAACTGCCAACTTGTGGTTCATCCTCAGTTGTCCGTGCCCAAACAATAAAGTAACTGAGGATGGGACTACCCGTGGTGTATTGCTTGTGGCCTGTTAAACGCCAACCCTCTGGTGTTCGCTCGGCAATTGTGGCAGGCAATCCGCCTCTAGCTGGCGTTCCTAACTCAGGTTCGACACGGGCAGCATTGAGCAGGGCAATACCTTCAATCGATTCACGACACAGCCGTTTATATACTTCTGGATGCCAACGACGGCTACGGGCTGCATGGGCATGTTGGAGATAGTGCATTGTTAGTACTAGCGCTGTCGAAGCATCGCCACGCGCTATCCCTTCAATCACTCGGCAGATAGTTGCTAGCTCTAAACCCTGTCCACCTAATTCACGGGGAATAGTGAGGCTGAGTAATCCTGCTTCGTGCAAAGCTGTAAAATTCTCGAAGGGAAAGGAAGCGTCTTTGTCGTGTGCCCCTGCACGGGTAGCAAAGTCTTTAGCCAAAACATCAACCTGGTCAAATATATTATTGGGGAGAGTTTCTAAGCCTTTAGTTACAAAGGTGTCTGGCACTGCTTGCTCCAACTGTGACATACATAAATATTCCTTTAAAATTCACTTTACTACTACTGCCCATCCTGCAAAAAACTGATGTTTCTGCAAACTTTAGATGCTTTCATCGGAGTTAAGCGATCGCAACTACTTGTAGCCTAAACCCTACTTTCTTTTCTGCCTCAGCATCTGACCTCAAACTCAGGTCTTTTGGTGATTTTTGAAATACTAATTAAAGTCGCTCGAATTTTTTAAGTAATTAATAATTATTACACAAACAACTTTCTTAGAGCAAGCCAAGCATCCGAATTTACGTTTGATTTTGACTTGGCTTGATTGGATCTATGCGTTGTTGATGGTTTGACAATCGTTCAAACATTTGTATTAAGGCTAACTGCATTTCTGGCGTAAATTCCAACGTGCCAGAACGCAGATGTAAATCTAACTGAGGAAAGGGGATTTCAATTTGTCTTTGCTGTAATGATTCGTAGATATTGTAGTATAAATCACTTTTGAGCAAGAATTGTTTATTAGGTTCCGCAGTCCATATTAATAACTCAAAATTTAAGCTGTTATCGCCAAACTCTTTAAATAATACTAAAGGAGAAGGAGCCTGTAATACATTGGGATGCTTAGAGGCTGCTTCTAACAGAGCAGCTTGCACAACTTTGGGATCTGAACTATAAGCAACGCCAACGGGGAGATGAAGGCGAGAAATCGGGTTGCTGTGGCTCCAGTTGATTACTTCTTTTTCTAAAAAGCGAGAGTTGGGTACAATAATTGAAACGTGGTCAAGAGTCCGAATTTCGGTACTTCTGCCACCTATTCGCTCAACAGTACCTGTATATTCCCCAACTTCCACAAAATCTCCAACCTGAATTGGACGCTCAAATACTAGTACTAAACCACTGCCAAAATTCTTTGCAATATCCTGTAAACCAAAGCCAATTCCAACGCTTAAAGCACTTGCTAAGATTGTCAAAGAGCTAATGTCAAGCCCCCAGATTTGTAGCAGTACCAGTGTGCCAATAAAAATCAGACCATATTTGAAAAGTATTACAATCGCTTCTTGAGCGCCACGATTGATTCCAGTAAAAGATAGAATGCGAGAACGTAAAAAATTGGTTAAAGTTCCAGCAAAGATAACTAAGCCGAACAACAAACCAATTAAAACTATTAATTCAGTAAGAGAGTAAGGATTCTTGCCTAATGTCAGAATAGGTGAGGTGAAACTGGTGATCAGGATATTTGAAATTTGGTAGCTCCATTGACGAGTGAAAGGAAAGAGATTAGTGATATAAAGAATCGCACTTATCCAAAGTGCAATACGCATACTCGCCAACACTAATTTGAAAAATAACTCCAATAATTTTAGTAGTTCCGAATTTGATATCTCATTGTTAGGAGTAGTTAAGCGAAGTGAAGCTACTCGTAAAAAGTGATGCTTAATCCATCCTAATAACCAAGTGATTCCGGCAGTTATGAGTAAAATTGCTACTGCTATAAAAGTTGTATGTTGGAGATAGGTTTTAGTTCGCTCTAAGTGAGCTTGCTGTAACGCTTCTTCAATTTGCTGCCCCCAAATCCTTGCCTGCTCATCAACTGTGCTACCTGGAACACTATCTTGTTCTGTAACTGTTAACAAATAGCGGTCATTTAGCAAAATAGTAGGTAGCTGGTTGCGTTTTTCAATTTTAACTTGAATAGATTCAGAAGTTTGAATCGCATTTTTTAGTTGTGAGTTGATTAAATTTGTCCGTTCTTGAGCGCTATACCGGCCAGAATCGCTGATTTTAAAAAGCTCTTGCCCATCCAAAATAACCGGAGCTTTAGTTAATGCTTGAGCAACGACAGGAGTTAACCAGATAAATAAAAGAAAAGTTAGTACTGCAATGAAAATATTGAAATGTTTTGATGGCAGTCGCAAACGATGAGAATAACGCATTATAATTCTAACAAGATAATTTTAGTCGAGCTAATTAATATTAACTAGATTTTGTCACAATCAATTTTTTATCATAAAATAAAAGCAATAAAAAGAATTTGATTTAGAGTTACAGAACTGTTAACTAGAGGCATTGCTCTTGATACATTTGTAATTATTGCGATCGCTCCACAGGCAAGTGATCCAGATTCCGGTTCCTTGGCGATGCCTGCGCCTACGCTCTTCCCCGGCAACAGGATCTGTGACTTTAAGCACTTTTGATCCCCCCTATAACTCTCCTTAAAAGGGGGGGAACCGGAATCAAAGTCCCCCAAATTATCGGGGGATTTAGGGGCATCTAAAATTTTTGATACCGACAAGAGAACTTTTCAAACATCCTCTAAAGGAGGCGATCGCAATTAAGCTCATGATGCCAGTTAATTAAATGGACAAAACAGATAAATAAGCTGTTACGCAAATAACATTGTACATTTACCTGATGACTGTTGACGGTTGACTGATGACCGATAACCCATACGGTTGTCTTAACCGAACAGTATTGCGTGGCGATCGCCTACGGCACGCACCTGACAATTCAGGTCATGTGGAAAAGTCCACGAAAACCTAACCCCCTTCCCACTAAGTACACGTCACCGCAAAAAAGGGTCGGAAATAGAGGAGGATATTTTTTGTAGGGTAGTATAAAAATCAGACATGCAAGGACGTATCTCAAGTATCCGGGTTGAAATGACTAGTGAGCAACAAGATG
>JAIVFU010000179.1 GCA_020829485.1 Nostoc sp. CHAB 5834 | reverse complement strand
GAGACCACCTTAACGAATTGACAACCAACATCTCTAAATCGCTCGGATTTGAAACGAAGCTCGCCCTTCCACGAGATCTTTACCACATTTTCGAGCGATTAGATTTCCTGAGCGGGGAAAAATCGGTTTCTCTCAACAACCGTGGTGATGGTATAAAAGCTCGCCACATTCCGCTAATCTTACGGTTTATGGCTGAGAAAAAAGCTGCTCTACAAACGCGCGGGGGCCAGCCGATCAGCAGCATTTGGGCGTATGAGGAGCCAGAGAACAATCTCGAGATTGGAAGCGCAGTACAGCTCGCAGACGAGCTTTATAGTTTGGCAAAATCGGGAACGGCTCAAATTATCCTAACAACACACTCTCCAGCTTTCTACGATCTCGGGCAGCGTGAGTCTGACGTCGCTCTTAATTTTGTTACTCGAACAACGGATACCGACGGAACGATCACAAAAACAGACGCTAAAGGTATCGACGAAAGCTTAGGAACGCTGGCGATGCTGGCGCCGCGTATTTCCGAGATGGTCGCACAAGTGCGGCAACAGGAGGCGGCGAAAGCTGCAGCGGCAAAACTAGCTGAAGAAGAATGCCCCCGCATATTTGTGGAAGGTGAAAGTGACCGACTTATATTAGCAAGGGCGCTTGAGCTTTTCTTTCCCGCTAAAGTTGATCAGGTGCGTTTTGAGACGAAACGAGCAGGGGCAGGACACACCTACGTTATCGACATGCTGGTTGGTTGGCGATCACAACACAAACATCACCCGACACGACCAAAGGCAGTAGGTATCGTCGACGGGGATGCCGCACAGCCAAAAGATGAATTTAACAAACAGCCTGACAATGTGAAATCGGCAAAGTGTTTTGTGTACCCTATGCCTCACCAAGTTCGCGCCGCTCGGGCTGCGCACTTTGATGTCTATGCGTCACTCGAGACACTATATCCGCAGGAAGTCTGGACCGTCGCACATACAAAAAAACATCTTGTTCGACGCGACCCCGGAAAAGTTTGCCACCCAATACTCGTGAATAAAATTCTTCTCGCGGAGACCACCTTTGACGAACATCTAGATGCGGCTTGGTCCTATCTCGTCAAAGATGATTTTAACCCTGACCACAAAATAGTTACTGCACAGCGTGTTTGCCGCCAACCGGATGCTGAGTGTGCGGTGACATTGGCAAACTTTCAACCTCTGCTTCAGCAGGTGCTTCAGTTTCTAGATATTGACTAGCTGCTTCAAAAACTGCGTGAAACTACTCCTGGGTAGAGAAACAGTCCCATTTTAGGCGACCCCTCCTTCCACTTCGCGATGCAAGCTACAAAAAGTACTTCGTATCAATCACGTCGGCGATAAATGAGTTGTTAAATCAATGGACTGACAATAAATCCAGAGGTCTTACTTCTAGCGCAACAGCCAGCTCATAAAGCGTCACTATCGTCGGATTACGCTGCCCGTTTTCCAGCCCTGAAATATACTGCTGGCTGAGCCCGGATTTCTCGGCGAGCGCCTCTTGCGTCAGGCCTTTTTCCTTCCGTATCCGGGCGGTGTTCGCTCCAACAAGTTTGCGCATGTCCATGCACAAACCATTGGCTTTGAATGCGAACCGAGTTTATCAACTTCTCTATTCGTCAAGCACCATTGAAAGCGAGTTATTTAGCCCAGCGGCGGCCGCTTTAGCAGGTCTGCAGCCTGGGCACCCAGCGCATGCGCGATGCGGTCGACGACGTCGATACTGGCATTGTAGACGCTGCGCTCCAGCGAGCTGACATAGGTACGGTCGATTTCGGCCAGATGTGCGAGTTCTTCCTGCGAAAGCCCCTTCTCGAGGCGCAGATATTTCAAATTACGCGCAAAAACTTCCCGTATCTCCATAGGATAGCAGAGAACGGACTTGATGAGTATTTGACAACGGAGTATACTCTACATGACCACCCGTAGGATCACTCCGCTTGAACAACACAGTTAAAATGCAACCCGCTCGGGCTCATGCTTCTCTTCGCGGTCGATGCTCGATCGCCGCAAGCTGGGGTCGGAAAGGCCGGCAAGCCTGATCTATAATGCGGCCTTGAAGGATAAATCCTGCTGGCCAGTTGATAACTCGGCTTTGCCGTCCCATCGTCCCTTGCGGGCCAACTATCCGCCGAAGCGGAACTTCAATACTTCTCTCTCGTCTTCACTGCACGGCATTGCCCCAGTGGAAGTCGGTGCCGTCGCTCCACATGCGGTGCAATATGACCCCCATCTTTCGGGCCAACGCGACAGTGGCTCGTTTGTGGCCGCGACGTTTGGCAAGGCGCATCGCCCACGACCGAAGGGGCGATGGACGGGCAACACGGGTCATGAGCACTTGGGCGGCTTCGTAGAGCGATGCGCGCAGCAGCTGGTCACCCGTTTTGGAAATTCGGCCACTCCAGTCGATCTCTCCGGACTGGTATCGCTTGGGCGTCAGACCAATATGCGCGCCGACCGTTCGCGACTTGGCGAAGCGCACGGGTATATCGATGGTAACACGGTAGGTCATCGCCACAACGACACCGACACCAGGCATGGTCATCAGTCGCTGGCACACCGGATCTGCTTTAGCCGCAGCAACAAGCATATGGTGCAATCGGTCGTATTGTTCGCGCTGCACCCTTCGTGCGGTAAGAACAGGTTCAACGACCTCGGAAACAAACCTATCGAACGACGCCAGTTCGCGGACCCGATCCTCAAAATGTCTGGGGCCAACTTTGCCCAGTTTGAGCCCGAAATTCTTCAGGACCCCACGCAGGTCGGCTTCGATATCAAGCAGTTTGGATTTGAGCAGCTTGCGAGCGGTCAGCAATACCTTCAGCCGCTGACTCCGATCGGTCTTCACATGAACGGGTTTAAACAGCCCAACTCGCATCATCTGCGCGATACCGCGCGCGTCATTACGGTCGGTCTTGTTGAGCGTTTGAGCACGCAAGGCCTGCGCCATGTGCCGGGACTCAACGCAGATTACCGGAAAGCCCGCCTCGGCCATCTCGGAGTACAGATGTTGCGACATCGGACCTGCCTCCAGACCAATCGCCTTAAGTTCATGGGCGTACGGCTGGAGCGCATGGCAGAGCGTTTCAGCTTCGGTAGATGTTTTAAATTCGCGGACAATTTTGCCTTCATCGTCGACGATGCACACGCTCGTCAACTGAAGGGACACGTCCAAACCTGCAAAATTTGGCATCGGATTCCTCCTCGATTGGGAAGCTCCATCTTCTCAACCATGCCGAGCGAATACCACCATCTATAATATGTATTTAGGTTGGTAGCTCGGGGAAGTAGAAATGGCCGGAGACGTTCATGAACGGTTTCGCAAAGAGTTGGAGTCTCGAGGGATTGAGGTTGACAATCTTGGGACGGAGCCGCCCACACCTGCCGGCAAAAGGTTTCAAATGTCCTGCATCGGGGTGTTGGTAGTTATTGGCGCAATCGTGATTGTCGCTTTTTTCGCCGCACCAAACAGGACGACTAACGATCCCGTGACTCAGGCGAGCGCGAACCAACAAATCACAGATGACGAAACGTCGCTTATGACCGAAATCGACGACAACGAAGCGCTTATAATGTGCCAGTATCATGCGGAGGCCAGTGCAAAGTTCGAATACGAATGGGAAAGTATGTTCGGCATTCCTGACAAAAAAGGAATTGACCGGAAGGTGACAACAGGCGGCGATGTGACCGTTACGGTCTATGGCGGCGGCCTCAAACTGCAGAACGGTTTTGGAGCATGGTCAAGGCACACGTTTATTTGCGAGGTATCGAGCAAGAGCAAATCGGTGACCGGGTTTCAGATATTTTGAACGTTCCCTATTTTATCGTATTCACGTCAAGTCTTTCTCCAAAACAAAAATAGCCGCCGATTTGCATCCACAACGATAAACTGTTACGTGTTACGAAACATGTTTGGAGAAATGTGTGGAGATTACCTTCTCCGATGCTAAAATTTATACCCTTTGTTGCTGCCGTAAGTCCTTGATCTCCGAATTTGGAGTGAAGCTTGCGAAGAAAATCTGCTGTCGTTTGTCGGTATTGGCCGCAGCCCCGACTTTAGATGCAGTGCCATTCGGGCCACCCATAAGTCTGACTCCGCTACCAAAGCGTGGGCCATATTCTGTCGCTCTCGATTCAGAATACAGGCTCGTTCTATCGACACCCACGTCACCGTCCGCGTCGAAGATCTCAGAGATAGAAGTCATCGGAATAGAAAAAATTCAAACCCTAGAAGGAAGAAAACCATGAAGACGTCCGCCCCGCGCTTCACCTATTCGCCAGATTATGCCTGTCCACCAGGCGATTTGATCGAAGAATATCTCGATACGCTGCAAATATCCGCGCGCGAATTGGCGCGACGCTGCGGTCGATCAGGTAAGCTTATCTCGGAAATCGTTGCTGGAAAAGCGCCAGTGGAACCAGAGACTGCTTTGCAACTTGAGCGCGTTCTCAATCTTCCCGCTGCCATTCTCATAAACATGGAAGCTGCCTTTCAACTACATCAAGCCCGCGAAAACGAAAACCAACTGCTGGCCAGTCATTTCGACTGGGCAAAAAAATTCCCGCTAAAAGAGATGGCCGACCGCAATTTAATTGAAAGAACCCCGATTAAAGCGGCGCAAGTTGACATTCTCCTGAAATATTTCGGGGTGGCAAGTGTTACGGCGTGCGAGGAGCGCCTTAATGATCTCATGGCGGTCGACTTTCGCACGTCTGACGTCTTTAAAAACGACGAATGGTCGCTCGCAGCATGGTTGCGGATCGGCGAACGAGAAGCGGCGTTGACGGAAACAGCCGACTATGACCGAGAAAATTTTTTGACGGTGTTGGACGAACTGCGAGAACTGACACTGGTTCCAGTGAATGAAGCTCTGGACGATCTGAAAAGAAAATGTGCATCCGCCGGCGTTGTATTCGTATTGGAAAAACCGCTTCCTAAGGTTCGCGCCAGCGGCGTATCACGATGGCTCTCGCCCCGCAAAGCACTAATCCAACAGAGCTTTCGCCATATGAAACATGATCATTTTTGGTTCACCTTCTTCCATGAGTGTGCACATCTGCTTCTACATAGCCGAAAAGAAATATTCATCGACATGACCAAGGGACCAGGCAGTGCAAATCCAAAACAAGAGGCCGAGGCCAATGCTTGGGCAGCCGATTTTCTCGTACCTTCAGATGCGATGCGCCGATTCATTACTAAATTCGACGGATCCGAAGACGGCATCATCAATTTCGCTGCGAAGCAAGGCATCAGTGCCGGAATTGTAGTCGGTCAGCTTCAACATAATGGAGTAATTGCCTTTTCGGAGATGAACCATCTGCGTACCACTTATGAGTGGGCGGGGAACTGAAATGAAACCCCTTGCGTTTCAGTAGCTTGAATATTTTCTGTTACCTAATGCGTTACACATAGTTGCCGTAGCGTTCGGTTGTGGGGTATTTAAACGGCAGCGGCGATTCCCGCTGCTGGAGAAAATACATGACTACACCAGATGACAAACCGCCCAATAACAAGGCACCCAAACCGCCGAAACCGGACGGCAAAGGCACGGTTTCAATCGAATATCGCGAGCAGCCCTTTGAGGTTGAGCGGCGGCAGTGGACGACGGAAGAGCTGATTGAGCTTTTTGGCGTTCCTGCCGGCCATATCCTCGACCTCATCGAACCCGATGGTGAATTCAAAGAGCTGAAGCCCGGTCGGAAAGTAAACGTCCGCGAAGGTATGGTTTTCACGTCACATGTTCCGATCGGTCAGTCGTCGTGACCGAGCATGATGCTCAAGTTGCTCGGCTCCGGGCTCTTTGTCCCGGAGCCGAGTTATGGGATGACGGCGGCGATCCGCTAGTATTCCTCCCAGGCTTAAAGGTTTTATGCGCAGGTGAAACTCATACCGTGGACGGATTGCTCTGTCCTCGGGCGCGCGATGGTTATGACACACGGCTGTTCTTTGCGGAGCAACTGCCTGTAAACCGCAACTGGGGGCCACATGTCATCAAAGCTTTAAACTGGTATGCATTTTCGTGGAGCGGGATTCCGGCAGATCAGCCATGGTTAGATATTTTGGCGGGCCATATTGAAGCGGTAAAAGGCGCAGAGGCGGTGGTATGAATATCGCCATCCGCATACGGTCTGACATGCTTTCCCAAATTCGGGCAGATTTGGAACGTCCGCACCCGCATGCTTGGGAGCGTGTCGGGTTCATGGTTGCCGCCGCAACGTCTTCTCCGGGAAAATTACTGCTACTTGTCCGGAATTATCAGCCGGTGGCGGATAGCGATTATATCGTTTCTAAAAACGTTGGCGCTGCCATTGGACCTGAAGCTTTTCGCAAAGCAGCCCAACTGGCCTATCGGCCCAAGTCCGCGCTCATTCATGTCCATGCCCATTGTCACGACGGACGGCCAGAATTTAGCAACGTAGATTTAAGAAGTGGATCGGAATTTGTTCCGAGTTTCTTTGCGACCGTTCCCGGGATGCCGCAAGGCATGATAGTGCTTAGCAATGACTCTGCCGCAGGCTTAATCTGGCTCGCGGACGACAAAAGCCCCTCACCTATCCACACCTTTACCCAAATTGGAAACCGCTACGCCCGAGACTGGAGTCCGCTATGAGTTGGTTAGATCGTCAGAGCTTTTGGCGCCGAGAACGAAAGTCGGTTGGATGATGTAACAATCGTGATCGCCGGACTTGGAGGCGGCGGATCACATGTCGCGCAGCAAGCCGCCCATGTTGGTGTAGGGGGTTTCATTCTCATAGACGATGACGTCATCAATGAAACCAATTTGAACCGGCTAGTGGGCGGTACATATGCCGATGTCGAAAACAAAATGCGGAAAGTTGACATAGCTGCCCGGATGATCCGGGCTGTAAATCCAACTGCCCGCATAACTCCTATTGCTCGCAAATGGCAAAATGCTCTCGACGAAATACGGCATGGCGATGTGGTGTTTGGATGCCTCGACAGCGTGACCGCAAAGGATCAGCTCGAGGATCTGAGCCGCCGGTTGCTCATGCCATATATCGACCAAGGCATGGACGTTCATGAGGCAGGACCCGGATTCATTGTCGCAGGGCAAGTCGTTCTTTCAGTCCCAGGTGCACCATGCCTGCGATGCCTTGGCATCGTAACCGACGAGGCGCTCGAAATCGAAGGACGGAACTACGGAGCAGCTGGGGGCAAACCACAAGTGGTCTGGCCGAACGGCGTCCTCGCATCAACCGCAGTTGGATTGTTTATGCAGCTTTTGTTACCGTGGAACTCACCTGTGACAATGGGCCAATGCCTCGAGTATGATGGAAATACGCATACGATCCATCCTTCCGATCGAATGCGTATTTTACGTAGTCGCCCTTGTCCACACCGCTCAGTGTCTGATCTCGGGGATCCGACCTTCGACATTCGGCGGCGAAAATAACATCAAGGTCAGAGCCCTTACAACACACGCAGGGGTAAAGAACCGCTTCTACTCACGAAGATACTTCTCCAGGGGTGGCAACGACTTTCGCAATCGTGGCGGCAGCACACTGTTCATTTTTTCTATGTGTTTGCTGCGCTTGCGCCATTCCCGTTCGAGGTCATTGCATGATGATTTGCGAACCATCAGCACTTTATCCCACAGCTCAATATGCTCGTCTCGGTGATGCATTATCTCATCCGTGAGCAGATACTGCTGCACATTAATCGGGCCAACAATTTCAACCGAGCCGTCTGGATGGATGATAATATCACGAGGATCGGGATAGACAAATGGGGGCATCGGTTTGCCTTTACGCTCATTCTGAAGGAACTCGGCCAGCCAGCGATCTATGTGTTCGTTCGCGGCGAGTAATATCCCTTCCTTGAATACTTTCGCTGCCTCTGCTGCTTCCTTTTGTGCCATCATATATAGCGCCAGTGCTTTGGGATTTCCCTTGACGGCCAGTTTAAAAACGACGTCCAGGAACGCCTCCAGCCGCGACAATTCCACATTTTCTCCGTCACGAAAAAGCGGCATTTTGGTCTCGCCATGCTTGATGATGGTGTTTTGAAAAGCGTCGAGAGAATTCATTAAAGCCTCCTGTTTCTTCTTGGCTGGACGACCGCCAGGGTTTGGGGACGGTGCATCCCTTTCAAAGCGTGTCGGAAAGGGAGGGTTTCCCGGTCCGACCTGGTATCCTTCGGGGTTAGGTTGGCGCGGACCGGACCGCGATGGATGTGAGCTTCTTGAACTCTTAGTCATGCGGCTGACTCCTTGCCCGTATTGATGGACGCGGATTTTTCCCGTGCCTGGGCATCGAGATCTGCGAACGACGCACCGTTGGATGCGCGGACGGCATCTATGCCGAGCGTATTGTAAATTCGCCGCAGACTGACATCGACATAGAGGGGATCGAGTTCCATCGCATACGCGCGGCGCTGGACCTTGTGCGCTGCCAGGATCAGGCTGCCTGAGCCGGCAAAGGGATCCAGAACAATCGAGCCTTGGGTGGAGGCATCTAGGATGGCGTCAGCCAAAAGTTCGACCGGTTTGCACGTCGGATGCGAAGCCAGAAGTTCATCCCGCTCGGCCGAGGGGGTGTTCATGCCGTCGTAAAACCACGCGTTTGTCCGGTTTCTCCCATATTTACCCATGGCTATATTATTGATATATTTACCTTCTCCGCTTTTGTAGATTACCACAAACTCTGTTTGCGACCGATATAGCGGGCCCTGTCCGCCCGATTTTTTAACCCATGTCACGATGTCCTTGAGGTCGCTATAAACGATCTTTCCAGCGCGCAGCAGTTCCAGCAGAAACTGTCTACCCATGAACAGCATATGCAATGAACCATCGACGCTATGCGCGCGCATCAGTCTGAGACCCTTGGTCAGCCACCGCGTGAACTGGTCTGGCGATAGCTCGCCGGCCGCCTGCAAAAAATCGCGATGTTGAAATTTGCCATTTCCAGAGATCGTTTGAGCAGGAAGATTATATGGCAAATCACTTAAGACCAATTGCGCCAGCTGGCCGTCAAGCAGCATGACGTAACTGTCATTGATAAGCGCATCTCCGCAATAAAGTCGGTGCTCGCCGATTAGCCACAGGTCACCCGGCTTGCTCACCGCCTGTTCGGGCAAGATGTCGGGAACAACATCGAGCAGCTCGTCTCGCTCGATATCCGTCAGGCCCAAAATGCGGTCGAGTTCGGCAGGCTCAAATCCGAAATCAGCAAAATCCAGATCACCGCCAAGCAGCTCGTTGATCTCGTTCAGCTCGAGTGCGAGCAACGCCTCATCATAGCCGGCAAGGTCGGCTATGCGGTTTGCCTTGATAGCATAGGCGCGAAGCTGCTCGTCGCTCAGGTTGTCGACGCATAAAACGGGTATACTATTGAGGCCGATATTCTGTGCAGCGATGACAACAGCCTGGCCGCATACTACGCGGTCCTCGCTGTCAATAAGCACAGCCTCCACGCACCCGTGTTCACGCAGCGAATTCTCCACCAATCCGATCTGTTGGGAAGAGTGTGGACGCCACTGTCTAAGTCGGGGTTTGATCTGTCCCGGCGAACGATATGACAAAGTAAGATTATTCACTGCCAAGTTCCTTTTAAATGGACCATCGGCCCAACCCGGTTATCGGGCTGGATGGTCCGCGGACGGAGCCTTGGCGGCAGTGTGTCGGGATGATTCGTGATCATCCTCGTTGACGTCAGTATTACCTTATCGCAGCGCAATTGCCCAGATGATTTTCAAAGAAATTTAGGTGACCTTTTTCAAGCACTGCCTGTCGGTGTTCGGACAATTGCCGCTCCGTGTTCGCAGCCGGGTATTCGAACGGGCCTTCCCTGATAATTTTTGGCGGATTGTCAGCGAAACTGGCTGCAGCGCGCGCAGTGGCTCGGCCGAAGTCCTTCGATGGGCAAAAAACCTCCCTGTTATCGCGGATAACAGGGTGAAACCGCCAAAATTTGCGTGAGACCAGTTCGAGCATGACTGCGTGCTGCACCAGCCAGTCGGCGATATCGCTAATGATTTTCCGTCGAGCGATATTTTGCGGTAATTCCGGTCACTTGTGACAGTCGGTTGTTGGGATTCGACGCCAGAGACGGTTGGATGACCTCGAAACTCATCAAAAGCTCAGGATAATTCTGAGGCCCTTTGTGTTCAGCGTTCACGAAAATTCAACACTTGCCTAGTACCGCAACGGTCAGAATTAGGACAAAATTCATGATCCCTTTTGAGCCACCAAAAGAAAAGAGATATCCAGTAAATCTCAAGGGGTTGTGGGAGCTGATGTTAAACGTGATTCACACGCCGTCGCCGGAAGTTCGGATCATTCCCGCATGGCCACTCGACTTATTACTCGGCTTGCTTTTACTTACGCCACTGCTTTTTTTGTACTTAAAATAATTGCGCGTGAACAGACGAGCCACAGATCTAATGGTTAATTGGTAGTTAACCAAAAATTTACGTGG
>JAIVFU010000178.1 GCA_020829485.1 Nostoc sp. CHAB 5834 | reverse complement strand
AGTGCTTTCGCCAGTGTCGACAGGTTATAATGATATCGGAATCATGACGGCGCCCGATGGAACGCGTTATGCCGTTGCCGTGATGATGGGCAGCACGACCGCCCCAATTCCCGACCGCATGGCATTCATGCAGTTTGTATCGCGGACTGTGGCTACCTATCACCAACGATAGGCAAAATATCGAATTCTCAAGGCTGCTGCTGGTTCGTAGTTTCGGTGTCCAGCTTTTCGGCAGCCTCATCTAGAGCTTTTGCGTCTTCAGCACTTACGCCGCCCGGGTTGGTCGTCGCGGTCTGGTCCCCGCAAGCGGAGGTCGGCAAGATCAATAGCGCAAGAGCGAAGCGTTTGCTCATTCATGTCCTCGGTGTCGCGAGACAGGAAAAAGGCCGCCCTGCGAACAGGACGGCCTTTTCGATTTCAGCATGTGCCGAAAGTGCGATATTACTTCGCAGCTTCCTTGGCAGCATCAGCCATTTCGCCAGCCTTTGCAGCAGCGTCGCCAGCAGTGTCGGCCATTTCGCCGGCCTTGTCAGCCATTTCGCCAGCCTTATCCGCAGTGTCGGTCGCAGCAGCGTCGGTGGTTGCAGCGGCGTCAGTTGCCATTGCGTCAGCACCTTCTACAGCGGCGTCAGCAGATTCGGTGGTTGCTTCTGCAGTTGCATCGGTTGCTTCTGTGGTTGCTTCTTCAGCGCCCGAGCAAGCAGCGAGACCGAGCGAAGCGGCGAGTACGAGAGATACAGCAATTTTCTTCATTTGGGAAAACCCCCTAGCAAAACTTATTGAAAAACCTGACAGGCACACAGCACTAGTGCAGTAATGTCTGCGGTTTGCCCCTCTAGCCCCTTCATATTTCCATGGCAATCAGGTTTTTTGCAGGGTAGCGCCGATCAGACGCAGTTTTACGCCTAACTCAACTTAAAAGGTAGAAAACACGGCCTATTTGCGCCAATTGACATCATATAAAGATTTCTTTATATGATCTTCGAATGATCGATTTGCTCAACATAACGCGCGCATTGGCCGACCCGACGCGGTTGCGAATCGTATTTTTGGTGCTCAAACTCGAATTGTCGGTTGGCGAACTGGTGCAGATTTTGGGCCAAAGCCAGCCCCGGGTTTCGCGTCATGTCCGCATATTGGACGAGGCAGGTATATTGGAGCGCCGCAAAGAGGGTAGCTGGGTTTTTATGCGGCCTGGGCCAGTCATGACCGACGGCAGACTGGCTCCGCTCTTTGCCAGCACCGACATAACGCAGGCTAAAGCCTTTCAGCGCGACCTGATCAAACTCGACGAAGTGCGAACCGCACGGACGGATATGGCTGCCGCATATTTTGCCGCGCATGCCGACGAATGGGACTCGCTTCGCTCGCTTCATGTGACCGAGTCTGAGGTTGAACATGCAATCGGGCAAATTCTGGCGATGGCTCCGCTTGGTAATGTTCTGGATGTTGGTACCGGCACCGGCCGGATGGTCGAGTTATTTGCCGCGAATGCCGAACATTTTGTAGCGCTCGATAACAATATCGAAATGTTGCGGCTGGCGCGCGCGAAGCTGGGGAATTTCGGGCCCGACGTCGCGGGCAAAATCGAAATCATGCTGGGCGATTTCAACGCGTTGCCGTTGGCAGACGGTGAATTTAACACAGTTATCTTCCATCAAGTCCTGCATTACGCCCAACATCCCGAAGGTGTGATCGCTGAGGCTGCGCGCGTGCTTGCGCCGAAAGGCAGACTGATTATCGTGGACTTTGCAGCACACGACCATGAGGAACTCCGAACCGTGCATGCGCATGCGCGTTTGGGATTTGCCGACGAACTCATCGGGAATGCCTTCCAAGCCAATAATGTCCATCTCGCGCACCAGGTGACACTAGATGGCGGCGCGCTCGCGGTTAAAATCTGGATGGGTCAAAAGCAGGGGCAAATGCAGTCGGCCCCAAGCCCGAAATTAAGGATAGTTGCATGATTCTCCCCCTTGCCCAAATGCAGGAAGCCAGCCGAGCTGTTGCTTCGCCCTTGTTCGCAGGCCTAATGGGCGATTGCGAAATCAGCTTTGAATTTTTCCCGCCCAAAACGGAGAAAATGGAAGAGCAATTGTGGGAGTCGGTGGTGACCTTGGCACCGCTTGAGCCTCGTTTTGTTTCTGTAACTTATGGTGCAGGCGGCACCACGCGTGAACGCACACACAATACGGTGGCGCGTATTGCGCGTGAAACCAATATCCCAGCCGCAGCGCATTTAACGTGTGTCGAAGCTTCCAAATCCGAGATAGCTGACGTTGCAAATGCTTATTGGGAAGCTGGCGTTCGGCACATCGTGGCGCTGCGCGGCGATGCGCCGAACTCCGATGGTAAGTTCATCCCGCATCCCGACGGCTATGCCAGCGCGGCGGAACTGGTTGAAGGCTTGCGCAAGCTGCATCCTTTCGAGATTTCGGTAAGCGCTTATCCTGAGACCCATCCTGAAGCGCAGTCCGCCGCTACCGACATCGATTTTTTGAAGCGCAAGCTAGATGCAGGCGCCAGTCGTGCAATCACACAGTTCTTCTTTGAACCCGAGACGTTTTTCCGTTTCCGCGATGCCGTCGCCGCAGCTGGCATAGATGCCGAGATCGTTCCCGGCATCATGCCCGTCTCAAACTTTGCTGCGATAACCCGCATGTCGAAAATGACCGGCACGTCGGTTCCGCAATGGATGGCACATCTCTTCGAGGGGCTCGACGACCATCCGCCAGCGCGGCAGTTGGTCGCGGCGACGATTGCCGCCGAAATGTGCCGCCGTCTATATGCAGGCGGAGTGCGCGATTTCCATTTCTACACCCTCAACCGGGCAGAATTGTCTTATGCCATTTGCCATTTGCTCGGCAAGCGTCCTGCGGCGCTCGCTCAGGAGAAAGCGGCGTGAAGCCGCGCGAAGAATTCGTTGCGAGGGCTTCAAAGCAGATTCTCGTTTTCGACGGCGGTTATGGCACTGCGATTCAGGGCTACAAATTATCCGAAGATGATTATCGCGGTTCGCTTGAGGTTACCCACGACCAGAAGGGCAATAACGACCTGCTCTCGATCACTCGCCCCGACATCATCAAAGCGATCCACAGCGCCTATCTCGACGCTGGTGCAGACATAATCGAAACCAATACGTTCAGCGGCACGAAGATCAGCATGGCCGATTATGGCTGCGAGCATCTGGTGCGCGAGTTGAACGTGGAATCGGCTCGGCTTGCCCGGGAGTGCTGCGATGAGGCAGAGGCCAAGGACGGCAAAAAGCGGTTTGTGGCAGGCTCAATCGGGCCGACCAATAAGACATTGTCGCTTTCACCCGACGTCAATGACCCAGGCTTTCGCGAGATCGACTTTGATTATCTGAAAGACGTGTATCGCGAGCAATGCGATGCGTTGATTGAAGGCGGCGTTGATTTCCTGCTGATCGAGACGATCTTTGACACGCTCAATGCAAAATGCGCAGCAATGGCGGCGCAGGAGGGGGCAGACGCTTCGGCGCGCGATGTGCCGCTGATGATCTCGATGACCATTACCGATATGGCCGGACGCAATTTGTCGGGCCATACCGTTGAGGCTTTCTGGGCCGCCATTCGCCATGTAAAGCCGCTGACAATAGGGCTCAACTGCTCGTTCGGTGCCGACTTGTTGCGTCCGCACCTTGCAGCCTTGTCGAAACAGGCTGATGCGTTAGTGATGGCCTATCCAAACGCCGGTTTACCCAATGATTTGGCTGAATATGACGAGTTGCCCGAAACCACGGCGCAATTGATCGGCCAATGGCTTGACGATGGACTGGTCAATATCGTCGGCGGATGCTGCGGCACCACGCCAGCGCATATTGCTGCCATAGCACGGGCAGTCGAAGACCGCGCGCCGCGCCAAATACCTCAGCCTCCCGTTGTGACTCGTCTCGCCGGACTCGAACCCTTCGTGATGGCCGCGTAAAACCTGAAAAGATAATATGACCCAAAATTCCTCCCGTTTCGTCAATATTGGCGAACGCACCAATGTGACCGGTAGCGCCAAGTTCAAGAAGCTGATCCTGTCCGGCGACTATGAGGCCGCCGTCGAAGTCGCACGCGATCAGGTCGAAAATGGCGCGCAGATTATCGATATCAACATGGACGAAGGCCTGCTCGACGCGCACGAAGCGATGACGACCTTTATTAAGCGAATCGCTGCCGAACCCGATATCGCGCGCGTTCCATTGATGATCGACTCATCGAAATGGAGTGTCATCGAAGCGGGTCTGAAATGCGTTTCGGGCAAGCCAATCGTCAACTCGATCTCGATGAAGGAAGGCGAGGAGCAGTTTCTTTATCATGCGCGATTGTGCATGGCTTATGGCGCAGCCGTGGTCGTTATGGCGTTCGACGAAACCGGACAGGCCGATACCAAAGAGCGAAAGGTCGAAATCTGCAAACGCGCTTATGATCTGCTCGTTGGCATCGGCTTTCCGCCAGAGGACATCATTTTCGACCCCAATATTTTTGCGGTGGCGACAGGGATCGAGGAACATAATAATTACGGCGTCGATTTTATCGAGGCGCTTAAGGAACTGCGTGTGCTCTGCCCGCATGCGCATTATTCGGGCGGGTTGTCGAACCTGTCCTTCTCGTTCCGCGGCAATGAGCCGGTCCGCCGCGCGATGCACTCAATATTTTTGTACCATGCCATTCCGGCTGGCCTCGACATGGCGATCGTCAATGCAGGGCAGCTTGATATTTATGACGATATTGACCCGGAACTGCGCGTTGCTTGCGAAGATGTCATCCTTAACCGCGATCCCGACGCAACCGAGCGGCTTATTACGCTGGCCGAAAAGTATCGCGGCACCGATGTGGCTCAGGAAAAGGCAGAGGCCGAATGGCGCGGCTGGGATGTCAGCAAACGACTCGAACATGCGCTGGTGAAGGGCATCGACGCGCATATCGTGGACGATACCGAAGAAGCCCGGCTCGCAATCAAGGCCGCGAATGGCCGCCCAATCGAAGTGATCGAAGGCCCGTTGATGGACGGCATGAATGTCGTTGGCGACCTGTTCGGCTCAGGCAAGATGTTCCTTCCGCAAGTGGTGAAATCCGCGCGCGTGATGAAAAAAGCCGTCGCGCATCTCTTCCCCTACATCGAGGCGGAAAAAGAGGTCGGCGCGAAGGGCAAGGGCAAGATCATCATGGCGACCGTCAAGGGCGATGTGCATGATATCGGCAAGAACATCGTCGGCGTGGTGCTTCAATGCAATGGCTTTGAAATCGTCGATCTGGGCGTGATGGTGCCTTGGCCGGAAATTTTAAAAGCTGCGAACGAAAATGATGCCGATATGATCGGGCTGTCGGGGCTGATTACCCCATCGCTCGACGAGATGGTCACGGTGGCCGAGGAAATGCAGAAAGCAGGTATGAGCATGCCGCTGATGATCGGCGGTGCGACTACGTCGAAAACGCACACCGCGCTTCGAATCGAGCCCGTCTATTCAGGCCCTGTCATTCACGTGCTCGACGCCAGCCGCGCGGTGGGTGTTGCGGGGACCTTGGTCAGCGATACCATGGCGGACAAATTCGTTGCTGATACTCGCGCCGAATATAGCCATATCCGTGATGCGCGTGCCGGCAAAACCGCCAAGCCGCTGGCAACGCTTGAAGAAGCCCGCGCCAATGCGTTTGAAATCGACGAGAGCCTGAAGCCAGCGCCTCCGTTAAAGCCCGGCGTCCATGCCTATGACGACTGGGACCTAGCTGATCTGCGCAACTATATCGACTGGACGCCATTCTTTCGCGCGTGGGAATTGCACGGCAATTATCCCGCCATCCTCACCGACCCCGTCGTGGGCGAGAGCGCGACTGGCCTGTTTGCCGACGCCAATGCGATGCTCGACAAGATCGTTAATGAAAAATGGTTGAGGGCAAAGGGCGTGGCCGGACTGTGGCCTTGCTGGCGCGATGGCGATGATGTCGTCGTTTACTGCGAAGAAACCGAAGCACACATCCGCCTGCCATTCCTTCGCCAGCAAGTCGCCAAGCGCGAGGGCAAGGCCAATACGTGCCTTGCCGATTTCATCAGCCCCGATGGCGACTGGATCGGCGGCTTTGCGGTCACCACCGGCCACGGGATCGGCCCGCATCTGGCGCAGTTCAAGGCGCATATCGACGATTATTCGGACATCATGCTGAAGGCTTTGGCCGACCGTCTCGCCGAAGCTTTTGCCGAGCGGATGCACGAACATGTCCGTAAGGATCTGTGGGGCTATTCTCCGCAAGAGCAATTCACGATGGAAGCGCTCAACCGCGAGGAATATCGCGGCATCCGGCCAGCACCGGGCTATCCCGCCTGTCCCGACCATAGCCTGAAGCCAATTTTGTTCGACCTGCTCGACGCAACGCATAAAACCGGCATTACGCTGACCGAAAGCTTTGCGATGTTGCCGACTGCAGCGGTTAGCGGCTTTTATTTCGGCCATCCGCAATCGGAATATTTCGGCGTCGCGCGGATCGGTGAAGATCAAGTCGCAGATTATGCAGCACGGCGCGGCCTCGACCTTGACCGTGCCCGGCAATATTTGCGGCCGAACCTCAACGAATAGCTGCCACGCTGTCCCCCATAGGGACGGGCATTTTCCGTGTTGGTTAATCGGCTGGATATGTTGATCGAACTAGCGTTAGTAAATGACCGGAGTGCTGAGCCTGTCGAAGCACGTCTTTTGGCGTTGCGCTAACCTGAGAAGCGCCCTTCGACAGGCTCAGGGCTACGGTAAGTTTTAGGGACCAAAGCGCATGCAGAAAACATCAATATTAATCGCCATGATTCTGTGCGCCGCAGCCGCATCAGCGCAAAACGCCGCGCCGTTTCAGAATGCCGAAACCGGTCGTGGCTATGGCAATTTGCAAGCCGCTGTGGACTCGATTGGCGAGGGCGATGGCACTATCATCATTGCACCTGGCACGTACCGCCAATGCGCGGTTCAGCAGGCAGGCGCGGTTGCATTCCGGGCTTCGGTTCCGGGCCAGACCATATTTGACGGAACAACCTGCGAAGGCAAGGCGGCATTAGTATTGCGTGGACAGGCCGCCAGCATTGACGGCATCATTTTTCAAAACATGCGCGTACCCGATGCCAATGGCGCTGGAATTCGGCTGGAAAAAGGTGATCTCACCATCACCCGCGCGATTTTCCGGAACAGCGAGCAGGGGATATTGACCGCCGAGGACAAGTCAGGCTCGATCAGCATTGATCAGTCGACATTCTCCGGGCTTGGCCGCTGCGACCGTGGGTTAAGTTGCGCGCATAGCATTTATATCGGCGACTATGGCTCGCTCAAGGTCACCAACAGCCGCTTCGAACGCGGCAATGGTGGCCATTATGTCAAAAGCCGGTCTGCGCGCGTTGCGATTACCGACAATGCGTTCGACGATACCAGAGGTCGCGAAACCAATTATATGATCGACCTACCAGCCGGCGCTGTCGGCCAGATCGCGCGCAACGTGTTTGTTCAAGGCGCGTCGAAGGAAAATTACAGCGCCTTCATCACCGTTGCGCCTGAAGGCAAGGTCAACACGAGCGTTGGCCTGTCGATCAGCGCCAACGAGGCAAGCATTGCACCTGGCGTGGAGCGCGAGACGACTTTCCTCGCCGACTGGTCGGGCGACCGGATCGCGCTAGGCGGAAACCGGCTGGGGCGGGGGTTGAAGCCTTTCGAGCGGCGGTAGTGCAGCGGAGATTGACACTAAGTTGACACCTGAAACGGCTGTTGATCCACGGCTGATACTATTGTCATTCCCGCGCAGGCGGGAATCCATCGCCTGAGCTTGCAGTTATCACAACGATGTTGAGCAAACCGTGCGGTCCCGCCATGGATTGTCCGCTGGACACTACGTTCCCCGCTTTCGCGGGAATGACAAAGTGTGAGTTGGCGAGCGTTAAATTGACAAAAATTACGCATACCCGACCCCTATAGTGTAAACTTTGTCAACTTACCGGGCATGGTTGGCCGCCGAAATTTAGGGCATCTCGACACTGAGAAAGAGCCGCGCCAGCGCTCGTAAGCCGACCAACCGACGCTCTCAAATCAAATCCTACATTGCAAGCGGCTTGGCGTAAAACCGATACTCAAACCTCGCGGTCCTGAAAACGGAAATACCTAATAATGATCCGGTCCTCGCCGACCTCATAAGCCACCTTGAAATGATATTTCAGCGTGACGATCCGGCGAAAAATTTCGTTCTTCGACCTGCATTCCGATATTTGGAAAATGGACGAGTTGATCGACCGTACGATAGATATCGCTCAATATGTTGGGCAAGGATTCCGGCGTAACATTTTCGTAATGGGCGATGATGTCGCGCAAATCGGCTTCTGCTTCCTTGCGGAATATGATGTGCCTCATGCGGAGAAGGGCTTGCCAAACAGTTTGGCGATGTTCTCGCTCGCCGAAAATTCCGGACTGGCCTCGGCCACACGCTGGTCGATTATCTGCCGCTCGGATGGAGTAAAGCCGTATCGATCCGAATAGCTTTCCATTATCTCCGCAAGCGCCGTCTCAACCGAGCTGAGGCGGTCGGCAGGGAGCCGTTCGACGAATTGCACGAATTTTTCAAGAATGGCCATCAGCTGTTTATAGCAGGAAATTGGGTATCGGGAGCTATCCAATTTTTTTGGCTATCCATCGGAACTTAGCTGCCGAAAATTCGCGCACATTCGGGCGTTTCGAGATTTGTTTCGCACAAAGACACGAAGACACAAAGAGGTCAGTCACTGGATTGCGAAGCGCACTCATGCCAGCAACGGGTCAAATTCAAGCGAATGAAGAACAGGCAAAGAGTCGTTGGGACAGGCGCAACATCTTCGTGTCTTTGTGCGAACGAAAATATACCGACCTGTCGAAACGAAAATGGTTATTAGTATTATATCCCCGGAATTACCGGAACTCTTTTAAATTATAGCGTCCCGAAAAATTGAACGAATTCTACTGTGGAATAACTAATACATAAGCCTTACTGTATTTTTCGATTATCTACTAAGTTTCTAAAAAAATCCTTCTCGCGTTTTTCAAGGCGACAGCCAAATTTGATTTTATCATTTTCAATATCGATAATTCCGCTAATAGCAGAAAAGGGTGCAATCAATAGATAATACGATCTTCCGAAATTGATCAAATAGTGAAATTTATTGCTGTCTAGTGCATAAAGAACTGCACCTCCGTGTTCATCAATATTGTACCTAAAAATAGGTGAAATTTTCCGAGGGAAAAACAATTTGTTTTTCAATATTCTTTTCATTAAATTATTTGATATTATGACCTCGTCGTCACTCATAATGAGTGAAAATTGTTCTATTCCAGCAGGCATTTCTCAAATTCCAAGATGATAAAATTCTGGTCGCACTACCCAAAGAAGTAAAGTAATGATTTGTGGGAATTGATGGGCGCCAATCACCGCCCCTGCGCGCGCCATCTCCGGACGACCCGCTCTAATATCTCCGCTTCGCCGCCGGTTTCCTGCCACAACTGGCTGAACAGCGGGTCTTCGGAGGCGGGGCGTTTTTCTTCTTCGAGATTGTCGAGCGCGACGCGGATGGGGATGCTGACACCCTCGCCGCAGATGATGCATTCGCGGTTACGCAACGCGGGGATGGAATCGAGAAACCCGCGAGCGCCTTCGGGCATTGCGGCGCGGACGAAGGCTTGGTCGCGGTCGTTGTTGAGGCGCATCGAGATGATCGTGCCGCACTGCGACAGCACGCCTTCGGCAAGATCGGAAGGACGCTGCGTAATCAGGCCCAAGGACACGCCATATTTTCGGCCTTCCTTGGCGATCCGTTCGAGAACCGAGCGCACCGCGCTGTCTTTCGACACGCGGTCCGACGGAATATAGCGGTGCGCTTCCTCGCAAACCAGCAATATCGGACGCTGCGGTTCGTTGCGTGACCAGATGGCGTAATCGAATACGAGGCGCGACAGCACTGCGACAACGGTCGAGGTGATGTCCGACGGCACGCCTGACACGTCGATGATCGAGATCGGCTTGCCGCCGCTCGGAAGCCGGAAAATCTTGCCGACGAAATCGGCCATCGTGTCGCCGACCAGCATGCCGGAGAACATGAAATTATAGCGCGGATCGGCCTTCAGTTCCTCGATCTTGCCCTTGAGCCGCATGAACGGCGCGCTGTTGGTTGCCTTGTCGAGCTTGCCCATCTCGGTCTGGATGATGTTGGTGAGGTCCGACAGCAGATAAGGGATTGGCGCATCGACGGTCAGCTTGCCGATGCTTTCGGCAATGCGGTTCTTGCTGCGTGCCTGCAACAGGCAGCGGGCGAGAATGTCGCTGTCGATTTGCTTGTCGTCGCCGTTTGAGGTGACGAACACCTCGACATGCTCGGCGAAGTTCATCATCCAATAGGGCATGGCAAGGTTGTTGACGTCGAATAGAGCGCCATTGTGTTTGAACGCC
>JAIVFU010000177.1 GCA_020829485.1 Nostoc sp. CHAB 5834 | reverse complement strand
AGGTCCGCCCACCGACCAGCTTGAGGCCAAAGTCGGCTCCGGCCGCGACCAGGGCGGCGTGGACCTCGTCGCGCTCTTCCCAGGGGCCGAACAGCTCAAAGCCCGGCTGGCCCGCCATGCCATGGCGCAGGGCGCGGACCTGGCGACCGCCGATGGTCAGGGTCGTCATGTGGAAGAACTTCAGGTCCGGCGGGGTCTGACCCAGCGCCTTCTCCATCAGCTTCATCGCGTTGGGACCCTGGATTTGGTAGCGATAGCCCCGGCGGTTCTGAGGGTCCGGGCGGACGGCGGTGCGCTCGTCGCGGGTGACCTGCACGTCCCAGCCGCCGGTCGCGGCGTGGAACTCGACCCATTCGATGGTCGGGGCGCGGCCCACCAGGTTGAAGGTGTTCTCCGCCAGATAGAACAGGATCACGTCGCCAATGACGTGGCCGTCATGGCTGACCGGCACGAACTGTTTCGCGCGGTCGGGCACAAAGCCCTTGAAGCTGTTGATGCCCAGGGTGTTCAGCATGGCGAAGGCGTCGGGGCCTTCCACCCGCAGATCGACCATGTGATAGCTCTGGTTGAACAGCACGCAGGTCTGCTGCCAGGCGATCTGCTCATCACGCCAGTTGCTGTATTCGCCCGGAACGCCCGGATAGGCGTTCGGCCCTGCCTGCTGGTTACGAAGAAAATGAGGGATGTTGTCGACGCCGTTCAGGACGTCCTGCAGGCTGTTGGCGGTCATGGTGTTCCTCCTCCTTGGTTTCTTATCACGCGACTTTTTGAACGTTTGCGATCGCCGGGTCGTCCATCGCCAGCCAGTCGGCCACGGCTGCGACGAAGGCGTCTGGGGCTTCGGCCGGAAGCATGTGGCCGCTGCCGTCCACGATCTTCAGGATCGCGCCGGGTATGGCGGCGGCGATGGCCCGATGCTGCTCAGGCGGGCTCCACTGATCCTCGGCCCCGACCATGACCAGCGTCGGGCAGGCAATGCCCGGCAACAGGCTTTCAACCTCGGGCCGATGGAGAAGCGCCGCGATCTGGGCGGCATAGGTCTCGACCCCCGCCTGCACGCACATCGCCCTCAGCGGGGCCATCAGATCCTCGTCAGCGCGACGCGACGACGCGACCATGGGCGGCAGCCAGCGATCGACTAGGGCTTCGGCGCCTTCCGAGAGGCCGATGTCGAGCAGGGCATGACGGCTGTTGGCCTCGCCCGCACGAAGCAGATGCACGCCGGTGCTGACCAGAGCCAGCCGTTCGACCCGTTCCGGGGCCGCCCGCACGATCTCCAGCGCGACCCGCGCGCCCATGGAATGGCCCAAAAGCGAGAACCGCGCCGGAGCGGTCTGCAGCACGCTCCGCGCCATTTCGGCCAAGGTGGACGCCTCGCCATAGCCCATCGGCGCGACGACCGGGCCACCGAGCGCGAGCGCCGCGCGCGGCCAGATGCGGGCGTCGCAAAGCAGGCCCGGCAATAGGAGAAGCGGCGCGGCGCGCGATCCCGGCATATCCCCTCTCGACTTCACATATCCGAAGCCTTCATCTATACGAATAGGGAGAGGCCCGCTAGAGGCTGTTGCACCGATCGCCGAGGCGATCGGCCGGGAGGCGCACATGCTGGACGTGACGCGATCAAGGGCGGAGCCTGCGGCGGCCGTCGGCTCGTTGTTGCAAGCCTTCTCCCTGGAAATGACGGCCAAGGATGTCATCGCCCTCGAGGAGGCGGCGGGCGTGATTCCACAAGGCACCCGCATCGCCATCGCCTTCCTGCCCGGCGAGACGTTCGAGGCGCGCCTGCACGCGGCGGTTCGCGTGCGCGCGCTCGGCTTCGATCCGGCCCCTCACATCTCGGCCCGACGGATCGCCTCGGAGAGCGAGCTGGGTGGGTTTCTGGAAAGCCTGTCGGCCCAGGCGTCGATCCAGCGGCTGTTCGTCGTGGCCGGTGACCCGCCGGTGCCCGAAGGCCCGTATGAGGATGCCCTGTCTCTGATCAAGTCGGGCCTGCTGGCCGACCTCGGTCTGGAGAGCGTCGGCGTGTCCGGCTATCCCGAGGGTCACCCCGACATCGGCGAACCCGCCCTGTGGGGGGCGATGTTCGACAAGCGTGACGCCCTGGCCGAGCTGGGCATCTCCATGACCATCCTGACCCAGTTCGGTTTCGACGCCGAGCCGATCGTCGGCTGGGTCGAACGCGTCCGAAGCCACGGGATCGACGCCCTGATCCGGATCGGGGTGCCGGGCCCGGCCGGGGTGAAGACCCTGCTGCGCTTCGCCGCCCGCTGCGGCGTCGGGGCCTCCGCCAAGGTCATGAGCAAATATGGCCTGTCCCTGACCCAGTTGATGGGATCGGCCGGACCGGATCGTCTGATCGAGGACCTCGCCGCTCGCGTCGACCCGGAACGACACGGTCCGTTGAGCCTGCATTTCTATCCGTTTGGCGGTATCGCCAAGACCGCTCAATGGGTCAGCGACTTCACCACCCGCAAGACCGCCTGAGCCGCTACGGAGACACTGGCCGAATGTCCGAAATCTGCGTCCTGACCCTGTCCTGCGACGACCGGCCCGGGCTGGTCGCCGGGGTGGCCGGCTTCCTGTTCGAACACGGGGCCAATATTCTGGAGGCGGGCCAGTTCAACGACCGCGATTCCGGCCTGTTCTTCATGCGGGTCCTGTTCGAGCTGGACGGGGGCGCGGCGGGCGTCGACGCCCTGCGGGCCGCCTTCACGCCGATGGCGGCCGAAAGCGCCATGACCTGGAGCCTGAGGAACACCGCCGAGCGTCGGCGGGTCCTGTTGCTGGTGTCCAAGTTCGATCATTGCCTGGGCGACCTGCTCTATCGCAACCGCACCGGTGAACTGCCGATGGAGGTGGTCGGCATCGTCTCGAACCACCCCCGCGAGACACTGAAAATCTCGCTGATCGGCGACGCGCCGTTCCACCACTTGCCGGTGACCAGGGAAACCAAGCCCCAGCAGGAAGCCGCCATCAAGCGCATCGTCGAGGAGACTGGGGCGGAACTGGTCGTGCTCGCCCGCTACATGCAGGTGCTGTCCGACGACATGGCCAGCTATCTGTCGGGCCGCTGCATCAACATCCACCACAGCTTTCTGCCGGGCTTCAAGGGCGCGAAACCCTATCATCAGGCCCATGCGCGCGGCGTGAAGTCGATCGGGGCCACGGCCCACTACGTCACCGCCGACCTGGACGAGGGCCCGATCATCGCCCAGGACGTCGAGGCGGTGACGCACGCCGACCGGCCCGACGATCTGGTCCGCAAGGGCCGCGATATCGAGCGGAGGGTCCTTGCGCGGGCCGTCGCCTTCCATCTGCAGGACCGGGTCCTGCTGAACGGCACCAGGACCGTGGTCTTCAGCGATTGAACGGCGGACGGTTCTGGTAAGCATACATCAAGCGACCCGTCAGCGGTCGCCACGGGAGGTCGGTAAATGGTGAGGGATCCACGCGAGATCGTCGATCAGGCGCGCATGTCGCGCTTTCAGTGGACCGCCGTCTTCCTGATGGTCGGACTGAACGCGCTGGACGGGTTCGACGTCCTGTCCATCAGCTACGCCTCGCCCGGCATCGCCGCGGACTGGGGCATTGACCGTGCCGCCCTCGGCATCGTCCTGTCGATGGAGCTGATCGGCATGGCGTTCGGCTCGCTTCTGCTCGGCAATGTCGCCGACGCCATCGGACGCCGAAAGACCATCCTCGGCTGCCTTCTGGTCATGTCGGGCGGCATGTTCGCCGCCTCGACGGCGACCGATATCACCACCCTGTGCGTCTATCGCGTCATCACGGGGTTGGGCATCGGGGGCATGCTTGCCTCGATCAACGCGGCGGTGGCGGAGGCGGCCAACGCCAAGCGCCGCGCGCTCTGCGTCGTGCTGATGTCTGCCGGACTACCGATCGGATCGGTGATCGGCGGCCTGATCTCCGGCCAGCTCCTGAAGATTTACGACTGGCCCGCGGTCTTCATTCTGGGCGGGGTCGCGACCGCAGCCTTCATTCCCCTGGTCCTGTGGCTGGCTCCCGAATCCATCGCCTTCGAGATGCACAAACGCTCGCCCGGCGCGCTGGAGCGCATCAACAAGACCCTGAAGCGGATGGGCCACGCCGCCATCGACGCCCTGCCCGATGTGCCCGCAATCAAGCCGAAAGCCGGCCTGCCGCTGCTGTTCTCCAGGCGGTTCGCCGCCCTCGCGATGCTGCTGGCCGTGTCCTACTTCATGCACATCATCACCTTCTACTACATCATCAAATGGATCCCGAAGATCGTGGTGGACATGGGCTTCCCTCCGCCCACGGCGGCGGGGGTGCTGGTCTGGGCCAGTATCGGCGGATCGCTCGGGGCCCTCACCCTCGGCCTGTTGACGCTGAAGGCGCGGGTCACGGCCCTGACCATCGCCGCCATGCTGGCCTCGACCGTGGCCGTCATCGTCTTCGGTCAGGGATGGCAGACGCTGCAGCACATCTCGATCGCGGCGGCGGTGGCCGGCTTCTTCACCAATGCGCCGATCGTGGGACTGTACGCCATCGTGGCCCAGTCCTTCCCGACCCAGCTGCGCGCCACAGCCACCGGCTTCATCATCGGCCTCGGCCGAGGGGGCGCGGCCCTGGCCCCGGTGATCGCGGGCTTCCTGTTCCAGGCCGGCTGGTCGCTGCCCACGGTGTCGATCATCATGGGCACGGCCGCCACCCTCGCGGCCCTGATGCTGTTCCTGGCACGCGGGCGCATCGCGGAAGCCGGGCCCGACGGTCCGACCTAGCTCGGCGGGGCTATCCTCAGCCCAAGCTGATTGCTGGCCAAAGGGGGTGCGTAGCGCCCGGAGGATCTGAAAGGCCCGACGTCTGGTCGCCTTGCCTGTCTGCCAGCGGTCGTTTGTCTATCGACAACCCGATCAGGGTAAGCGCCTCGATCGCCAGCGTCACCGGGAGACCCGCTGCTCGTCGCAGAGGGTCCGCTTGTAAAGGCGACCGTCCCGGAACCACTGCCAGGTGCGGGACCGGTGGTCGCCGCTCTGGCCCATGACGATCTTCTCGAAGAACCGCGCGCCGGGTTCGTCGTAGCGGGCGAGGTTCAACAGGACGACGCCGTCTCCGGCTTCCCAGGCGGTGCCGTGGAAAGTCTCCGTGTCCCAGTGAAGCCGGTCGCCGGACAGGATGCCCGGCAGGTCGACCTGATAGATCCGGCCATCTTCCCAGGTGAAGGTGTTGGACTGGACGTAGGCGTAGGGGCCTTCATCGGGGAAGGTGCAGACAACCCGCGTCTGATGCCGGTCGATCAACCGGCCGTCGGCGTCGACGTGACGATAGGTCCCCTCCCACACACCTTCGTGCAGCAGGATCGAAGGCATGACGGCCGACAGGGCCGCGCGATTTCCGATCGGATTCAGTGAAGAGGTCATGTCCGGTTTTCACGTCCGCGTTGACGGGTCGCCAACATCCCGATCACCTTGGGCGACAACTGACGTTTGTGGGAGGGTGGAACGCCGCCCAAGGCGACCACGTTGTTGACGGATCGACGCACTGCACAGCTTGCGAGCGACGAAAGGGGCGGTCTTCCTACGACACGCCTGGGACGCCGAGTCCAAGAGCGGCCTGAGCCAGTCGCTCGCGTTCTGCCGCGTTGTCGATGAACGCCGCCTGGGCCGAGGCGTAGGCGCGGGCCGCCGCTGCGGTGTCACCGAGGACCATGCGCGCCCGCATCAACCGCACCCAGCCCTCGGCATCCCGTGGTTGCGTCCGAAGCCTCGCCTCGAGGCTTTCGACCATGCCGAGAACCATGGCGTCGCGGTCGGCCGGATCCATCGCTGCCGCCGCCGCGACCTGTGCAGCGTCTGGCCCCGGTGATCCGACAGCCGGGTCGGTCGTCGCGGGCGTGAGACGACCGGAGATGTCGATGCCGCGCTCGCGGGCCACGTCCTCGACGAAACGCCTGACCTCTCCGGCCCAGGGCGCGCCGGGCGGGGCCGCGTTGACGATCGAGATCCAGTCCGCCATGGCCCCGTCCCGGTCGCCGGACTGATCCTTGCGGACCGCGAGGAAATAGCGCGCCCGGGGGTCGTTCGGATCGATCGCAGTCGCCGCATTGAAGGCCGCGGCGGCGGCAGGGGTCACCTGCCCGCCGGCCGCCTGAACCAGGGCCTCGCCCTGAGACGAGGGATGGTTGGCGTCGCGGGGGTCCAGGGCGGCGGCTCGCCCATAGGCCTGTGCGGCCTCGTCGAACCGGCCGGTCTGAAAGTAGGACCAGCCCAGGAGCCGCCAGCTCTCGACGTCGCGATCGTTGCGCTGCACCGCCGTCTCCAGCTGCGCGATCATCGCGGTGACGTCCCCGCCGGGATGCGTCGCAGCTCCTGGGTCCGAAACCGGGGACAGCGCAGCCTGTCGACTTGCGCCCGGCACGCCGGGGTTGCCCATGAAGGCGTACAGCAGGGTCCCGCTGATGGCGACGACCGCCGCAAGGCCCAGCGCCAGACGCAACGTCGTCCTGTCCCCCAAAGGCCGTGCTTCGGGTTCGGCACCACCAGCCTCCGACAACATGCGGCGCTCGATCTCGATGCGGAGCCGCCCGGCGTCGCTTTCGGACATCGCCCCGGAGGCGACCTGCGTATCCAGCTCCGCCAGTTGATCCTTCAGGATTCCCACCGGCGTCGTGGCCGCTTCTGTCTTCGGGCGCGGCCGGATCAACGGGACCACCAGGCCGACCGCCGCCAAGGAGACAAGAACGGTCAGCACGATCCAGAGAGTCACAGCCGGTCATCCTTGAGCAGGGCGTCGAGACGTCGCCGTTCGTCCGGCGCCAGCGGGGTGGGGTCAACCGGCCCCGCCGACGCCCGGCCACGCCAGTAGGTGCCCACGCCCAGTCCACCCAGGACCAGCGCCAGCAGGGGCCCCAGCCAGAGCAGAACCGTGCCGCCGTCGAACGCGGGCTTGAGCAGGACATAGTCACCGTAGCGGTCGACCAGATAGGCCTTGGCCTCGGCGTCCGTGTCCCCGGCCAGCAGCCGCTCGCGAACCAGCACGCGAAGGTCGGCCGCCAGGGGCGCATCGGACTCGTCGATCGACTGATTCTGGCAGACGACGCAGCGCAGATCGCGGCTGATCTGGCGCGCTCGGGCCTCCAGAGCCGGGTCGGACAGCTGCTCCTCGGGCAGCACGGCCCAGGCCGGGCCGGCCGACAGGATGATCAGGAGGATCGCGAGCAGACGCCTCATGGCTCGGCCCTGAGGTCGGCCAGCATCGGAGCCAGGGTTTCGGTCCAGACCGCGTCGGTAATCGGGCCGACGTGGCGATAGCGGACCACGCCGTGCCGATCGATGACGAAGGTCTCGGGCGCACCGGTCACGCCCAGGTCGATGCCGGTGCGGCCGCTCGGATCGTGGCCGACCCGGTCGTAGGGATCGCCGAACTCGGCGAGCCACCGGGTCCCGTCGCGCTCGCCGTCCTTCCAGTTCAGACCGTGCAAAGGCTCTCCGTCTCGCGCCAGCCGCATCAGCAGGGGGTGCTCCACCCGGCACGACACGCACCAGGAGGCGAAGACGTTCAGCAGGGTCGGCTCTCCGTTCAGGTCGGAGGAAGCCAGGGGCCGGCCCTGGGTCCGGCCGGGCGCGTTTTGAAGGTCGAATGCTGGCAACGGCTGGCCGATCAGCATCGACGGCAGGATCGCGGGATCTCGCCGCAGTCCCATGCCCAGCAGGACGGCGACGACCAGAAACCCCACCACCGGGGTGGCGAAACCGATCGCGCGGAGCGAGGGACGCTTCATGTCGGCACCGCCAGCGGAGCGGCGGCGACCGAGGGGGCTCGCGATGGCGCACCCAGGCGCAGCCGACGGTCAGACAGTGATACTGCCCCGCCCAACGCCATCAGAACCGCCCCACCCCATATCCAGCCGACGAAGGGGTGGTACCACATCCGCACGATGACCGCGCCGCCGGGGTCACCTTCCCCGACCGAGATGTACAGATTGCCGAGGATCGTCCCGCCGATCCCCGCCTCGGTGGTCTGGTCCTGGCTGGACGGATAGAACCGTCGTTCGGACGTCAGGGTCCTGGGTCCAGCCCCTCCGGCGATCGCGAAGGTCGCGCGGTCGGCGCGGTAGTTAGGTCCGACGATGGGCTGCAGACTGTCCAGAGTGATCGTCCGACCCGCGAAGGTCGTGACGGCCCCCGGTGTCATGCGCAGCACGGCGTCCTGCCCGAAGGCCGACATGGCGCTGACGCCGATGGCCAGAACGCCGATCCCGAGATGGGCGAGGGCTGCAGCCCAGACCGCGCGCGGCGTGGTCCGGACCGCGGTCAGCGAAGCCGCAAGCGAGCGCGCGCCCAGCTTCCAGCGGCGCAGGAGCACCAGGGCCGAGGCAGCGACCAGCCATATGCCGAGCGCGATGCCGAGCGCGGCCAGCGCCTCGCTCACGCCGAATACGATCACGCCACCGATCAGGGCGACACCCGCCAGGCCCAGAGGCCAGATGAGACGCCGGACCAGGTCGGTGATCCGGTCGCGCTTCCAGTTCATCATGGGACCAAAGCCCATCACCGCCAGCAACGGCAGGGACAGGGGTACGAACGTCAGGGCATAGTAGGGCGGCCCGACCGAGATGGTCTCGTCGCCGATCACGTCGATGAAGACCGGATAGAAGGTGCCGAGGAACACGGTCACGGTCGCGGCGACCAGAAACAGGTTGTTCAGCGTCATCCCGGCTTCGCGCGAGACAGGCGAGAACAGGGCCCCCGTCCGCATCGCCGGAGCCCGCCAGGCGTAGAGGGCCAGCGCCGATCCGGTCGCGAGGACCGTGAAGGCCAGCACATAGCCCCCGCGTGTCGGATCGACCGCGAAGGCGTGGACCGAGGTCAGGACGCCGGACCGTACGAGGAAGGTGCCGATCAGGCTGAGCGAGAAGGTCAGGATCGCCAGCAGCAGCGTCCAGCTGATCAGGGCCCCCCGCTTTTCGAGCACGAGAGCGCTGTGGAGCAGGGCGGTGCCCAGAAGCCACGGCATGAGCGACGCGTTCTCGACCGGATCCCAGAACCACCAGCCGCCCCAACCGAGCTCGTAGTAGGCCCAGTGGCTGCCCAGGGCGATACCGAGCGTCAGGGACGTCCAGGCCAGCAGCACCCACGGTCGCACCCACCGCGCCCAGGCCGCATCGACCCGACCCTCGATCAGGGCGGCGACGGCGAACGCGAAGGCCATCGAGAAGCCGACGTAGCCGAGATACAGCAAGGGGGGATGGGTGATCAGCCCCGGATCCTGAAGCAGCGGATTGAGCTCCGTCCCTTCTAAGGCGGCCGGCATCAGCCGTTCGAAGGGGTTCGAGGTGAACAGACTGAAGCCCAGGAAGGCGGCGCCGAGCATCCCCTGCACCGCCAGGACCCTGGACCGGAACGTCGCGCGCAGAGTCCCGCCGAACAGGACCAGAGCGCCGCCGTGCAGCGCCAGGATCAGAATCCAGAGCACGAGCGAGCCCTCGTGGCTGCCCCAGGTCGCGGCGATCCGGTACGGCAGGGGCTGGGTGGAGTGGCTGTGCTGGGCCACCAGCGCGACCGAGAAGTCGAGCGTCACATAGGCCCAGGCGAGCGCGGCGAAGGCGAGGCTGACGAACACGGCCTGCAGCGTGGCCGCCATCCAGGTCAGCGCCATCAGTGACGCCTCGCCCCGCGTGGCCCCCCACAGACCGACGCCGGACTGAACAAGAGAAAGCACGAACGCCAGGATGAGCGCGAGACAGCCGATTTCCGCGCTCATGATTCCGGCCACCCCCCTCGCTCGACGAGCGTATACGTTATGCCCAACCGGCGTTATGGGTAAAGCTTCCGCAACGCCGCGCGGGGGATGCGGACGGCGAGGAGGCTATGGGGGCTGTCCACAAGGTCGCCATCCTGGGGTCTGGACCCGCAGGACTAAGCGCCGCCGCCCGAGCAGCGGCGCGCGGGATGGATCACGTCCTGCTCGAAAAGACCGACCGGCTGTCGGACACAATCTTTCGCTACCAGCGCGGCAAGCACATCATGGCGACGCCGACGCAACTGGTGCTCCGTTCCGACATCGATTTCGAGGCCGGACGTCGCGAGGTCATCCTGGATCGCTGGGGCGCCCAGACGACGGCGGCGTCGGTCAATGTCCGCTACCAGGCCGAGGCGACCGCGATCACCGGTCAGAAGGGCGACTTCCAGATCGCCCTCGCGGACGGGGAGACCTTGCGCGCCGAGACGATCGTTCTGGCGATCGGGACCCAGGGCAACCCGAACCGACTGACCATTCCGGGGGCCGACCTGCCGACGGTGCAGTACTCACTGGATGACCCGACCGAATACGTCGACGAGCATATCGTCGTCGTGGGCGGCGGAGACGCGGGCATCGAAAACGCGCTCGGCCTGATCGGCGATTCCGCCCAGGGCAATGTCGTCACCCTGCTGAACAAGTCGATGGATTTCGCGCGGGCCAAGGAGGCG
>JAIVFU010000176.1 GCA_020829485.1 Nostoc sp. CHAB 5834 | reverse complement strand
CACGCCATACAAGGTTGCGGTGGCCACCGGTGTGATAGCCTTCATGCGTTTCATCGGGGGCGAAACGCGGATCGCCAGCGGGAAACTGAGTCATTATTTTGGTCCCGCGCAACTGAAGCAATATGTTATGCTCGGGGTCGAAATGATAGGGCGTGACTGCGTTCGGGCTGGAGACGAAAAGATATCCCTGCGGTTTCAACATCCGCCCGGTTTTACCCTCGATATGCGGCTTCAATTCGGTCAGCAAACCCATCAACAGAGTCTGATATTCGGGCACTTGCTCGATGTTTTTGAGCACAGCCCAGCTTCCGCTGGTTTCGACCATCCGGATGGTGTCACCGATGCTGAGGCCGTTGGCAGGCACCAGCGCCGCATCGATACCAACCGGCAAATCGCCCTTGTTATATTCAACTGACGTGGATGGCAGCGCCTCGCCCAGCTTCGCCAGCGCTTCGATTGTCAACAAGACATGGTCGCGCAACGCATGCTGCAACTTGTGCGGCGTTTCCGGGTAATTGGCGGCGAACAGCTGCCGCGCGGCAGAATCGAAGATCGCGGTCATGCGTCATCTCCTGTTTCGGTTTGAGATTCAGAATTGCGCGGCGCGTTTTTGGCGAGTTCCGCGGACAAAAGCGCGCCAAAAGCGGCTCGGCGTGCGGTGCCGCCAATCGCCACCGAATAGCGCCCAATGGCACGGCGTCCGGTCCACAGGCTGTCGATCATCGGATGGCCCTCTGCTGCACAGCTATCACACCAAGCGATTTCGGTATGTTCAAGCAACGCCAGATTTTCGATCTGCAACAACACCCCAGGCGAAAAACGTGCGTAGTCTTCATCGAATGCGGTTTTAAATGAGAAGCTGCCGGGTGCGCAAAGAAGGTTTACGAGCATCGCCAGCGGCTTGCCATCAAGCCGCAAATCAAGCCTTTCCAGTTTTCCCGCAACTGCAGCGCCCGAAAGTATTTCGTCAAATAATGTCCGGGTCTGGTCGGCGCACGCGAGCGCAGAACCTTTGCCCCCCTTCCAACCCCGGCGTTCGAGTTCAAGAAACTCCTGCATCCACTCCCCAAGACCGGTCGCGCTGTCATCTCGCGCAAAGGTCAGGGCGCCTTCTTCGGACAGCCGGTTCTTCTGCCGCCGGAGTTCCTTGCGCTTCTTGCCGCGAACCGCATGTTCGAGATAGGCTTCGGACGACAGGCCGCGCTCGAGAAATGCGCGCTCCGTGCGCTGTACCAACGCGCAACGTCGCTTTTGGCCAGCACAGATCCTTTCAAGCGCGGTGGTAAGCGCACCGCCGATTGTCAGACAATGCAGATGCGCGAAAAGCGCCTGCCCCGGTTCATGATCGAGCTGCGCCAGATATGCCTGCCAGAATATCTCTTCATAACCGGCGCGCACCAATGGCGTACCCAGAAAGGCATTGTGATGCAGCCAGTTCTGTACGTGCGGCATTGGCCAGCGCCCGTAACGCGGCTGCACGGAGAGCGGCATCAGCCCGCATAATTGGTCGCCGTCCCATAAGGTGAATAACTGGGACCTATTCGAAGGATCGAATTGTTCCAGCGCAGGCCGCAAAAACCAGCTTTCGGAAAATGGATTGGGCTCAACTGCCTGCGCAGCGAGGTCATTCCACGCGTCGATAAAGCGCGCGTCGAGCATCCCCCGCCAGCCCGAAAGCTGATGGCTGATATTGCCTGCACTGGCTTTATTATATGCCCGCGTCGCCACTTTGCCCCTTGCACGTTTGCGAAACTCGCCCGAGCGTAACGCCAACCCGCAAAGAAATTGCTAATAAGCAAAAGAAAACCCGCCGGAATTGCTCCCGGCGGGTTTTAGAAATCCTTGCACAGCAAGGCTTACATGCCGTGTGCCAATGCTGCCAAC
This sequence comes from Nostoc sp. CHAB 5834, assembly GCA_020829485.1. The sequence continues at coordinate 8,563 of JAIVFU010000176.1, read as the reverse complement.
AGCAGGAGCGCCACGATATTGGTGATCTTGATCATCGGGTTGACGGCTGGACCTGCAGTGTCCTTGTACGGATCACCCACGGTATCGCCGGTCACGGCTGCTTTATGGGCTTCCGAACCCTTGCCGCCGTGATTGCCGTCTTCGATATACTTCTTGGCATTGTCCCACGCGCCGCCGCCCGAGGTCATCGAGATAGCGACGAACAGACCGCCGACAATAACACCAAGAAGGAGCGCACCCAAGGCTGCAAAGCCTTGTGCGGGGCCTGCAACCCAGCTGATCACGAAGTAAACCGCGATTGGAGCCAAAACGGGCAGCAACGACGGAATGATCATTTCGCGGATGGCTGCCTTGGTGACCAAGTCAACGGTCCGTGCATAATCGGGCTTCGACGTGCCGTCCATGATGCCGGGATTGCTCGCGAACTGGTCGCGAACGTCCTTCACCACTTCCCCTGCTGCCTTGCCGACCGCGGTCATGCCCATTGCTCCGAAGAGATAGGGCAAGAGCGCACCGAGCAACAAACCGACGATGACATAAGGGTTCATCAGCGTGAAATCGACGCCTTCGGTTAGTCCAAGCTTGTCCGCATAAAATGCCAGATCAGCTGTATAGGCACCAAACAGCACTAGTGCCGCCAAAGCTGCCGAACCGATTGCATAGCCCTTGGTCACAGCCTTGGTAGTGTTGCCCACGGCGTCCAATGCATCGGTCTTTTCACGAACCGATTTGTCCATCTCGGACATTTCAGCGATGCCGCCTGCGTTGTCGGTCACCGGTCCATAAGCATCAAGCGCCACGACCATTCCGGCCAATGCCAGCATCGACGTTGCAGCAAAAGCGATGCCGATGATGCCAGCAAGCTGGAACGACACGATGATTCCGACGCAGATAACAAGAGTTGGCAACGCGGTCGATTCAAGGCTGATCGCCAGACCCTGGATGACGTTTGTGCCGTGGCCGGTTTCCGATGCCTTGGCAATCGAGCGGACCGGACGATAGTTGGTACCGGTATAATATTCGGTGATCCAGACCAGAAGTCCGGTAACGACCAAACCGACCATCATCGAATAGAACAGGGTCATGCCAGTAAACCCGCCGGTGCTGTAACTGACGACCGCATTCATATCGCCACCCAGCGTTTGTGTGGTGACATAATAAATCGCCGGGATTGACGAGAGTGCGGTGACCAAGAAGCCTTTATACATCGCACCCATGATGTTGGTGCCGCCGCCCAAACGGACGAAGAAGGTTCCCAAAATCGACGTCAAAATGCAGATGCCGCCAACAACGAGTGGCAACGACATCAGGTTAAGCAATTCAGCCGCTGGCATCGTCGCTGGCATTAAGAGAGCCAGGAGAACCATCGTCGCGCCAATGGTCACGACATAGGTTTCGAACAAATCAGCCGCCATACCGGCGCAATCGCCAACGTTATCGCCAACATTATCGGCGATGGTCGCAGGGTTGCGTGGGTCGTCTTCGGGAATGTTGGCTTCGACCTTACCGACCAAATCAGCGCCGACGTCGGCAGCCTTGGTAAAGATACCGCCGCCCAGACGCGCGAAGATCGAGATTAGCGATGCACCGAATGCCAATGCCAGCAGACCGTCAATAACCGCGCGGCTGTTCGGCAAGTTCATCTCGATTTCGGTCAGGTAAAAGAAGAAACCGGCGATTGCGAGCAGCGCCAGACCAGCAACCAACATCCCGGTAATCGCACCGGCGTTGAACGCCATCGTCAGGCCCTTTTGAAGGCTTTCGCTAGCAGCTTGGGCAGTGCGGACGTTGGCGCGAACCGAGATGTTCATCCCGATAAAACCAGTCGCACCCGAAAGCACAGCGCCAAGTACAAAGCCGACTGCCGAGAGTGGTCCCAGGAACACCCCAACCAGAACTGCAACGACCACGCCTACAACGGCAATAGTACGATATTGGCGTGTGAGATAAGCACCAGCGCCCTCTTGAATAGCGGCTGCGATTTCCTGCATCCGCGGCGTGCCTGCCGACGCGGCGAGCACCGAGCGGCTCGTGATAATTCCATACAACACGGCAACAAGCCCGCACAAAATGGCCATGATTGACAAAGACATCGGCTGTCCACTCCCGATTTATTTTATTGTTTTAACCTTTTTTACCTGCCCATTTCGGCAGATATGCGCAAGGTATAGGTTGGCTTTGGCGACAGAAGCAACCTAAAACGGCGTGCACGCCGCCGGCAGCTGTTCAGCCATGCTGATACCCCAAAGAGGGGGGCAACTCGACCCTTGCGCCGTTAAAATGAAGCGAAATGCCTGCCCCTTCCGTCACGAAGCCAATCGCAGTTGCGGGCACGGAAATTTGGGCTGTTGGCGATGCTGCAAACAGCAATTCATAATCATCACCCCAACTCGCCGCTTGCAACCGGCTCTCCAACGTCTCGCCGCGATAACTAACATACAAAGGCGATAATGGGATCTGCGCCAGATCAATCGACATGCCGACCTTGCTGGCGCTGGCCATGCGCTCGGCATCGAGCAATAGGCCATCGGAAACGTCCATCATCGCTTTGACGATAGGGGCAAGTGTTTGGCCTTCGACAAGGCGCGGTTCGGGGCGATTGAAAGCGTCAGCCAGTTCTCCCACTTCATCAAAACCGGCGTCAATGAGTTCGAAACCCGCCAAAGCGTCGCCTAGCGTGCCCGTAACATAGAGTAGATCGCCAATTTCGGCACCGCTGCGCGATGGCACCGGGCGATAAGTCGCCGTACCAATCGCAGTTATCCCCAAGGCGCGTTTATCGCCTCGGTTAGTCACGGTATCGCCGCCCAGCAAGGCAACGTCATAATGCTTCAACACGACATCCAAGCCTGCTGCGAAGCTACGATCCCATTCATCCTCGCCAAGCATAAAGCCAAGCAATACCCCCAATGGCCGCGCGCCTTTTGCAGCCAGATCGGAGAGGTTTGAAGCAACCAGCTTCCACGCGACATCGGCCGGGTCAGCGTTGGACTGCCAATGCACGCCTTCAGCCATCATGTCATGCGTGAGAATCAGCGCTTCATTGCCGAATTCGACAACTGCTGTATCGTCAAGCAACCCGCGCGCTGCGGGATTGGTTGCCATGGCGCGCATCAGGCCGATGAAGGTCGATTCGCTAACCACTAAACGCCGTCACCCTGAACTTGTTTCAGGGTCTTACTTGTTCCGCGCCGTCTGGGATTAAGACCCTGAAACAAGTTCAGGGTGACGGGGCGGCTTGAATTCAACCGCGCTTCGCCTTCGCCACCGAGTCCAACAACCCATTCACGAACTTCGCGTCCTTGGCATCAAAAAACGCGTGGGCGACGTCCATATATTCGTTGATGATGGTTCCTGTCGGTACATCGGGCCGCGCGATGATCTCATAGGTTCCAGCGCGCAGGATTTGCAGCATCGTCTTATCCAGCCTGCCAATTTTCCACTGCTCGCCCAAATTTGCCTCGATCAGCGCATCGATATCGGCCCGCCGCCCGTCAGTTCCGACTACTACATCATCGAAAAAGTCGACATCGGCGTCGATCAATTGAGCGTCTTCGATATCCTTGCCCAGACGATGCTCATGAAACTGCCCGAGTAGGCGCGCCAGCCCAATCTCCTCCATGTCCATCTGATACAGCGCCTGCACCGCAGCCAGCCGTGCGGCTGAGCGGGCTTTTGAGGTTGAGGTCTTGCTCATAATCTTTTCCTCACGCTCAGCGCGTGCGCTGGCAATCCTTCGGCATCGGCAAGCGTCGCCGCCGCCGGGCCAATGGCCGCGACTGCCGCTTTATCCAGCGATATGAAGCTGGTGCGCTTCATAAAGTCGAGCACCGACAGCCCGGACGCAAATCGCGCGCGCCGCCCGGTCGGCAATACATGGTTGGGACCTGCGACATAATCACCAATGGCTTCCGGCGTCATTCGGCCCAGAAACACCGATCCTGCATGACGGATCATGCCGAACAAAGCCTCGGCACGCTCATCGTCTACCGCGAGTTCGACATGCTCGCCCGCCAACCGGTTGACCAGCGGCATGGCATCTTCGAGCGTTTCGACTACAACAATCGCGCCATTGTCGGCCCAGCTGGTCGACGCAACTCCGCCCGTCGCCAACTCGGTCAACTGCTTTTCAACCGCCGCCGCAACAATGTCCGCAAAAGCCGCATCGTCGGTGAACAATATCGACTGGCTGGTCGGATCATGCTCGGCCTGGCTCAGCAAATCCGCTGCAATCCAGTCAGGCTGGTTCTGGGCATCGGCCACCACGATAATTTCGGAAGGCCCCGCTACCATATCGATGCCGACAACGCCATAAAGCTGGCGCTTGGCCTCTGCGACCCACGCATTGCCGGGACCAGTGATCACATCGACGGCAGCAATTCGCTCAGTGCCATAAGCCAAAGCCGCTATCGCCTGCGCGCCGCCGACCCGCCAGATTTCATTGACACCCGCCAAATGCGCGGCGGCCATAACGGTCCGATTGACCTCGCCTTGGGGCGTCGGCGTCACCATCACAAGGCGCTCGACGCCAGCGACTTTCGCCGGAATGGCGTTCATCAGTACTGAGGATGGGTAAGCCGCCCGGCCCCCCGGCACGTAAATGCCAGCCGCATCAACTGCACTCCACCTCGCACCTAAACGCACACCTTGCTCGTCCCGATAATCGCGATCCTCGGGCAATTGCGCCTGATGATAATCGCGGATTCGGGTCGCCGCCAGTTCCAGCGCCTCCCGCAAATCGGGAGCGAGGCCATCAAAAGCTGCCTTGCACTGCGCCGCATCGATCTGCCAGCCATGGCTGTTGAGGTCGAAACCGTCAAACCGCTGGGTCAGTTCAACTAAAGTCACATCGCCGCGATCCCGCACTTGCCTAATCGTTTGCGCAACGACGCTCGACACATCGACATCGGCCTCGCGCCGGTCATTGACCAAAGCGTCGAACGCCCAAGCAAAATCGGGGTCGGAGGCGTTAAGCCGCTGCACGGGACTCTCCCAACGAACGGAAGCGTTCAACCATGGCCGGAATGACTCCGCTCATCATTTTATATGCCGCGCGGTTGACGATCAGCCGGGCCGACACTTGCGAAATAATGTCTGTTTCCACCAAGCCGTTTTCAGCCAGCGTGCGGCCTGACGAAACCAGATCGACAATCCGTCCGGCCAGACCAAGCGAAGGAGCAAGCTCCATCGCACCGTTCAGCTTCACACACTCGGCCTGAATGCCCTTATTCTGGTAATAGCGGCTGGTGGTCGCCGGATATTTCGTAGCAACGCGGATATGACCGCCATTGGTCGGGTCGGCCGCACCCGCTGGCATAGCTACAGAAATCCGGCACTGGCCGATGCCCAAATCCACCGGCGCGTAAAGTTCGGAATAATCGAACTCGTCGATCACGTCAGAGCCGACAATCCCGATTTGCGCCGCACCGTGGGCGACGAAGGTCGCCACATCGAAAGCGCGCACGCGGATTATGCTGATTGCGGGGTCGTTGGTTGCAAACAGCAACGCCCGGCTGGCATCATCAAAGAACGCCGCTTCTGGCTCAATCCCGGCGGCTTGCATCAACGGCAAGGCCTCGTCGAGAATCCGTCCCTTGGGGATTGCAAAGATGATGCGGTCGGTCATGATGGCCGCGCTTTAGGGGCCAGCGGAGTAAAGGGCAATATGGCGTTACATGCGGAAATTTTGTCAGGACTGAACGAGCAAGCCAATCATGTGCTAAAAAATGGCGCGCCGGGGACCGCTGCGATTTGTCGAGCGTTGATTGCATTGGCGCACGGAAACTCGCTGTGTGGCCGGCGGATTGCGAATTGGGACTCGCAAATGGTGCTGCGCGATGCCATGCCGTTGCGGCTGGCTGGGGGATTTCACGACCTCTTCCGGCGCGGTGTGGAACCGGGCTTGGGCAAAATCTATAGCGGCGAAGTAAGCGACCAAGCTGCGGTGGACCAAATCGTCATAGATATCGTCGAGCAACATGATGCAGAACTTCTGCCTTGGTTCGACAGCCCGCCGCAAACCAATGAGGCGGGCCGCTCGTCCAGCTTTGTCGCCGCGCTGCACTGGCTGGCCAACCGCGTCACGCCTCATGTCGAGCTGAACGAGATAGGTTCGAGCGCAGGCATGAACCTGTTAATTGATCGCTATCGTTATGATTTGGGCGGCGTGGTCAGCGGGCCAGCAGATTCTCCAGTCATAATCCGCCCGATATGGAATGGACCTCCCCCACCTAGCGACCCTTTTGATATCGTTTCGGTGCAAGGCTGCGATATCCAGCCCATCGATGTCCGCGACGATGCTGCCGCCAACCGGCTGATAGCCTATATCTGGCCAGAAATGCCCGAACGCTTCACCCGAATGAAGGCTGGCATCGACATGATCCGGGCGCTTCCGGTCGATTTGGTCCAAGCCGACGCCGCCGATTTTGTCGAGGCGCGCTTGGCCGCACCGCAAGCCGCTGGCACCACTCGCGTGCTGATGCATAGCATCGTCTGGCAATATCTGCCTGACGCGGTGCAGCACCGCATAAAGAAAGCGATGGCTGACGTCGGTGCCAAAGCAACACCAGAAAAGCCGCTGGCATGGATTAGCCTCGAAACCAACCGCGCGACATTCCGGCACGAACTGAAAGTCAGCTATTGGCCCGGTGGTGGCAAACCAGTCATGTTAGGCGAAGCACATGCCCATGGTGCGTGGGTCAACTGGCTTGGTGTTTAAGCCAAAAACCGCTCCATCGCTGCATTCACAGCCTCTGGCTTTTCCCAGATCACAAAATGCCCGCAATCGTGAACGGGTTCGACCACGACATTGGGCGCCAGCTTTTCGATTCCGTCGATGTTGCTTGCTGGCAATGCAAGATCATCCATCGCCCAGACAACCAATGTCGGGATGAGAAGTTTAGGAAACTCACCCGCCGCAAAAGCCGGCATTTCTGGGTCTTCGTCCATTTCGGGCACATAAAGCGTCGACGCGCGGTACCAGTTGAGCATGGCAAAACATGAATCGCGGTCTTCCCAATCCTCCAGCAACGCCGCGCGCTCTTCCGGCTCCATTCCGCTTGGCTTGTCCCATTTAATTGTTTTGAGCAGCAATCCGGTCAGGCCATGCTCGCGGACCAGCGCATCATTTTCGCGATCACGAAAGGCGCGGATATACTGGCTCGCCGCGCGCTGGTTCATGTCTGCTATCAATAGCCGCTGGAAGAGGTAGGGATGCGGCGCATTGGCAATGATAGCCCGGGACACGCGCCCCGCCCAAGCCGGATTAAATCCGCCAGGCTGGCCATTGATCGCCACGCTCCACGCAATCGCCCCGCCCCAGTCGTGCCCGGCAATCACAAATTCCTGTAGATCCAACGCATCGGCCAGCGCAAAAATATCGGCTGTCAGCTTGTCGGCGGTATAATCGTCGACCTTTTGCGGCTTTGACGTTCCGCGATATCCGCGCTGATCGGGCGCGATGCAATAATAGCGGTCGGAAAATGCCGCAATCTGATGCCGCCATGTGCGATGAGATTCGGGAAAACCGTGCAGGAAAATGATCGCGGGATGGTCAGGATTTCCTGCGGTGTAGGCGTCCATTTCTATGCCCGTTGATAGTGCCAGACGATATTGAGCGAGTTCGGACATGCCAGTTTGAACCTTTCGAAGAGCAGATGGAGATCATCTAGCCCGCTGGCGCAAAATTCAAAATCACATTCGACTCAAAAGAGCGGATACCTCAATGGCTTTTTGTCAGCGGAACTTCAGGGATCGGAATAAATTCCTGATCATCGCCGGGTACCAGCGGAAATTTGCCCGATTTCCAGTCGGCCTTCGCCTGATTGATCCGGTCGCGCGATGACGACACGAAATTCCACCAGACATGGCGCGGCGTATTGAACGCCTCTCCGCCAAGCAGCATGACGCGGCAATCGCTTGTCGCACGCAATGTCATCGCCTGCCCCGGTTGCAGAATATAAAGGCTGTGTGGATCGAGCCCTTCACCATCAAGGCTCGCTTCGCCCATCGCCACCAGAACTGCCCGCTCATCGGCCTCCGCGTCAATCGGGATACTTGCACCTGCATTCATCAATATGTCGGCGTAGATAGTTGCCGCATGCTGCGTCGTCGGTGCGGTCGCGCCCCATAATGAGCCCATGATCACGCGAGCCGACACGCCGTCACTCTCAATCAGCGGCAGATCTTCCTTTGCAACATGTTCGAACGCAGGGCCGATTTCTTCCTTGCCATCGGGCAGAGCAAGCCAGGTTTGCATCCCCGAAATCGGCGATCCAGTGGCACGTTCTGGCACCGGCGTACGCTCGCTATGCACGATTCCCCTGCCAGCCGTCATCAAGTTCAACGCGCCTGGTCGGATCGTCGCGAGCGTCCCCAGACTATCGCGATGCTCGATCGCCCCTTCGAACAGATAGGTCACAGTAGATAAATTGATATGCGGATGCGGCCGCACGTCCATGCCAGCACCGATATCAAAATGCGCCGGGCCGAACTGGTCGACAAAGATAAACGGCCCGACCATCGTCCGCGATTTGCTTGGCAAGGTCCGCCGAACCTCGAAAGC
>JAIVFU010000175.1 GCA_020829485.1 Nostoc sp. CHAB 5834 | reverse complement strand
GTCAGCAGCCGGTCGATATTGCCAAGCGGGCGATGCAGGCTGCGAAGTTGCAGGGTTTTGATGTTCTGATCCTTGATACCGCTGGTCGTCTGAACGTCGATCAGCAATTGATGGATGAGATGAGCGCGGTGGCGAAGGTTTCGACGCCGCAGGAAATCCTGCTGGTCGTTGACTCGCTGACGGGTCAGGATGCGGTCAATGTCGCCACGAGTTTCGGCGAGCGCGTTGACCTAACAGGTATCGTGCTAACCCGCATGGACGGCGATGCGCGCGGTGGTGCGGCGCTTTCGATGCGCGCCGTAACCGGCAAGCCGATCAAGTTTGCAGGTGTGGGCGAAAAATTGGATGCGATTGAGGCGTTTAACCCAAGCCGGGTGGCAGGACGCATCCTTGGCATGGGCGACGTCGTCGGACTGGTCGAACGCGCGTCCGAAATGGTCGAGAAGGAAGATGCGGACAAACTCGCGGCCAAGATGGCCAAGGGTCAGTTCGACATGGACGACCTGCGCATGCAGTTCCGGCAAATGACCAAGATGGGCGGCCTTGGCGCGCTGGCTGGCATGATGCCGGGGATGAAAAAAGCGAAGCAGGCGATGGATGCCAGCGGCATGAACGACAAATTGCTCGTCCATATGGACGCGATTATTGGCTCCATGACGCCAAAAGAGCGAGCGAAGCCTGAATTGTTGAATGCAAAGCGCAAGATCCGCATCGCCAAAGGTTCGGGGATGACGGTTCAGGACGTCAACAAGCTGATCAAAATGCATCAGGAAATGGCAACCGCGATGAAACGAATCCGCAAAATGGGCGGGCTTAAGGGCCTCGCCGCAATGTTTGGCGGCGGCAAGGGTGGCGCAGATTTGGGCGGAGCTATGGAGAGCATGCACGGGTTGCCCCCCGGCGCAATGCCACCGGGAATGGGCGGACTGCCGGGCATGGGCGGCGGTGGCGGAATGCCCCCGGACCTCGCAAGACTTCTTAGTAAAAAGAAATAAGTATCGGTTTTAATTTATAATATTTCAGAAAGGTGAGTTAGTTTTATGGCATTATCAATGCGTTTGTCGCGGGGCGGTTCAAAAAAGCGTCCTTATTACAAAATCGTCGTAGCCGACGCCCGCGCGCCGCGTGACGGCAAGTTCATCGAACGGATCGGCAGCTACAACCCGCAGCTTCCCAAGGATAGCGCAGAGCGCATGATCCTCGACGCAGAGCGCGCGAAGCATTGGCTGGCCGCAGGCGCACAGCCTTCGGACCGCGTCGCCCGTTTCCTCGACATCGCTGGCGTCAAAGAGCGCAAGGTCAAGAGCAACCCGAACAAGGGCGAGCCTGGCCAAAAAGCCAAAGATCGCGCTGAAGACAAGGCCACCAAGCTGGCCGAAGCCGAAGAAGCTGCAGCAGCAGCGGCAGCCGCTCCAGCACCAGAGCCAGAGCCTGAAGTTGTTGAAGAAGTAGTTGCGGAAGAAGCTGCACCTGAAGTTGAAGAAGCGCCGGTAGCTGAAGAAGCTGCGCCCGAAGCTCCTGCGAAAGAGGCTCCAGTAGCTGAAGAAGCTGCGCCTGCCGAAGCTGTTGCTGAAGAAGCACCTGCCGCTGAAGAAGCTGCGCCAGTTGAAGCCGCTGCAGAAGAAACACCGGCTGAAGAGGCTGCACTTGCAACTGAAGAAGCGACCGAAGAAAAGGCCGAGGGATAAGCCTTGCCAAAAGACCATTTGGTCAACACCGTCACGCTTGCCGCCGTTTCCGGCGCGCACGGCGTGACGGGTGAAGTCCGTCTCAAGCTGTTCACCGAAAGTGTGGACAGTTTGAAACAGCACAAGAGTTTCAACGACGGCACGCTGACGGTCAAATCGCTTCGCCCCACCAAAGGCGGCGCAATCGCGCGCTTTGCTGAAGTTAACGACCGCAACGCCGCGGAAAAGCTGCGCAGCACCGTGCTGACCGTACCGCGTGAAGCATTGCCCGAACTCGGCGAGGGCGAATATTATTACAGCGATCTGCTCGGGCTTCCCTGCGTATCCACCGATGGCACCGACCTTGGTAAATGCGTCGCGGTTGAAAATTTCGGCGCAAGCGATGTGCTTGAGATCGAAATGCTGTCGCAAGATGGAAAACCCGGCAAGAAATTCATGGTCCCGATGACTGCCGAAGCCGTGCCCGAATGGGGTGAGCGGATAGTGATTGATTCTGCTTTTGTAATTTAGTATATACATTGCGTATATACGGAGGCAGTCATGGCGAACAAAACCGGCAAGCGCAAAATGGGTGACAACCCGCAGTTCATGCGAATTTTAGGCTCCGCTCCCTGGATGAAGGTTCGCGAAAAGGAGCATTTTCGCACAAAGGTATTTCAGTCTGGCAATTCGATTGCTGTTCGAATTCCCGCAGGCACAAAGCTCGAAGCTGGAATGGAGATGGACTTAACCGTCGAGGACGGCGAATTCCTCACTCTCGAGCCGGTCGAGCGACCGAAGCGGAAGTTCAATATCGCCAAGGTTGCCGGATCGGCAACGAGCCTGAAGCTGATTGATGACGACGCTCGACTGTTCGAAGAGCGTTCACTCGATTGGCCGGATCGCAAGACGTGAAATATCTGCTCGACAGTAACATTATCGTCTATCTGACCATGAACTCTAACGAGCGTGTTGTGCGGCGCGCGGCCGAATGTGACGAAGGCGAGCTTGTTACTTCGGCAGTTGCTTATGCAGAGGTTGCTTATGGGTCGATGAACGAGCAGCCACCCGCGATGGAGCAATTGCGCGCATTTGTGGAGGAAGTCCCGGTGCTCGACTTCGATTACAAGGCGGCACTTGCCTATGCCACGCTGCCGTTTAAGCGCGGCAGCTTCGACAGGCTTATCGCGGCGCATGCGCTGTCGCACGATCTGACCGTCGTTACTCATAACGAAAAAGACTTCGCCGACGTGCCGGGCTTGAAGGTTGAGAATTGGACAGTTTGATCGGGAGTACGAAGATGACAGAGCGTATAAAGGAAAACTGGTTTTGGCCGCTGGCAGCTGCGTTGTGGGCAATCGCATTTTTAGGCAGCCGTAATGTGCCGACGCCAAAATTGGCCGGTTGGGAAATCGCCGTTATCGTTGATGTGATGGTTACGATGCCGGCGCTTTTTGCGCTGTGTTACCGAACGAAATTCACTTGGCAAAAAATGGCGATTCGCATTTTGGCCCTGCAATGCTTGGGTATCTGGCTTGCGACCAAGATCGTGCCAGTTGAAACCCAGAAGATTCTGCTGCAATTATCGTGGCTGAGATATGTGGGGCTTGCCGTGCTGGTAATGATCGAACTTCGCATCATGGCAGCTCTTTTCAGGCTCGTATTCAAAGCCGATACCAGCTCGAAAGATCTTGAGCAAATCGGTATGCCACCGATTCTTGCGAGAGTAATGTTATTGGAAGCGCGGTTCTGGCGTTGGGTTTTTAGCTTTTTCAAGCGATGACCTTCCACACACAAATCCTTACACTTTACCCCGAGATGTTCCCCGGCCCACTTGGCATTTCGCTGGCTGGCCGTGCACTGGAGGAGGGAAAGTGGTCCTGCTCCCCTGTCCATATCCGCGACTTTGCCACTGACAAGCACCGTACGGTTGATGACACACCAGCGGGCGGCGGGGCTGGGATGGTGTTGCGGGCGGATATTCTTTCGGCGGCGGTTGACCATGCCAAAACGGTGCAGCCTATAGCTCCAATCCTTGCCATGACTCCGCGCGGCACTCCCATAACTCAAGCCCGTATCCGCGAACTCGCTTCCGGCCATGGCGTCACCATCATCTGCGGGCGTTTCGAGGGCTTCGACGAGCGCCTGTTCGATGCCCATCCTGAAATCGAACAAATCAGCATGGGCGACATCGTCCTGTCGGGCGGGGAAATTGGCGCTTTGATGCTGTTAGACGCTTGCATTCGGCTGCTTCCCGGCGTAATGGGCGCGACTTCCAGCGGTGACGAAGAGTCCTTTGAACAAGAATTACTCGAATATCCGCATTATACCCGGCCCAATGATTGGGAAGGGCGGATGATCCCTGAAGTGTTGCGATCGGGGGATCATGCGAAAATAGTTGCCTGGCGGAAACAAAAGGCAGAGGAAGATACTCGGTTACGCAGACCGGACCTTTGGGGGCGTTACAAAGATGCCCGGGTTCAGCCTGCCTCTGACGTGCGACAAAAGAATAAGGATTAAATGGGGCATGAACCTCATCCAGACATTAGAAGCTGAAGCCATTGCGGCTTTGTCAGAAACCAGAAGCATTCCAGCCTTTCGCGCCGGTGACACCATCAAGGTTGGCGTAAAGGTTGTTGAAGGCGAACGCACTCGCGTACAGAATTACGAAGGCGTGTGCATCGCGCGTTCGAACAAGGGCATGGGCTCCAACTTTACTGTTCGCAAAATGTCGTTCGGTGAGGGCGTTGAGCGTGTATTCCCGCTGTACAGCCCGAACATCGAAAGCATCGAAGTCGTCCGCCGCGGCGTTGTTCGTCGTGCGAAACTCTATTATCTGCGCGGCTTGACCGGCAAGAAGGCACGTATCGCCGAACGCCGCGACCCGCGCCCAATTAAGATTACCGAGGCTGCCGAATAGGCAGGAGCCGCGCTGCGTTCTTAAACCGAACAACAAAGGCCGGGCTCCAAATCAGGAACCCGGCCTTTTTTAATGCCAAAATTTGAGGGACACAAAAATGGGTTATCGTATCGTAGTTGCAGGCGCGACGGGCAATGTCGGGCGCGAAGTCGTCAACATCCTTGCTGAACGCGAATTCCCCGCCGATGAAATCGCGGTGCTGGCATCGTCGCGCAGCCAGGGTATCGAAATTGAATATGGCGATACCGACAGGATGCTGAAGGTCCAGAATATCGAGAATTTCGACTGGACCGGCTGGGACATGGCGATTTTCGCAATTGGTTCGGAAGCAACCAAGAAATACGCGCCGATTGCGGCGGCTGCGGGCTGCGTGGTCATCGACAACAGCTCCTTGCACCGGATGGACCCCGACATTCCGCTGATCGTGCCAGAGGTGAATCCTGACGCTATCGATGGCTACAAGCGCAAGAATATCATCGCCAATCCGAACTGCTCGACCGCTCAGCTCGTCGTGGCGCTTAAGCCGCTGCATGATTACGCCAACATCACGCGCGTGGTCGTATCGACCTATCAGTCGGTGTCGGGCGCGGGCAAGGAAGGTATGGACGAATTGTTCGAGCAGAGCCGCAATATCTTCGTCGGCGACGGTGCGGTGGCGAAGAAATTCACCAAGCAGATCGCGTTCAACGTCATCCCGCACATCGATAGCTTCCTTGAGGACGGCTATACCAAGGAAGAGTGGAAGATGATGGTCGAGGTCAAGAAGATCCTCGACCCCAAGATCAAGTTGACAGCAACCTGTGTCCGCGTGCCCGTATTCGTCGGCCATAGTGAAGCAGTGAATATCGAATATGAACGCGAAATGTCCGCGGCCAAGGCAAAGTCGATCTTGCGCGAAAGCCCCGGCATCATGCTCGTGGATAAGCGTGAAGATGGCGGTTACACGACGCCCATCGAGGCCGCCGGCGACGACGCCACTTATGTCAGCCGGGTACGCGAAGACCCGACCGTGGACAACGGTCTTGCCTTCTGGTGCGTGTCGGATAACCTTCGCAAGGGAGCGGCGTTGAACGCTGTCCAGATCGCTGAATTGCTGGGACGGCGGCATTTGAAAAAGGGGTAAGGTGATGGACGGCGGTTGCGGGTGTGGGCAGGTTCGGTATAGGATCAGCGCTCCGCAAACGCCGGTCGTTTACGCCTGCCACTGCACCGATTGCCAGACCCAGTCGGGCAGTGCCTTCGCGCTTCAAATGCCAATCTTCGAGGCAATGTTATCGGTCACAGGCGAAGTGATATCCGGCGAGCGCACACAGCCGAGCGGCGCCATCGGCACGATATTTGCCTGTTCCAAATGTTTGGTTCGGCTGTATTCTAAGAACAGTACTAGGCCCGGCATGGTAACTGTCCGTGTCGGCACCTTGGATGCCAGCAAAGATGTCGTGCCCAAATTTCACTTATGGACTGGCAGCCGCCAAAGCTGGGTTGCCATCCCCGAAGACGCAATTTCTATGGAAGAGCAACCAAGAGCCGTTGCAGAGTGGATGCAGCTGTTGACGCCGGAGGTCTCATGACATTAACAGCCGACCTATTCTGGTCGTTCCGCGCCGATGGAGCAGAAAAAGCAGCTGCTGCGCGCTGACGCCTGACAGAATTTCCTTTCCTACACGGTCGTTAAATGTCACCAGCGGACCATGTTCAAACGGGCCAAAATTGACATTCTTTTTTGGAAATTCTGGGCACTTTTTGTGCCCGGAAGACACCATAAGGGGTGCCTCTACTTTCTGAGATTTCTGCGGGTTTCGCTCGAAGGATTTAGGTCATGATCTCCAACAATTTTATTACGGCTGACGGCATTGAAATTGCATGGCGCGAGACTGGCCCAAAGACAGATGGGGGGCGTCCCTTGCTGCTTATCCACGGCTATTTTAGTGAGGCCGACACCAACTGGATCAAGTTCGGCCATGCCGCTATGCTCGCCGAAGCTGGCTACCGGGTCATCATGCCCGACCTGCGTGCGCACGGGCTAAGCGGGAAGCCGCACGATTCGGTGCATTATCCAAAGGACATATTGGCGGACGACCAGTTTGCACTGATCGAGCATTTGGGTCTGAGCGATTTCGATTTAGGCGGTTATTCGCTTGGCGGTCGCACCGTAGCGCGGATGCTGACGCGGGGGTGCAAACCGGGGCGTGCGATTATTTCAGGCATGGGGCTGGAGGGGCTGACGCACACGGGAAAGCGAAGCAGCCATTTCAAAAATGTCCTCGACAATCTGGGCAACCATGAAAAAGGATCGCCCGCGTGGATGGCCGAGGCGTTCCTGAAGACAACTGGCGGCGATCCTGTCGCGCTGCGTCACATACTCGACACTTTTGTCGACAACAGTGCTACTGAGCTCGCTGCATGGGATTTGCCAGTCGCGATCATTTGCGGTGAGGATGACAATGACAATGGCTCGGCAGCCGACCTTGCTGCCGCGCTGAAACATGGAAAGCTGTTCACGGTCCCCGGCAACCATATGAGCGCGGTGGTGAAACCAAATCTGGGACAAGCGCTGGTCACAGCGTTGACTGGGCCGTCATGGTAGCGTCCTCTCCGCCGGGCGAGGCCGAAAGTAGCTTAGAGCGTAATTTCTGGCGTTTCTGGCTAATCGGGTTGTTGATGCTTGCGGCGATGATTGCCATGAACCCCTGGTTTTCAAACGCTGTGTCGCCTTGGGGTATCGGCGACCATCAGGCAGCGGCGACAGCAGCTAGGGTTGACGCAATTCAGCGGGCTTGGCGATCCGATGGTGTGTTTAACCTTGCCAGGCTCGCCATGATTATCGACCTGATCTTCATTGCAGTGTATTCGTTCGGCGCGTATTGCGGCGGGCGATTATTTGCCCATGCAACAAAGCCGCTGCTGCGCCGCCTTGGGTGGGTAATTATCGCTGCCGCGATAATCTTCGGGACTGCGGATTATATCGAGACCATCTGCCAGCTTTTCCAGATTCTGAGGCTCAAAGGCAGCGATCTGTTGGCTGGCATCGCGGCGACCGTGCAGCCGATGAAATCAATTGCTTTTCTCATCACCTTTTTTGGTCTGCTGGCGGCATTATTTCTTCGACGAACGACGCGCAGCGCAGGTTGACGCCAGCGTCACAAAGTTTCACCATTCGGCCATAATATTTGCTGAGGAGCACATTCCATGAAAAATTTCGTTTCGCTCGCCGCTTTGGCGATGGCCACGCTTTCGATACCGTCGGTCGCTCTGGCGCAAGCTGCGCCTGCGGCCATGACGGCCCCCACTGTCGCCGATGCGGAGGCATTCTTGGCTAGCGCGGAAAAAGACCTGTTCGACTTCTCGGTTGAAGGAGCAAAAGTTGCGTGGATCAACGCGACCTACATAACAGACGACACCGACGCACTTGCCGCGAAATATGGTGAGATTGGCACCGAGAAAGCGGTTCAATATGCACTCGATGCTGCAAAGTATCAAAATGTCGCGGGGCTTTCGGCGGAAACGAAGCGCAAGCTCGATATATTACGCGGTGGACTGGTCTTGCCCGCACCAACCACGCCGGGCGCCGCAAAAGAACTCTCCGAAATCGCGACACGGCTGAACTCGGCATATGGCAAGGGTAAGGGCACTTTAAACGGCAAGGAAATAAACGGCTCGGATATCGAAGCTGCGATGGGCACCAATCGCAATCCTGAAGAGCTGAAGGAAATGTGGGCGAGTTGGCACGACAATGTCGGCGCGCCGATGAAGGACGATTATGCACGCATGGCCGCCATCGCCAATCAGGGCGCGACGGAACTGGGCTTTTCCGATCTAGGCGCGATGTGGCGTTCCGGCTATGACATGCCTGCCGATGATTTTGCGAAGTTAACGGACAAGTTATGGCTTGAGGTTAAGCCGCTTTACGACGAACTTCACACATATGTTCGCGGCCAGCTGAACACCAAATATGGCGATGGCGTTCAGGCAAAAACTGGGCCGATCCGCGCTGATTTGCTTGGCAATATGTGGGCGCAGGAATGGGGCGATATCTATGATCTCGTTGCACCTCCGGGATCGGGCGATATCGGCTACGACATTGGCGCGTTGCTCAAGGAAAAGGGCTATGACGAGATGAAGATGGTGAAAACCGGCGAGGGCTTTTTCTCCTCGCTTGGCTTCGCGCCCCTGCCCGAAAGCTTCTACACGCGCTCGCAATTCCTGAAGCCTGCCGATCGCGAAGTCGTGTGTCATGCCTCGGCTTGGGACCTCGACAATGTCGATGATCTGCGGATCAAGATGTGTATCAAGATTAACACCGGCGACTTCGTGACGATCCATCACGAGCTTGGTCACAATTATTACCAGCGCGCCTATAACAAGCAGAGCTATCTCCATTTGAATGGCGCCAATGACGGGTTCCACGAGGCGATTGGCGATGCCATTGCGCTGTCGATCACGCCCGATTACCTGGTTCAGATTGGCTTGCTTGATCCCGCCAAGGTGCCGAGTGCCGACAAGGATAACGGCCTGCTGTTGCGGCAGGCAATGGACAAGGTTGCGTTCCTGCCGTTCAGCGTGATCGTCGACAAATGGCGTTGGGGTGTGTTCGATGGGTCAATCAAGCCTGTTGAATATAATACTGCCTGGACCAGGCTGCGCACTCAATATCAGGGCATTGTTCCGCCAGTTGAGCGTCCGGCCAATGCGTTTGATGCGGGCGCAAAATATCATGTTCCAGGCAATACGCCCTACACGCGTTACTTCCTCGCCCGCATTTTGCAGTTCCAGTTTTACAAGGCGGCATGTGACACGGCTGGTTGGAAAGGGCCGCTGCATCGCTGTTCGTTTTACGGTAACAAGGAAGTGGGCAACAGGCTGAACGCAATGCTCGAATTGGGTGCATCAAAGCCATGGCCGGACGCGCTGGAGGCCTTCACTGGCAGCAGAGAAATGTCGGGCAAGGCAATGCTCGAATATTTCGCGCCACTGATGAAGTGGCTTAAGGTCCAGAATAAGGGCGCGAAAAAAGGCTGGTAACATGCTTCCGGCCCGGTGAAGAACCGGGCCGGTTAGCAGTTTAGCTTTCTGGAGTAGGGTCTTTAGCAGTCGAAGTTTTTGCCACTTGGTTTTTTGCAGCGGTAGACTTGCTCGCGGCAGGCTTACGGGCCGCAGGCTTTTTGGCTGTGGATGACGACGTTGTTTTTGACGCTGCCGGGTTTTTGGCCGCCGGTTTTTTCGCTGCAGGCTTCTTTGCCGCTGATTTGGCGGTGTTGCCTGTTTTGCTATTGTAAAGCTTGGTGCCAGCTACAGCAGCAGCGGTTGCCGCAAGAACAGCGCCAGCAGCAGCGGCAGTTTTGCCAGGATTGCTTTTAACTGCAGCACCTGCCGATGACGCTGCATCGCCAATGGTTCCTGCAGCACTTTTTGCGCTTTCAGTCGCTGACTTGGTAACCGATCTGGCGCTCTCCATAACGCTATCTGCAAGTTCACTGAGCTTCGCTTTGGCTTTATCAAAAGTGCCAGTTGGCTTTTTCGAATTGGGCATTTGTGTTCCTCCTCGTTCAAATGATAAAGGTAAATCTTTCAAAAGCCAATTCGTTCCCGTCTAACGGAATGGAGGCTCGTTGAAGGCGCGCAATTTGCGACTATGAAGCGTCGTGCCAGCTTCACGAAGCAGTTCGCAGGTCTGGATACCTATTTGCAAATGCGCGGCAATGGCTTCTTCGTAAAAGCGGTTGGCTTGCCCTGGCAATTTGATCTCACCGTGCAATGGCTTGTCTGAAACGCAAAGCAATGTGCCGTACGGAACGCGGAAGCGGTAGCCCTGTGCGGCGATGGTTGCTGACTCCATGTCAATGGCAATCGCCCGGCTTTGTG
>JAIVFU010000174.1 GCA_020829485.1 Nostoc sp. CHAB 5834 | reverse complement strand
CTTCGCTTTATCCACTGGTGATTACATATGTTTTCTTGACCATGATGACGAGCTAACGGTGGATGCTTTAGCTCAATTTGCTTTTGTATTAAATGAAACTAGGTGCGATATTATCTATTCGGATGAAGATAAGATTGACGAGGCGGGTGTTAGGCACGATCATCATTTTAAGAGCGATTTTAATTACACATTATTGCTCGCTTATAATTATATTTGTCATTTTGTTGCCGTTAAGAGAAAAATTTATGATTCAGTTGGTGGCTTGAGAACCTCTTATAACGGAAGCCAAGACTATGACTTTATGCTTCGTTGTGTAGAGTTGACCTCTGCTGCTAAGATAAAGCATGTGCCGCTCGTATTATATCATTGGCGCGTACACTCGAACAGCACGGCGTTGGATGGAGGTATCAAATCTTACGCCAAAGATGCTGGTTTAAAGGCTCTTCGGGACCATTTTGAGCGAACGAGGCAACCCGGTCACGTCAAGGATGCCGGTCTCGTCGGATATAGTGTCACATGGCCGCTTGGGGATACTGAGCCACTTGTCTCGATCATTATACCGACGAGGGATGGTGCTTCAATTTTGGCGCTATGTCTTTCGGGCATATTCAATCGTACTGACTATAAGAATTTTGAGGTAATTATCGTCGATAATGGTAGCGTCGAAATGGATACTCTTGCCCTTTTTGCTCAGGTTTCAAAGCGAAAAAATGTTAAGCTTATTCGCTACGATAATGAATTCAACTATGCTGATATCTGCAATATAGGTGCATCTGCCGCTTCTGGTCAATATTTGCTCATGTTGAACAATGATATTGAGGTGATAGATTCAAATTGGCTTAGTTTAATGGTGGGGCACGCGCGCCGCAAAAACATCGGAGCTGTTGGTGCTAAATTGCTCTATCCTGATGGTAGAGTTCAGCACAGTGGTGTAATACTGGGAATAGGAGGTGTTGCGGGCCACGGTCATAAAATGAGCCAGCGACATGACTATGGTTACTATAATCGCGCCGTAGTCGATCATGAATTATCGGCGTGCACGGCAGCTTGCCTTCTTATTGAAAGAGAAATATTTTGGAAAGTGAAGGGGTTTGATGCCGATAATTTGGCGGTAGCATTCAATGATGTTGACCTTTGTTTAAAAATACGTCGTGCAGGATATAGTGTCGTTCTCTGTAACCAGGCGGTGTTGTACCATCATGAGTCGATTTCAAGAGGAGCTGATAGCACTGGAGCCAAATTAGTGCGCGCTCATGCAGAAATCGCCTTTATGAATAGGAAATGGGGAAAGATTCTTGACTCTGATCCTTTTTATTCACCGAACCTCACTCTCGATCATGAAGATTTTCGTATCGATGAAAATAGAGGCTATGTACGCGCAGTGCTGAAACCACAGGGACGCAAGATAACTTGATATGGAAAGAAAACGGATCGGACACTTGGATAGTGTTGTTGATGGCATTGCGTCGGGGTGGGCTTACGATAGCAATAACCCTGAGGCTGCATCTGTAGCAATAACAGTCAATGGGATGATCGTTGGTGTCGGAATTGCTTCTTTGGAGAGAGAGGATCTCGTAAGTCAGAATTTACCTAGTATTAAGTGTGGTTTTCAATTCAGGCTATTTCTCCAATCGGGGGATGTCGTTAGCGCGCGATTCTATGATTCGGACCAGTTTTTAACTAATAGTCCAATTGTGTTAGGTTCTGATGATTTTAGTATTTCGATTGCTTCTGTTATGAAAAACGAAGGTCCTTATTTAATTGAATGGATCGCTTACCATCAAGCTTTAGGTTTTTCAAATTTCTTTATTGCAGATAACGATAGTACTGATGAGACGTCACAAATTCTTAGGGTCTTGGGGGGCGCTGGTATTTTGGAATTTATCCGTTTTCCTACAGTCCAAGGCGTGGCTCCTCAGCTGCCGGCGTTCAATATTCTCATGAATTCGTTCAAAAATCGATCTGATCTCATTGCGTTGATAGATGCTGACGAATTTATTGTTCCTATGGATGGATATATAGAAAACATTGATCGATTGAAACGTATTTTTTGTAGAAAAAATGTCGGATCTGTTGCTTTAAACTGGAGATTATTTGGGTCTTCTGGATTAAAGAAACACGACGCCCGACCGGTTATGCAGCGCTTTAGATACAGGGGAGTTGATGGGTCGCCAGGAAACAGGCATTGTAAGCATATTGTTAGGTCGAATGCATTCCTCGAAATGGGCGAAAATCCCCACCTCGTAAGATTATCTAGTGGCTTCTTATCGATCGACACGCTTGGTCGTGATCTGATGTATGCTGAAGAGCCGGGAATTACTGAGCAATTTTGTCCGTATATCGCCTGCCTGAATCATTATGTGGTAAAATCTGAAGAAGAGTACTGGAATAAGAAGGTTTCTCGGGGTCGCGGTACTACCGACGATATTCGCGGGCGCGAATTCTTTGAAGCTCATGATTTAAACGATCAGAGGGACGATTTATTTGATAAGATGCGTTCGAGTTATGATCAGAGTTTAAAATCGTTGCGGTGCCTATTTTAATGGCTCGATGAGTGCCGTATTTTATAATTGGTCGATGCTCGGGTATGAATTGTTCCTAAATTTTGGGCCGGTGCCAAGCCGTCGCCTCATTGCCGCATGACCAGATCCTGACGCATGCGAGCTGGACGGTTCGAAGAACCTCGCATCCTTCGTGGTTTCGTGATTCTCTGGCTGCTCGAAGCTGGTGGGAGAGCGCGATGGCGGGGATGCCGGGCTTTTTCGATGTCGACGAGCGGCTGAAGCGGCTGAGCGAACTCGGCGATCAACTTGAGGCCTACGCCCAGGCCGTCGATTTTGAAGCCTTTCGGTCAGAACTGGAGAAGGCCCTGGCGTATGCGACCGGCGCTCAGGGCGGGCGCCCGCCCTATGACCCGGTGCTGATGCTGAAGATCCTGGTCATCCAGGCCGCCAACAGCCTATCGGACGAGCGTGCCGAGTTTCTGATCAGCGACCGGCTCTCCTTCATGCGTTTCCTCGGGCTCGGCCTGTCCGATCGTGTCCCCGACGCGCGCACGATCTGGCTGTTCCGCGAGCGTCTGACCAAGGCGGGTGCAATCGAGCCGCTCTTTGCCCGCTTCGAGACGATGCTGCGCGAGGCCGGCTACATCGCCATGGCCGGACAGATTGTCGATTCCAGCCTGGTTGCGGCACCCAGGCAGCGCAACACCAAAGAGGAGAAGGACGAGATCAAGGCCGGGCGCATTCCCCAGGCCTGGAAGGAACGCCCGGCCAGGCTCAGGCAGAAGGATCGTGACGCGCGATGGACCGTCAAGTTCACCAAGGCCAGGCCGCAGGCGGACGGCACAATGCCGCCGATCGACATCGCCATTCCCGCCTTCGGCTATCAAAACCATATCGCGATCGACCGCGAGCATGGCCTGATCCGGCGCTGGCTGGTGACGGATGCGGCCGCCTATGAGGGCGCGCGGCTGCGCGAGGGCCTGCTCGATCCCACCAACACGTCCAAGGCCGTCTGGGCCGATAGCGCCTATCGTTCCGCGGCCAATGAGGCTTTTCTCGACAAGCACGGCTTCGTCAGCAAGATCCATCGCAAGAAGCCCAAGGGCAGGCCCATGCCGGAGGCGACGCGGCGCGCCAACAACGCGAAGTCGAAGGTCCGCTCTCGCGTCGAGCATGTCTTCGCGCAGCAGAAGGCGAGAATGGGCCTCTTCGTGCGCACCATCGGCATCGCCAGGGCTAAAACCAAGATCGGCATCGCAATCTCGCCTACAACATCCGCCGGCTCGTCTGGCTCAACCGAACCGCCGCAGCATAAGCGACGTCAGCGCCAACCGACGGCTCCAACACGCGGACCGCACGCCTCAGGGCCGGGCCGACCTCCGGCCAGGGCATCTGCGCTGCATCGGAGCCGATCAGCCGGCCGGAAAATGACGTTCTTCGAACCGTCCAGCTGCCAGTCGAAGGCCTTCATCACCCGCCGCAGCGTACCGGTCTCGGTCAGCCTGTTGCGGAAATGGCGGATCGTGTTCTCGTCGGGCGTCGGAGCGCCAAGATCAAAGCGCAGGAAGCGCATCCAGGACAGGCGGTCCCGGATCATGAACTCCATCTCCGCATCGCTGAGATTGTGCTGCGCCTGAAGGATCAGCGCCTTAAACATCGAGACCGGATCGAAGGGCGGGCGCCCGCCCTTGGCGCCATCCCCGTAGCCGAGGCCCTCGACGAGCCAGCCACGGAAATACTCAAAGTCGATCGTCGCTTCCAGCGTCTCCAGCGGATCGCCAATCTGGCTCAGCCTCTCCAGATGCTCCGACAACCCGAAAAACGACCGCTGTTCCATCGCAATCCGCCCCGTGCGCCGACGAGCCAATGAATCACGAAATCAGCAAGCGCGGTAGGTTCTTGCGGGTGTCCAGCTGGACGTCGAAATCCGTCTCAACAAGGCGGCCTACGGCACCTGCTTACCGCTGATCCCGTGCTTGCGGCACAGATCCGCCACCGCAATCCCGGCCTGGTGCTCCTTCAGTACCGCAATGATCTGCTCTTCGCTAAACCGGCTATTCTTCATCTCCGTCTCCTTCCGACGGAGTCCCGTTCAAACCACGGGCGCTTCACGGGGCAACGTCACGCCAGCGCCATCACAAACAGGGGCGCCTCACTGGATCGTTAGGTCATTGCCCTGCACATCTAATTTTAACTTCAAAACCATTCCACTCGAATAAAATTGAAAAACATAGACCTCGTCCCAATCGATCTCTGAACAGGAATAATGGAATCCGCAATTTTGATCCGTGAATTCTGAAAAGTAATCAATTACATCCTTTCTGACTACGGTATTCAAGCGGGTTACACTGCATCCAAACGAGTCAGAAACAGCCATCAAAGCCCCAATAATCTTCCCATTCCCCGCAGCGTTCATCCAGCCCGACAATTCGAATGGCGTCTCGACCAATGCTTTCTGACCGCCGCTAATTGTATCTACATGAAACCGCGAAATCTCAGAACTTCCGCACTCCTCAATGCGTAAACCTTTTAGCATTTGCTCCATTCCAATCTCTACGAAATCACCACCCAGCCGCGACTCCGATCCAATAATTAAAATCAAATCAGTCAGAATACATTTATCATAATTTCCAGATTTTTCGACAAAACAAATTTTATATGCTCCCTTCATCAGCAAAGACGCTTCTATTAAACAATAGAACCCATAACCAAAATCTTTTACTTTGTTCACGCCCACATCACTAGTCTGCAAAGGTATCTTCATTAAACCACCGCCACTCAAACTATAAAGAGCAAGCTCAGCCCTTTGGGCCGCCAAGCCGCTACCACTGAAACTTGCAACGCTGATTTCGAAGCCACGCGGTTCGCCCGCAGCCATCGTAAGTGGGGATACATCCAACGATTTGCTAGCACACCGAAATCCCTCAGCTGGAGCAACAATACTGATCGTGCTCCCCGATGCAGCATTGTAAAATTCGGATCCCTCGAACTGTGAATGATGGACGATCACAATCTTGGCAAGGAACTCAGTCTTGACGACAAGTCCATCATAAACAGATACAATCGATAGGTCGTAGCTGCCATCGGGAATTTCTTCACTCGACGCGCGAACGTCAAAACCTGAACGAACGAAATTTTCATCGCCTGCCAACTGATCTGAATCAGTCGGCTCAGACAGCGTGCAATTAATCATCGCAGAGAAGAATCTATTCGAAATTATCATATAACGAAACACCAAGAAAGGCCGACCTACATCGATCATCCAACCAGAAATATCGACTGAATCACGAAAGAATAGAACACTGCCCCCATAATTCGAACCGCACGTAACACCCAGTCCAGTCTTTAGATGAAAATTAGAGTTCGAACGGGAAACATTCTCTGTTGGCAAATGACTAAACGTGGTCAAGTCCACAGGCTCGAACGAAGTAGCCGAACCGTCTGCGCGGTACCCGATCTGAAATTCGGGCACTTGATCCCAAACAACACTATCGTCTATCCAGCGTGACGCGGAAGGTCTATATCCGAGCGCCTCTGCCGATATATTGTATCGACCAGCGAACATTGCAGGAAATTTTTCATGATGAGGCTTATATCGATCTATCAGATTTTTGTATATATTGGCCATTTTATTCAAGTGATCAGCGCTACTACTCAAATTCATTGAAGCTACGTTTCTTTTTATCGCTGCTGCTAGAATTTTATCGCACTGAATACGAATTAGAGCAGTAAAAATTTCTGAACTTGAATTAGGCTCGACAAGAAGACCGTTAAAACCATCAACTATCCGCTCGCCCTGCGCGCCCAACCTCGTTCCAATTGGAATTAACCCTGCAGCCCACGCCTCACTCAACGAAATCATATAAGTTTCAGGCCAAATAGAACAATGAAGCGAAACGTCATAATCCATAAACGTATCGATCGCGTCACTATATGAATACGGGCCTATCACTTTGACGTTCGGAAAATATTGCAATTGAGCTGCTAGTTCACTATGTCCATCAATACGTCCAGCAATATAAAACTCAATCCCCATTCCAACGGCGCTCTTAATGACGTTAAAAATTTCAATTGCGCCTTTCTCCTTAGTAAAATTACCAGGCACTAAGACGCGAAGAGGATTACCCCATTCCGTAGAACGAGGCTTATTGTTTCGCCTTTCATTATCCTCGAATGAAGGAGCAAGCATCTCCACTATTTCTATTGCAGGGAGACTGTTAGATCCGTAGACTGATTCAAGAAGTTTTTGAGAGTACGCAGTGTTACAAATAATCGATTCGAGCGATTCAACCATCGAGCGTACGTAGTTCGACCTACGAGTGTGCCCTCCATAACTACCGGTGGGAAGATCGGCCTCAAATTGTGAGGCTGTAAATTCATGCACATCAACATGCATTCCATTATCATTCATGAGCGTGAAACGCTCAGATATCAGAAAGTAATCGTGCATTGTATATACGGAGGGCACTCCGCATGCTTTGGGGATGGCCAATATGGAAATCGGAAAACCGATAAAATGCTGGAAGTGAACAAGATCAATCCGATGTTCGAAAATTATTTTCTGTATTATCTGCTCTAAAAAAGCATCAGTCAGCAAACGTTCTGGGTTGTAGCCGGGAATTTTGTACTTATAATCTTTTTCAATCGACTGCACCACGAGGAAATATTCTCCCTCTGTGTAGCGAATGAAAGCAAAACTAAATTTAAAAGTTGTCAATCTTGAGCTGATAAAATCCTGATAAACTTCTACACCACCCCAATTTCCAAACTTTATCGTATTATGCGTCAGAAACAATACATGCTTCCGGTTTTGAATTTTGTTATCAGCCAACACACTGGATTTTGATGCCCGCCGAAGCTGTCGGTCGCATGCATCAACGATGGACTTGACCCTGTTTATATACGTATGTTTTGCAGCTGTATGCTCTCGAGCTAGCTTTGCCATCTCGATTCGGTCGTTGGAATTTGAGAGTGCACGATCGATCTGTTCGATAATCTCGTGCTCATTCTCGCACATTGCCAGCATGTCGTTCTGACTGTAATAGCTACCAACATCCAAACCCGGCGCACAAACGACTTGAAATCCGCCCGCTAAGCTTGTCTCAAACAAGCGTGGCGGCGGAGTAACGCCCGCAGCAACTGATAACGCATCGTTTGTGTAAACACGTGGCAACGTCAAAACAACACGCGATTTATTAGCAAACTTTCCAAAATCTACCGCGGAACATCTCCAATTCCAGAATACATCAGAACGCTCAATGCGCGGGACAGGTATATGTTGATTGTAAGGTAGAGCGACTTTTACTTTAATCTTGTTGCCGAAATTGCGAAGAAGCCGATTTATCGTATGAACCCTATTCGGCCAAGCAGTTCCAACAAATAGAATATCATAATAGTATTCTTTATCGTCATCCAACACAGAATAATCGTGATATAGTTGACTAGCTGCCAAAGGCAGATGATTAACCGACTGATTATACATTGATACCGAGTTTTTTTCGTTTGAATAAACGATATCGAAGGAAGTTGAAAATCTAGCGTTCGTCTCGTGTTCATATGGGTCTTCAGTCGTCCACAACACGCTGACTGAAGCACGACGGGCCAAGCGATTGATAAGTGGAGCGTGTTGGTTCAAGCTACCGATCGCTAAAAATACATCATAATCAGCAATGAAATCGAGAGCGTTGTTAAATGAACCAATCTTAACTTCGGCTACTTTCTTATTTGAACGAAACGCATGCTCGACCGAATGCACTATATATCCGTTCCGCGACTGTGTTTCGGTATCCAGTATAAAAACTTTCATCTTATTTTTCATCATACGCCCCGAAATCCAGTAACATCAATAATCGTCTTAGCTCTGTTTGAATAGGTATGATCGGACAACGCTCTTTGTTGAGCTCGTTTTGAGATCGATGCCAACCAGTCAGGCTCCTCAAAGCTGCGCTCGATTGCCTCCTTTAACTCGCGCCCGGAATCTATCAGTACGATTTCGGAATGCGGATCAAAATAATCCGCTATCTCAAGGCTATTACAGAGGAACGCCTGTGCCGCGCCGGACAAAGCAGTCTCGAACGTTCTTGGCCCTGGTGTGGAAGGTACAACCTCGAAGCGACGGTTCGCTATATTCATTTCTCGCCCGATATTCACTACAAACCTTGATTTTTGTGATTTTGTAGCAACCATCTCTGGTGACAGTCGCCGATTATCGGCGCGCTCTACAAAACTAGGCCACCCAGCGCCAAAGATCTCCCCGTAAAAACTTTTCATATAAATTGCGCTGGATGCGAAGAATTCTGCCCTATTGGGGTACGCATATCCGCAAAAAAAATAATCAATAAACTTAAGCTCTGGCTCCAGGACATCTCTGTAGTGAATATTTTTACATGCCGCCAACGGTAAATGATGGGCTTTAATACCAAAATTTGAATAAAACGGCACGGTAGCAGCGTCGTTAGTGAACACAAAATCAGCCAAACCCTTTGCTCTATAAGCATAGTCGAACTCGTAAGGATCATCATGAAGCCAAAGCACTAAAGGAATATTCTTCTTATCCGCGATTCGGCGAAATTGCCATAAATCAGCACTGGGTAAAGCAAGACCCCCAACACAAATCAACATTCTCGCACCGCACAGATCGACAACCTGGATTGATTGATCAAGCGGGCAGGCGATGGCCGAAATATCCAATTCTTCAGAATCGGAAAACCCGGCCGCGAGATAATCCCTTATGGGCCAATTCGTATTATAGCTATCCCTCACCGTACTTGTAACGACTACGTCTGTATTTATTTTTAGATTAGCAATCATCGCAATAGCCACACCAACATTTTACTGCCCTTGACGAAATTCATCCAAGCGAACCAACTCATCCTAAAACCGTGTCATATTCGATTTGAGAACAGAGCTATCATCAATTCGTCCGCCATCACCGCACTGAGAGTCGGTTGTTGTGCTTATCATAGAAGGTCCTTTTGGCAACCTTCCCCAGCTGAAATTTTGAAAATGATCGGTCGGATGGGTAAGTGTCGGCTTGCAGTTTGACGCAGCGCTGCGGTGTGCATTCTGTCGAGACGGCCGTTGGCTACATCCTCCAAACATGTTCATAGGGGAGGCGACTACTAGGAAGAGCCTCGTCGCTGCCTCATTGGTCCAAAAATGGCCTCGAGCGTGCGGCTGAGGCAAATTGGCGTTCAGCCCCCCCCCCGATCACGTTGATAACGCAAAAGACGGGACGAAGGTCGGTTTGGGAGGCTTAAATGAACCGCCCCGGCTTCTCCGGAGGCCATTTGGTTTAAGTCACGCCGCCATTTTGTGCTCACCGATCATGACGTAGTAGCGCTCCTCGGCTTCGGCCGGCGGGATGTTACCGATAGGCTCCAGCAGCCGGCGATGGTTGAACCAGTCGACCCAGGTCAGCGTGGCGAACTCGACGGCCTCGAAGGATCGCCAAGGCCCCCGACGATGGATGACCTCGGCCTTGTAGAGGCCATTGATCGTCTCGGCGAGTGCGTTGTCATAGCTGTCACCGACGCTGCCGACGGAGGGCTCGATGCCGGCCTCAGCCAGCCGCTCGGTGTACCGAATGCTCACATATTGGGCGGATTCAACCGGTCATCGCAACACCAAGATATTGGAGATTGTGACGATGGCTGGTCAACGAGCATCGGATCGATGCACACGGCGGAAGTTACGTTCGCCAGGACGACCACCTGCCTGGCAGCGTGAGCATTATTGCCGTTTCTGGCAGGCTATCGCGCGCGGACGTACAAGCGAGCAGGCGGCCGCCGACGCCGGTATTTCGGCGCCGCTGGGGCCGCGCTGGTTTCGGAGTTCGGGAGGGATGCCGCCAACCCACCTTGCGCCTTCGGCGCCGGCGCCCGCCGGAAGATACCTGTCCTTCGGCGAGCGCGAGGAGATCGCGATCGAGCTTGCCAAGGGAACG
>JAIVFU010000173.1 GCA_020829485.1 Nostoc sp. CHAB 5834 | reverse complement strand
TAGAATGGCTATCCGGTGTTTTTCGGGAGGCGGGGAAAAATGATGTGCAGGTCAGCCTGCAAGCATCCATCCACCAGCGAGCGCGGCGGCGAAGAGCTGAAATATCGCAGTCTGGTGCAGGTGGCTTGAAAAGGGCTGCTTGCGCGTCTTGTGCCGGAACACCGCGCGGCCGGTGTAAGCGCCGATGATGCCGCCGAGAAACGCCCAGGTCAGCAGCGTCCCCTCCGACACACGCCACGTGCCTTCCTCGGCGCGGATCTTGTCGAGGCCGAACAGCATGAAGGTCCACGGGTTCACCAGTGCGAAGGCGCAGACCAGGTTGGTTGGGGTGAGATATTGCATGGACGGCTTAAGCCGCCTTGCGTGGCCGTCCGCCCTTCGCCCCATTGGCGCGTGCGGCAGCGGCCTTGGCAGGCGAGGTGGTCTGGCCCGCTTTTTGTGCCATCCATTTGGCGGTGCCGAATATGCCGTTGAGCAGGCCGGGAACGGTAAAGTCGGCGTCCAGCGATTCCCAATGTAAGCCGTAGCCCGAACCAAGTACTTCGACTTCGGCAAACTGCTCGGGCGTTCCATGCTCCATATCTTGCAGATATTGCGGGAAGAAGGCGAAGGTGGAGCCGTTGGTGAGGTCAACAATGACCCGGCCCGATCCAGCGTCGTAACGCGCGGCGACCGCGTGGGGGACGGTTTCGCGAAAGACGCGCCCGCGTTCGACCGCCGCATCATATTCGGCTTTGGTCAGTATTGGCTTTTTCTTGGCCGACTTATTTTCCGACATGAATTTCTTTCCATTTCTCCAGCAGCAGCGGTTGCTGCGCGGTTACCATTTTCAAAGCCTTCCGGACATCGGACATTCGCATACCGTAATTCCGAATGTTCTCGGGGCTGCCACGTTTTATTCCCAATGCAATCTTCACTTCAGCGCCGCCGTAATAGACATGAACATGCGCCGGTTCATGATCGTCCTTGAAGATCACAAAGCGAAATCCGGCTTCGCGATGCACCGTTACCATATGCTATAACCCAATCGGATGGGTTTTTCAAGATTAACCGTCATAAGGAAGCAACTCGCGAAAGCGTTCTTGAACGATGGCCATGTCGCCTTCGGGGTCCTCGGCAAATTCTTCGGTCATCAACTTTCGGGTTTGATCCAATAGCAAATCCACTTCCAGTCCGCGACCGCGCGCGAGGTGAAGCAGGTTGGCGATCAGGTCGGCGATAGCGTCGCGCGCAGTGTCAACTTTTGTCGCCGCGACAAAATTGCTAAGTGCAGCCAAAGCCCATTCGGCGCGGTCGGCATTGGTGATTTCGTCCATTTGATCGCCCGCCGCTGTGATCCCGTCGGCAGCTTATGTTCTATATATGTTCTTTTCGAGGTGATTTATGAAGCCGGAGAGGAGAATTCGCTCTCAGTAATACGGCTCACACGCCACGCCGTCGCCATCGCCGTCCATATGTTCGCCGTAGCCGGGGTTGCCGCGATATAGCGGGGCTTTGCCGGCGGCGCGCACTTCGTTGCAGCCTTCATAATATACGGATTGTTCCACCGCATCGCGCGCCGCGATTTCTTCCTCGGTCACGGCCGGAAAGTTATATACGGCAAGAAAGGTCAGGACGACCAAAGGAGCAGCGGTTTTAAGGAACGAGTCGCGGGCCGTTCGTGGAGAATGGCATGGGGGTGGTTAAGGGGAGGTTGAAGGGGGACTTTAGTCAGTCTTCAACGTAAAGCGCAGAGCTGATCCCGAAAACGACAATAGGGCATCCGCCGCCGGAACCACCTTTTAAGCGTGGAAGTAGCTTATTCATGTGCGTGGTTGAAGCGCCATAGCTGCTGCCTTTACCGAGCGAATTGAAAATCGACTGTAATTCAGAGCAGCGGGTGATGATTATGCCAACGTCAATTACTTGCAAATCGAATAACAGACGGAAATTGTTTAGGTCACGGTCGTAAAATGGGTCCTTGTTGTTCCATTCCACTTCCAGCGCTACCCGGCCTTTGAAGCAATCAACACTATGCGTTGGCGACGCGGTTTCTACGCCATCAACGACAATGGCCGTCGCAAAATGCTTTTCGACCCAATCAAGTTCTTTAAGAGGACGTTCAAGCCGCTCAACTATCGAGGATCGATTGCCACCCGCTGCAAGGACCTCGCTTCGAAGCAATTTGAACGATTGTAAGGCCACCAATATCTCAGCCCATTCTTGAGGGCAGGCTGTGGTCAGCACGCCGACGGCATTGCGCCACTCATGGACTTCGTAACGTGCAGCAATTTCTGGTGGAACGAGATGTGCGGTGGTCACAGCCTATTCCGCAGCCTCCAGTGTCGTCCGGCTATTATATGCGTAAGTGTCCCATGTCGGCTTATAACTATCATCGGCCTGATTGCCCCATACGTCCCAGCCCTGCCGTTTGCCCCGGCTGAACATTTCGAGGCGTGGACCCCAGCTGCATTCTTCGATAATCTTATACTGCTCGTCGGGCTTGCGGCTATGTTCGCGCTTCATCGACTGGATCATGTTAACTTGACTTCGACCTGGACCAAGCGTCCGCGCATTTTTGCCGCGCACGCCGAACAGTAGGATTTCAGTCACATTGCGGAAATAAAAACCGACACCGCGCCCATCCGACCCGCCATCCTTGCGAACCTTATGCCAGACTATATTCGAAATGTATCTAAAACCCCAAGCGTCCATCACTTTGAGACCATCTGGCAACAGTGCATTCGGTACCCAGAGGTAAAGGTGCGACGGCTCGGCGGCGACATCCGCCACCGGTAACGAGCAAATTTCATCTAAAGTCATTGTATCGTAGCGGTTCAGCCGCTTATGCTCAGGTGCGACCTTTCCAGTTCTATTTTGAAATTGCCAAGGGGGATCGGCAAGGATCGTTCCAAATCGTCGCCCTCGCGCTTTTGCTAGCAGATCAATGGTGGCTTCACTCAAAGGCGTTTCAGATGAGAACATAATGAGATCTTGTGAAGCGGTGCTAGGCAATCGTCAAGAGGGAAGTTCAACATTTCCAATTAAGATTGAGCACGGTTAGACGTCAAAAATTTATGTATTCGTAGATTCTTTCTTTACTTTATCTATCCGACTTTTGATATATCCATCCTCTTTACGGAGAGCGAACAAAAATACTATCATACCGATAACTACTAAATCTATGAAAATTTCACGATTGGTAGCATCTATTTTAGTAAGCCATAGGTCAGTGCCTAACAGCATAAGATATATCAACCCAGCAGTAAAAAATGTTCGGTATAGTCCTGAATTCGCAACAAGAGTTTCGAGTTTCTCATCTTCCTTTTCCAAGCCAACAAAAGCTGGATAGTCTTTCTCAAATAAGAAACCAATTTTCTTCCAGCGCAATAAGGGATCCAAAACCAACGATCCAATACGATTGGCCGTCACCCCCGCGACAAAAGCAACTAACAAAAATGCACCTATTTTTTCTGGGTTAGGAGAAGGAAATCCAGAAAAGTGAAGTGCATAAACAAGTGCAGCGCCAGGCACCAAATTTGCGACGATATTGTAGGCGTCGAGTTTGTCGAACATTCAGGTCGTCCCTACTCCGCCGCAACCCCTGCCTGCTCGAACATATCATGCCGTCATTCTCGGCCGCTGGCTCAATGCCGATGATCTTCTTCTTGCGGTCGCCCTTCGACAGGCTCAGGGCATTCGGGGCAAGTGAATGATTTTTACTCACGCTGCCCTCTTTCCCTTCAACGGAATAACCAGCCGCGCATTTTCGAACCATTCGTCGTCTAGCTCTGGCGCGGCGTCCGGGTTGTCGGCGATCTGTTTGGCGATGTCTTCGTCAGTCAGGGCGTCAAACCACGCCAAATTCTCGGGCGTGGCCCAAGCCTTGGCTTCAGCATCAGCTTCTTCCCTGGACACTTGCCTGATATTTTCTGACTTCTTTGTCATTGGCTTTCCTGAAACTGATGATGCGGCGAACCGGGCCGCGCCACGTGTATACCGCAACACATATACGGTTGGCAAATCGGGCAACTGGCCCGGTGGCAACGAAACGCGTTTCGCCGTAATCGATCCGTTTATCTTCCTCTTCGATAAAGGGCCCGTCGAACAGAAGAATAGCGGCTTTCAACGGCAGGCCGTGCTTTTCAAAATTGATCATGGCCTTTGCGTCGTCAATTTCAAACACTATTCAGCCGCAACCCCTGCCTGCTCAAACATATCCATGCCGTCATTCTCGGCGGCTGGCTCAATGCCGATGATCTTCTTTTTGCGGTTGTCGAAGCTGTTCCACACCTGGCCCCAATCGCCGCGGGTGCTGGCTTTGCTATATTCGGTTGCGCGGGTTTCGAAGAAGTTGGCGTGCTCGACTCCGTTGAGCAATGGCGCGAGCCAGGGCAGCGGGTGGTCTTCGACCATGTAGATCGCGGGCAGGCCCAATTGGCCCAGACGCCAGTCGGCGATGTAGCGGATGTAGCGCTTGATTTCCTTGGCGGTCATGCCGGGCACGGGGCCCATTTCGAACGCGAGGTCGATGAAGCTGTCTTCCAGACGGACGACCTTCTGGCAGCAATCGATAATGTCTTCCTTCACCGCCTTGGTCAGGCAGCCGCGCTCTGCACAAAAAGCGTGGAACAGTTTTGTGATGCCTTCGCAGTGCAGGCTTTCGTCGCGGACCGACCAGGATACGATCTGCCCCATGCCCTTCATCTTGTTGAAGCGCGGAAAGTTCATCAGCATCGCGAACGAGGCGAACAGCTGTAGCCCTTCGGTAAAGCCGCCGAACATCGCGAGCGTGCGGGCGATATCTTCATCGCTGTCGACGCCGAACTGGTGGATATAATCGACTTTTGCGGCCATTTCCTCATATTCGAGGAAGGCGCTATATTCGCTTTCGGGCATGCCGATGGTGTCGAGCAAGTGGCTGTACGCCGCGATGTGGACGGTTTCCATGTTGGAAAACGCGGTCAGCATCATCTTGACCTCGGTCGGCTTGAACACGCGGCCGTAATTTTCATGGTAGCAATTCTGCACCTCGATATCGGCCTGAGTGAAGAAGCGGAAGATTTGCGTGAGCAGGTTGCGTTCATGATCCGAAAGCTTCTGCGCCCAGTCGCGGCAATCCTCACCCAGCGGCACCTCTTCGGGCAACCAGTGAATCTGCTGCTGGCGTTTCCAGAAGTCATAGGCCCAGGGATATTCAAAGGGCTTGTAGCTATTACGGGCTTCTAACAGTGACATCTTCTTGCTCCAAATTCGCCTCTCCCACCGGGAGAGGAAGGGGCCCGAGCCGTCAGGCTTGGGAAGGTGAGGGTGACATGCTCTCCGCTACAGTGGCTATAACGCCTTCCATATTGGACAGCACATCATTGTTCCAGAACCGGATGACGCGGAAGCCTTGAGCTTCCAGAAAGGCTGTGCGCCTTGCGTCATAGTCCTGTGCTTCCCCGTGCTGCCCGCCATCGACTTCGACGACCAGCTTCCCGGGGAAGCTGAAAAAATCGGCGTAATAGGGGCCAATGGGCACCTGCCGCCGGAACTTTGCGCCCCGGAAATTTTCCCGAAGCGCCCGCCACATCCGCTTTTCAGCTTCGGTGGCATTTTTGCGCAATTCTCTTGCGCGGGAGATAGTGCCAGAAGGTTGGTTTCGATAGGTCCGCAAACTGGTGACCCTCACCCTTCCGGCGCTACGCGCCTCCCTCCCTCTCCCTATGGGAGAGGGAATTATTTACTGACATGCAAGGCACTCCTCGTAATCAGTCTGCGCGGCGAGCTCCATCACGGGGGCTTCGACGGTGTTGTCCGCCTCTACGCCGCCGGCAAAGCCAGCGCGCTGGATGCTCTTCGAACGTAAGTAATATAGCGACTTCACACCCAATTCCCAAGCGCGGAAGTGGAGCATGAGGAGATCCCATTTTTCCACATCGGCGGGGATGTAAAGGTTCAGCGAGGTCGCCTGGTCGATATAGGGCGTGCGGTCGGCGGCAAGTTCGATCAGCCAGCGCTGGTCAATCTCGAAGCTGGTCTTGAACGTGTCCTTTTCCTCTGGCGTCAGGAAATCGAGATGCTGGACCGAGCCGCCCTTTTCGAGGATGGAGTTCCACACGTTCGTGCTGTCCTTCGCCTTCGCCTGAAGCAGCTTCTCCAGATACGGATTCTTGACGATGAAGCTGCCCGACAAAGTCTTGTGCGTGTAGATATTGGCCGGGATCGGCTCGATGCAGGCACTGGTGCCGCCGCAGATGATCGAGATCGACGCGGTGGGCGCAATTGCCATCTTGCAGGAGAACCGCTCCATCACGCCCATATCCTCGGCATCGGGGCAGGCGCCGCGCTCGTTGGCCAGCATCATCGATGCCTCGTCGGCCTGCGCGCGAATATGCTTGAAGAACTTCATATTCCACGATTTGGCGAGCGCGCTTTCAAAGCCAACGCCGCGTGATTGCAGGAAGCTGTGATAGCCCATGACGCCCAAGCCAACCGAGCGTTCGCGCGCGGCGGAATATTTCGCTCTGGCCATTTCCTTGGGTGCGCGGTCGATAAAATCCTGAAGCACATTGTCGAGCATTCGCATCACGTCTTCGATAAAGACCTTGTCGCCATTCCACTCATCCCAGGTTTCAAGGTTGAGCGACGACAGGCAGCAGACCGCGGTGCGATCATTACCCAGATGGTCACGACCCGTGGGCAAAGTGATTTCACTGCAAAGGTTGGAAGTGGAAACCTTCAGCCCGAGATCGCGGTGATGCTTCGGCATCGCGTTGTTCACGGTGTCGCTGAAGATGATGTAGGGTTCGCCGGTGGCAAGGCGGGTTTCGACGAGCTTCTGGAACAGGCTGCGCGCATCGACGGTCGAGCGCACTTCGCCAGTCTTAGGGCTGCGCAGGTCGAATTCGTCGCCATTGCGGACGGCTTCCATGAATTCGTCTGTCAGCAATACGCCGTGGTGCAGGTTCAACGCCTTACGGTTGAAATCGCCCGACGGCTTGCGGATTTCGAGAAATTCCTCGATTTCGGGGTGCGAGACGTCAAGATAGCAGGCGGCCGAGCCACGGCGAAGCGAACCTTGCGAAATCGCCAGCGTGAGGCTGTCCATCACGCGGACGAACGGGATGATGCCGCTGGTCTTGCCATTGAGGCCGACAGGCTCGCCAATGCCGCGCACATGGCCCCAATAGGTGCCGATGCCGCCGCCGCGGCTGGCGAGCCAGACATTCTCGTTCCAGGTGTTGACAATGCCTTCAAGGCTGTCGTCGACGCTGTTGAGGTAGCATGAAATGGGCAGACCGCGACCGGTGCCGCCGTTCGAGAGAACGGGCGTCGCTGGCATGAACCAGAGCTTCGAGATATAATCATAGAGCCGCTGCGCATGGTCCTGATCATCGGCATAAGCCGACGCCACACGCGCAAACAGGTCTTGATAGCTCTCGCCCGGCAACAGATAGCGGTCCTGCAACGTGTCCTTGCCGAATTCGGTCAGCAGCGCGTCACGGCTGTTGTCGGTAACGATGCTGAAACGGCGCACGTCGACCGACTTGCTGTCACTCTCAGCTTTTTCATAGCCGTCGTCGGTGTTGGTCGCGGCTTTGGCCATTTTAACAAGCGCTTCGCTCGCCAAATTTTCGACCATTTCACTTTCCAATATGTCCGACATGATATCCGCTCCGGCCTCCCGGCCTGTATCTCTGAAATCCATTTTAGCCCCAGCTCCATTCTGTTTGGCGAGTCGCGGGATCACCCCGTGGCCGCAACCGCCCGATATATGCGACGGAAATCGTTGTTCCCGTCTTGTTCGACTCGGGACGCAAGTGACCCTATTAACATTATTTGGACCTTAGGGGGTGCTAAATTCGACTTGTCCCCAGCTTATCGACGGGAAAATATCCCCACCGGCAGAATCGCTGTCTGCAGCTTTGAGCACAATCTGTGGTGATGCCCCCTACGGCCTACCGCTACCTATAGTGCCTCAACCAATTTCAGACGCAAGAGGGTAAATGGTAAATTAACCACTCAATTCGTCGCTATTGTGATTCCACTCATCGCAGTCAAAAGGCTGTTGCAACGCAGCGACGCGTGGACTTGCTAAGCAGTTTTTTGCGCGCAAGATGGAAAACTACGGTATCGAAAAATTTATGCAGATGCGTTGATATGGGCGCCGATTGAGCTGTCCGCGCTCTTTTAAACGCCCAACCATAAAAATTCGGGCCCGGATGTGATATCCAGGCCCGACAGGTGGACCGGACTGGTCCGGTCCCAGGGGAGAGGGATTTTTTTAAGTTAGCCTGCGAGAAATTTGTTCATCTCGGCTTGGCTGATTTTCTGGCTCTTGTCGGCATCGGCGGCTGAAAAACCATCCTTCGCCCATTTGGCCTTCGCTGCATCGTCCATGGCTTTTGCATCACCGCCAGCGGCGTGAAGCGCGAGCAGCCATTTGGAGAATTCGGGTTCTTCCAGTTCGCCGCTCTTGTCAGCGTCATAGACAGGAAATTCGGCGTCGACCAATTTGGCAACGGTGACTTCACGTGGCTCTGCTGCGGGTGCAGCGGCTGTCGTGGGTGCAGTCTCGGTCGTTGTTTCGGTCGTCATTTCCGGGCCGGCTGGAGCCGCTGGATCTGCTTGCTGCGCCATGGCTGGAACAGTGGCCAGCGCCAATATGCTCGAAGCGGTTAATATGCGTAACATAGTCAATCTCCTGAATTAGTATGTGCGGAACTTCCGCTGATCTCATCACAACATATGCAGTGTGAAATGCACAAAGCCGGATGATATCGGGTAGCTCAACACACTAGATAGAGATAAGGTTTCCACATTAAATCCTGATTCCGGTGCAGATGACAGCTCAACATCAGAACCGCGTCGGTTCATCTTTATTTGGAAAAAAATATCGGGTGAAGCGTTGCACTTCAGCTTAACAACCCGAGATCTGATCTGGTTCGACCCGAACACAATTGAAGTCAGCGCAAATGCTTGAATCCCCGTGCCGTGGCGCTATGGGCGTTGGCAAGATGCAGCGCCACGGAAACATGTTATGACCATCACTATCAAAACCGCCGATCTGATCGAAAGCATTGCCGACGCGCTACAATATATCAGCTATTTCCACCCAATGGATTATATCCATGCGCTGGGCGAAGCCTATGAGGCCGAGCAAAGTCCCGCCGCCAAGGACGCCATCGCGCAGATCCTGACCAACAGCCGGATGTGTGCCGAGGGGCACCGGCCGATCTGTCAGGATACCGGCATCGTCAATGTGTTCGTCAAATGGGGCATGGATTGCCGTTTGGATGACACCTCGCGGTCTTTGCAGGACGTCGTCGACGAAGGCGTGCGCCGCGCCTATCTCCACCCCGATAACAAGTTGCGCGCCTCGGTGCTGGCTGACCCCGCTTTTACGCGGCGCAATACCAAGGACAACACGCCGTGCGTTCTTCATGTCGAAATGGTCGCCGGCGATAAGGTCAGCGTCGATGTCGCGGCCAAGGGCGGCGGCAGCGAGAATAAGTCGAAGTTCAAGATGATGAACCCTTCGGATAATATTGCCGACTGGGTGGTCGAGATGTTGCCGCTGATGGGTGCCGGTTGGTGCCCGCCGGGGATGCTTGGCATCGGCATCGGCGGCACGGCGGAGCATTGCGTGCTGCTCGCCAAGCAGGCGCTGATGGAGCCGATCGACATGGGGCCGTTAAAAGCACGTGGGCCGCAGAACGATATCGAGGCGCTTCGCATCGAGATATTCGACCGCGTGAATGCGCTTGGTATCGGCGCGCAGGGGCTGGGCGGTTTGTCGACCATATTGGACGTGAAAATACTGGACGCGCCGTGCCATGCGGCTGGCAAGCCAGTCGCGATGATCCCGAATTGCGCCGCGACCCGTCATGCGCATTTTACACTCGACGGGGCGGGGCCAGCCTATCTGGCGGCGCCGAATCTGGATGAATGGCCCAAGGTCGATTGGCAACCCGATGCCGCCGCGAAACGCGTAAATCTCGATACGCTTACGCCAGCTGAGGTGCAGGGCTGGAAACAGGGCGACCGGCTCCTGCTCAACGGCAAGATGCTGACGGGGCGCGACGCGGCGCACAAACGCATCGCCGATATGCTTGCGGCTGGCGAGGAATTGCCGGTCAGCTTTAAAGGCCGAATGATCTATTATGTCGGCCCCGTCGATCCCGTCGGCCAGGAAGTCGTTGGCCCGGCTGGCCCGACGACGGCCACAAGGATGGACAAGTTTATGGACATGATGCTCGATCAGGGATTGCTCGCCTGCGTCGGCAAGGCGGAACGCGGCCCAGCCGCGACACAGGCAATCGCGAAACACAAAAGCGCCTATCTGATGGCCGTGGGCGGCGCGGCTTATCTGGTGGCGCGCGCGATCAAGGGCAGCAAGGTCGTTGGCTTTGCCGACCTTGGGATGGAAGCGATCTACGAGTTCGAGGTGCAGGACTTCCCCGTGACGGTCGCGGTCGACAGCGACGGCA
>JAIVFU010000172.1 GCA_020829485.1 Nostoc sp. CHAB 5834 | reverse complement strand
CGACCTCGAATCCGACCGATCGGTCAGGATGCCCGCGCCACGCTACACGACCGCAGCGAGCAGTTCCTCCGACGGTGCCATCGGCTCGCGTTCGACGACGCGGTTCCAGGCCCGCTGCAGCAGGTCGAGGGCCGGGAGCGTCACCTCGGCCGGGTGGCAGAACGGCAGCCGCACGAAGCGCTCGAAGGCGCCGTCGAGGCCGAAGCGCGGGCCGGCGCCGACGAGCAATCTTTCTGCTCGCGCTGCGAGAGCCAGCTGCGAGCTGACCGGGGCGCCGAGGTTCACCCAGAGGCTCAGGCCGCCGTCGACCTGCGGCACCGACCAGGTCGGGAAGCGATGCGCCAGCTCGGCGACCATGAGGGCGTGGCCGGTGCGCAGCTGCTCGCGGCGGGCATCCAGCACCCGGTCGTACGAGTCGAGCAGCCGCAGCAGCACGAGCTGCTCGAGCACGGGCGAGCCGAGGTCGCCGGCGAGGCGCACGATCGAGAGGCGCGTGATGGTCTCGCGATCGGTGCGGATCCAGCCGAGGCGCACGCCGCCCCAGATGCTCTTGCCGACCGAGCCGACCGTGATGACGTGCGCGCCGTGCCGGTCAGCGCCGATCGCGAAGGGCGCGGGCTGCGTCTCGCGCGCGAAGCCCAGCTCGCCCATCGTCTCGTCGACGAGCAGCACCGTGCCGTGCACGGCGGCGAGCGCCTGCACCCGGTCTCGCTGCGCGTCGGGCATCGTGCGGCCGGTCGGGTTGTGAAAGTCGGGCATGAGGTAGGCGAGCGCGGGCGCCGTGCGGGGCATGACCTGCTCGAGCACCTCGTCGTCCCAGCCCGACTCTGTGGTGACGGGCACCGAGACGAGTCGGGCGCCAGCATCACGCAGCGCTTCGACGGCATGGGGGTAGCTCGGCGCTTCGACGAGCGCGCGGTCGCCGCGGGCGAGCATCGTGCGGGCGACGAGCGCGATGGCGTGCTGCGCACCGAGCGTGATCATGATCTCGTCGGCGCTCGTCGGCAGCCCGCGCGCGGTGTAGCGGTCGGCGATCGCCTGGCGCAGCACGAGCAGGCCGTGCGGGTCGAAGCCGCTCTCGTGCAAGTGGGCGGGCAGCAGTTCGACCGCTTCGCGTGCCGCTTGGGCCACGATCGGAATCGCCGGTAGCGTCGCCTTCGAGAGGTCGAGCATGCCGGGGGCCGCAGACTCCCCAATTGTAGGAACGCCGTCGGTCTCGCCGAGCGGCAGTCGCGCGACGGTGCCCGAGCCGCGCAGGCTCTGCGCGAAGCCGAGTTCGCGCAAGCGCGCGTAGGCGGCCGCGACGGTCGTGCGGCTGAGATCTTCATGGTCGGCGAGCAGCCGTTCGGCGGGCAGCCGCGTGCCGAGCGCGATGCGGCCGTCAAGAATGAGCAGACGGATGCGGTCGGCGAGCGCCTCGTAGAGCGGAGTCACCCCGCTCGGGCGCCATTCACCGAGTTGCGAGGCCAAAGATCGGGCCGACAGGGTCGCCATGCGGCCACGGTAGCAGAATTGGCATCTTGTCTGCAGTCCAATTTGACCGGGATGATGATGCCATGTCTGCACCGCGCATCATGATCCACCGCTGGGGCCAGCTGCTGCTCGGTCTCTTCTTCTACGGCGTCGCCGTGGCCCTGCTCATTCAGGCCGACGTGGGTCTCGACCCGTGGACGGTCTTCGCGCAGGGGCTCGAGGTGCAGACCGGCTGGTCGATCGGACTCATCGTCGTGCTCATCGGCGCCGGGGTGCTGCTGCTCTGGATCCCGATTCGGCAGAAGCCCGGCGTCGGCACCGTGCTCAACGTGCTGCTCATCGGGCCGGTGATCGACCTCGCGATGCTCGTCATCGAGACGCCCGAGCAGCTCTGGGCGCAAT
This sequence comes from Nostoc sp. CHAB 5834, assembly GCA_020829485.1. Next base: position 8,583 of record JAIVFU010000172.1, on the reverse strand, counting down.
GGCTCATGTTCGCGGGCGGCCTCGCCCTGCTCGCGGTCGCGACAGGTCTCTACATCGGCGCCCGCTTCGGCCCCGGCCCGCGCGACGGCCTCATGACCGGAGCGCACGCGCGCTTCGGCTGGAGGATCTGGAAGGTGCGCACGGGTGTCGAGGTGACCGTGCTCGCCATCGGCTGGCTGCTCGGCGGCACCGTCGGGCTTGGCACCGTGGCGTTCGCGCTGCTCATCGGCCCCATGGTCGGGGTGACCCTGCCGCTGCTGCGAGTTCCGGAACCGGCGCGTCCGCCAGCCCCGGAGGCTCCCTACGCGAGCTCGCTCGCCGCGTAGACGCCCATCGCGTCGCGCAGGTACTGAGCGGCCTCGGGGCCGCCGTAGTGCTTCGCGAAGCGCGGGTCGGCAACGTACATGTCGCCGAGGCCCAGGTAGGCCTCCGCGCTCGGAGCGCTGCCGCCCCAGCCCGCGCGCACCCAGGCGTGGTGCCGGGCGATGAGGGCTTGCACCTCGGCGTCGTCGACCGGGGTTCCGGCCGCGTGCGCCGCGGCGAGCCCGCCGCTGATCGCGGTTTCCTCGGCCTTGAAGGCCGCTTGGCCCTCGGTGCCGAGTCCACGCCACCACCGGTCGCCCTTCGCATACGCGTCGGCGCCCCAGCGTTCGGTCACCTCGTCTTTGTAGACGGTGTGGTCGAAACCATCGAGCATCTCTTCTGCCATCAGTTGTTCACCTCCTTCCATTTTTCGAATCGTGGTCGTCACGCTCGCGATCTGCCGCTCGACGCGCTCTCGCTCTTTCTCGAGCCAGTGCAGGTGAGCGACGAGCGCTCGGGCGTCGTCGGTATGGCCGGCGAGCACCTCGGCGATCGCCGGCAGCCCGAGCCCCAGCTCGCGCAGCATCAAGATGCGCTGCAGCCGGGTGAGGGCCGACTCGTCGTAGTACCGGTAGCCGTTGCTGCCGATGCTGCTCGGAGCCAGCAGCCCGATGTCGTCGTAGTGCCGCAGGGTGCGGCTTGTGGTGCCCGACAACCGGGCGATGTCTTGAATCGACCACTGCATGAGACTCACGGTAGAGGCTGACGTTGCGTCAAGGTCAAGCTCTGTTGGCAAACTTCATGTTGCGCTGTTCGCAGACGCGATATATCGTGACTTCTAGAACGCGATATATCGCGTCATATGAACTGCGCGATACATCGCGACTGGATGCCCGCCCCGGGCACGAGCAAGGAGCACCCCCATGGCCACCGAAACCTGGATCGTCACCGAACCCACCGTCATCGACCTCGAGCTCGTGCGCTCGGTCAAGGTCGGCCTCATCGGCGGGCAGGTCGACATCGTCGCCCACGACGAGCCCGGAGCCCGCGTCGAGGTGCACTCGGTCGAGGGCCGCGACCTCAAGGTCGCGCTCGAGGGCGACACGCTCGTCGTCGATCACCCGCAACTGAAGTGGGAGACCTTTCTCGACAACTTCAAGCTCTTCATCGGCAAGGCCAAGGCCGAGGTGAGCATCCTCGTGCCTCGCAACGCGAAGCTGACGCTCAACGTCGTGACGGCCGAGGGTCTCGTGAGCGGCCTGCACTGCGACGCGACGATCCACACGGTCAACGGCGACGTCGTGCTCGACAGCCTCGTCGGCGATGTCTCGGTGCACGCCGTGAGCGCCGAGGTCTCGGTGCGCGCGCACCAGGGTTCGCTCGACGTGCAGTCGGTGAGCGGTGACGTGACCGTCTCGGGCGAGGTGCGGCGCTTCACGTGCGACAGCGTCTCTGCCGACGTCGTCGCCGACCTGCGCGGAACCCCCGACCGCATCATCAACAGCTCGGTCTCGGGCGACCTCACGGTGCGGCTCGACGCGGGCGTGCCCGCGCAGTACTCGATCAACACCCTGACCGGTCGGCTGCAGCTCGACGACTCGCGCATCACAGGGGTCAAGGGCCGATACACCGGGCGCTACGGCCAGCTCGCCGGCTCGTTCACCGAAGTGCGGGCGAGCTCGGTGAACGGCGACGTCTCGGTCGTGCACACCGACCGCGGCACATCAACTGCCGCCGAGTCCGACACCGCCGAGGCCACCTCATGAGCCCCGCGGTCTTCGGCCACGGGCACTTGCGGCTCTACTTGCTCTACGTGCTCGATGATCGGCCGATGCACGGCTACGAGATCATCCAGGCGCTGAAAGACCGCTTCGGCGGCACCTACGTGCCCTCGGCCGGCACGATCTACCCACGCCTCGCCAAGCTCGAGGCCGAGGGTCTCGTGACGAAAGAGTCTGACGGACGCAAGACCGTCTACGCCCTCACCGACGCCGGCCGCGCCGAGTTGAACGACCGACGCGATGAGCTCGACGACATCGAGAACGGCATCGGCGATTCGGTGCGTCGTCTGGCTGACGAGGTGCGGGCATCCGTCAGCGATGCGATGTCGACGCTGCGCGCTGAGCTCGCCGCGGCCGCGCGCGATTCGCGCGACGACCGGCGCAGCATGGCCGACGATGCTCGGGATGCTGCGCGCACGGCGAGCGCCGCCGCGACCAGCGCGGCCTCGGCTGCGGGGGCCGCGGCTGCCGACGCCGTGCGCGATGCCGTGAACGACGCCGCGGCGTCGATGCACTCGACCCCGACCGAGTCGCGCTCCGATGCCCGCGCGCAGCTGCAGCGTGCGGAGGTGCTGCTCGCCGAGTTTCGCCAAGACGTGCGCACCGACCTGCGCACGGCCGTCGCTCGTGGGTCGCTCGACGCGTCGACGATCGACGCCCTCGAGTCGGGGCTGTCGAGGCTGCGCGCCGACCTCAGCGGTCGGCTCTAGTCGGCGGCGCTAGTCGGCCCAGCGCAGCGGCAGGTAGAGGTCTTGCACGCGGTCGTTGAGCGCCGTGTGGTCGTTGCGCGTGTAGAGGCCGCACGCCTCGACGCCGCAGTCGACGTTCTGGTCGGCGACGGGCGGCACCTCGATGTAGGCGGTGAAGGTTCCGGCGTCGGCGTCGTCGAACGAGCGCGCGCCGAAGAGTCGCCAGGCGAAGGCGCCGTTGATCCAGTTCGAGGCCGCGTACTGCACGACCCCTTCGTCGAACTCTTCGACCTCTTGCGAGCCGACGCCGCCGAGGCAGGGGCCGGGCCGGGTGTCGATCTCGTCAGGAACCTTGCACACCGCCACGTAGAGCCCCAAGTCAGGGTCGAATCCCTCGCCGCTCACCACGAGCCGATCGCCCGCCGCAATCGCCGAGAGGTCGGGCTCGGCGCCGTCCTCCGTCACGACCGAGATCGTGCGCGTGCGGTCGTCGTCGCCGGTCGCGGTCAGTGAGGTCGGAAACTCGCCGTCGGCGACGCGCGCCTGCCCCGAGCTGCCCTGCGCCTGATGCGTGAGAATCGGCACGACGAACACCGCGACGATCGCGAGCAGCAGCACGACGAGCCCCAAGACGATCCACGGCCAGCGGCGCCGACGGCGCGGCGCATCGGTCGGGGTCTCGGTCATCCCCCCAGTGTATGGAGCGCGGCTGGGGGCGGCACTGGCCGAACGTCCCGCGAGTAGGCTCGCGCGAGTGACGACTCAGACGCGAGGCAGGGTGGGCGCGACCCCTCTCGACCTGCTGGCCGTCTTCGTCGGCGGCCTCATCGGCACCACGCTGCGGGTTCTCATCGACGTCGCGCTCGTGCACGACCTCGACGAGTTCGCCCTCGGCACGCTGCTCGTCAACGTCACCGGATCCTTCGTGCTCGGCCTGCTCGTCGCGGCCCTGTGGCCGCGCGTGCCCGGCTGGGTGCGCGTGGGGCTCGGCCCGGGCATCCTCGGCTCGTTCACGACGTTCTCGGCCCTCGCCGTCTCGGTCGTCGCCCTCGCCCAGAGCGGCGACATCATTGCGACTGTGCTGTCGATCGTGCTGAGCATGGGGCTCGGGATGCTCGCCGCCTGGGCCGGCCTCGCCCTCGGTGCCCGGCTCGGGCCGAGGCAGCCTCCCGAATTGAAGGAAGTCGACGAGTGACCCCCCTCGTGCTGCTCGCCGTCGCCGTGGGCGGAGCCCTCGGCGCCGTGCTGCGTCAGCTCACGTCGGTGAGCCTCGCGGGCCGCGGTCGCGTGCCCCTCGGCGTGCTCGTGGTCAACACAGTCGGTTCCTTCATCGCCGGAGTCGCCCTCGGCGCCCCGCTCGGCGACGTCTACACCGCAACGGTGCAGCTGATCATCGTCAGCGGCCTGTGCGGAGGCCTCACGACCTTCAGCACCTTCGCCGTCGAGACCATCCAGCTCGTGATGGCCGGCAAGCACCGCGCAGCGCTCCTGAGCGTCGGCCAGAACCTCGTCTTCGGTCTAGCGGCGGCCCTCATCGGTCTCGCCCTCGGCATGGCGATCGGCACCACCCTCGCCTGACCGGCCGCACATGAACGGCCGGCCAGGCGAGCACCACACCACCCCTTACCCCTTCTCAGCGCCCTCCGTCGTGTTCATGATGCGGCGCTGGAAGATGAAGAACAGCACGGCCACTGGAATGCTCATGAGCACAGCGGCGGCGAGCTGCAGCGGGAACTGGTTGCCGGCACCGAGCGTTCCCGACACGAGCTGGGCGACACCGACCGTCAGCGTGTTGAGGTCTTGACTCTGGCGGCTGACGATGAAGTGGCCGAGCTCGTTCCACGAACCTTGGAACGAGAGGATGAAGATCGTCACGAGCGCGGGCGTCGCCATGGGCAGCACGACCGACCAGAAGCGTCTGAAGTTGCCGGCGCCGTCGATGCGCGCCGCCTCTTCGATCGACTCGGGGATCGAGTCGAAGAACTGCTTCATGATGAACACGCCCGCCGCTGTGGACAGCAACGGAATGATCATGCCCCCGTAGGTGTCGTAGAGCCCGATCTCATTGAGGATCAAGAAGCGCGGAATCAGCAGCACGACACCCGGCACCGACAAGATGCCGATGAAGAGCACGAAGATCACCGTGCGCCCGCGAAACTTCAGCCGTGAGAGCGCATAGCCCGCCATCGAGTCGAAGAGCACGCGCCCGAGCGTCACGCACACCGTGATGAGCACGGTGTTGCCCGCCCACAGCGCGAACGGCGAATTCGTGAAGAGCGTCTCGTAGGCGGCGAAGGTCACCGTCTCGGGGATGAGACCGAGCGGGTTCTGCGTCGCCTCCGAGTCGGTCTTGAACGACCCCGAGATCGAGATCAAGAACGGGTAGATGTAGACGAGGGCCAGGAAGACCAGCATCAGGTAGCCGAGCAGAATGCTGCTGCGAGCCTTCGCGCCGAGCCGTTTGCGACGCGGCTTGGCGGCCGCGGCCGCCTTGGCCTTGGGCGTCGGCTCATCAGCAGCTGCGCCCGACTCAGTCATCAGATCAGTCATGACACGCCTCCCTTGACTGCGGTCTGCGCAGCTCCGCGCTTCTTGGGCGCTCGATCACGAAGAATCCAGCGCTGCAGCAGCGTGAGCACGATGATGAAGATGAACAGGATGAACGCAATCGCCGCGCCCTGGCCCCACTGCAGGTCGACGAATGATGATTCGTAGAGCAGATAGGCCGGGGTCGTGAGCGTGCCGCCCGGGGCTCCGCCGCCGAGGATGTAGATCTGGTCGAAGACCTGCCACGAGCCGATCAACCCCAGCGTGAGCACGGTGAAGAGCGTCGGCTTGAGCATCGGCAGGGTGACGGAGAAGAACTTGCGGATCGGCCCCGCGCCATCCATGATCGCGGCTTCTTCGACTTCGGCGCCGATGCTCTGCAGGCCCGCCAAGAACAGCAGCATGAAGGTGCCCGAGGTCGTGAATACCGCCAAGAAGATCAGCACCATCATGGCGACGGAGGGGCCGCTGAGCCATTCCCACCAGGTGATGCCGAGCATCCCGCCATCGGCGAGCGCAGCCGGCGCCGTCGTCAACCCGAAGATGCTGACGAAGCCGTGGAAGATGCCGGTCGGGTCGTTGAACCAGTTCGGTCCGCTGAGACCGATCGCTCGCAGCACTGCGTTCACGGCACCGGTGCCGAGAAAGAGGAACTGGAAGACGATGACGATGGCGACCGATGAGGTCACCGACGGAAAGTAGAACGCGGTGCGAAAGAACCCGCGCCCCTTGAGCACCGCACGGTTGACCTGCACGGCCAAGAAGAGCGCGAGCGCGGTCTGCAGCGGCACCACCAAGAGCACGTAGTAGAAGTTGTTGCGCACAGCACGGCCGAAGTTGCGCTGGTCGAGGCCGTCTTCGACCGTGATCGCGGCATAGTTCTCGGCACCGACGAACCCCACGCGGGGGTTCAAGGGCGACTGGAAGCCGTTCCAGTCGCTCACGCTCACCCAGAAGGCGAGCGCGATCGGGATGACGAGAAAGATGACCGTGATGATCACCGCGGGTGCGATGAACAGATAGCCGGCGCCGGCCTCGCCGCGGCGGATTCCTCCGCCGCGACGAGTGCGCTGTGCAGCGCGTGCCATTGCCTTACTGCGCCGAGTCGTATGCCGCTTGCAGGTTGGTCTGCAGCGACGCGAGCACGGCGGCGGGGTCGGCGGTGCCGAACGACTCGAGCTCACTGTTGAACTCGGTCAGCACGGCAGCCGCACCGGCGAACGACACGGGGCTGACCGCGTAGTCGACTCCGGCGACGAAGGCCGCGTTCTCGGGGAACTGCTCGGCGTAGGCCGCCGAACCCGAGGTCGTCGAGGGGATGACGCCGAACGCGCCAGCGGCAGCGAGCTGCTCGTCGTCGCTCGTCAAGAACTCGATGAACGCCATCGACGCGTCGCGCGTCGGGGAATCGATCGGCATGCCCCAGCACGTGGCGAACGAGAACGTCGACGGGCCAGCAGGGCCGGCCGGCAGCTCGACCGAGATGAACTCGCGGTCGGGGAAGTCGTTCTGCATGGCGCCGTTGATCCACGGACCCTCGATCACCATGGCCGCGCGACCGAGACCGAACGCTTCTCCACCCCAGCCCGACTCGAGGTCAGGCGGGAAGGCGAGCGAGCCCTCGTCGACGAGGCTCTGCACGTAGGCGAGGCCCTCGGCGTTCTCGGCCGAGTCGGCCGAGACGGTGTCGCCGTCGATGAGCGTGCCACCGGCCTGGTTCATGAAGACACCCACGCGGGCATACTCGCGACCCATCGAGAGACCGACCTGGTCACCCGTGGTGAGCGTCGCAGCGACGGCCGAGAGGTCGTCCCACGTCGCCGGCACATCGGCGTCGGTCAGCCCTGCGGCCTCCCACGCCTCGGTGTTGATCTGCAGGCCGAGCGTCGAGAAGTCTTTCGGCGCGCAGTAGAACTCGTCCTGGTAGCTGAACTGCTCCTGCAGCGCCGGCAAGAACTCGCCCGCGTTGGCCAGGTCTGCCGCGTAGGGCTCGAGGAACCCCTGGGCCGCGTAGGTCTGGAACTGGTCCCACGGCAGGTAGAACACGTCGGGGGCGCTGTTGCCGGCGAACCCCTGGCCGAGCTGCTGGATGAGGTCGTTGGCGATGACGACCTCGACCTCGGTGCCCGTGTCTGCGGTGAACCGTGCCGCCGCGTCTTCGTAGTAGTCCGACTCTGCCGGGCTCGACGCTGCGATGAGCATCGACAGCGATTCCGTTTCACTTGATCCGTCGCCGCCCTCGCTAGCCGGCGTGCACGCGGCTAGAGTGACGACGAGCCCCGCTGCGAGAGCAGCGGCGCTCCATTGTGATGTCCTCACGATGATTCCTTTCGATGAGTGATTGCCGGGGCCTCAGGCACCGGTGGTCTCGCCGAATGCACGGTGGGTAGACCGGCGTTCGACAAGTCGAGGCACGAGGAGCCGATTCGTCGGCTCCTCGTTGCTGTCTGGGTTCGGGCGCACCGTGCTGCCGGTGTCGCCGAAGAGCAGGGTGAGGCTCGCCGCGACGACCTCGTCGAGCGGCTGGTCGATGCTCGAGAGCCCGATCGCCGAGGCGACCGGTGTGTTGTCGAACCCGACGACGGGCAGATCGTGCTGCCCGAGAGCGGTCGCGGCCATCGATGCCCCGAGGGCGAGCGAGTCGCTCGCGCACACGATCGCGTCGCACGGCTCGCTCAGCGAGAGCAGGTGCCGTGCCGAGGCCGCGCCCTGGTCGACGCCGTCTTCCGTCACCACTTGGTAGGTCTCGAGGCCGTGCGCGTCGAACCCGCTCGCTTCTTCCCACCCCGCGCGGCGCTCGTCACCCGTGCCCGAGGGGCTCGGCCAGCCGATGTAGCCGACGCGGGAGCATCCGGATGCCCGCAGCCGGTTCGTCGCATCGCGCACGCCCGCCCGGCCATCGACGTCGACCCAGCGGTGCCGAGGGTCGTCGAGCGACGATCCCCACGGCCGACCGAAGGAGACGAATGGAACCTCGTGCTCGATGAGCCACGAGATGCGCGGGTCGCCGTGAAAGGTCGCGATGAGGATGAAGGCGTCGATGTCGCTGCTGTCGCGCAACCGGCGGATGTGCGCGAGCTCGTCGTCGGCACCGTTGGCCGTGAAGATCATGACGCGCAGGCCGCGCTCGTCGGCCTGCTCGGCGAGCTTGTGCACGAAGCGGTCGAGCACGGCGCCCGAGATGCCGTCGCGCAGCGGGTCGAGGCGCAGACCGATCGTCGACGACTTGCGCGTGCGCAACCGGCGAGCCGATTCATGCGGGC
>JAIVFU010000171.1 GCA_020829485.1 Nostoc sp. CHAB 5834 | reverse complement strand
GATTCTCGGTTTTGCTAATTTCGTAGCCGATGGTGAAAATAAGATTCTTCTGCCTGTATCAAGTAGCGATAACATCGTCATTTCGTCGAAGCTCACGTCGTTCTCGTTGGGGCATGGGATCGCAAGTGATCCCGTCAACGAGAATTTGTCCGACGAATTGGCGGAAGCGTATGATCAGGAGGAGGTCAACTCGCGTCTGAGCGATCCTGTTTTTGCATCGTTGATTGATGATGAGGAGCAGGATGATGAGTGAGCCCAAGCTTTTGCTGCTTCCCGAACCTCTGCTTGAATTCGCGCACGGCCAACTTGAAGAGCACCCGAAGGATGGACTCTTTCTTTATGGTCCTGCCGAGCGCAGCGAACATTCCGAAACTATGAAGATCGGTGTAATCGGGCCTGCCGATCTTTTGACCTTGCTGGCCGATTTCGGGACGCTCGTGATGGGACACATCCCGCCGTATGTTGAAAATCGTGCGCATCACGCTGCATTTCCTGGTCTTGAAGCGGCATTTGGTCTTCGATGGCCGCAGACGCCATCGGCTCGCATTCAGGTGTCTGGCACTGACCTCGCAAATGCGATCCGTCTTCACAACCGACATGAGGCTATCAAGAAGGCAGTCGATATTTATGCGAACGCAATCCAATCATATTTGAAGCAGGAGGCTGATATAACGCCCGGCTTTTGGTTTGTTGTAATACCCGACGATGTATTCCAATGGGGAAGACCTACCATGATTCCGCCAGCGGCGGAGCGGATGCAGGGTAAGGCCACATTGAGACAGAAAGCTGCAAAGGCGCTTCTTAAATCCCCGTCGATGTTTGCCGAGGATAATGAAGAAGCTGAACTCCAGCTCTATGACTTGAATTTTCACAACCAACTGAAAGCTAGACTTCTCAACACTGCACCAGTCCAAATCATTAGGGAACGGACACTGCGGGGTGCACTAGCCCCTCGCGCTGAACAGCATAAGCATAAGGTTCAAGACCCCGCTACGATTGCGTGGAATCTCTGTACTACGGCCTATTATAAATCGTTTGGCCCGCCGTGGCGATTGCGAGATATCCGACCCGGCGTCTGTTATGTCGGTACAGTTTTTAAGAAAGACCCATCTGATACTGATAAGCGCAATGCATGTTGCGGTGCTCAACTCTTTCTCCGTTCAGGCGAGGGGCTAGTTTTCCGCGGCGCCGTCGGCGAGTGGTATTCCGAGAAGCTCAAGCAGTTCCACCTTTCACGGGAGAAGGCATCCGAACTAATGCGACTCGTATGCGAGGCTTATGAGCAAAAGCATGGCAAGCCCCCTAACGAGATATTCACTCATGGTCGTGCTCGCTTTGGTGAGGCGGAGTGGGCAGGCTTTCAAGAAGGTTGCTCGACTGGCACTAAGGTTGTCGGCATTAGGATTCGGCCAACCGATGATCTCAAATTGTATCGACAAGCAAAAAAGCCCGTGATTCGAGGAACTTGCCTCGCTGTACATCACCGGATGGCCTACCTTTGGACGAAAGGTTACGTCCCGCGCTTTGATACCTATCCTGGTTTTGAAACGCCGAATCCAATAGCTGTACACGTCGATTGGGGAGAAGCCGACATTGAGACCGTTGCCGCAGATATACTTGCGCTTACAAAGGTCAATTTCAATGGCTGTAATTTTGCCGACGGCCTCCCTGTAATTCTGAAATTCGCTGATGCGATTGGCGAAATTCTGACAGCGGCACCTAACTTGCAGGGTGCTCCACTGCCATTCAAATACTATATCTAATGATTCCGAAAACGGGATACAGATCGCAATCTACGCTGGCGTACCTTGTTTACCGTTACGGAAGCACCGAAACATTCGTTGATGCATGGTTTCAAGATGCAGCCAATTCGCCCGTATAGCAACGCACCAATCAGATTCCACAACAGCTCACGCTAATTTTAGGTGCGAGCTCAAGACGTTGAATGCGAGCATAGCAGCGAGAGCACAAGGGTTAGCGAACGATCGCTATTAGGAACTGTGTAGCAGCGGTCCAGTGTCTCCTTTGTCAGCGAAACTAATCCTTCAACTTGCGCGAATCCTTTGCGGGCTTGCGCGATACGGCTGGAGTTTTCAAGCGGGCAATATGGTCTGATTTTCGGTCCCTGCCTTGGCCCGATTGGGATTCCACTTGTGATAGGCATCGAAGTCAAATTCGGTGGCCGACAAGATATTGTCTTGCCTGAGCGATATGAGAATGTCGGCCTCCACTTCGCTGTACATTGTGGTAAAAGTCACCTCCAAAGTATCCTTATCGCGATAGCCACTCATCAACGGTATAAGGACTACGTCCTGATCCATTCCACCGGTCGCCGATGGCTCTCCAAGATTTACGACTCGGCCGACATAGACCTTGCGGTCTTCCATCATCAGCATGACGTTTTTGTTCTCGTCGAGCGACAGGCTGTAGAGCAGGTAATCGAGAGGGCTGTCTTCAAGTATTTCGCCAATGACGTGCAGTCTGGTGTTCCAACTTCTGAAGCGAAGCGAGAGCCTTAAATGCGCCCAAAGTTTGAGTGCAAAGGCGGCGATGAAGGTTAGGAACGAAAGCTGGACAAACCAGGCCATTTTGCTCGCCTCGCCGAGATCGGTGGCTCCTGCCATCTTCATCTGCTCGATCAGCCACGACAACAGCTGCCAAGAGAAGATCCGTTCGCAGACGCTGATGTTGTCCGGAAGCCAGTGGTGCATTGCAAGAGACGCAAGACCAGCGAAGAAGAAGCATTTGAGTCCGAGTTCGGCGCTTTTGAGATAGAGATACTGGCCCTCGTACCGGTGAAGGCGAAAGGAGTGGACGGGATGGATATGACAGGCAAAAAAACCAGCGACCAGCACGGGGAAAATCAACAGAAAAAGCATTCTCCCAGTCCTCCGATTAGGACTTGACGATTATACTCGCCTTGTCGCGAGCTTCCTTGAAAGAGGACGTGCCGCGCACTTCTTTGGGATCGATCTTGACAGTTCCGCGTCCCACCACCCGCGTAGAGGGATAGCTTTTGTCGATGAGACGCTTCAACGTTTTGTCGCGCTCGCTAGGAGCGAAACCGAGCTTCACGAAAAAACTCATGACTGTCTCCTTATTTCAAAAATGAATCTAGTATTCCGCGCGGCAATTGCAATCCTGTTTTTCTAGCTCCGGCACGTTACTCTCTTTGTTGGGACCTCGAAGCTATTCATTTCCCGCTAGCCCAGTTGAAGCATCGCGTTAGCTAGCATGAAATTAGGGCAGCTTTTAAAGAACCCTCAAGACGGTCGAACGGCGGAAGGTAAGCGGAAGCTACCGTTTTAACATGACGGCCAATAGCGAGCGCGATTAGCAACCTGGCAGAAGTTTCCGGTCAGCGCAGTTCGGCAATCTGAGGGCCGCAAAGTAAGGCAGGATCAATTTCGCTACCTGGGCCGCTAAAAGAATAGAGCAAAGAAATTCGCTCACCATTCCAAATGAATCGAAAGTGATCCGCTTGAACGCTGCGATCCAGCGTGTTATTGTCTAGCACAGAAAGGCAAGTGGAGCCTGGGCGCATTGGACAGTCAAACAAGATGCCGGCTATTCCGTCTCGAACAAATTCGTCACCTAATTTCCAACGGTCTTCTGGATTATCCGGCAGCCGCTCATTGGTAAGATCGACAAAACGTCCGCTAATGCGCGTGGTCAGGACCCGCATATCCAGCCCAACTTTGGGAAGGTTAGTGCATTTCAGAAACCGCTCCCTGCGATTGACCGAGACGGCGAGCGCTGTCTGCAAGGAATCAGAAACCTCCAGCGCTGCAATTCCCGGGCGGAAAATGAAGCTACCATCCGGATTGAGATAAGTAAAAGGCGCGTGATTCCAGTTCTGCAATTTTGCGCTTGCTTCATCAACTGAACCCAAGCCAGTAAGTCTTTGCCTGGAACGCACGCGCGGGCTGGTAAGAGCCTCAATCGCTGCCACCTCGTTAACCCGATCTCCGCGAACAATACGCTCATATACCTGAATTGGAGGAAATCGGGAAGGTATCAACCGATACCAGGTCCGGTTCAGGGATTTTCGATGCCATGAATCAGAAGCCTCGTTGGGCATCGAGGTATTGCCTGATGCGATAGATATCGACAACTTGCCCTCCCAGCATCACATCGAGCGCACTCTGCTCGTCAAAATAGCTATTACTTCGGCGAATCCAACTGTCCGCCACTTCAGTATCAGGAATTAGAATTTCCAAGGCCTTAAATATAGCAAAAATATGCGAAATACGTTCCTGAGTATCTGCTGGTATTGATCCGCCGTCCTTTTTCCATTTGAAAAATGTGGAGCGCGCGGGCGCACCTAAAAGGCGAAGTTGATCATCGGTCGATAATTTCCATAGTTCTGCGATATTGAAGAACCCTTCAAGATCGGCCGAAAGTTGCGTTTCGGAAACATCGGCTACATCAGGAAGCTTTCTGTTCACTCGCACACCATCTCCCTAGAATCCAATCATAGACTTGACACGGAAATATGTCCGCATATAGACTAGTCCCATATGAGACTTCGTTGATTCTTTAGTCCAAAAAATGGCAAGGTCAAGGGTGTTGTCTCTAGAGGCGATAATTGCTTGGCTGGAAGGAACATTGGAATGAAAGTATTCATACACTCTGCTGTCGCAGGTGAAACCCGTCAGAAGCTGGAAGAGCTCCTTGAGGACATGGATTGCGAAATTGTTGATGAGCTGGAAGAGATCCAAGTCGAACTGCTCGAAGAAGAGCCGCTTGAGGACGTCGATCAGCTGCAGGAAGAAGAGCAGCCAGTATGTGTGGTTGTCCTGACGCCGGGCCTGACTGAGAAAGAGCTTCAGCCCGAGCTGACAGGGGCAGTGGCGCGTGGATGCAGGGTAGTCGGCATTTGGAGCGAAGAAGCGGATGAAGATGCATCCGCACTTGCCGACTATGGGTCCGATACAGTTATCTGGGATAGAGACCGCGTACGTGATGCCATTTGCGGTAAGCCTCAGCATCAGGCTCCCGACGGGACCGACGCAAAAAAATCGAAAACTGATCATGGCGGTTGTTAGTCATGATGGTATATAGCTACGTGATTGAGCATGACTTGGGCTTCGCGCCGAATCCATTTCACGGATATTGTTCGTTAGCTACGTGCAAGCCTGATATCCGCAAGGCAGCTAAAGTCGGCGATATCATTATAGGGACTGGAGCAACATCAACCGGGCTAAGCCAGAACATGGTTTACTGGATGGAAGTTGGCGAAATCACCGACTTTGACCGCTACGGATTAGAGAGGCGATTTCGCGCTAAGCGTCCGGACATGGCCGCTCCGGGCAAGGTGGAGCGTTACGGAGACAATATCTATACTCGCGATCCGGACAACGGTTCCTTTAACCAGGCTTTCTCTTTCCACAGTAATGCAGACGGCAGTTGCAATGAGGCTAATCTAAAACGAGACACGGCTAAGACGCAGCGCGTTCTCATCGGGCGGGAATTTGCCTATTTCGGCGTGGGGGCACCCAAAATCTCTGAGAATATGCACGACCTTATAAAGAAAGGGCCGGGCCATAAATGTCGGTTTACACCGGAACGCGCCCAGATATTCAAGGACTGGGCGAAACAGCAGGCAGGACGTGGCTATTTGGGCAAGCCGACCCATTGGCAGTTTTTGAAATAAGCTCGATTTGTAACGCATTGGAAAGTTGCATTGCCAGCTGTAAAGCCGATGGGTAGAGCCATGGCATGACCCCGACCGTTGTTTATGATAGTTATTGGAATTTCGCTGCCGAGCGTCACGCAATTTATGAGCGCCGCTTGGTGAACACCGTCGGACCGTGGACCAACGATCCTATTCTAAACGCATATCGCTTCACTAACGCTTATCGAGCTGCCGATCGCGTGAGTCAGTACCTCATCCGGGAAGTCCAGTATCGGGAAGACCGGTCGCAGGCGCCAGCTGAAATTTTTTTTCGCACACTCCTGTTCAAGCTCTTCAACAAGATTGAAACCTGGGAGCTCATTGAAAGCCAGCTTGGGCCTGTGTCGTGGCAAAGCGCAGATCTTTCAGCAATCAACCAACTCCTCGAACGCGCGCTCAGCTTGAATGCACGTATATACTCTGCGGCCTATATCATGCCGTCCCCGCAACTGGGCCACAAGAAAAAGCACTCCAATCACCTGGCATTACTAGAAAGTATGATGCAGGACGGTCTTCCTGCACACGTCGAGGCTGCACCTACTCTAGCGAGTGTCTATGAACTTTTGCGGCCATACCCAGGTCTAGGTCCCTTCTTGTCGTTCCAGTTCGCAATAGACCTGAATTATTCAAATTTGCTGGAATTTGAGGAGAATAGTTTTGTCGTTGCAGGGCCCGGCGCGCTTGATGGCATATCGAAGTGTTTTGAAGATTCCGACAAATTGAAGCCAGAAGATGTAATCAATCATATGGCGGACGTTCAGGATCAGGAATTTGCAAGACGCGGCCTTAATTTTGCGGGGCTGTTTGGTCGCAGATTACAGCCTATAGACTGCCAGAACTTATTCTGCGAAATTTCGAAATATGCCCGTGTGGCCCATCCAGAGATTTTAGGAACAAGTGGGCGAACACGGATCAAGCAGTCATATCGGACATCGGAGCAAGAATATAGCGAACCTTTTTTCCCTTTGCGCTGGGGATTGCGCGTGGATACAAAATGCTTTCAGGGTTACGAGCGCATAGTTCCTTTGCAAGGACGGCTGTTCTGACGCAATTGAGCGATCTCATCAGGTTAGGGGCGGCTAGATGACGAAGGATGCGAAACCATCGAAAGCGGTCGGCGCATTTTGGTCGCGCCAGAAAATAAAAGAACGTCACGCAGATGATCAGTTATTCTGGATGCCGCCCGTTCTTCCCAAACCTGCAGTCCCCCCCGAAACCGCGCCGGCCGAAGAGTTGCCGTTTGTTCTCGACGAGGGACAGCTAAAAGCTGCTTCGTACAACCTGAAAATGGGAAGCGAGGTTTATGTCACGCCTGTTAGCGAAAGCGATGCTAAAAGCGTACAAATGCTCACTCCTGGTCAGGCATTCGTCATTCCGGCAGGACAATTTGCATTCCTCTTGACACATGAAGCGGTCAAGGTTCCTCCCGATGCAATCGCGCTAGTTGCGCTCCGGGCCATCGAACTCAAGTTCAAAGGCATGATAAACGTTTCGGGATTTCACATTGATCCGGGATACAATGGGAGACTAATATTCGCCGTTTATAATGCCAGCCCGGGCTCAATTCATTTACGCGAAGGGCAGGTACTGTTTGAAATATTCTTTGCCGACCTCGATCGGGAAACCGATCTCGATTACACCAAGAGCGGAAGCAACACGCCTATGTTGAGGATCGAGCCACGCTTCATCCAATCGTTCGCCGGTGAATTCCAGACCCTCAAGGGACTGGATGCCAAGATAGATGACGTAGAATCGGAACTCGATGGTCGTATCCACACGATCGAAAAGGAGCAGAGTATCATTCGGTGGGCCAGTGCGCTGCTGCTGGGCGCAATTATCGCATTTGGTGTTCGGGAATGTTCACTGCCTGCCAATGCGGCTGTACCAATACTGGTTCATGGCGACGTCCATGGCTGAAGAGCCCGACACTGCTATTCCCGTTTTGTCAAATTCGGAGCAGCAATGTATAGTCTTGCGTGGCCTGCATGCATGTGCCGACTTGTGGATATTCATCGTCACCGTTCTGATCGTCATCATATTGTTAGCGGTAAGTTGTGATTTCACGGTCAAAGCTGAAATGATGCTGCCCTTTATCGCTTCCATCTTGGCTCTGGCAATCGTCGCCGGCGCTCGCGTGGTCAACGGCTCATTCTCGAATGACACACGCAAGGGCGCGGTATCGGCCTCGGGCGCAACTATAGCGGTGCGATTATGGGCTATCTGTTTTTCGCTACTTCTGATCGGTTTTCTCGCATCGTCATTTATGACGAAGAGCTTGGATATATGGAAACTTCAGGCAGAAAAGCCCGCTGCAGTGGTCGAAATAATTTCAAATGGCGACGCTCACTCATCTGCAGAAATTGTTATCAAGGGTGACAGATGAGCCAACATCCTGCCTTAGCAGATATACGCCGCCAACTCTCACCCACGCGCAAGTATATTGGTGATCTTCGCCTCGATGAGTATCAGCGTTACGCCACGAGGACCAATCGGACCGGATTGAGAGGCGAAGCTGCAAGCGATTTCATAATGATGGGGCTTTTTGGCGAGACCGGCAGTTTGCTGAGCGAAGTCAAAAAAAAGCAGCGCGATAAACGGGCATATTTTGCCTACAAGCAATCTGCGGTCGAGGAACTGGGAGATGTATTGTGGTATTTCGCAAATCTTGCGAAGTTGCATTCTATAAGACTAGCAGAGATCGCGCTCCTAGCCCTTGAGGCAAAAGGGTGGGGTTTCAGGGGCAGCCTTGACCGTCCACGCACGTTTATCGCTCTTCAGCAAGAGGGTCGGGGGTTAAGTGAACCTGTCGGTGGCAGGAAAGTTGAGCAACGCTTGGTAAGACTCGCAAGTAGAGTTGGCTTGCTTATTGATCTGGCTCGTCGCCCGAATGCGTCCCGTAACACGATCATGTCCCAAATGGTTGGAGTTTTCAGATCGTTGATTGCAGCCGCAGATATTGCACATATCAGCCTCAATGAAGCGGCCATTTTTGGACTGGCGAAATCGCTCGATCGCTATCCTGCCATAAAGGATTGGGGACCGCCCTTTGATGCGAAATTCGATTCTGACGAGCAGCTACCGAGACGCATGGAAATATCTTTCCGCGAGAAAATGACATCAAAAGGTACCCCATATGTTATTCAGCAATGGAAAGGCATCAATGTCGGTGATAGGCTAACTGATAATGCGACCATACCTGACGACTATCGCTATCACGATGTTTTTCACTTGTCGTATATCGCATATCTTGGCTGGTCCCCAGTCATGCGGGCCCTCCTGCGCCTGAAAAGGAAGAGCGTTCCCGAGATCGACGAACAACAGGATGGAGCAAGAGCTGTCATCGCTGAAGAAGGAATCTCCAATTGGATATTTGCCCATGGTCTTCGGCACGATGCATTCGAAGGCGTCACTCGGCTAGATTATGGGCTTCTCAAAACCATAAGGCACATGGTCAAAGGATATGAAGTGGAAGAGCGTCCTCTCTGGATGTGGGAAGAAGCGATCATCCGCGGGTTCGAGGTATTCCGTGAATTGCGCAAAAACAGGGGTGGCACCGTTATCGTGGACATGAACCGGCACCGCCTATTTTATCGTCCCCTCAAATGAGCGTTCAAAAAAAAGTTTCAGATTTTGTGACGGCGGTCAGCGCGCTCAGACTTGATAACGCGTTCAACCCGTATACAGATCATTTCGAGCCGTTCGATGTCGAAGGCGCGGCTGAAATACGCAAAGCAAACCTGCGACACATTCTGCTAGCAGCAGTAACGAGGGGCGTTGAAGATCTCTGGATAGGTTTAGAGTTGGGCCATAAAGGTGGAAGACGCACGGGCTTGGCAATGACCGACGACACCAATCTCATTGCCCATGGCAAAAGGTTCGGAGTAGCTCATCTGTTACAGACAGCCACCAAAGAAGGCCCCACCAAAGAAATTACGGCTGGATGCGTGTGGCAATCTCTTGCGGAGATCGAGCGCGGCGTATTTTTGTGGAACGTTGTTCCTGTACATCCCCACCGTCCTGCAGAACCTCTTACCAACAGGCGGCATACACGGCATGAGCGAGAACGTTGCCTCCCACTCTTGTCGTCACTCATGAACTTATTACGACCCACCAGAATTGTCGGTATCGGCGCCGATTCTTCCATCGCACTAAAGCAATCTGGATATGAACACGTGGCGGTACGCCATCCCGCATATGGTGGGAAACGACAATTCCAGGAAGAAGTGAAGATGCTTTGATAATTGCGACTTCCATGCCCTGCTCAAAGTTGAGAGCCTACCGGTCCATTTAGGCACTGCAGACAAACAGCGTAATTTACGAACAAACGGCAAACTTCGGCGAATAATTCTCAGTTACACGACCGCATTGTTAGCGAAGCGTCCAACGTTCAGTATGACCCTAACTCCAGGCTGCCGAGACTTCGGTTTATATTAAGAGTTTTCAGTTAGTGCTGAACTATGCCTCGCCAGAAATTCTACATGCATGTCTGTAAGCAGCGGTACCGGCGCTCCCAAACGCAGCGTACTTCTGTCGGCACATGGCTTCTGTTGCCCATTGCTGGTTTGGCGCTCTTTGGATTGGTTAAGCCAAGCAGCGAGGTAAGCCCTCCATCGAAATTAGCTCAATCATCGACAGCGCCAGCAAGTGCGTACTATCGTTATTGCGATCAGGCGCGGGCTGCCGGAGTGGCACGGCTATACCGGGGCACGCCGGGTTATCGACCGGAATTAAATCGAGATGGTGACGGTATCGTCTGCGAACCATATTACGGCCGATAGCAAG
>JAIVFU010000170.1 GCA_020829485.1 Nostoc sp. CHAB 5834 | reverse complement strand
GGACCGTTCGTCATGAACACCGCCGCCGAAATTCGTCAAGCCTTCGCGGATTACCAAGCCAACCGTTTTTAACCCCCCCCCCACAAAAACCAAAGGAGCATTAAAATGTCCGATGTTGTTACCCCACCCAAAGCCTTACTCGATCCAAAGCGTAGCGTTTTGGTCCTAATCGATCACCAGCCGATGACACTTTTCGGAGTGCATTCGCACGACGCGCAATCGGTCGTGAACAACACCGTTGCGCTTGCAAAGACTGCTAAGGCGTTCGGTATCCCGACGATCTTGACAACCGTTGGTTCGCAAGCAATCGGCGGCGACATTCTGCCTGAACTGCAGGCTGTTTTCCCCGAACAGACCCCGATTGATCGCAGCTGGATTAACTGCTGGGAAGATCCTGTCCTGCGCGATGCCGTCCTCGCCACCGGGCGCGACCAAATCATAATGGCCGGCCTATGGACCGAAATGTGCGTTGCCTTCCCGGCAATAAACGCACGCGAAGAGGGCTTGGACGTGTTCGTCGTGGCTGATGCTTCGGGCGGAGCCTCTGCCGAGGCGCACGAACGCGCCATGCAGCGGATGGTCGCAGTCGGCGTCGTACCGCTGACGACGCAGGTCTTCCTCGGCGAACTGCAGCGCGACTGGGCCCGTTCGGAAACCTATGCCGACGCCACCGCAATCGCGACCGAGCACTTCGGCAATTGGGGCCAGGTCATTCGCTATTTCCAGCAGCTTTCGAAGCCGCATGGCAACGAAGCGCAAAGCGAAGGCGAGCGGCAGGCAGCTTAATCTGTCTTTCGGCGCATCCCAACCTCCCATTTAGTTTAAGGAGATCATAAAATGACCAGTCCAAAAGTCTTAATCGCTTTCTATTCGCGATCCGGTGTCACCGAGCAACTCGCACTCGCTATTGCCGAAGGCGCGCGCAGCGTCGGTGCCGAAGTCCGGTTGCGGCGCGCCCGCGAGTTTGTCGCACCCGAAACGATGGCGCTCGCGCCTGGCTGGGCCGAGGATGCCGAAGCGATGAACGCCAAGTATGAAACGCCGACCGAGGCCGACGCCGAATGGGCGGATGCTATCATCTTCGGTACGCCCACTCGCTTCGGCGGCGTCAGCGCCGAGCTGAAGGCCTATATCGACAGTCTTGGCGGACTGTGGTTCCAAGGCAAGCTCAACGGCAAGGCAGGGTCGGTGTTCGCCAGTACGTCGGCGGCGCACGGCGGCAATGAATCGACGCTGATTTCGCTATACAACCCATTGGCACATCTCGGCCTGATTATTGTGCCCCTTGGCTATGCCGATCCTGCGATGTTTGCTGGCGGCACGCCGTATGGGGCGACGTCCGTATCGAAAAACGAGGCGTTGCCACCAAGCGACGCCGACACAGCGGTTGCGGAATTCCAGGGACGCCGTGTGGCCTTGGTTGCTGCCGCGCTAAATGCCGGTGGCGTTACAGCCACCAAAGAAAATCCATCCGACCAGGTCGGCAACTGAACACTAACGCCGCAGGAGATCGAACCATGGGCATGCTCGTAAATGGTAAATGGCACGACGTGTGGTACGACACTGCGGCTGAGGGTGGCCGATTCAAGCGCAGCGAAGCCGGCTTTCGCAACTGGATAACGGCCGACGGGTCGCCGGGTCGCAGCGGAGCGGGCGGTTTTGCGGCCGAGGCCGGGCGCTATCATCTTTACGTCAGCCTCGCGTGTCCTTGGGCGCACCGCACGATGATCATGCGGGCGCTCAAGGGCCTTGAAGCATCAATCAGCGTGTCGGTTGTGCATTGGTTGATGCAGGAGAATGGCTGGACTTTTGCCGACGGCCCAGGGGTTGTTCCAGACCCCGTCCTTGGTGCAAAGTTCCTCCACCAGATTTACGCAGCTGCCGATCCAGACTATTCTGGGCGAGTAACGGTTCCTATCCTGTGGGACCGCAAGCAAGCCACGATCGTAAGCAACGAGTCGTCCGAGATTATCCGCATGCTGGGTTCGGCCTTCGATGGTGCGGGAGCAATAGAAGGCGATTATTATCCCGAAGCATTGCGTGACGAAATCGATACGGTCAATGCGCGGGTTTATGACACGCTGAATAATGGCGTTTACAAGGCAGGGTTTGCAACGAACCAATCCGCTTACGAGGAGGCGGTTTTCCCCCTCTTCGACACGCTGGACTGGCTGGAAGAGCGACTTAGCGAACGCCGCTATTTGGTCGGCAGCGCGCTTACCGAAGCCGACATCAGATTGTTTACGACGCTAATACGGTTCGATCCTGTATATGTCGGCCACTTCAAATGTAACTTCCGCCGCATCGCGGATTATCCAGCATTGTCGGGATATGTCCGCGATATCTATCGGATAGCTGGCATAGCAGACACTGTGGATCTCCAGCATATTAAGCGACATTATTACGAGAGCCACGCAAATATCAATCCATCGGGCGTTGTTCCCGCGGGACCTGTTATCGACCTGAATACAACTAGCGGGCGCGACAATTTACTCTAAAGGCTAATACGACGGAACTCTGCGGACCAATTCGAACATTCTGCAGACGAACCCAAGCGAATGCTTTTTTTGCCACGTTTTGAAGGATTGTCTGTCATGAGGTTCGCGATTTTCTTGTTGATTGCTATCGTCTCCTTTGCCAACGAGGCTTCCGCACAAATTACCCCTTTCCCGGCAAACTTTCGCACCAGCGAAATCGAAGTCGACGGCGCTCGGCTTCATGTGCGCGACGGCGGTCGTGGTCCGGCTGTGGTGCTCCTTCATGGATATACGCAAACAGGTGATATGTGGGCGCCGCTGGCTACCGAGCTCGCGCGCAACCACAGAGTCATCGTGCCCGATCTTCGCGGCCTGGGACGGTCGTCTCGACCTGCAAACAAATATGACAAGGCAACCCAGGCGACAGACATCGCTCGGCTGCTGGATAAACTCGGCATTAAAAAGGCAGATATCGTGGGACATGATATCGGCACCATGGTCGCTTACGCCTTCGCCGCTCGCTACCCCAAACGAACTAGAACACTGATCGTAATGGATGCGCCGATCCCAGGGGTCGGTCCATGGGAGGACATTATCCGCGAGCCTGCATTATGGCATTTCTCCTTTGGCGGTCCCGATGTCGAGCGTTTGGTCGCTGGTCGCGAACGGATTTATCTCGACCGTTTCTGGAACGAATTCGCAGCCGACCCAAACAAACTGACCGAAGCAACCCGTGATCACTACGCCCGAGCTTACGCCGAACCTGGTGCAATGCGGGCCGGGTTTGCCCAATTCGCAGCCATAGCCAGCGACGCCGCCGACAATAAGCTCGCAGCCGCACGCGGGAAGCTAAACATTCCAGTACTGGCGATCGGCGGCGAAAAATCCTTTGGGTCGGATATGGCAGTGGTAATGCGGGCTGTTGCGACCGATGTAACCGAAGTCGTGATTTCAGGCGCAGGGCACTGGCTTATGGAAGAACAGCCTGCGACAACGATCTCGGCCATTCAAAGCTTTATCGAAGCGAATTGATTCGGGTCAGATGGAGGCGCGATCGCGACGCATAATTTCCGATGTCAAAGCGGGCTGAGATAGGCGTGGGGTCGGCGAGTTCAATTAACAGCTCGTCTAACTATTTTAGGAACAACAAATCATTTAGAATGGAGCATGGTCATGATTGTTGCGGACTTACTGAACACCAAGGGCACAGAAGTGATTTCTATTTCTGAGGACGCATTGGTGGCAACCGCTGTTGGCATAATGGCTGCCAGCCGAATTGGCGCACTTGTCGTAGAGGACAGTGAAGGCGCTCTTATTGGCCTTTTTTCTGAACGAGAGCTAATCATCGCTGTATCCCATTGGGGCGGCGGAGCTGGCGCGCGCCGGGTCGCTGACGCTATGGTCAGACTACCTGCCACGGTGGAAGCGTCGGACACAGTAGATCGCGTAATGGCTCTGATGACGCATCGACGGACTCGGCATGTTCCTGTCGTTCAAGACGGTCGAGTGTCGGGCATTTTAAGTATCGGTGATGTGCTGAAGTCGAGGCTGGATGAAAAGACGCTAGAAAACGCAGTGCTTCGAGACATGGCTAAGTGGAACCAAGGCGCATGATCGGTGACTGGTTCGTCAAAATGGTGCACTATCGCCGTAAGTCTTGGCCGACCCGATAAGCTTCCGAACAGGAAGTAAAACATGTACCGTTAACCACCAATACCGAGCGACCATATAAGGTCCAGGTGCAAGACGATGGTCGGAAAGAACGGCTATTATCACCGCAAGCCGGGAAAAAAAGAGAAGCAGCAAGAAGAAGAATTAGGGGAGGTAGGAACGCATTCACTACGCCGAACTAAGAATTTTTTACGCTTTGTTCAGGCTAATATTGCTCGCTTGTTCTGCAATACATTTGCTTCTGATAACTGTTCGATAGCCATTGGGGATGCGGCAAGGCCGCGCAATCCCATCTGAAGCATGTCGGTCAACAGATTATGAGCCACTGCATCATCAGGTCCTCCCTCAACAATGTTGCCCATGAGATTTTGGCAGACCCCAAGCCAATATTGCACTCCTGCCTTTTCGGAAGGGATAGCAATTAATTGTGCGTCCGATGCTTCCCGCAAATCTTGCAACAGTTGCGCGTTGATCGGATGCCCTTCAAGCGAAAGTCCATCGAATGACCGAGCGAGCACCGCGGTGCGTCGCGGCTGGGCCAATGCATAAGCGGCGGCAGCAATCATGCCGCCAGCCAGGCGCTCCAGCGGATCGGTCACCCCCGAATTCAGTCGTCCCACCAATTGTTCGACTTCGATTCGTATTTCCTTTGTTAAGGCTCGAGCAAAATAGCGCTTGTCTTCGAAATGATTGAAAAACGATCCTTTTGCAACTCCCGCCGCTGCGACAAGTTCGTCGATTGAAATAGCATCAATTGGCTTGTGGACAAGCAACTCAACGCCTGCTGAGATCAGCGCTGATCGAGTTCGCGCAGCACGGGGCGAGAGCACGGGTTCCATCAAATATCCTTACTTGACCAACTGGTCATTTGGAGTCATATGACTATTTAGTCAAGTAAGCCATGCAGAAGCAAGGATAAAGGAGAGGAAGGATGAGCGTCATCCGGATCGAAGATATCGCACATGTGCGCTTTTCGGCGCCTAACCTGACTCAAATGCGGTCGTTCCTAAACGATTTCGGCATGAACTGTTTCGAGCAAGGCGGTCGCCTGTACGGAAAGGGCAGCGATGGCCGACCCTTTTTGCATGTCACTCAACCCGGTGAAGCAAAATTTATTGCCGTTGGCTTTCGCGCTGAAACAATTGAAGATCTTGAAAACCTGGCAGCGCATGAAGGCGTCGCGATCGAGCAATCTCTTGAACCTGGTGGCGGCAACATAGTTCGCCTCACCGATCCCGATGGCTATGGCGTGGAAGTTGTTGCGGGGCAGGTAAACGGCACACCAACGTATCCATTTTCAGATCAACCGCGCAATACCGCTCAGCAAATATATCGATTTCGTTCGGCAGTGCGGTTCGTGCCCGCGCCAGCACATGTTCGCCGGATTGGTCATGCGGTGCTCAAAGTCAGCGACTTTAGAGCAAGCGAAAAATGGTACAAAGATCGCTTCGGCTTTCTGACTTCGGACGAAGTGGAGGCAGCAAAAGATACACCGCTTGGAGCGTTCATGCGATGCGACCGAGGCGACAAGCCAGCCGATCACCACACGCTTTTTCTGGCCCAGCTTCCAGGCAAACTAGGGCTACTCCATGCCGCGTTCGAGGTCGCCAATTTTGACGACCTGATGCTTGGACATCAATATCTCAAGATGAAGAAGCGCCACCAGGCATGGGGTGTCGGTCGCCATATCATGGGTAGCCAGATATTTGATTATTGGAATGATCCGTTCGGAAATGAACTTGAACATTGGACCGATGGCGATCTGTTTACCGCCGACGACCCGCCCCAGAAAATGCCGATGAGCGCGCTTTTAGCGGTGCAATGGGGCGCTCCGCATCCAATGTTTGCGGGAAAAATGCCGCTGCCTCCGGGGCTAGTATCGTTTTTTGCCGCTCTGAATATTCGCATCAAGCGGCTCTTCAGCCGCCAGCCGAAAGGAACACCAGCATGAAACTCGCAACCTACACGGTCGGCGGACAGACCCGTACGGGCATCGTGGTCGATGACCAGATTATTGACACTGGTGTTGATGGTACAATGATCGACATTATTCGCGGTTGGGACATGTTGAAACCCGCGCTGGATGAAAAAGCGGCATCTTGCGGCCGAGTTCCGCTCGCTTCGGTCAAGCTTGAAGCACCCGTCCAACGGCCCGGCAAGATCTTTGCCATCGGTCTCAATTATGCCGATCATATCCAAGAGTCGAAAATGGGTACGCCCGAACGGCAGGTCTGGTTCACCAAGGCGCAGACTTCAGTCAACGGTCCCTATGACGATATCGAAATCGCCAGGTCCACCGCAACCGCCGACTATGAAGTCGAGCTGGTCGCGATCATTGGCAAGGGCGGAAAGCATATATCCGCTGCGGACGCACCCGCCGCCATCTTCGGCTATTGTGTCGGCAATGATGTGACCGAGCGGATGTGGCAGCATGCAACGCCGCAATGGTCGCTCGGCAAAAGCTTCGATACGCACGCGCCGATGGGGCCGTGGATCGTCACTGCCAACGAACTCGGTGATCCACATGATCTCGGTATCCGCTGCTTCGTCAATGGCGAGCAGCGGCAGAATTCGAATACGAAAAATCTGGTTTTCAATATCTGGCAGCAGATTGAGCATCTCTCAGTCGGAATGACGCTGGAGCCCGGTGACGTGCTCTTTACTGGCACCCCCGGCGGTATCGGCGCTGCTATGGACCCGCGCAGGTTTTTGCAACCCGGCGATGCTGTTCGCTGCGAGATCGACAGGCTTGGTGCAATCGAGGCCAGGATGGTTCCGGAAGCCTGACGATGTATCAAGGGGAGGATAAACATAATGGGAGCCAAGCCCAATGATTTCGACGTTCTGATCGCAGGCGGTGGACCGACCGGGATCACGCTGGCGCTTTTTCTGGGGCACGCAGGGCTATCGGTCTTGGTCGTTGAAAAAGCGGCGGCAATTTATCCCTTGCCCAGGGCAGCGCATATCGACCACGAAACCATGCGGATTTTTCAGCAGGTTGGGATTACCGATCAGATCATGGCGACCTGCCGCCAAACCGACCGCTATGATTTCCTAAACGCCAAGGGAAAGGTACTTCTCCGCTTCGACGGGTCGAGCGCTATTGGGGCTGGAGGATGGCCAGCAGCGAACATGATCCATCAACCGTCTATCGAAGCTGCTTTGCGTAACCGGTTGTGCGACTTACCAAATGTGAAATTGCGGTGTTCTACCGAACTCAGCGGATATCAAGATAACGGCAGCTCGGTCGATGCAACAATTGCCGACGGCGATGGCGAGCATAAAGTGACTGCCCGCTTCCTCGTCGGTGCCGATGGCGCGCGGAGTCCTGTTCGCGAAGCTGCGGGGATCGAATTCGACGATCTCGGCTTTGAAGAGCCGTGGCTCGTGGTTGATGCCATTGTGCATGACCCATCTCGGCTACCGACCGCTAATCTCCAGATTTGCGATCCTGCCCGTCCCACCACATGTGTGCTGATGGGAGAAGGCAGGCACCGGTGGGAGTTTATGATCAAACCGGGCGAAGACCCCGCAGATATTGCCAGCGATGAGTCCGTCCGACGCCTGATGGAGCCTTGGAAAGTCGAGGGAGCGATAACGCTGGAACGCAAGGCCGTTTACACTTTTCGCGCCAAGGTTGCCCGCCAGTGGCGTAATGGAAATGTCTTTCTTGCAGGCGATGCGGCGCATCAGACACCGCCCTTTGCCGGCCAGGGTTTATGCTCGGGCATTCGGGACGTATCCAATCTGAACTGGAAGCTGGCGTCGGTTTTGAAGGGGTCGGCAAAAGACGATTTGCTCGACACATATCAACCCGAAAGAGAACCGCATGTCCGGGCAACGATCCAGATGGCGATGATGATGGGTCGAATGGTGTGCATCACCAATAAATTTTCAGCTTTTGTCCGCGATACAAAGCTGAGAACTGCTCGCTTACTCAAGCTTACCCCGGATGGGCCTCCCGCCTATCCTCCCTTGTCTTGTGGCGCAATGCTTGCAGGGACGCCAGCAGCTGGATGTTATTTCCCACAGCCTCTCTCTGAAACCAAGCCTCACAAGAAGTTAGACGATGTTCTTGGTTCCGGCGCCTGGATTATTTCGCGTAGGTCTGATCCACTCGATTCTGAAATCCGGGCAGCCGGGTTGAATTCGCCTGAAGTCGCGCCGTTCAAATTTGCGCTAGCAAACTGGTTCGATAGCCACAACGTAGAAGCTATACTTGTAAGACCCGACCGCTACATTTTCGGGTCGGGCTCCGTTAGCGAACTCGCACAGAAATGGAAAAATGTGGCCGGATGACCCAGCGAGAAATGAAGCGTGATGTTACAGCCGCCTGCGATGTAACATTATACGCCAAATTGGCCGAGCTGGTGCTTGCCACGTCAAAAGCAAGAGATGAAATTGCAAGTTTATAGGAACTGGAAGAAAACGAGATCGAACGGCTGAGGGGTGTCGCCAATTGTGCTGCGCTGAATTCTCGCGCATTACTTGGTAAGTAAATCCGACCGCGCAGAAACAGTCACAACCAGCCCGCTCGCCTGCCAATCATAATTTATTGAACCGCCAAGATCAGCAGCGACAAGTTTGCCAATCATTTTGCTGCCGAAACCGAGCATTTCGGGGCGACTATCTACTGAAGGTCCGCCATTTTCTGCCCAAATTATATTCAATAAATCGTCTTCGATAACGCCTGATACCTCTAAGGTGCCAACATTGCTTGACAGCGCACCGTGCTTTACAGAATTTGTCGCCAACTCATGAATGACCATCGCCAACGTGTTTGCACTTCGTTCGCCAACACCCATTCGGGGCACCGCCACGCGCACGCGACCGCTAAAGGCCCCGAGATCGTCATATGGAGCCAGTAACACTGTTATCATATCACCCAATAGCGCGGCGTTGCCTTGAGAAACAGGGAGCGGTCTGACTAAATCATGCGCTCTGCCCAGAGCTGTAAGCCTGCGGGTTAAATCCCGCGTCATCTCTTCGACGGTATGGCAGGACTTGGCAGTGAGTGCGGTAAGTCCGCTAGCTATTGATAGAAGGTTTTTTACCCTGTGACTCATTTCGCCAGCCAAAAGTTCATTACCTTCTTCAGCCTGTTTCCGACTGGTAACATCAATAAAAATACCGAACATCTCTCGGCCAAAAATGCCCTCGTCTGCCCCTTGGCCACGAGCGGATATCCATTTAACCTGATCGCCGAGCATAATTCGAAAATCGATTTCATATGAGCCAAGGACTGAACGGGTGGCAATAAACGCCGCTCTAACGCGATCTCGGTCGGCTGGATGGATGTGCGCCGAAAGTTGCTCGAACTCGAGACTGTTGGCAAACAGCAAGCCCCAAAGTTCAAAACCGCGAGCATCCATACTGAAGCTATTGTCATCGACGTTCCAGCGCCACAGCGCCACGCAGGCCGCATCGACTGCAAGCCGCAAATGCTGCTCACCCCAAACGGCAACGGTATCTTCAGTCGCAGGCATATAAATGCTGTCCTCAAATAAACGTCGAATACGGAACGATATTCGGCACCCGGTAAATCATGCCTTTAGCTCAATTCATCCAAGGGCATATATCAAAAACAAATTCAAATATTTTATTTTGATAATAGATACTTATATATCTAACTCGAGTCCTCTCGGGCGCCAGACAGCTTGATTAGGTTTTCACCTTCAGGCTTTCGGCAACCTTTACGCCATGCCGCTCAAGCGCTTCGACAATTTTGGCTGCTCCTTCCAGATCTCCCCAGAACATCGGGCCGCCGCGATAGATTGGCCAGCCATAGCCATAAATCCAGACGACATCGATGTCTGATGCGCGCTGGGCCTTGCCTTCTTCGAGGATTTTGTAACCCTCGTTGACCATCGGGTAGAGCGTGCGCTCGACAATCTCTTCGTCGCTGATTTCCCGCTTTGGCAGGTTCGATGTAGCGCGGAATTCTTCGATGATTGCGAGCGCTTCGTCGCTCGGCGTGCCGACACGCTTCGCGTCATAATCGTAAAAGCCCTTGCTGTTCTTCTGTCCGAAACGCCCGGCGGCACACAATGCATCGCGGATGGTTTCGATGCGAGACGGGTCGCGGTGCCAGCCAATGTCGAGCCCTGCCAGATCGCTCATCTGGAATGGCCCCATCGGCATACCAAAATCAGTGTGAACCTTGTCAATCTGCGCGGGCGTGGCGCCTTCCAAGAGCAACTGCATCGCTGGCTGTTGCCGGGTCGAAAGCATCCGGTTGCCGATAAAGCCGTGGCAGACGCCAGCGACCACAGCAACCTTGCCGATTTTCTTGCCAATTGCCATTGCGGTTG
>JAIVFU010000016.1 GCA_020829485.1 Nostoc sp. CHAB 5834 | reverse complement strand
ATCGAAAAACACTGTGTTATTCTAAGTCCGTAGAAATGCTGAAATACTCTATTCGATTATTACTTCATTACTTGAAGTATCGTTTTATCCTGGTGTTTGATTAATTCATACCGCACTCAGCAACGCCGAAAATACTCTCATCAGAGCTAGTCCATTTGGGATTTGGCAAATATGTGCGTTCTGACCAAGTAACAGCAGTTATACCAATAGAAGAGGAGCGAGGCCCAGGGCGACGAACCTTTGTTCACGTTCAAGGGCAAAGCGATCCAATTATCGCCTCTCGCGCTGAAGATACCATCGTCCGTGATTTAGTACAGGAACCACACGAGGTTACTCAAGCCCGTCAGCAGCAGGAAATTCTTCAAGATTTATTGGTTAATTTAGCTAACGTTAATTCAACTGTGCGCCGAATTAACCGTGATGAAGGCAGTTTGGATCTTGATTTGTTAGAACGACGAATTAAGCAAGTCCTGGAAAATTAATTGCAGAAATCAGCAAACTTTCATAACGGAGAACGATATTGCTGAATACCATTACAGACCAAGTTTCAGTATCAGATACACAAACAAGACTACCAAGGTTGTGGATACCTGAACGGGTACTGTTTACACCTGCTGCCCTAGATGAGGATTGGGGGCAGCAGATTCTTAAACGTGTGCAGTTACTCAACTTACCAATAGAAGAACTATCACAGAACCGCCTGAAGGGTTTGCGCGGTGAGTCTGAGCGGGATACTTACAACATCGCCAAGCGTACCTTAGCGGTGGTTACTGCACCACCCAGTTCTTTTAAACTCAGTCCCATCCCACCTTCTGCGGATTGGCAGTTTCACCTTGCCGAAGGTTGTCCCGCTCACTGTCAATATTGTTACCTAGCTGGTAGCTTGTCGGGGCCACCTGTAATTCGCGTTTTTGCCAACTTACCGCAGATATTAGAGAACTTAGCGAACTACGAACAACAGGGTAAAACCACAAGTTTTGAAGTTAGCTGTTATACAGACCCATTGGGTATTGAGCATTTAACTGGAAGTCTTGCTGAATGTATCCGTTACTTTGGCACTCGTACCAATGCACATCTACGTTGGGTATCGAAGTTTGATGCTGTGGATGGATTACTCGATTTACCACACAATGGGCATACTCGCTGTCGGATGAGTGTTAATGCTGCACCGATTTCTGGTAAGTTTGAAGGTGGCACGGCATCCGTAGCATCTAGACTGAATGCATTGCGACGGTTGGCGTTACCACAAGAGCGCGGCGGTGGCGGTTATCCAATAGGCTTGGTTATCGCGCCAATTATGCCCATAGACGATTGGCAGATGCACTATAGTCGTTTGTTTGACCAGATAAACGAGGCACTGGATTTTGATTGTAACCTTACCATTGAGCTAATCTCGCATCGGTTCACACCTGGGTCAAAAGAAGTGTTACAAACTTGGTATCCGCAATCAAAATTAGAGATGGATGAGGCAAAACGCAGCGTCAAGCGTAATAAGTTTGGTGGGACGAAGTACGTTTACGAGAAGGACATAATGAAGGCGTTGCGTAACTTTTTTGAGAGTGAGATTAGTAGGCGCTTTCCAAATGCTGAAATTCTTTATTGGACTTAGAAGACCACTTCGCTCAAATACACTTTGAACTCTTCATCTACTCATAAGCTAAACCACATCTAGTTTGTATATCTAAAATTGATATAACTCTTGTGGGGTGGGCATCTTGCCCGCCCTAATTATGTAATTTAAATGTGGAACAGCTTATCATGTCCGGTAAATTAGTTGTAATTCCTGCGTGACTTCTCAAGAGCAGCCCCTCCCGTAGTAAGGCTACGGTGTCTGCACCTTTGTTGCATCGACCTGCAAAAATTAACCTACCCTATGTTAGGCAGTAATTCTAAAAGACTTGTGTGTAAGCTAATGTACTTTTAATTTGCATAACCAGGGCGGGCAAGATGCCCACCCCACAATAGTTTTACTTCCAGGTAATATGCAAGGTTATTTGTCCAACAGCTTACACAGTAGATATTTCCGAAAATGAATGTAGAGACGTTGCATTGCAACGTCAAGACAAGGGTTTCAGGTAACGCATAATTAATTTCTGGAGATGTCTAGTAGCCCCACGCAAAGCGGGATAATTTTGGCAGATTACAGGCGGCGTTATACATTAATAAGTGTATCTGCAATACCGGACTTGTTCTGGCTTAGTCTCAATAGCAAAGGTTTGGAGATGTTTACTTTATCAGAAACTTCTATCCTGGCGGCAATCCTACTGGTAGCTTTAGGCATTTTGGGCTGGGGCTTTTATCGCGCCAGACCTTTTGGTAAACTGGGAATCTTAGCCTGGTTACAGTCGGTGGTGTTGATGACTCCCTGGCTCCTGTTTTTTGGATTGTTTGCCGCAGGGATTTACATCAATATAGCGGGTATATTGTTCTTAGTGGTGACATCCGCCGGATTGTACGTCTACTTGGGCAGACAGTTACGCGCATCTGGGCAAGATGCCATTCTGAAGCAACGCGCCACAGAAAGACTTGCTGCTGCTTCCTCACTTGAAGCAAATTCCCCACAACCAAAAGTAGCAGAACTGAAACCGGAGATCCCACCGATACCAGAAGAAGACTTGAATGCAGTTAAAGGAATTTTCGGTATCGATACGTTTTTTGCGACAGAAACGATCGCTTACCAAGATGGAGCCATTTTTAAAGGCAATTTGCGGGGAGAACCAGAAGAGACTCACAACCGTCTAACTGCAAGTTTGCAGCAACGCCTTGGCGATCAATATCGCCTGTTTTTAGTGGAAAATACAGACGGCAAACCAGTAGTAATCGTCCTACCCAGTCGCAATGATCCCAAGCCGATGTTGCGATCGCAAAAAGCTTTTGCAGGTATTCTGTTGATAACGACCATTGCCACAAGTTTAGAAGCTGCGGGATTACTGCTGAATTTTGATTTCTTTGGCAATCCAGGGCGGTTTCAAGAAGCTTTGCCCATAGGCGCTGGGATATTTGCGATTTTAATAGCTCACGAAATCGGTCATTGGTTACTTGCACAGCGTCACCAAATCCGCCTTAGCTGGCCTTTCTTTCTACCGGCTGTGCAAATTGGTTCCTTTGGTGCAATTACCCGCTTTGAATCTCTATTGCCCAACCGCAAGGTATTATTTGATATCGCCTTGGCAGGGCCAGCCGCAGGTGGTATTGTCTCTTTGTTAATGCTGGTGACGGGCTTGGTGCTTTCTGGCCCTGGTAGTTTATTTCAATTGCCAAATCAGTTTTTCCAAGGGTCGATTTTGGTGGGAAGCTTGGCGCGAGTTGTCCTTGGTTCGGCGTTGCAGTCGTCGTTGGTAAGTGTTCATCCCTTAGTGATAATTGGTTGGCTGGGGTTAGTAATTAACGCTTTGAATTTAATGCCAGCCGGACAACTCGATGGTGGGCGCATTGTTCAAGCTATTTATGGACGCAAAACCGCAGGACGAGCAACGATCGCAACTTTAATTTTACTAGCGTTAGTGTCTCTCGGTAATACTCTTGCCATGTACTGGGCGATCGTGATTTTCTTTTTGCAACGAGATCAAGAACGCCCCAGCTTGAATGAAGTTACTGAACCCGATGACGCTAGAGCCGCTTTGGGGCTTTTGGCTCTATTCTTGATGATTACCACGCTTCTACCCTTAACTCCCGGCTTGGCTGGGCGTTTGGGAATAGGATAGTGTTTATGGAGCCTACACCTAAACAAGCAATATCCGCAATTCGCGTGTGCGCTCAACTTACCAGAGTTGATAAAGGAATAGACCTTGTAAGATTAGACGAGCGCACCAGAAATGTTTATATCTTGGCGAATAATTCAATCGAAGCTGAGGTAACACCAACTGGAGAAATTCTTTGGTTATGACAAAACCTAACTTTCAACAAATGCCTTTAGAGCAGCTCAGAACTTATATTTTGGAGCATCGCAACGACGATGAAGCATTCCATATCTACATCGACAGGAGACGTGCCCAATCTCCAAAACAGATGCCGATGACAATTGAGGAAGCGGAAGCTGATTTACAGAGACGGTTTGGACAGCAAGCTAGTTAAAATAATTCGTAATTCGTAATGACGCTCCTGCGGACGCTCGTTCCTCGCTACCGCTTCGCTAACGCTAACGCTGCGCTAACGTAATTCAGTTTTGTAACGGGGATTGAGCGCAAAACCGGAGCAGTCTGACTGACGAGTAGATGTGTGAAGGATAAAGTATTAACTTTCATCCTTCATCCTTTCTTATGGTTTCCAACCTGCTAACAAATTTGGGTAAGCCGTTGGTGTGGGGAAAATTTTCTGGAAGGCAGTTTGACGCTCTTGTGGCTTTTCTTTGCTCATGTTCCAGAGGGTTTCATAGAAAAAGAAAGAGACTCCAGCGAAATTGCGATCGCGTACTTTTTGCACTTGTGTTTGAATCTGTTGCATCGGCACAGATCGGTTTTTCAAACCAGCCAAAATGCCCACACTCACTGGAATATGGCTCTTGGCTGCTTTCACTTCTGGATAGTCTAATTCGCTGATAAAAACATTCAAGTCATCACGATATATCTGCAAAACTAAGTCTTCAATAATTCCCATCCGTTCCCATTTCTGCCAGTCTGCTAAAAAGAAGTCGTAGGAAAAACGTTGAGGATTAGGAGCAACGGAAACCAGGCAATTTTTTTTAGTAGCTTTAATGGCTGTAAATACCCGTTTCATAAACTCCGTGATTTTATTAGCTCTCCAGCGCACCCATTCTGGATCTTTAAAGTTTTTGGAGGGAGCTTTACCACGGTGTTCTTTTTTGTAAAGTGCCACTGTATAGGCATCGTATCCTAATTCTGATGGTAAGCCAAAATGGTCATCAAATTGAATACCATCAATATTGTAGTTTCTAACAATTTCAACGATTAAATCTTGGATAAATTGTTGTACTTCTGGGCGAAAGGGATTTAGCCAAACGCGATTATGTGTCCCTTCTTTGATAATCCGCGTCCCGTCACTTTTACTAGTGAGCCATTGGGGACGATTTTTAGCTAATAGAGAATCTGCTGGTGCCATGAAGCCAAATTCAAACCAGGGAATCACTGTTAAGCCTTTTTGATGTCCCACATCCACAATTTCTTTGAGGATATCTCGCCCTTTGAGTCCAGGTGTGGGATCGAGCGATCGCCCAATAACTTTGGCTGCAACTTTGCTAGGATACAATGTATATCCCCAATTCCAAACCGCCGGATATATAGTGTTAAAATTGAGTTCATCAAGGCGTTGCAAAGATCCCTTGAGGCGATCGCGCTCGAATAACACATCACTATCAATATTTGTTAACCACACTCCCCTTAACTCAGATGCTGACGTTGGCGGCAGATTAATTTGAGCGTTTAAGGGGAACGATAGCATCACCGTAGCAACTACACTCAAGCTAGCTATAACGGCAAACAAAAGAGACTTTCTACCTTGGCGAATATTCCACCAAGAATGAAACTCAACACACCACTTTACAAACCTTTTCATCATTTGGTTACAGCCATGATCAAATTATGAGCAATCAGCATGAATAGCGATCGTTTCGATTGTAAGCGCTAAAACAATCGCTATTCATGCTGAGGTTTCTTATTTGGCGCTGGCTATGAGATCATTCCAGGCTTTGACTGCTGCTTGTAAATTCTTTGGCAGGTTATTTTGAGAAATATCGTTGTACTGAACCGTACCCTGTTGGCTGGTAAGAGTGTAGGTGATAAAATCAGCAGAACCGCTGGGGGCTGGATAACTCAGATTTTTGAATTTACTAAATTTAGAACGTTCTAGCGATCGCACAAATTGTTGCACCTGTTGCACAGAAACGCGGCGAACACTACGCTCAGAATCATTGGCATCACCAATCCGCACCCGAATTAGTTGTCCATCTTTGAGTAGAACAGTCTCATAAGTTCTGCCAATAAAACCACCACTGGAAATTTGCCGAAATACTACATGTCCAGCTAATGGTGGTGGTAACTCGCTGACTGGAATTTGCACCGGTGCCAGTGGACTTGAGCTAGCTTTTTCATTCAGCCTGAGTGCGGAACCTGTTTGATTAGTATGATAAACCAAGGTTTGTTCACCAATGCCTGCAACCACCCGCCAACCTGGTACCAAAGCTGCGGTACAGAATTCATCAGCCTTAGCTAATTCTAAACAGCCATCTCTCCAAGTTTGCTGTTGAAACTCAATGATTCTTAGCTGAGAAATTGGCTGTTGCAAACGTTTAGAGGCGGCTTGCAAAACAGCATTTTTTACAGATGCGGGTAATTTATTTTGCTGATTGTTTGAGGGAGTGTTTGCCGAAGCTTTAAGAACTTCATTGCTTGTTTCTAGCGATAACTTTGCAGTAGCGCTCGTAGCACCTTTGATAAATGTTAAACCGCTAGCAACAGACAAAATTCCAGTCAAAATCAAAACAGTGATAATTCTCCCTTGATTAGGGTTGAAGTAGTCTTTCAACATGATTTTCATCATAATATAGGGATGTTAGTCAAGAGTTATAAAACTCATAAATAGTATCCAGCCAATAATAAAGTATATATAGGACTCATATTTGATTTTTGAACAAAACTCAGTATACCTTTATTCCTTTTTCCCAGTCCCCAGTCCCCAATCCCAAGTCCCTTACCTCTACGAGTGATTCAGAAATCAAATCGGATTGCTATAATTCAAGAACTTCACCGCTTTAAATTAATTTAGGATCTCTGTTCTGAAACAGATATAAAGACAGACGCTGATGTTCTGATTGTTTGTTCCTTATAGCAACTCTCATTTGAATGGAAAGTAATTTTAGAAAAGAATCCTACAGAACCGTAGCAGAGGTTTTGCTCGGCTCAACCAACTATAGTACGGCGTAAATAAACCACCCATTCCAAATAGCCAAAAAGTCTGCCCTATAAGCTTTTTGACTTTTGACACTTCGACTCCGCTCAGTGTTAACTTTTGACTTTCGCATTGCGGTACTAGCGTATACAAGATTTTGCAAGTAATTTCACGCAAAATTAAGCGCTGATGGCTTGTTGTTCAGCTTCAACGAACTGATTCTGAGGTACATCAAATCTAATAGTACTAGCTGCCCAGTCTTTGAAATCGGGTGCTAACCAGACTAGCTTGCACAGAATTTCATCATTAACCCACAACACCAACGGGAACCGGAACTGTTGCCGAAACTCATTTCGCATGATGTTAGTACTAATGATTAATTGGTTAATTTCCATTACAGACTCTAAACCCCGTACCATTAAAGCTTCGGGTTGAGTAGTACCAATCGCACTTGTAATAGCTGCATACAATGTGTCTGTTGCAGGTGAGAGCAGGATTTCGTCGATGTCTGCTGATGAAAATTCTGTTAACACATTCAGCACTTGCTGCTGCCTTTCAACAGAATTACAACAAGCTAATATCAGTGAGAATTCCCCACCAGAAAGCATCATCGCCCTTGCCAGCCTCTTAGTGGTTGCTGTGCTGTTAGCTGTGCCGTTTTCCGAATTACTTAAGCTGATCATTAAAAAATCCTGGTTTGAATTTTAAAAATATCTGAGCAATATTCAGTTATTCTACCCTATGTATTTTTATTCAAAAGTGTTATGTCGGTAATTTGGATGAGGTTTTTTCTCTAATACCAAGCATAATACTACCCATTGTCTAACGAAGGAGGATATCGTGTATTATCCCATACTTATAATTAAAGGATAATGTAAAGGCTGTATCAAAATCATGTAAGTAAAAGATAATGCAAGCATAAGGTAGCAGTTGACGAATTAGCAATTGAATTATCACTGTATTTTCATAGATTTTGGCATTTACCAATTGTTAAGTAAGTGCTTTACAAAATAAAGTAAAAAAATACTCAGTACGAGTTTAACAATAAACATTGGGAATTGGGAAAAAAGTTAACTGGCAATTGGTTTACTGTTGCCTACGGTAAGCTTTTTCCCTTGTCAAAACATTTTGGGGCGGGTGTAGAGTGTGGAGTCAATACAGTTCGGTTAACGTGTTTATTCGTCGAATATCCCCCCAACCCGCCTGTGGCGGGAGGATCTTATCCGAACCGTATTGAGTGTGGAGTGGTGAAATGGGATCAGCCCAAGATGCGAAAATCTTCCGCTGATATTCAGTTCTCTAGCTTTCCATCACTCACCGCGTCACCCCACCCTAACCCTCCCCTTAGAAAGGGGAGGGAACAAATTTCCTGTTTCCCCCCAATAAATCAGGGGGATTAAGGGCAGGGTGGTTTAATACAACGAGAGAAAAACTAAAACTGGGTTTCAAAGCCTCTCTCCGCTTGCCTAACGGCAGGCTGATGCCAACGGGGAGAGGAATGGAAGTGGGGTCAAAATCTATGGTTATACATCAGAAATCAAGACTTATGTATTTTTCTTTTTCCGTATGAAACCACCCTGCCTCCCGAAGATCGGGGAGGGGTTATTGTAATTATTGCGGACATGATATAAGTCCTATTTCTGCTGAGATAAATCCATCAAATTCGCCAGCTTGTAAACTACCCGCGCCCCAACATTACCATCCCACTCTCCATCACCGACTTCGCAGATATCAAAGCCAATAATTTTTCTCCCACTATTAACTAATTCCCGGAACAGACAAAAGGTTTGCTCTAATTCCAACCCACCTGGAACAGGAGTACCTGTACTCGGACAGAGTTTCGGATCTAGACCATCTGCATCAAAGCTAATGTAAACATACTCAGGTAAATGACTAATAATTTCTCGGCACAAATCAATCCAAGTTGTTCCAGAGTAAAGCTTTTGTTTAATGGCTGGGTCGTAATATGCAATAATGCGATCGCTAGATTGGTCAATCATTTCCACTTCGTCATGACTGATATCACGCAAAGCCACTTGCACTAGCTTGGAAATTTGCGGTATTTTCATCGCATTAAACATAATCGACGCATGGGAAAACTCAAATCCCTCATAAGCATCGCGTAAATCTGCGTGGGCATCAAGGTGCAAAATGCCATAGTTTGCGTACTTAGCCGCTAATGCTTGGAAATAACCTAACGGCGAACTATGATCTCCTCCAATAACTGCAACTCGCTTACCCTTGTTAATTGCTTGCTGAGAATTTTCAAACAGCCATTGATTTACCTGTTGACAAACTTGATTAATTTCTGTGAGGACAGGTGTTAAATCTGGTGTATCTGAGAGTTGTTTACCTTGGGCTAATCGCTCAATAATTTTTGCTGCCAAGGCGCGGTAGTATGTATTCTTCTCTAAAATATCTTGGGGAATTTCCACCATGAAAATTCCCTGCTTCCAACCATCAGGGTTATCGAAATCGAACAAATCTAGTTGAGTCGAAGCATCGAGAATTCGCTGTGGGCCGTTAGCTGTGCCTGCACCATAAGAAACAGTGACTTCCCACGGCACACCAAAGACAATCAGGTTTGCAGACTCATAATCGCAGGGCAAACCTAAGAGGTTGCCATTTATTTCACCTACGCCGCTAGGATTGTAGTCTTGTAGTTGATTACTCATCGATTATCTTATGGATTTACCTGGATAGACAGCACGCCGCCTAGTGGACATCTGCATTGTAATAAAAATTTTTCAGAGACGGTAAACTACAGCGCCTTTATTACTTGGTCGAAATTGCGACGATACACCTGTTGGCTGTACTCCTGCCACTCGTCAGTTAACGATCACCTTTTTCACTCGACAGTTGATGTTCAGAGGTGGAACGATCGCCCTTTTCACTCGACAGTTGGTGTTCAGAAGGGGAGCGATCGCCCTTTTCACTCGACAGTTGATGTTCAGAAAGGGAGCGATCGCCCTTTTCACTCGACAGTTGGTGTAAAAAGGTGCAACTTCCGAGTTCAGAGGTGGAATGATGAGGTTTTGAGATGGAGCGTAGACGGGTAGGGGCTTATCATTACCAACATATTTATAAATCTTCTGCATAAATCTTCCGCTTCGTTGCCATCCCGCCTTGGAATAAATTCCCAGGCTTATAGCTAAAGTCCTCTCAAGAGGACTAAATATAAGATTTTAAGCAATGTAGATAGCTGTAACGACAAAACCTGAGATCGAGCTTAGATGGGCAGGAGTCTGCAACGCTAACGCACATTCCTAAAAGATATGAACACGCTTACCCCTGATATTCACAGCGAATCAGGATTTAAGTCATTGCTGAATGCGATCGCAGTCCGTCTAGATGAGTAAAACTAGGCTATGGATGAGTGTCAAAAATAATTTCAGTTTTTTGGCAATCAACTTTAAGCACGTTAAACTAAGCAATTACAGTTAAGGATGGATTTATATGCGTTTACCAATTGCAATTAGTGCCATTTTAGTCGCGTCTTTGGGTTTGAGTACACCTGTAATATCTCAACCTCCTATACAGGTAGCCCAAAAACCAGCGTCTAATAGTTTTGCCTTAGAACAATTTAAGATTAATCACCGATTATGGAGACAGAAAAAAATCTCTAACTATCGCTATGAATTTACTAGAAGTTGCTTTTGTTTCCCCAAATCCACAGAACCAGTGATTATTGAAGTACGTAATGGAGTCATGACTTCTATTACTTATAAAGATAGTAAAAACCCAGTAGATAAAGCATTATTTGAAAAATACAATACAATTCCTAAACTATTTAATATCATTAGAAATGCGTTAATTCAAAAAGCAGACAACTTGACTGTACAATATAACCCGACACTTAGCTATCCTACTCAAATTGACATTGATTATGATAAGCAAAGAACTGATGATACAATATTCTTTACAATTAGTAATCTGCAACAGAGCGAGTAAAAATAGCTAACTCAGATGCGGTACAAGTTAAAAAGCGAAGTTTTCCATTATAGTATATTCGTGCGCTTGTTACCAATATAAATAAAAGCCTTTTATACACAGTAATTTATGTGTATAAAAGAAAATTTTATCTTGAAAAACAATTTCTAAATTTTGAGATAATAAGTTGTGCCTATAAGTTGCTCTTATAGTGTGCGAAAGCCACAGAAAATTGTATAATCAACAGCTTATCGATCACAATTTGCTTTTCTATAGAGAATGACAGAAGTAATTAAATCCGGGAGCCTAAATAACATCGAGTCCATTGAGTTTGAAAAGCGGTGCTTACACAAAGCCAGAGAAACAGGCGATCGCAATAAGGAAGTCACTTGTTTAGGAAGTTTGGGCAATGCTTATCACTCACTAGGTGAGTATCACCTGGCAATTGAGTTTTATCAGCAGTGGTTGGATATAGCGAAAGAAATAGGCGATCGCTTAGGGGAAGCCAAATCTTTATCTGGGTTGGGCAGCGCTTATCAATCACTGGGAAAATACCAGCGAGCGATTGAATTTTATCACCAGTGGTTGAGCATTACCAGGAAAATAGGCGATGCCTACGGCAGGAATTGCCAACGCACTGGGGAAGGCATTTGCTTGGGAAGTTTGGGCAATACTTATGAATGTCTCGGCAAGTACGAGCAAGCGATTGAGTATTATCAGCAGTGGTTGAGTATCACCAGGAAAATAGGCGATTGGACTGAGGAATGCATTTGCCTGGGAAGTTTGGGCAATACTTATGAATCGTTGGGACAGTACCAACTGGCAATTGAGTTTTACCAGCAATGGTTAAAACTGGCAAGATTCATCTGCGATCGCAATGGAGAAGGCATGGCTTTAAGTGCCTTGGGTAATGCTTATAATGCTTTAGGAAAGTACCAAAAAGCAGTTGAGTTTCATCAATATTCATTAGAGATTAGAAGGAATCTTGATGACCAAAATGCAGAAGCAAACGCCTGGTTTAATTTGGGTCTAGTGTTAGAAAAAATCAATCGACAATCAGAAGCGATGGATGCTTTTTGCCATGCCCGCGAAATCTATCACACAATGGGACTTGATGCAAGTCTGAAAGATTGTAATCACGCTATCGAGCTTCTTTCTCAAAATGTTGCAAATGCAGCATCTCCCTTCTGGTTTGGGAGATGGTTAAGTCATTTGTCGCAGTTCATCAAAGCTCATTCTAACCAGTAACATCTCCCACCACTGATTCAGGTAATGTGAGGATGTTTTAACAATTCATAATTGATAATTATGTAACAAGAAGATTTAAACCCCACCTGAAACCGGACTGCCATCATTATGCACAGAGTACAAACCCTTTTTAATTATGAATTAATAATTATAAATTAGATGAAAACATCCTCTGAATACAGTGAAATTACATCAGGAGGACGGGTATTCATTGAATACCGCAACTGAGCCTCTGCTATCAAAAGAAAGCACAGAAAACGGGTCTTTTCGATCCCCCATCTCCATCCCAGGAGTGCCTACGGGCATTTGAGGAACAGATAAACCAGCAACATTTGGCTTTTCTTGAAGCAAACGTTTGAT
Source organism: Nostoc sp. CHAB 5834 (assembly GCA_020829485.1). The sequence goes on along the minus strand of JAIVFU010000016.1, from coordinate 94,615 downwards.
GTCGTCTGCTGGGACGTGTCCTTCGATAACATATCCATTAACAATTGCTGTGTGGCAAGATGACAAGTTATCTGGCACATTGTACTTTTGTTTGACTGTTTCAATGTCAGGTGTGGAAAAGTCTGTGATTTGAAAACCTTGTGCCTTTAAATGGTCAATCCATCCACCACAACAATTACAATCAGGGCTGTGATATACAGTAGCATTTAGGGCTGTTGATTTTAATGGTGTCTGTTTATCCTGGATACCCTTAGTGGTATTTACCAATTGAGCATTACTCATAGGAGCAGTGCTTCCCAATATGCCCAATACCCCTACTGTGAGACAAATTATTACCACTGCACGTACCAAGATGGGAGGTAACGATTTTTGCCAGCAATAAATAAATTGTTTGTGCGACATCTGAGACTTCCTGATTACAACATTGCATAAATTTGTTGTAACAAATAAAGCGATTCCTTAGCAGTCATCATAACTGCAAGCCTAGACGCGTAGCGACTTGTCGTCAGACATCATTCCTTGAACCTCACACATGACTATTAACCCATTTGCACCACTTGTAGGACAACAGCAAGCCATAGAATTACTCACTCAGGCTGTCAGACAAAATCGGGTTGCTCCAGCATATCTATTTGTGGGGCCAGATGGTGTAGGAAGAAGTTTAGCAGCCAGGTGCTTTGTGGAATTGCTATTTTCTAGCGAGATGGGAGTTACTGCGGCTTTACAAAACCGTTTGCGTCAAGGGAACCATCCAGCTTTGTTGTGGGTGCAACCGACGTACCAATACCAGGGACAACGATTAACAGCAGCAGAAGCGGCCGAGAAAGGACTTAAGCGTAAAGCACCGCCTGTAATTCGGCTAGAGCAAATTCGGGAAATTACCGAGTTTCTCAGTCGTCCACCCTTGGAAGCACCAAAAAATGTGGTGGTGCTGGAAGAAGCCCAAACAATGGCAGAAGCAGCAGCAAATGCTTTACTTAAAACTTTAGAAGAACCGGGACAGGCGACGTTAATTTTAATTGCACCTACCTTAGAGTCTATTTTGCCAACTTTGGTGTCACGCTGTCAACGCATTCCTTTTTATCGCTTAGATGCACAGTCTTTGGCTGTTGTACTCACACAAACTGGTCATCAGGAAATTTTGGCAAATCAGGCAGTATTGAGCCTAGCATCTGGCAGTGCCGGAAGTGCGATCGCATCTTACGAGCAATTACAAGCTATTCCCTCTGAGTTACTCGAAGACTTAAAAAAAGCCCCTGCTTCTTACCGCAAAGCCTTGGAGTTAGCCAAGAAAATTGATAAGGATTTAGATACAGAAGCCCAACTGTGGTTAGTTGATTATCTTCAGCAATTCTACTGGCAGAGGTGGCATCAACCCAGCATCATCAAGCAGCTAGAACAAGCTCGTAAATACTTACTTTATTACGCTCAACCACGGCTAGTTTGGGAATGTCTGCTTTTATCTTTATGTCAAAAATAAAATCATATTTACTAACTCTGGCACAAAAATCTCAAAATCTGAGCGTAGCATTTAATATGCTAGCACTGAAACAACGTATCTTCGTTCGTCACCTATATAGGTCAATACCCTTGGGTTAAGCCCAAAAACCTTGGTAGAGAGGCGCTAGAGGGAAAAGTGATCTTGCTGTAAATGCTAATAATTTTGCCGGATTAAAATGGTGAGTTCCTGATATGAAAGGGTTTGCCGAACCTTTGAAAATAAAAGTTCCTTCTGAGCCAGAAGAAATTGAGTGTCGATTATCACCGACGATCAATTTCCAGCCGCAAGTGTAGCAATTAGTCAGGACGGCAAATGGCAATTTGATTTCGTCTTTAAACAAGAAGGCGATCGCCGCATGATAATTGCCATTGATGATCAAACTCTAGAGAGCAGCATTAAAGTTGTTGTTCCTTTCGATAACAAGGATGAAAACATTCAACAACCTACAGCATCCAGTTTACCAGAAGCTCGGAATACAATTCTTTGACTTTTGATTTCCGCCTTGCAGTACTAAGGAGAGGTTTCAACAACTTATTATAATTTCTGCCCTGCGTAAATCGATCGCACTTCGCCGTTACGACGGATAACAGCTTCACCATTACTCACATCTACTAATGTCCAACCGCTTGAGCCAATGCTTTCACCCATATTGACAGAGCGAGTTACGCCATCAATTTTAAACAAAGCGGCAGATTTGTTGCCTAACTCTAGTAATCCTTCTAAGGTATTACCCGGAGCATCTGCGATCGCAACTGCCGGATATACTTGTTCATGGGTAATAGTTGGTTCTGATGGGGCTAGTGCTGCACGTAATGGAACTACTGGTAATGCAGGCAGAGGGCTGGGTGTTTGCCGGATGGTAATGGGTGCAGTTTTCGCAGCTACAGGTTTAAGTTCGGCTCTTACAGCCGCAGCTAACATGTTGACAGTTACAGGCTTGGCAGCTTGTCGCACCGTATTCAAGGCACTTTTCACAACATTCGGTTGAGATTCCTGTAACGCACTGGCAACTTGTGGTAAAACTGTAGGACTACCAGGAATGGCTGGGAGGGCGTAGCGCATGGGTGACGGCGCTTGATAAACGGGAACGTAGATGCGCTCAACAACGCTTCCAGAACGGTTGAGGGCTAGTGGTGTATTGTTAGCTAGAAGTGGAAGTGATGGTAGATTACCAGTTGTTTGCCCACGAGCAAGGGCTATTTGGTTAGTATTTGTCTGACTGGAGAATGCTGGGCTGGCAGATTTTTGATTGCTTTTTACTTCTTGCTTATCTATAACTGCCAGCGATTGGAGCATGTAGTCAACTAAATCTGCCTCAATTTCTACTTTTGTTGGCAACTGTGACTGCGGTTGCGGCACTAGAACAGCTGGCTGGGTCAAGTTGGTATTTAATAGATATACGACTCCAGACTGTACTAAGTAGATAATACCAGCGATCGCCACGCCTAAAGTTGTTCCCACCATTAGCAGTTTGCCCAAAGTATGACTACTTTTCTGACGCTTTCTACTAACTCTTTTTACGGTGGCGGTGTCAAATACAACGGTACTTAAGTGTTTGTGGTTATGAGCAACTGACTGCACTGGTTGGTTTACTGTGTTCGGTAAGATAGTATGCGGCATCGTCATAACAGTTTGCACCACGTTTTCTGGAGGCGAATGGCGTTCAGGTTGGGGAGAAACTCCAGCAACAAACTGGTTCGATTTCTTCTGCCTATTGTGCCTAACGGTTTGAGAAAGCAGATTACTACTAACATCCAGAATGGAGTCGATATCGGCAAAGAGTTCATCCATTAGACCATCAGCATAGTTTTCTATCGACCAAGGCTCGTTGGCGATTAAGTCTTCTGATGGTTCCGGTACTATGAGACGGGTGCTGGCTTCTTGTAACATAGACTTTCTATCTTTGTTGCTAGGACGAGGAAACGCCGCGCCTACTGCCTGGGAATTAGGATTACAGATAAAATATCCAATCTGCCGTCTGATTGAGACGAGTTGGTTGAGCGTTGGTATTAAAGTCAACTTTAATCTGGGGATTGTTGATGATGCCACTACTAATATTTATGTCATCTATCATACCAATCTCCCTCCCTACTACTATACTCAGTCTTTATCAAGCTTGTGTTAAGCTAACGCTGGAAACCCTGACTGGCTCTTGGCTCTACGCAATTCTAAATATAATAATAAAGCGTTAACGTCTGCTGGGTTTACACCACCAATACGTGCAGCTTGACCAAGAGTGAGTGGTTTTACGTGAGTTAGCTTTTCCCGTGCCTCTTTGGATAGGGTATCAATTGTTGTGTAATCCAAATCCGCAGGTAACTGGCGGTGCGCTTGGCGGGCAATTTGGTCTATCTGATTTTGTTGCCTAGCGAGATAGCCAGAATACTTGATGTCAATTTCTGCACCTTCTTTCTCGGCGCGGTTGAGGTTGGGGTTTCCTAGTCGGAACCTGTCGAGGTCAACGTAATGGAATCCGGGACGGCGCAGCAAGTCGTTGAGGGTAATTGAACCTTTAATTAATTGTTGAGTATTAGATGCGATCGCTATTCCTATTTCATCATGTTCTTTGACTCGTGTAGCTTGCAATCTTTGCTTTTCTGTGGTAATATTGGTTTGCTTTTGGGTAAATAGATCCCAACGGCGATCGTCAATTAAGCCGATTTCCCGTCCCAAGGGTGTCAAGCGTTGGTCGGCATTATCAGAACGCAATATCAATCGGTACTCAGACCTACTGGTGAGCATCCGGTAAGGTTCCCGCAGGTCTTTTGTACACAAGTCATCAACTAGCGTCCCAATGTAACTTTGTTCGCGGGCAAAGACAATCATTTCTTGAGAGCGAACATATCGAGCGGCGTTAATTCCCGCCACCAGCCCTTGAGCTGCGGCTTCTTCATAACCTGTGGTGCCATTAATTTGCCCAGCACAAAATAGCCCCGCAATCTTTTTAGTCATCAGTGTTGGGTAACACTGAGTTGCAGGTAAATAGTCATATTCCACAGCATAGGCCGGACGCAGCATCACACATTTTTCCAAACCAGGGAGAGTCCGCAACATTTGCAGTTGCAAATTTTCTGGCAACCCTGTAGAAAACCCTTGGATATAAAGTTCGGGTATATCCCTTCCTTCTGGTTCAATAAAGATTTGATGGCTTTCCTTATCGGCAAAGCGGACAATTTTATCTTCAATACTGGGACAATAACGCGGCCCTTTGGCTTCCACCCAACCGCCATAGACTGGCGACAGATGCAAATTATCCTGAATTAGGCGATGGGTTTCGGCAGTTGTGCGGGTAATGTAGCAAGGCATTTGTTCCCGTTCTACCCACGCCTCTGGGTCAAAGCTAAACCAGCGTACATCTTCATCCCCTGGCTGGATGAGCATTTTACTATAATCTACCGATCGCTTGTCTACCCGGGCTGGAGTTCCAGTTTTGAGTCTTCCGGTTTCAAATCCCAGGCGATTTAAGGTTTGTGTCAATCCCTCAGCCGCAAATTCCCCAGCGCGTCCGGCTGGCATTGATTTGTTACCAACCCAAATTTTACCTCCCAGGAAGGTGCCAGTAGTCAAGATGACTGCTTTACATTGGAACCCGACACCAAAATAAGTTTCAACGCCGATGACTTCACCGTTAGCGCCCAGCACTAAATCTGTTGTCATACTTTCGCGGATTGTCAAGTTTTCTTGGTTCTCGACAATATTCTTCATCACTGCTGCATATTCGCGCTTGTCTGTCTGGGCGCGTAATGCCCAAACAGCAGGCCCCCGTGAAGAGTTGAGGATACGTTTTTGTAGGTAGGTGCGGTCTGCTACTTTACCAATTTCTCCGCCGAGTGCATCTACCTCATGAGTCAACTGAGATTTGGCTGGGCCACCCACTGCTGGGTTACAAGGTTGCCAAGCGATTTTATCCAAGTTGAGCGTCAATAACAGGGTACGACAACCGAGGCGTGCAGAGGCAAGAGCTGCTTCGCAACCGGAGTGACCTGCACCGACGACTATGACATCAAAAGCGTCTTGGAATTCAACGGAATTGTGCATGGTCATACTTACAGGATCAGCAAGCTGAGAGTTCTTTTCAATTTTAACTGTTCCAGTGGTTTCAGGGATGTAACTTTCTGATAAAAAAGTTATCAAATTTACTAGTAGTGAATTAAAGGGAATTTTATTTTTTTAAACTTGAGTATTAAGTAAAAAATATCATCTCTTTTAAAAATTGTGACAAGGTTCCGGGTTGTTTATCAAAACTATTGTTCACATGTTTAGCAATTAACACCAATTTAATTGATTACTGAGAGATATTAAATGGGGTCTATAGTTTGTATGAAATTATAGTTTAACACCGATAAATAACTTATTTTTTTGGGTTTGCATATTTGCGGGATGATTTTACTATTTTTGTGGGATGAGCAACATGAGCGTCCCTTGTATTTACGGGCGGGCAGGATGCCCACCCCACAAGAATCATCCCTTAATTGAGCAACGCCATTTTTTTTAATTCATTAATAATAGCTATTTACCAGAAATGATTAACTTTCTTCTTGAATCAAACAAGCAATTATTTACAAATGAAACTTACGCTCAAAAAGCAAAGGAATATTACTAGATTTATCAGAAAGGCAACTTTCGTCAGTATAGTTATTTTGATGATTTTTGTATTAGTAGCTAGTAATGAAATTACCCACCACAAAGTTGCGATAACTGCCCAACCATTAAATGGATGCCTGAGTACTGATTCGTTACCTTGTACAGATATCTTTAAAAAGATGACATCAGAACCATTTGTTCCCGATCCAAAATTAAATGCTCAACAGCGTTTCTTATCTGCGATCGCTAGGAAGTTACCCACAGTTCCCCAGCGTGGTACTTATGAATATATTTTGCTGCGAAACTATGGCGCAGTCTTTGTAAATCAAGATGTCGAAATTAAACTACCGCAAAAAAATATTTTTGCTAATGAACAAGAAACCCAAGAGTTTCAAGGTAGTTTAACAATGATTCATGTTGATGGCACTAAGGATTGTTATTTACAAAAATCGGCGGCTGATGCTTTAAATAAAGCGCGAATCCAGCAACAAACACCACTAAAATCTGGTTATGGTTCTGGCGATTGTACTCGCACTTTTAATACGAATTTAAGATTTTGGCACAAATATGCTAACAATCAAATTTTGGCAAAAGTTCAACAGGGAAAAGAAACAAAAATTCTCGGTGTGGTTGCACCTCCTGGAACTTCACAACATCTCTGGGGATTAGCAATTGATTTACGCGTAAGTAGTAAAGAACAAAGAAAAGCTCTTAATGAAAATGGTTGGTTTCAAACTGTACAAAATGATGTTCCACATTGGACTTATGTGGGTTTAACTGAAGAGAATTTACTTCTGTTTGGTTTTAAGAAACAAGTTGTCCAGGGTATTACTTATTGGATTACGCCACTTTAATTGTTAATATTATTTAACACTCAAATAGACACGCTTACCTTGAGTATGAAACTCATATTTATTTTAGATAGGACTTACGCAAAATTACACGCTGTAGGGGCAATTCATGAATTGCCCCTACGTGAAATAAGGGTTTCGGCTATTGTTTGCGTCAGTCCTGTTAGAAATATACGTAGGGTGTGTCAAGGCTAAAATGTAGTAAGCTGTTCCACATTTAAATTGTATAATTACGGCGGGCAAGATGCCCACCCCACAAGAGTTATATAAATTTTAGATATGCAAACTAGATGTGGTTTAGCTTATTAGATTTTGTAGGTTGGGTCGAAGTATGAGACCCAACACCCCTATTAATGTTGGGTTTCGTTCCTCAACCCAACCTACATTTAATAGTGCACTATTTTAGCCTTGACAAGCCAGTAGGGTGTGTTATGCCGTAGGCTAACGCACCAAAACCGTAATTGAATAGATTAAATAAATTTAAAAATAAAAATCCAGTTAGTCTCTACAAAAAGTACAAGTAGTTTGGCAAATAAAACTTTTTTCTCTTTAGTTCCGTTCTTCAACTCTTGTAGAAGTAGTATTTACAAGAGTTGAAGAAAGAGTATCCTAACGACTGTTATTCATTAACAATCGTAAAGCCTTCATAATCAATGGCTCCAGTCGAAGCACTTGGTAAATTAACGGTACCAAGCAAGCGGGCGGTTGCAAAGCCAGCACCATTAGAACCGGTAGCACTACCTAAACCTAGACCTGATGCAGCAAGTTCATCTTGGTAGCCTGTGATCTCATACACAGCGCCAGTTTCCAGCAAAGCCAACAATCTTTGAGATCCGCTGTTAGTAAATGCCAATCCAGAATCTGCGTTGACATTCAAAGCTTGCCCTGAAGGAGTTCTCAGAGCAATCGGCGCAGATAGCTGACCAGTGAACAAATCGACTTTGTAAAGCTGGTTCCCATCTCCATCATTAGTCCTGAAATCGCTAGCAAAAGCGCGAGTTCTACCAGGATTGAGATTGTCGATAGCTAATCCATCGGCAAATTGAGAGTTGGTAGGTTGAGTTCCTTGTCTTTGTGCAGGAGTCGTAGCTGGGCCAAAGTTGTCTACAAGGCTAATAGTTCCACTAGGGTTAGCTGGGGTAGGTGCACTAATTTGATAAAGAGAGCTTCCTACTGGCCCATTTACGGGATTCGGATTCCCTGAAATGTTGTAGAAGTGAATTGTTTGCCCAGCTGGTTCTTGACTAGCTGATGAAAAGGTACGTCCAAAGTCAGCACCTGGCTCAAATCCAAAACGACGTAGGTCAGATGGTGTACGGGTTGGTGAGATCGCGGATGGAGCAAAATCCACATCCACATTACTAACGACAGTAACAGTTGGATCAATTGGTGTTGTAGGACCAGTGACCCGTGGATCGTTAACTCCACCTACTCTTCCGGTAATGGGGTTAGTTCCCAAACCTTCTAAATCTGCGGTAGTAGCAGTAGCTAGAAAATTGACTGTACCTACTCTTGCAGGAGTAATAGAACCTCCAGGTACAGAAGGGATCGAAAAGCGGTAAACGTCAAGTTGCTTGCCATTACTAGCGTTGTCGTCACGATCCTCTCCAATGGTATAGCCGTAAAGTGCCATGAGAATTTTCTCCTTGTTGAAACCTGTTTAACTTTTGGGAACATTCCAAATACGCAGCATTCCAAATGTGCAAATTGCTATCTGACTAAAAGTCTTTAACGACAAAAACAAAGCTAACTTTTGCAGGCTAAAAGTTAAAACTAGAACTAGTCTGCATTATTTTAACTTTGCTTATATAGCCTATAAGCTTGCAAAACGGAAACACTACTAAACCTTTGACTGTAAACAGGCTAAGACAACTTAACTCAATACTGTTCTAGTTAATATTTGCTCAATGAACAAAGAGAAAAGGGCCTTTGATTTGCCGATTCAAAGTCAAATTTTAAGGTTAAAAACTGTATTTGGAATTATCTTAATAAGACTATATTTTAGTAATGTTAAGATTTCGTAATATTTCGGTTAAAGTTTAGTAGCTAATAATTCATTTTACTTACTGATACAAGCATAACTCGACTGTTTTAATAGCTATTAAACGATTTAATCTTCGCAGGCGATCGCTATTGGCATAAGGACTTATGAATTGATAATAAATACCCAATAAGGATGATTTAAAAGACCACATCTGTCTTAGGGCTAATTTATTAATTCCCCCTAAAGTGCGGGTGTATTTACCATCACAAAATGCTCAATAAAAGCCTGAAAAAATCTATTTTTGTAGATGCATATCATGAATTAATTTGTACAGTGCGTAAATCTTAGTCCTGTTCACTTGAAAGTACTTTTTAGGACTTACGTATTGATAAGAAATCGCAAATATGGGTAAGTTAAAAACCACATCTTTCGTAAGGGCACAGCATTGCTCATTGGTGTCAACTTAACGTGAAACCCTTGTCGAGACGTGATATTCAGTTCTCTAGCTTTCCATCACTCACCGCGTCACCCCACCCTAACCCTCCCCTTATAAAGGGGAGGGAACTGGATTTCTTTTTCCCCCCAATGCATCGGGGGGATTAAGGGGGGTAAAACGCCTGTGGGACATGGATTTTAGCTTAAGTTGACACCAATGAGCATTGCTGTGCCCCTACAGCATGGCCTATTTACATCGCAGGATAATTAAAAAAAGCCTGAAACAACGGATTTTCGTTAATCCACATCATAATATATTATTTGGTTTAGCAAATTTCTAACTGCACAGTTATTTTTACCCTGCTGCATTAGTATGTCAAAATAAAAATACCCGATACATCAAGGTGAGCGATCGCTCCAAAAGCTAGATTAAAGGATTGACCTGAGCAATGGCAGACCCAACCAATCACAATCAAGCGGGAGAAGTAGCTCCCAGCACTGTTGACAAACAAGCTCCTAGTGTGGCTGAAGAACACGCTCCTAGTACAGACTCACCCGAAGCCACAGACCTTCCTACTGCTAACGCGCCAGATCCTAAAGCTGCAAACCCCGAAGATAACCCTAATGCTGCATCACCTAAGCGAGAAAAACCCGCAGCAGCCGCAACAGAAGAAAAACCCGCAGGCGCAGCTAAAGCTGCCAAAAAGGAAAAAGCCCCATCTGTTGAAGATAAGCCATTTGTAGAGTTTATCGAGCAAGACTACTTGCCAGCTTTACAAAAAGCGATCGCTCAACAAGGCGTGAAAGATTTACAGGTGTCTTTTGCCAAGCAGAAAGTTCCAATCACTGGTTTTGAATCTGCCGAAGAATGCTGGCAAATTATCGGCAGTTGGAAAGAAACTGGTCAGCGTCAGTTTAACCTGTATTTCCCAGAAGAAGATATTCAAGGGAAAAAGGGATTTTCCTGTAATGAAGGCAAAAAACCTAGCACTCTTGAGTCATTCTTAATCGATGAACGCAAAATTACCCTTGATTTGTTGGTATTTGGCTTAGTTCAGCGCTTGGACGGTCAAAAGTGGTTAGGTATAAATTAGTCATTGATCACTTGTACTGAGCGTAGTCGTTGGCGCAGCCTCTCGCAGAGAAGTATTAGTCATTAGTCATTGTTTTTTTTAACAAAAGACAAAGGACAAATGACTAATGAAAATTTAAAGTTCATGGAAATGGTAGATAACGGCTCCAGTATTGGGGTCGTTATCTATTTTCACGTAACCTGATTTGTACATCTCATTGAGAGTAGCTTCCACTTCAGCAAAGCTAGCTCCCGTGAACTTTACGCCTTGAGTGACAGTTAAAATACCACCTTTGCTTTCTGCCGCTTCGATCAGTTTAATCATGAGTTGGTTGCCTGTTGGGCGGTGGACTTGAGAGGCAACCACTGCTTGATTTAAGGGCACACCAAAGGGAGATACACCCGCTTTTAATCTCAGGTTGTTTTCGTATTCGTCAACCATGTTGGGGATGAGGAACAAATCCACGAACTGGCCTATACCAAACACACCACCGGTAAACAGCCACAACAAACCAGTCCCGATTTTGCCATTGTAGAAACGGTGCAGCCCTCCTAATCCGAAAAAGACTGCTACAGACAAGATGTAAGAGACAAGAAGTCGGTCTTTATGCTGATTGTTTTCAAGATTCATCTTGTTTTCAACCCTTTGGATTTGCTCTTGTTGTTTGAGATGGGTTTTAATTAATTGTAGTAACAACTAAAGAAAATTACTGAGATAGTAGTGCTTTAAGAGTACAGTAATTACGTACTACTCTACTTGATCGAAACAGTGCTGATCGCTGAACTACGTTTATTTGACTACTAGTGAGCGATTCTTGGTTCCGTAAACATTGAATGATTGTTGCAACTCTTAATCTTTTGCTTACAAATTTCTCACCCGCACCTTGGTAGACTGAACTTTATACAATTGGATTATTGTGGGCTGTTACGCCTTAACAGAACATTACCCTTGGCTTTCTGGTGAGGTAGTCGCTCAGAGGGGGTTTCCCCCATGAGGAACTGCCGAACCCGAAGGGTCTACTTAAGATAATAAAGACGAAAGAGCAATCAAGACATGGTAGATTCCCTCAAAAAACCAGGCTTTGAAGAAATCCGGCCAGGGATTAAAGTCCCGGCGAAAGAAACCCTGTTAACACCTCGGTTTTATACTACCGATTTTGATGAAATGGCGCGGATGGATATTTCCGTCAATGAAGACGAGTTACAAGCCATTCTCGAAGAGTTCCGCACTGACTACAACCGCCATCACTTTGTTCGGGATGCCGAGTTTGAACAATCCTGGGATCATATTGACGGGGAAACTCGCCGGTTGTTCGTTGAGTTTCTAGAACGTTCCTGTACGGCAGAGTTTTCCGGCTTTTTGCTGTATAAAGAACTTGGCCGTCGCTTAAAAGGAAAAAGCCCCGTCTTGGCAGAGTGTTTTAACCTGATGTCACGGGATGAAGCACGTCACGCTGGCTTTTTAAACAAAGCTTTGTCGGACTTTAATCTGTCCCTAGATTTAGGGTTTTTGACTAAGAGTCGCAGTTATACCTTCTTTAAACCGAAATTCATCTTCTACGCTACTTATCTTTCTGAGAAGATCGGTTATTGGCGCTACATAACCATTTATCGCCATTTAGAAGCACATCCCGAAGACCGGGTTTATCCAATCTTCCGGTTCTTTGAGAACTGGTGTCAGGATGAAAACCGTCACGGCGATTTCTTTGATGCGATCATGAAATCCCAGCCGCAAATATTGAATGATTGGAAAGCACGGCTGTGGAGTCGGTTCTTCTTGTTATCGGTCTTTGCGACAATGTATCTCAATGACATCCAACGCAAGGACTTTTATGCCACCCTTGGATTGGATGCGCGAGAATACGACATCCATGTAATTAAGAAGACCAACGAAAACGCAGGTCGAGTGTTCCCATTGATGCTGGATGTAGAGAATCCAGAGTTTTATCAACGGTTGGATACTTGTATAAGCAATAACGAGAAGCTGGGTGCGATCGCTAACTCCAGCACTCCCAAATTCCTGCAAATCTTCCAAAAACTGCCGCTTTACATCTCTAATGGCTGGCAGTTATTGCGGCTTTACCTGATGAAACCGATTGATACTGTTTCTGCTCAAGGAGCAGTTCGTTAAGTTATAACAGGTTTGCGAAAGCTTTAGTGGTTCTGCTGATTGCAGAGCCACTTTTTTTGTCTTAAATAAGTAAGTCGGTGTGAATAATTCAAACTATATTAACTAATGTAAAATTATTGTAATCCAGTTCGTAGTAAGGACTGAAGTCCTTCTTTTAGGACTAAAGTCCTTACTACAAACATGCAAATTATTTCCGCCGTCCTAAATATTACAAGTCATTAGTAGTGCGATCGCTAATTTGCTGGCAGGTAAAAATTGGATCTGAGAAAAAAATTAGTTTAATAACTTTGTCTTTTGAGTATGCTGTTATTCCCAATCTGCCTTTGTCTACAAATATTCAACACTCAGAATGGGAGACAGCAAAAAGATAGTTGGGTAGGTGTAGTTTTGTATTAGATACCTTGAATTAAGCTGATTTTTCCATTCTGGCTGCCCTTTTTGCTGCCGTTGCCGTTGACGCTGGCAATTAATGACGGTTGCTGTGAACTGGGAACTGGTGACTCACCTCGCAGTCCCTTGCGACGTTGGTTCTTAGGAACACCACCCGCCATGCCGTACTCCACACTGCTTTTACCATATTGAGTAGCAACTCCCAACAGCATGTGCTCTGCCATATCTGCCAACTCGCGCTCTGTTTCGAGCATTTCATGGTACAACTTATCGAGGTTGGAAAGAGCAGTGTTATATAAATGCTCTCTAGTTCGCATCGTCTCAATTAAGGTTGAAAAGGCTGGTAGGCTGAGTCCATTGCCGATATTTAAATTTGGATCAATTGAGTTGATGCCAGCAGCACGACGCATTGCTTTTTCTAACACCTGAGACGTTCTTTTTCTCCGAGCCATGATATGAACCTTGTAATCTAATACGGTTAATATTATTTACTTTAAAGAACTTCCGTATTGTTCGGCTTGAGAGAACTCCGGCAATTATTTAATGGTTTTGTTACATAGCGATCGCTGTCATGAATGCGCGATATACCGAAATTAGAAAGCAATCAAGCTTTTGAGAAAGCAATATGCCTTTTAGCTTGCTGAATTTACCGAAATGAGAAAGCAATTAAGCATTTTGAGAAAGCAATATGCCTTTTAGCTTGCTGAATTTACTGAAATGAATGCGCGATATACCGAAATTAGAAAGCAATCAAGCATTTTGAGAAAGCAATATGCTTAATTGCTTATTGAAATCAGCTTGAGCAGATATTAAAACCTTGACAAGCTTAGGTAAGATATTTTATTTTGAGGTGAGTGTGTTAAAACTTATCAACGCATCTCAGCCGAACCTTGAAAACCGCATAATTCTGTTGAGATACATTGAGTTTTTGATCTAATTGGAGGCTGTTGAGCGCAAATTGTCTTTCTGCAATTGCGAATTATCTTGGTCAGCGAAGGTTTTGAACTCGATCGCATCATGGCTACAAAAGAGGCGCACTTCATTACTGTGGTCGAGCGATAACGCACGTAACTTATCTTGATTAGAAAGTCGAGCCTTACGATCTACCTCCATGAACGATTGATAGGCACGCAAACCAGGTGTGCAAACTCGTTTAGGAGAACCGATTTCGTGTCGGTAAAAGTAAGCATCGCCTGCATGTAAGAGCCAGCCTTCGGATGTCTCAACAGCGATACCTGCATGACCCCGTGTGTGACCGACGAGCGGTATCAGGAGAATTTCGGGCGGTAGCCCTTCGAGGTTACGTACTGCCTCAAAGCCAAACCAAGGTTCACCACCAGGCGAATAATACTTCCAATTTTTTACTTCGTCCCACTGGCCAGGGCGGTAACGTCGAGATGAGACAAAGCCCTGCCGTTCCTTGGCTGCTTCAATCTCACTGAGCATTACATGCACGGTTGCTTCGGGAAAATCTTCCAACCCACCTGCATGATCAAAATCGAGGTGAGTAAGTACTATGTGGCGGACATCGTGTGGGTTCAAGCCAAGCTGCTCAATAGCAGCAACCGCCGTGTATTTTTCTTCAAACTTGATGCGATTCAAATTCATAAAGAAGGGGCTGAGTCTTGATAATGGCGCTTGAATATCGCGCTGACCGAAGCCTGTATCGATGAGAACGAGTCCTTGATTTGTCTCGATAAGCAGACAGTGACAGACGAGACAGGCTGTTAGTCCGCGACTAAAACCGTCGAAGAGTGCCCCACCAATCGGGCACATACAACCGCAATTAAGATGATGAATACGCATAAATGATTCTACCGAGCATTAATCTCTTTTAAAGATGAAAAAAGATGAATAATCACCATACTTAAGAGTGAAGAAATTTATTACTTAAGTTTTCACAGAATTTGATTGCTGAGTTAGTTTTGCTCTCTGTGTTTAAAGTCTAGTGAAATCGACTTGCGGGTTTGACTTGTTTGGGTTGTAATTGTGAGAATGAGTCTGACTCGCTACGATCGCATTAGAAATTTATCGCATCTGAGTATGGCAAAGCAGGACGCTCCACTCACAGGAGAAGCGCTAATTAAGGAAGTCTGTCGGCGGATTCGGGTAGCCCGCAGCTATTGGGATGCTCACAATAACGCTGCTTGTCGGGGTGAACGCGATCGCGCAATCTTCCTTTACAATACACTAAGCAAGGAACAAAAAGAGCAGATTCCGCAAGTGTTACGGGTATGGCTACGCTATCGCAGTGAGAAGTATTTTGGCGTACACCGAACACCACCCAAATCGGCACGAAAATCAAAATAGTCTTTATTGGGCATAATATCTCAGTACATCACAGCTACAGCTAGTAAAAAAGCCTTTTTTTACTGGCTGTAAATCAAAAGCTTTACCCTAAAAAGAAAATTTAATGGAAAAACAGCAACTTATAAAATTGCTAATTGGTGATTTGACTTGGCAAAGATTGCTTAAATCTTTAATATTTATTTATATATTTTTTACTGGATATGTATATTTTTGGGCAGATAGCATGATTTTTCTGTCTAAACCTTCTAGCTATGAAGATAATCCAGGAATTATTAAGTTAAGAAGTGGGGAAAATACCAATATTTCAGCTACATATTTATTGAACAATCAAGCTAATTATACTATTCTTTATTCTCATGGTAATTCTGAAGATTTAGGAGATATCAAACAAATCCTAGAAAAATTACACGACTGGGGTTTTAGTG
This sequence comes from Nostoc sp. CHAB 5834, assembly GCA_020829485.1. The sequence goes on along the minus strand of JAIVFU010000016.1, from coordinate 78,932 downwards.
TCTTTGCTTATGATTATCGTGGTTATGGGACGAGTCAAGGACAGCCGACAGAAAGTCACGCTTATGAAGATATCAATAGCGCTTACAATTATTTGACCCAAAATTTAAAAATATCACCTGAAAAAATTATAGTTTTGGGGCGTTCGGTTGGCGGTGGCTCTGCGGTAAACCTGGCAATGCAAAAACCAGTAGCTGGTTTAATTATTGAAAGTTCGTTTATCTCCGCTTTCCAAGTAATAGTACCTTTTCGGATTTTACCTTTTGATAAATTTCCCAATCTGGAGAATATCAAAAAATTAAAATGTCCGATATTGGTGATTCATGGAAAAGCAGATGATACAATTCCTTTTGCTCATGGAGAAAAGTTGTTTAATGCTGCAAGATACCCAAAACTTTCTTTATGGGTTGAAGAGGCAAATCATAATGATTTATTCTGGGTAGCTGAAGAAAAGTATCAGAAAATTTTGCAAGACTTTACTAAGCTTGTCAAGGCAAATCAGCAATTATCCCATCATACTATTCTGCCTTAGATACCATTTATAAAGTAAAACTAAGAACCCCACCCCCAACCCCCTCCCCGCTCTTCGAGAGGTGGCTATGATGTACTCTATGTGATTAGGAATATAGTTAATTTGCCAAATATGGATAGTACCATCCTCATTGCTACTAGCGAGGGTTTTACCATCTGGGCTAATGGCAATTGCTGGAACACCAAAAATCGCTTTTTTATGCCCAGTCAGTGTATGAACAAGTTGAATATGGATTTGGGGCTGAGTAATTGTACTCTTGACAATGGGGGGATTTGAACTGGAAGAATGTACATCAATGACAATCACAGTGATGTTTACTGCGATCGCTAAGGCTGTAATAGCTAGTTTGGACTTGAGAAAATTTAATAATTTCATGGCAGTGAGGAACGCAATTATATAACAGGGTTCCCATTTGATGGGATGCGATGCCTACGGCGGGCGGGTACGCCATCGCACCCTCACCACATTTGATAGATGGCAGTATGGTAAACTCTGCCAGTTGAATAGATAACTTTTAGCAAAGTTCGTTAAGCACGTCAAATTTAGGTCGGTTGCTACACACACCAGTCTGATTGTGATTAGTCATAATGTAGTGTAGTAGTGCAATATATCGCGCTGTTACAAAAGCTAAATACAGAGGTAAACTATGTTTCCTTTTTGGGGTAATGCCTGTTATGGAAGCGAACCCATTTCGCGCAAAGCTGGCTTAGAGCGGAAATTAAAATTCTTGATTTGGATGCGAGATGATTTAGAGTCCAGACTGGCTGGCATTAATGCTTCTATTGAGACCATTCGGCAGCAAATAGAACGCTCAGACTCAGCTGTTTAGAACTTAGTTCTTGCTGAGTTTGTACTTAAGCCGATTGTAACTCCTTTGTGACTGGGCGCTGTAGATGGGCTACATCAGTGTGTAAGTCTTTGTGCAGCGCTCTGTCACTAGCGCACAAAACAAAAGAGGCAGTCTTGAAAAACGAAGCCCAGTTTTTTGTAATAGTGTCTGGTAGAACTAACCTTGAATTATTTATTCAAGGCAGAGATAGAATAAGCAGAGTTTATTGAAAATATCTTGAAGTTAGAGCCGTAATCGTCACTTAACGCGCCAAAACTTATAGAAATGAAAAATATTATCTCGATTGGTTGGAATAGCTGGTTAAAAGGGCACAAAGAATCTATTTTACTATTTGACTCAATTGCTGCCGCTAGTGAAATTGCCTTTATGCTTAACGACCAGTGGGATGGCTGCAATGGTGTGATAATAGCTAAATGCGATGAGTTAGCTGTTAACACTGCTACCAAACTATTAGAAGCTGCATGGTGTTATCAAGGCGCATCAAAAGCTGTTTTAGATAGAGTAGCAACTGATGAAATTTTACGTCGTTATGCAATGGGAGAAAGAAATTTTATTAATGCTAATTTGAGGTGTGCAGTACTTGCATCAGCGAAACTGAATGAAATTAATCTAAGTTATGCAAAGTTGAGTTGGGCAGATTTAAGTAAAGCTAATCTAAGTAAAGCTGATTTAACAGCAGCAGACCTAAGTGAAGCTAATTTAAGTGGAGCCGACCTGAGTAAGGCATACCTCATGAGGGCAAACCTAAAGGGGGCAAACCTGCAACTAGCAGATATGAGGGGAGCTAACCTAAGTAGCGCAAACTTAAGTGAAGTTAACCTAACTGATGCAGATTTAACAGGAGCTAATCTATCGCTAGCTGACCTCAGAGGCGCAAATTTTAACTTCTGCAATTTGAGTGGGGCTAACCTAACAGGTGCTAAGTTAATTGAAAGTGACTTGGCTTTTGCTAAACATAATTAAGAAATTTATGAGAAGAATTCAGAACTCAGGAGTCAGAATTCAGTATAAATTCTGTACGACTGGGTTCTGAATATTGGTTTAAAACCGTATTTCGCCCCTGGTGGGCAAAATTAGCATTAAAATTTTCGCCTTAAAACTCTATCCTAGAACTTACGCATTGACAAAAAATACAAAATATGAAGCAAGGTTAAAAACCATCTCTTTCGTAAGGGCACAGCAATGCTGTGCCCCTACAACATGGTCTATTTACGATCCTGACTTTTCACGGTATGTGGAAAAGGTCATTTTGAGGGTTTGCGAAGCCCTGATTTTTCCGTTACCTATTTTCATTAACTAAAAGCTATTGATAATTAGCCTGTGGAAAAAGCGTAGCTTTTTCGAGGCTTGAGCATATTCAAATTCAGCAACGTTGAAATTTTAGGCGTTGCTGAGTCATGGGATGATTTCGCTCAATTTGGAACGAGTTTTCAATGCTTTCAACCGCCTATTCATCCCGCATTTATGCAACGCCAAATTTTACTTAGTTTGAAAGATATTTTGTACCATTTTTTTGTCTGCATTCGCCGCCGCCCTATCCAACTCTGCAATCTCATTGGCGTTTAATTGCCAACCCAATGCACCAATATTCTCCCTCGCCTGTTCCACGCTCTTTGCTCCAGGGATGGGAATGGTTCCTTTACAGATGCACCAATTAATTGCTACCTGTGACATAGTTTTGTTTCTGGACTGTGCCACCTCTTTTAAACATGCCAAAAGCGATCGCATTCCTGGTAATATCTGCCTAAACAGCAGACCTCGGATGCCTTTGGGCAAAGGGCCTTGCTCAGAGTATTTCCCAGTCAATAGCCCCAAAGCCAGAGGGCTGTAGGCAATTAGTTTAATTCCCAACTCATCACAAAGGTCTTTGAGCTTTAATTGGGTGACAGGATATGTAGACAACAAAGAGTATTGAACTTGCAAAGTACTAATAGAAAGGCCTCGTTCAGCAAACTTTTTCTGCACTTGCTTAAGCCGTTTAGGCCCATAATTGGATAGTCCCACTCCCTTAACTAGTCCTTGCTCATACACATCGGCAAGACCATCTAACAGCCCTTCCTCTTGCCAAGGAGCATAGTTTGCTGTAGACCAGTGCATCTGTACCAAATCTACGTTTCTTCCCAGGCGTTGGGCAGATGACTTGCAAGCCCTTACCATTGCCTGACGTGTCCATCTCCACGGGTAAGCAGCAAGCTTAGTCGCAATACAAATATTTTCTTTGCCTAAACCTACATGTTCTTGGCTGAATCGTCCCAGGAGTAGCTCACTGCGACCATTCAATCTCCCAGTTCCGTAAGAATCACCTGTATCAAATAAAGTCACACCGTTGCTTACACAAAGGTTAAACACCGCCTGCAACTGGTCATCCATACTTTCGTTATATCCCCAAAGCAGTTGGTTGCCCCAGGCCCAAGTCCCGCAGCCCATGCTTGGGAGGAAGAGTTTTTGGAGAGTCATATATTATGTAGGATATGTAGGCAAATATTGAAATTGTATGATTTTTTATTATGCTAGACAAATAGACATCTCCATAAATTAATTATGCGTTATCTGAAACCCTTGTCTTGACGTTGCAATGCAACGTCAAAACAATTCATTTTCACCAGATGTCTAATGGTAGACGTTAAAATTTACGCGTGCAGATTATATTTCGGATAAGTCTATTGTCGAATTTGCAAGGAGCCAAGCTTTCTGAGTCCATGCGTTATTAAATAGCCCGACTTCTGGCACTTCTAATGCAAATGAATGAGGTGGTGATTGTAGCAACAAGAACGAACCTTTGTCATGTGACTCAACTAAATTAACTATCCAGGGAAGAAAGTCTAAGATTTCTTTTGGTAGTACAGTTAATTCAAAGTCCCACATCAAATTAAGACCTCGGCAAACCTGTCCTTTTCTGAACGTCGTGATTCTACCAGCACTCTTGTTAATAGCCAGTCTAAGAATGAATGGGCGCAATGGGACAAATTCATCAGGTGCTGTATAAGCGTATATATTTAGATAGTTCAGTCTCTGCTTATGATCCATCCAAGATGCGATCGGTGAATTACTACTATAAGATGTACCAGTTATGCTCACCGGCATATTCATAGCAGCAGCGAAGTTAGAGTAGAACTTATGCCTTAGTTCGCTAACAATATGTTTAGCTTCTGGGTTCATCGTTACTACACCTATTACAAAAATGAGCGCATGGCTTCATAAGAGACAGTTATTATTATCAATTGCGGAAACTTCTCTTACGCTGTTTGTGCTTGGCAATTGCTTTGCGTTTGCGCTTTTGCGGAGGCGTTTCAAATTGACGGTACTTTCTGATATCTGAAAAAATACCGCCTGGGATACTTCTGGCTTAAATCGAGGTAATGCTGATTCAATCCCTTCATTTTCGCCTAGTATTATTTGGGTCATACTATCAATTTCTACTAAATTGGCTTAGTTTGTGGTTGGGTTGTGGTAAATACTCAAGTCAACCAAAGCACAAAAAAAGGCAGACGCCTTGTCTGCCCTCAAGACTTTTGAATTAAATTCTTAGTTTTAAACCTTAATAGCGGCGAGACGAACCACCATCACCTTGTCTACCGCCAAAGGAACCTCCGTCTGTTTTAGGCTTGGCTTTATTAACTTTTAAGCTCCGACCCATCCACTCAGCAGTATCAAGGGCTTCAATCGCTGCTGTTTCTTGTGCGTCTGATTCCATTTCTACAAAGCCGAAACCTCTCATCCGACCTGTTTCTCGGTCGATAGGCAATTGAACATTTTTTACCGTCCCGTATTCTGCAAAGACGCTCCGGAGGTCATCTTCTTTAACCTCATAAGATAAGTTACCGACGTAAATTGACATAGAATGTCTCCAGAATCAGGGGGTGTAGAGATTTAGATCCGGAGAGGTCTGTAATACAAGTACATATTATAAAAACAAACTACACAGCCGAATTTTAATCTTTCACGCATACTTTAACATAAATTGAGAAGTTATGTTCATAAGCAACATTATAGTTATCTGTTGATCTAAATACTTGGGCAGTTAGCAAAACTCCTTTAAAATAAATCTACCAGCGATCGCACTGATTTTTAGGTAACAAACAAAATTCGGCATTGCTGATTGCGGTATGAAAACGATTGTGCATTCCGGTGCAAATCCTTGTAGAGACGTAAAATTTTACGTCTTTACATCCAAATTCATACCTCGATTCAGCAACGCCGTAATTTTTTCACCTGGGAACTGGTACTTGATTAATTACCGACGCAATTACCGCATCCATTTGTAAACCATCCAGCATTGCTTCTGGTTTCAAAATGAGGCGATGACGTAGCAGTGGCGATGCAACTGCTTTAACATCATCTGGTGTTACAAAATCTCTTCCAGCTAACCACGCTAGGGCTTGAGATGTCTGCAACCAAGCACCTGCGGCGCGAGGCGATGCACCCAAAGTTAAATCAGGATATTGACGCGATGTTCTCACCAACGCCAACAAATAATCAACGATCGCTTCTGATACTTTAACTTCTTTAACTGCTTGTCGTGCTTGCAAAATGTCGGCTACTGTTGCGATTGGTTTCAAACGGCTAATATCCAAACGCCGTGCTGCAAAACCCGCCTGACGATTCAGTAACATTTGCTTTTCGGCAGCTTGATCTGGGTAATCTACCACCAGCTTAAATAAAAATCTGTCCAACTGCGCCTCTGGTAAGGGATAAGTCCCCTCAAATTCTAGGGGATTTTGCGTCGCAATCACCCAAAATAAATCTGGTAAGGGCAAACTTTCACCATCCAATGTTACCTGCATCTCTTCCATCGCTTCCAGCAGCGCCGCTTGTGTCTTGGGAGGAGTGCGGTTGATTTCGTCTGCTAGCAGCACTTCGGTAAATATTGGCCCTTTTTTCAAAGTGAAATTGCGGCTATTCAAGTCAAAAATATTTGTACCAGTAATATCTGAAGGTAAGACATCTGGTGTTAATTGAATCCGCCGAAAATCGCCTTGGATTAACTGCGCTAATACTTTTACTAGCAGAGTTTTACCAGTTCCCGGTACTCCTTCTAAAATTACGTGTCCACCCGCTAGCAGTGCGACTAAAAGCTGTTGTATTAGGCTCGATTGTCCAACAATTACTTGATTAAGACCTTGACCAAGACGAATTAAGATAGGATGAGTTTCGCTCATATTGTTTATTGATAAATAACTAACGCAGAAATATTATGCATAATTACAAAAAATTAATTACGAATTAATCTAATGTTTCGCCATTTCCCCAACCAGCTTAACAGTTCTCGTTCACTAAGGGGTTGTTTGCGAGATTGTAGCTTTAAAACTGCATCTAGTTCTGCTGCACTTGCGCCTGTTTTTTCTATCCAGAAATTGATCAAGGCTTGATGTTCTAAAGGTATTTGCCCTAATCCCAAGGCTTTTTGGAGTTGTAGTTGTTCTTGTTTACCTACCATCTCTACAACAAAGTCGGTGGTATCAGCTTTCTGCAACACTCCCGCTAAAGCTTGGATGTATGCCTCGCTGTTATCTATAACTTGTGTATCTAAAGCTACTGGCTTGCCAAAGCGGCGATTCTGCGCCCAAATTAATACTAATAGCAGGATACCTACTTGTACCAAAACTGGGAATACAGGAGTTTTAGCAAAAAAACTAGATAAATCTGCTTCGCTTTCTTTCTTTCTGACATCGGCATCTTTATAGCCGTGGATGTATTCATCAACAAATACTGTATTACTTTTTTGAGTTACTAAACTGGCTAGATATTTGAAATTACTTAAATAATCTTGGTAGGCGTTGGCGGCTAAATAAGGAGTGGTAGAAAAAATCACCTTTCCTTTTTTGTAATTTTCTTCCCAGACAATAGCACCAAAGCGATCGCCTAAATCAACTTGTTTCTGTTTAGCTTTCCGATACCGTCTACGTGTATCAATTTTAATATCACCTTGGGGAGATTTCTGCATAGTGCTAAATTCTGCTTCTGTAACCCGCGCCCACGCACCCAAAATTACCAAAGTATTCCCTTTTTCTACCCATTCACGCTTTTGACTATCCAGCGTCGTCTGCCTTGGATCGCTGCTTACCTGTAGGAAGGTAACAGGGTTGTTATCTGGCTGAATGTCACTAAAAGGCTTTTGCCAGCGTTTGATAGAAATTCCCTGCTGTTGCATAAAAGCATACCAAGCACCATAGCCATCGGAGGCGCGGTTATAAGTAGAGCCAGTATTAATTTTGGTATTATTGGGAGCCGCAATCAAACTAAGTAAAACGATCGCAACGAGTGCGATCGCTCCTATCCAAGCAAGGCGATTTGAACGTTTCATTATATTAAGACTGAGGAAATTCTCATTCCGATACTGCTTGAGCTATTAAACCTTCAATGAAAGTATATATTTTGTCCTCGCTCTTAGCAGCATTACACATTAGATAGGGAATGTTTAATTTATCCCTGATGTACTCAGCGTTATAAATTTCTTGTTCTTGAAAAGATCGCAGCAGAGCTAGATCATGTTTAACACCGTCTCTTGAGCTTAAGCGAGTATAAATATTTTCAGGTTCGTCAACTAAAACAATAATAGCACTAGGGCCAATGCCTTCAAATGTTGAGTATGGAATTTTAGTGATTTTATTATCCTTGTTTAAGAGACAAAAATGCCCATCAATTAAATACGTATTTTCATTATTTAAATACTTGTTTATCGCTTCTATTAGAATGTCTTGATTGCCTGCAATCTTCTCAACTCGTTTGTTACGAAGATGTTCCTCCGTCTTTTCTCTGGCAATCAGATTGCTCGATGAAAAATGTTCGATGTTAAATCTTGATTCTATATTTTTACAAAGCGTTGTTTTACCAACACCATGCACTCCACCAACGAAAATTATTTTCCGTTTTACCATATTCCATATTGTTTATTTCTAAAAAACAACATACATGATGAATTCTAAATATACACAATAATTTATTGACCCGTCAACTCTATATACTTGACAATGCAATCATTTTATTTGGCGCTGAAATTCGAGTAAAATTAATCAACTTTATTTACTGCAATGCAAATAAACTCAACTGTTCACTTAGCCTCCCTTCCTGCATTAACTGATTTCTTCCCTTGTTAAGTGCATCAATCCATTCAGGCTTAATATACCAATCCTGACGCCAGTTGATTGTGGCTTGTGGTGGAGTAAAATTAGGGCAACTTTCGTGTATTTGTTTCATAGAAATTGAAGGAAAAAGAAAGCTTTCATATATAAAAGTGCCGTATGCAAATTCACAGTTTTCAAAATACATATCATAAAACTCTTTGTCTACTCCCAGAATGTGCTGATACTTACTCCACATCTTAGAAACAGGTAAGGATATAGTTTTATCAGCAATAAAACCTCCCCTTATAATAGAATCAGGTGTCGTTTCATACAAAAGAATTAGATCACCTAATTCGATCCCAATTGAACGCTTTCGCAACTCGATTTTTTTAGTCCCATCAATAATCCGTTCAGCATACATTCGTTTGATGCTTAGAGCTTTAATGTATTTAACCTGCATAAAAACCTCCAAGTTCAACAGCTAGTTTATAACGTTCTATGCGAAGGCTGTGCATTGTTTGCGGTGGGCCATTGAGAACACCATTGCTGAGTAAGTCATTTAGATGAACTACTTGACTAAGCGGCATTAGGAAATCAAATTCAACAGCGTGCCGTTCTTGTTCCTCACTACCGATCTCTTCTAAGGTAAGAACACCCTTCATACCTAAATCACTATAGAGTTTAGTGGGTGTTCCAATGTATCGATTAACAATTCTGGCGATGGCTACTATACCAGATATAGGACGGCTGGCATAGAACAATATTAATGATCCTCTCATGTCATCTTGTTTACAACTACATCGTCCATAGTAAACTGTCTTGCCAGCTTGAAATATCTGAATTAAGAATTGAGGGCGAATTGGTATAACATAAGCTGTTTGAGGAGTGTAAACTGACTCTGCTGGATAAGTCAAGTTGAGCCAAGAATGCAGAGAAAATTGGTTAATTAAACTACCGTTAGAAGCACTTAGCCGAACTATTGCATCGCTAAACTGAATTTGTTCAACTTCTTCTGTACCCGCAGGATTATAAGAAGTCGATATTATTGATGGAAATAGAATCTTTGCCTTATTTATTGCGTCTAAACTACTCTTATCAGATTCATAAAAGAATAGTTTTGTTAAAAACCATTCCGGTTGATGAGCTTCACGTTCGTATATTTCCCTCCCTATGCCTTCTACCCAGAAGCCGTAACGTTCAAAGAATTTAACGAGTTCGACTCTGGCTGTGGTAACAAAGGCTCTTCTAATTCGTTCTGATTTCCATTGCTCAAAACAAGTTAAGATTAAGTTTCTTCCGATACCACTACGTCGGTAATTATCAGTAACAAAAAGAGTTGATAGTTTTGCTATTCCATTCCCTTTCGGCTTCCAAATAGCAACTCCAATAGCTTGTCTATCTCTATAAGCTACGTTAAAAACAGCATCTGAACTGCTCATTGTTCTATCGAACCATTGAGGAAAGCCTGGATAAAGCGGAGATAGTTCATCATCAAGGACTTTGACTAATTTTATCTCACGCCTAAACTCGCTACCACTAAGCTTTCTTACCCCAAATGCAGAAACGATAGAATCGAATGAGTCTCCTTCAATATCTTTTCGTCCCCCACCTAATTCTGAGAAATCATCAATAATTACAGCTCGATAAATTCTATCTAGGAAATACTGTAATTCTTTTTGATTGGGAAACCTAAACCACTCGATTCCAGGTGCTTCTGAAATATGATATCCCTGATTTTTCAATTGGGAATGAATTGTTGTTTCCACCCATTCGCCCGGAACTTTGACTGCACCCAACAATTTAGGTTCTTCTGCATGTGAAGTTCTAATCTGTCCACGTATGCGCTGCAATGCTAATTCTTTAGGATCAGCATCAATACTGCCAGAAGTTCTGCCAATTTTAACTCGTGGCTGTTCCCGCAGATACGAAGGAAATGAATAAATGTAAAGAACTATCTGAATCTCCATGTCTTATGCGTGACCAACATAATGCTGCCTTACTTTACTGAGTAGGAATAAGCAAAGGCGTTAAGCTATTTATTATAACTAACTCACGAGTTTTAGCTGTAATTGTCAACTGTTTACGCTCATTTAACCACAAGCGCGAACGATAAGGAGAATGAAAACCCACGTAACCCCTTTTTGCAGGCGGGGTTAGCGCGGGTATTGTTGGTATCTAACCAGAGACCATATCACTCAAATTGCACAAGCGATCGCCCCGATACAATAATAAAACCAACAGAATCAAGTCTAATTTGGGGCTGGCGAATTCCCTCTAGAATGGCTGCATTTAAAGCAGTTTCTATCTTCAATTCTTCAGCTAATGCATTATCCCAACTTTGCTGGTTCAGACGCAGCCGTAATTGTTCTACTCTATTTGCTAATTTCTTTTCGGCGACTTTAGCACAACTTTGGCATAAGTCAATAAAATCGGGACGATTAGAGAGTAATTCTGAAGAACTGTTACGCACTTGATAACAGAAATTTTGCCATTTACTAGGCTCAACAAAATCGTCAATAATTCCTAAGCGCTCTTTTGCTAAATTGTAATCTCGTCCTTGATTACTGTTTTTATCTTTATATGGACGTTGCAAAATACTTAAGAGGGCTTTATCTTCAACAGTGCGTATTGGCTTCTTGCGACCATCAACATAGATAGTTTCGATAATTGGCGGAAATAGAGCATCAACACGTCGCTGCAAGTTTTTGAATTGAGAATTATCTAGTTTGTTATCTAGCAAAACTTGTTTTGCAATTCTTAAATCTGCCTCGACTACATAATTGCATTGGAAACCGAACCACTCTTTCCCTTCTTTAGAGTCCCAAGATGCATCAGTGCGCCACATCGCAAAGGCTTCACCTCGGTCATCCCAATTTATATAGTTCCAGAGTGCTTCAATAAATCCTTCCCCAACCCGATAGAGTTTAATACCAGCATTCTGGTTTGCCACTCTGCGATTATAAGTACCAAATTGGTCTAGGGAACTCTCAGCAAAACGGTTTTTTAAGTCATTTATGGGAACCAATGTCCGCGTTGTCGGTTGATAACGTCGCATGTCTGATGAATCTGGATTATTCAGTCCTCTGAATCCCAGCGCGTCACAAATCCAGCCTTCAATTGCTTGTTTAATTTCTAAATGACTTGCATCGTAATTATCTAGCTCTTGAAAATACTCGGTTGCAATTTCATCGTTAGCGTCAATTTCATCTAGAGCATTCTGTTCGCTAATTTTTGCTATTTCAGCTTCAATTTGCTCTCGAATTGGCGGAATCATCTCTAACAATCCAGCAGCACCTGATTGAAACAAAACTGTTTCTAATTCTGCAAGTTTTTCATCTACATAAAACTGGAGACTGGCAATTGATTGTTGGAAAATACCAAACCCATCTTTTAATACTTTATACCAAGCATTGTGAGGGCTATCTTCCAAATAGGGGCCAATTAAAGCACTAGATTGGACTCCAATTTTGCTGCCAATGCGGTCAAGCCTGCCAATTCTCTGTTCTAATTGATTAGGCGACCAAGGAAGGTCAAAATGAATTAACCAATCGGCAAACTGGAGGTTATGCCCTTCTTCTCCAGAGCGATCGCATACTAAAATAAAACAGTTTGGGTTATTCTTGAACCTATTTAAGCCTTCCTCAACTTTATCTGGTGATTCTCCAAATTGATGGCTGGCTACTGTCTCTGCACCAAAGCTATCAGATAAATACCGGACGATTTCGCCACAAGTTTGCACAAAACTGGTAAATACAACAAATTTGGGCAGAATATCACCAGTAATTGGTCTTTTAATTCTCTGCTGTATCCTGGTGATGAATTCTTTTTGATTCTTCCGAACGTTTGCGGGAATTTTGAAGTATGTACCTAGCTGATTCAGCAGCAGTGTTTTCAAATTTTCCGTCCGTTGTCCATCCTCTTGAGGTTGACGAATAATTTTTAGCAAGGATTGCAGAATCTCTTCTTCGTCTGAGAATTTGGGGGTTGTAGTTAATAGGTGAATATCATTTTCTTTAAACTCGTGGATGAGTTTAGCATGGGGTTTACCAGTTAACCGGGCGGTAATTACCTGCTCTAAAATGCCCAACCAAGTACCAGCAGCTAGGAATAACAACAGAAAAATTCGCTGATACTCCTTTTCACCAGGAGCAACACTCCGCCATTGATTGAGTAGTTCGTGGATATCAAGCGATCGCTCGTCTAAATCATACTCTTCTTTGGGCGTAAAGTTGCGGTCAAAGATCACATCTTCCACCGCAGCGCGACGGTTGCGAAGCATTCGGCGGTGTAGTCTATAGATATCGCTGACGTGGACGCGAATCGCTTGGAGGATTTGCTCTTGCTCGGTTGAATTTGCTGGTGAATTTTCTAAATCATCCGCCAGCTTCAGTAAATACTCATCTTCAGCAAAGAGGTTTCGTATTTGCTGCAAGTTGCTTTTGAGGACAGCAGGTTCCGCATCTTCTTTAAAAGAAAGCAGAACTTTACCAATTTGCTGGCGGCTTTCAACTTTGGCACGAAAACCTGCTAAATCACCAAGTTTATAGGTTGTCGGGTCGAGCAAGTGCAACATTGCCAGAAAATCTTGCTCGTGATTGAGAACAGGAGTGGCAGATAATAAAAGTAAGCGATCGCTTTTATGAGCAAGTTCTTTGCAAGTCTGAAAACGCTGTAGCACAGTTGCATCCTTAGAGGTTGCCATTGCTGCGATATGATGGGCTTCATCTAAAATTAAGCAGCCTATCTTCGCTTTCAGGTTGATTTTATGAATATCTTCAACCGCCAGCACCGCTACCCGTTTGCCAAAATGGGAAATGTAAAACTTGTTTTCTAACTCAAGCCGCCATTGTTTGAGCAAATATTGCGGAACCAATACCACCGCATTTTTTTTCGGTTCATCCAGAAGGAATTGACGCAGAATCGCACCCGCTTCGATGGTTTTTCCCAGTCCCACCTCGTCTGCTAGCAAGTAGCGTTGAATTGGGTCTTCCAGCACCCGCCGCACAACTTCAACTTGGTGAGGATAAAGATTGATATTTGCCGAAATCAATCCCGTCATTCCGCGACTGACAGCGCGTTGCTTAATCAAGGATTTGACGAAAGCCAATCTTTTGTCGTGGAAGTAGGGTGTTTCGTGACCCTTCATCGCCAGAGTTTCTATGGGGTCAGTGTTTGGGAGATTACAACGAACGTAAATGTCTTCTTCAGTAGCGATCGCAGTTTTCTTATCTGGTAAATCAATTTGATAAATTTCTGTATCTTCATCCCAGATAAAAACTCTGCCAACTATCCATTTATCCTGCGTTTGGGACTTAATATAGCATCTAGCCTGGGGTTCAAGCCTAACTTGAGAGAGAGAACTTAAAGGTAAAGTTTTTTGTAGACGTTGCCCTATAGAGCAGAAATACTCAACGTTCGCATTGGTATCAGAGATTTCCGTAACTTTTCCGATACCCAAAGAGTTATTCTGGGACTGTACCAATAAACCGAGCTTAATCATAGATCCAGTCCCCTGAACATACTAAAATAACCTTCCAGACTAGTTTGTTCACCTATATCTGGCAGTTTTGTCGATCAACATTATAGATAATAAACTGCCATTACAGTTTTTGTTATGGCGATCGTCATAGCCCAATCCTTTTCGCTTAAGTCGCTTAGGGACTTCCAAGAAATAAATTATCCAATCTTGTGGGGTGGGGCAATTTGCCCGCCTTTGACTATCGGCTCTCGTGTCGCCCACCCCACAATAAATAGTTGTATATTTTTTTATTTGTCAGTCCCTTAAGGGGGAAAGGGTTTAAGTTCGCCTTTACCCCAAGCCCAGTAACCTTTTTTCAGATCAAAAGGAAGATTGTTAGCCTTATCAGAAAAGTATTGCACAACAGCCAATTAGTAAAATCAGCCCAAACGTTGATTTTCGTTCAAAAAGTTTACCTAATACCATTTCACTTTAATAATGATACAAGTACGCTCTTTTGGGGCATGGCAATGCCCATGCGTGTCAACTTAACGTAGAAAGCCATGTCGAGACGTGATATTCAGTTCTCTAGCTTTCCATCACTCACCGCGTCACCCCACCCTAACCCTCCCCGATGCATTGGGGAGGGAACTGGATTTCTTTTTCCCCCCTTGGAAAGCAGGGCTGTTTCATTCGATCTCTTAGGGATTTTGTCAAGAGTATGAGTCAGAAATTTGCTTGAGTGGGAAAAAGAAAAACTACCACCTCAACCAGCAAATTTAAGTGCGTTCACCATTTTCTTGCCCAATCAGATTTTTTAGTCACCTGGTTTTTTTGCTTGAAACGCTTGTAAATCAGCGCCTTTTAGGGAATGAAACAGCCCTGCCTTGGAAAGGGGGGATTAAGGGGGGTAACGCCTGTGGGACATGCATTTTTGCTTAAGTTGACACCAAAGGGCATTGCGCCTTGCCCCTACGATAAATCTATATGTATCAGGATTTCTGTGAATTGGTATAAGCAGTAGCATTTTTAAATGCAGGGGGACGCATTGGCATTGTTGGGCGACACAATGGCATTGCATTGCAGAGTATTGCTAAATTTAATCTACTACGAATTAATGAAATACTACTGTATTTAGCTGATTATGTGGTGCAACAGATTCACCCTTTGGCTTGATAACGGCACGATACAATTAAAGTAATGTAGTTTTATTTACTATGAAGAAAATCAGAGACAACACAATTAAGTTAAATCAATATTTAAAGTTGATGGGTATAGTGCCAAGTGGAGGACAAGCCAAGCTGATGATTCAAGGTGGCGATGTCCAAGTCAACGGTATGCTAGAAACGCGGCGAGGGCGGCGACTAGTGCCAGGTGATAAAGTGACAATAGAAGGAAAGACTTTAGAGGTGAATTTGGATAACAATGAAGACCAAGACGTAGTAATAGGTTCTACCGAACAAACCGAGTAAATGATTTTTATCCTAAATTGAAAAGTTCCTCTTTTACCTTGTGAGTAATGCTGCAAATTTCCAACAAAGTTATTATCCCACAGAGTGAGATTGAAATTAGTGCAATTCGTTCGCAAGGAGCGGGAGGCCAAAATGTAAATAAGGTTTCCACAGCGATTCACTTGCGCTTTGATATTGCGGCTTCATCATTACCCGATTATTATAAAGAACAGCTTTTAAAGCTGAAGGATCGCCGCATCACCCAGGATGGAGTTGTTGTAATCAAAGCGCAGGAACACCGAAGCCAAGAGAACAATCGAGAGTCAGCTTTGAAACGTCTTCAAGAACTCATTCAAAGCGCAGTTGTAGTGACAATAAAACGCAAACCCACCAAACCAACTCGCAGTTCTCAAAGAAAGCGCCTTGATTACAAAACTAAGCACGGACAGGTTAAATCTAACAGAGGAGAAGTGACAGATTATTGATTTATAAATTAGACTTTGCCAGTCAATGTTGTTGCAAAATCTTACCAGAGAACTAAAAATAATTCCTTCTATAGACTGTGGACAATATCGTGACTTAGTTGGTTAGCTTGAGAGTAGTAACTATATAAAGGTGAAAAAGATGAATAAGACATTACTAACAATTTTGATGCTTGCGCTCTTACTCTTATTCATTATCTCTCCCTTTGCTGCCCTTGCTAGTTTAATGCTAATAGTGTTAGTTTCGGCGTTTTTCTCTTTACTAGAAAACTTATTTCAAGCAATAATTGGTGGGGACACCGATCATAAAAGGTCTTAACAATTCATAATTAAATTTTGAATTGTTAACTCTTAGGCAGTGCCTAAAGCTTAATGTAATAACGCGCCCTACAAACGACGAACTTTGAGCTTAAAAATCAATTTTCATTTTGAAAGAAACGCCACCAATTCGGTTGGTTGTCTCACTGTCAGCAACAACTTTCCAGCCAAATCGTTTATATAAACCCACGGCTGGATTTGTTGCTCTGGTACTAAGTGATATTGATGGATAAGATGTTTTAGCATTTGCTAATAACTGTGTGAGTAACTGCGTTCCTATACCTTTATCTCTATATTGAGGAAGAATTGCTATTGCTAATTCAGGAATTTGATCATCAACATAGCCATATCCTTTATCTTCACCTGTCAATAGACGCAGCCATGCCGCTCCTACTGGTTGATTACTACTTTCTAGAATAGCGACAAAGCCGCTATCATCTTTACGTCCCCAATCTTTAACATATTTTGCCAAATCAGGATTATTCATTGCATCCTGCACTGTCAAATTACCTTCTTCTACCAGGTGAGCTGCTTCGTAAAGCATTTGCCAAAGAAAAGGCTCATCTTGCTGTCTGAGTGGACGAATAGAATAATCCATAACTCATGCCCCAAAGTCTGCTTTTGTAAAATTTAAGATAATTTACTCAGTGGTGTGGCTAAACCGTCAATGCTGACGAGATTTTTCTGTTGTTGATATTCTCGAACTCCCTCTTCGCCTTTTTTACTAGCCCAGTTTACTAAAGTCTGACGCTCACCTTGATATTCATAAAGTGGTACACCAAAACCACAAGAAGTCTGTATTTTTTCAATGTCGGCGACGATAATTTGACGAGTTCCAGGCATCGGCACAAACAAAGAGTACAGAGAGTCCCAATCTGGAGAACTCGGTAAAATAGTCTTTCCTTGACCATAAAGACGGAGGATACAGGCGGGTTCCTCAAAGGCGCAAAACATGAATGTTATCCGCCCATTTTCTTGCAAGTGTGCTGATGTTTCGTTACCACTGCCTGTAAGGTCTAAATAAGCTACTCGGTTGGGAGAGAGGACGCGAAAGCAGCCTAAACCTTTAGGAGACAGGTTAACATGACCCGTAGGACTCAAGGGTGCAGAGCCAACAAAGAAAAGGTGTTGGGCTGCAATAAAGCCTTGCTGTTCCTCAGTAATACAGTCAAAAACTTTAGCCATAGACTGTCTGATATCTATTTACAAATTTTCTATCTTCTCAGCCTATGCTTTAGCTAAAAATCTAGCAAGGGTTAATTGCTGATGTCTGAGGGAATGGGGAGTGGGGAGTGGGGAGTGGGGAGTGGGGGTTAAGAAGTGTTACCGTTTCATATACCGACTAGCCATTTGGATGGCATCAGCGATATCGACATCACCATCGCCGTCAGCATCCAAGAAGGAATTCAGTACAGAATTACCGCCACCTTGGGGATTTTGAGCATTTGCACCTGATTGCAAAAAATTCAGTACTAAAGGTACTGCTAAAGGCAGCAATTGTTGAACTACACTAGCATCTAATCCAGTGCGCCCGGCAGCAACCTGAGCTACCTGTTGTTGTATCTGAGGAGAAAACAGCGAATTCACGGCTTGGGGATTAGGTGAAGTCCCAGCATATTGATTAACTAGACTTTGTGCGGCTTCATTTCCATCTGTGGCTTGCTTTTGTTGTAAAGCAGAACGCACTTGACTACCGACAATTGACAAAACTGATTGGATGGTAGATGGGTCTGTGCCTGTGCGATCGCTCATTTGCTGTACACTGTTAACAATACTTCCCAATTGACCTAAGCTGCCCTGTTGATTGGGGTTAGCGACGGCACCAAGAATTTGATCGAAAAGTCCCATAAGTTTTCTCTCTTTGTTCTCAAAAAAGTTGCCAAAACTGGCGTAATTCCACTAATAAGTAAGTAGGCGAGAATAAATCAAAGTAGATTAAGTAATGTAAAAAATCTTGAGATGAGTTCGTAGTGAGGGCTTCAGCCCTCAAATTAGGACTAAAGTCCTTACTACAAACCTTGAATTATTCACGCCGCTCTACTTAAATTAGAACACGCGAGCTTTATAGTGAACGAATAAAATTTTAAAAGCTACTAGCTTAAGGATGATAAATCGATTAAGGGATACCTGCTTTAGGCAGAGCCAAGACAAACTCTGTACCTCGATTTAACTCAGATTGGCAAGTAATTTTACCGTGATGTTTTTCTACCACAATTTGCTGTGCTTTTATAGCTCCCTCTGGCTGTGAAGTTAATGGCAAAATTTGCCGAATCAGCGATCTGAGTTGTTCAAAATATCCGGTTATCGTGCTGTTATGCTTTGTGAGCAGAGCCTGTAAATCCTCTTGCGAACTAGTTTGACTAAATTCCTGTACCTGAGAAAGCAACGTTTCCGCATCCGCTAGATCGCTTTTAAAACCAGAAATTCCCCTTTGCAACGCTTGCGGCTGCTGCAAAAAAGGCAGTATTTCTTGCTGGTGGCTCTGTATTGCCAACAGTTGTCCTTGCAAACTACTTAACAAGCTTCCCTCTTCATCTGCCAAGCTCATCTGTTGTCTAGCTTGTTGGAAATAGCGATCGCCTATTACTAACCCTACCGTTGTTCTCAAAACTGCAACTCCCAAAGCCAGTCCGTACCCACAAAAAATTTTTTGCTGAATACTAAGCTGGGGGAATTTTTGTTGAACCCAGTTAAAGTATCTTAATTTAGGTGTTGCAGTCATGGTATAACTCGCTGTTGAATGTTTTTAGGGACTTCCAAGTAAAAAAATATTCCATTGCTATTGTTCACTGTTGACTGTTGACTGTTGACTGAAAACTCGTGAACCGTCAACGACATTAAGTGGAATAATTTATTTTTTGGAGTTTCTTTAGTAGGCGGTTTTTCATCAAAAACAAGAAATCCAGCCGCAAGTGAGAACACATTTGATACAAAATGCGCTCTCAGTTTATCAAAAAGGGCTTTTTCTACCCTGGTGAAAAATACTGAAATTATGAAGATTAGAAGTATCTGTCTTCTGAACGACATCTCGCCCAGAACTTCAGTTCTGGGCTGATAGCGAAAGTCCACTCAAGTGGACTGAATTGCTTGTTTAGGGACTTCCAAGAAATAAATTATCCAATCTTGTGGTGTGGGCAACATGAGCGCCTTTGACTATCGGCTTGTCGCCCACCCCACAATAAATAGTTGTATATTTTTTTATTTGTCAGTGCCTTAGTCCACTAAGCGTGGACTTCAACTATGAGACTCGGAATTCATTCCAAGGCGGGATAGAAACGCAGTGCGAGATTTAAAATTTTCAGGACTTACGCAAAATAATGGAAAAACGAACCGCAAAGGCGCAAAGGAGAGGCAGCGCGGTCTTGGGGGTTTCCCCCATGAGCGACTGCTGTCACAAAGGAATGAGAGTTTCAGAGAGTTATTGCGTAAGTCCTAATTTTGTTAGTCAAGCAGATGAGCGTTGTTGGTTGAATCAAAAGCTGCTTCTTACTACTCTGGTAAAAAAGACTGAAACTATTAAGATCAGAAGCATCTACCTACTGAATATCCACTAATCTTTCCCAACCATGCCTCTGCCACGCATAGTAACGCTGATTGTTGGTCTGATCGTCATTTTGGGGCTAGCCCTATGGCTAATTGATTCCCTATCGCGCCTCTATTGGCAATTGTCCTATTCGCCGTTGCTAGGCAATTTGCTGCTGTTGTTGCTGATTGTCCTCATTGGAGCGTTGGTTGCTGCTTTTGTCTACTATGTATTGGTGATTCAATCTGGGGAAAAGCGATCGCGCCGCAATCCGAAGCGAGTAACTGCGGCGCAAATTCCTGCTGGCAAATCTGATGCTGCTTCTACAACTCTCCAAGCTGTGCGCCAACAGGTAGGGCAAATTCAAGATGAAGTAGCACGCCAAGCTTTATTAAGTAAATCGCGGGAGATTGAAGCAAACTTAGCACGGGGTGAAATTCAAGTAGTAGTATTTGGTACGGGAAGCGCTGGCAAAACTTCCCTAGTTAATGCGATTATGGGACGCATGGTGGGTCAAGTGGATGCACCGATGGGTACAACCCAGGTGGGAGAAACTTATTGTCTGCGGTTGAAGGGATTAGAACGCAAGATTTTAATTACGGATACGCCAGGGATTTTAGAAGCGGGGGTAGCGGGAACGGAACGGGAACAAATGGCGCGAGAACTGGCGACAGAAGCCGATTTACTGTTATTTGTGGTAGATAATGACTTACGGCGCTCAGAATATGAGCCATTGCGGGGATTAGCAGAAATTGGCAAGCGTTCGCTCTTAGTTCTCAACAAAACTGATTTATATACAGATGAAGATAAAGAATCCATCCTTGCAAGATTGCGTCAACGGGTACGGGGATTTATTGCTACTAATGATGTGGTAGCGATCGCTGCTAATCCCCAACCTGCACAATTAGAAACTGGCGAAACCTTCCAGCCGGAACCCGATATTGTTCCTTTGCTGCGGCGCACGGCTGCTGTTTTACGGGCTGAGGGTGAAGATTTGGTAGCGGATAACATTCTTTTACAATCTCTGCGATTGGGAGACGAAGCGCGAAAACTCATCGATGGCCAGCGTCGCCGTCAAGCTGACAAAATTGTAGAACGCTTTCAGTGGATTGGTGCTGGTGTAGTATCAGTTACGCCGATACCAGTGGTAGATTTACTAGCGACAGCTGCTGTTAATGCTCAAATGGTTGTGGAAATTGGCAGAGTCTACGGCTGTGAATTGAATATGGAACGGGGACGAGAGTTAGCCCTTTCTTTAGCGAAAACGATTGCTAGTTTAGGCATTGTTAAAGGAGCGATTCAATTATTATCTACAGCTTTGCAACTCAATGTTGCCACCTTTATTATTGGTAGAGCAATTCAAGGCGTGACAGCAGCTTATTTAACGCGAATTGCTGGTAAAAGTTTTATTGAATATTTTCGTCATGACCAAGATTGGGGTGATGGTGGAATGACAGAAGTTGTGCAGCGACAGTTTCAAATTAATCGCAGAGATGAATTTATTAAAGCTTTTATTCAAGAAGCGATCGCACGGGTAGTAAAGCCGTTACAAGATAAAGTTGAGGTGGTTGAGGAAGATACGGAAACATAGGAAGGCAATATTTATTTTTGGGAAATTACTAACGAATCTAGTGGTGTTTTCTACATATAATAAAAATTATAAATCTTACCATAAATACTAGCTTTTAACACTTATTTGTTCATAACTCAAGGGTAACTCAGGTTGCACATCAGACACCTTTGCTTGAATTTCATCGAAAATAGTCAATGACATAAAAGACAATACAGTTCAGTTAAGCATTTTTTTCTTCCCTCTGTGGTTCGTTGTTAAAAAAAATGACTTTGATAAAGAGTCTTAGCGTTAACTGAACCGTATTGACATAAAAGATGCGAATTTTAATAAAAAATTATATTTCATTACGCAAAAATACTTAAAAATTAAACTTGCATTTAAGGTATCAAAATTCTGTTTATTTATTTCTAAAACATTCCGGAAACAGGAGGAAAAGTCAGAAAAACTAATTAAAAAGACTTACTGAGTAACCAGGTCATGACTTACCACATAATCGGTAAATTACTACAAGGGCGTTACAAAATTATCCAAAGCCTGAGTGCAGGGGTGTTTGGACAAACATACATAGCTGTAGACGTAGATTATCCAGAGAATCCCAAATGCGTTGTTAAGCAGATTAAAGTTAGCAGTTCCGAACCCGGTTACTTGGAGATGCTGAGGTTACTGTTTCTAACTGAAACCCAAACCCTCAAGCTTTTGGGTAGCCATCATCAAATTCCTGAATTTATCGCCTGCTTTGAAGAAAACGAGCGATTTTATTTAGTCCAAGAGCAGATTGAAGGACATGCGCTGGCTGCGGAATTACCCATTGCTCAACAGTGGGGGTGTCTGTGGAGTGAAAGCGAAGTTGTAGAATTTCTGATAGATGTCTTAGGTATTCTGGAATTTGTTCACTCTCAAGGCGTGATTCATTGTGATATCAAACCGGAAAACTTGATCAGACGTAATAGCGATGGTAAGTTAGTTCTGATTGACTTTGGCTCAATCCAGTCTATCGATTTTGGCATAGGTGCGGAATTGCCCATTTATAGAATTCCCGTCACTTCATTAGGGTATATACCGCCAGAGCAATTTATTGGTCAAACACAGCCCAACAGTGATATTTATGCTTTGGGTATGATTGCCATCGAGGCTTTAACTGGGTTAGAACCACTACAATTAAAAGCTGATCCTTCTACTAATGAAATTGTTTGGCGTTCTGAAAACACGCCAGTTAACGATTATCTAGCTGCTGTTCTCAGCCAAATGATCCGCTACGATTATCAAAACCGCTTCCAGTCTACGGGTGAGGTGCTGCGGGTACTCAAACAAATAATATGGGAGCAGCCACCAGAAATATTAGAAGCAGATGATCATTTTTTTATAGAGGCGGCGATTGAAAATGATAATCCTACATCTGGGAAATCATCTCCGTTATTAACAGGAATGAAAGTAGGACTGGCGGCTAATTCTTTATTGATGGGATTTGGTGTATATTCTTTAATTAATGCCGCACCTGCATACTCAGAAACAGAAACTTTATCTCAAGCCACAAAAGAATATCAAGCAGGAGATTTAGAAGAAGCGATCGCACTTGCTAAATCAATTCCCTCTCACAGCAATGTTTATCCAGAAGCGCAAGCTACAATTGAGGAATGGCAAGAGCAATGGCAAGTAGCTGCACAGCAATACCAAATAGCTCAAACAGCTTTCCATGATAGCCGATGGTCAGATGTTCTTCATGCTGTTGCTAAAATTCCAAATATTTTATATTGGCAATCTAAAACAAATAAACTAGTTCAGCAAGCATCCATCAACATTGAAGCACAGACGCAAGATTTATTAGCCAAAGCTTACGAAAGTGCCGAGACAAAAGATTTTTCTACTGCATTACAATATCTGCGGCAAATTCCTAAAGAAAGTCGTGCGGGTGCTTTAGTTCAAGACAAGTTGGCTGAGTACAATCGAAAGCGGCAGATCAGAGCAGCTTACTTTTTACAGAAAGCCTATAAGAACGCATTTGTTGGTAATTTTGATCAGGCTGTAAAATTTCTCCGAAATATTCCCAACGATACTCTAGTTTATGCTCAAGCTCAAGTCAAATTGAATGAGTATACTCAAAAACAACGCCTACTGGCTGACAATCAAAGGGTAGCTTCTGCAAAAATAAAAAATTCAATACTAGTCCTATATAACAATTTTAAAATGCGAGTATAGGCACAATATATTGTGCCCCTCCGTGTTTCTTTTATTTGGTTTGCAAATTCTTATTTATCGGATGGGTAGTTCAATGATAAACTCTATGCCTTCACCTGGCTTGGAATCGTATGTGAGCTTGCCGTGATGATTATTCACGACAATTTGATAAGCAATAGATAGACCAAGCCCTGTTCCTTTACCGACAGGTTTTGTTGTGTAAAAAGCATCATATATTTTTGTTGCATCTGCTTTACTTATACCTGAACCATTGTCGGCAATTCTTAAAATAACTTTCTCTCCAATTGTCTCAGTTTTAATTTTAATAACTCCAGTATTTTGATAAATTGTCTCAATATCTTTATTTTTATATTTTTCTTCAATTGCATCGATTGCATTACAAATTAAATTCATAAAAACCTGATTAATTTCCCCAGGAAAACACTCAACAAGTGGTAAGCTTCCATACTCTTTGACTAATTTTATCGTTGGTTGATGAGCATTATATTTAAACCGATGTCCGAGAATTAGTAATGTACTTTCTAACCCTTCATGCAAGTTAGCTAGTTTTTTACCCGTTTCCCTGTGTCGTGAAAAATTGTTTAAATACGACACAATTTCTGTAACGCGATCTGTACCAACTTGCATGGATTGAATAATTTTAGATAAATCATCTAACAAAAAATTTAGATCGCTTTTTTTAATGGCGGTTTTAATTTCCTCTGGTGGATCGGGCAGATGTTTTTGATAGAGATACAGTAAACTAACTACCTCCTGTACATACTGTTCAACAAAATTTAAGTTGCCAGTTATAAAATTGATGGGATTATTAACTTCATGAGCAATTCCTGCTGTGATTTGACCTAAAGCTGCTACCTTTTCTGCTTGAATCAGTTGAGTTTGAGTCTGTTGCAATTCGGCGTTTTTAGCGATTAAGGTTTTCGTCAAATTTCTCAGCTTTAGGTGATTTTCGATCCGTACTAAGACTTCTTCATGCTGAAAAGGTTTGGTAATGTAGTCTACGGCTCCCAATTGCAAACCTTTGATTTTATCAGCAGTTCCTGAGAGGGCTGTCATAAAAATGACCGGAATATCTTGGACACGAGGATTGCTTTTTAGCTGTTTACAGGTTTCAAAACCATCTATACCGGGCATCATTACATCCAGCAAGATTAAATCAGGTAAATCATCATTTTCTAATCGCTGAAGGGCTTTTTCACCACTGCGTGCTGCCCAAACTTCAAAGCTAGACTGATCCAAAAAGCTGGATAAAACTTGTAAATTGGCAGGGTTATCGTCAACGACTAAAACAATTCCTTTGGAAGGAGCGGAATTGATAGAATTATTCTGGTTTTCAATAGTAGTTTTCATACTGTTTCTATTGCATATTGAGTCAAGAAATTGAGAATTAAATCTTCATCAAATTGCCTTGCTAGTTGTCGTAGTTCGTTAGCAAATGGCGCGAAGGTTATGTCTGTTTCCTCCAGTTGATCGGCCCACTTGAGAATGGCATTGAAGTTACCTTTACTGGCTAAGGTGACTAGTTCCTGCAAAACTTGGGGGGAAGGAGGGGTTAATTGAGGCGATTGGCTATTTGCTGTTGCTGCTTTGGCTTTTTCTCCATCAGGCTGAGATTGCTTGTAAATCCATACCAAATTTAAATATTGTTCTAGTTGATGCAATAATTCATCTATATGTATGGGTTTGCTTAAAAAAGCGTTACCTCCAGCTTGCAGACTGCGATGTTGGTCGGCTTCAAAGACACTAGCGGAAGAAACGATAATCTTGACATTTTGAATTTCTGGAGTGTGACGCAGATGTTTAATTAATTCAAACCCATCCATTTCTGGCATCAGCAAATCTGTGATGATTAAGTCTGGCTTGAGAGCGATCGCTATTTCTAAACCTTCTTTACCGTTGTTGGCTTCAACTACATTAAAACCCAATGGTTGCAGTAAGTTTGTAATCACTGTGCGATTCTCCCAGCGATCGTCAACCATCAGGATGGTGTAGGGGCCACCCTCAAAGCCAATGATTTGTTTCTCTGATGAAGCGATCGCAGATTGTACCCAGTCAGCCGCTTCAGGAATCTCCAACTCAAACCAGAAGCTACTCCCTTGACCGATCTGACTCTTAACATGAATATCGCTACCCATCATCTGTACTAACTGCCGAGTAATAGCTAAACCCAGCCCAGTACCTTCAGCTTGGCGCTTTTTATCACCCACTTGTTCAAATGGCAAGAAAATTTTGCTCAATTCTGCGGAAGTTATACCAATTCCTGTATCTTCTACGGTACAGCGAAGGCGATATTTCTGGCGATCGCTGGGAGGTTGATCGATTACTTCAATATTGAAAGTAACCTGACCTTCATCTGTAAATTTGATGGCATTTCCCAGCAGATTCAATAGCACCTGACGTAATCTTTTGACATCAACATGAACCCCTGTAGGTAAGTTTATCGGGGGTTTATAAACAAACAAAATGCCTTTTTGTTTTGCCCGAATCTGGCATATTTCCACCATTCCTTGCAGAAAAGAAGGTAAATGCACATCATCTGAATGCAGTTCTAGCTTTTTTGCTTCAATTTTGGATAGATCTAAAATGTCATTAATTAAAGTCAGCAAATGAGAGCCACATTGTTCAATAATATTGACGTGGTATTGCTCTTGATTAGGTAAAGCTGGGGAACGCAGCAAAATTTGGGCACAACCGAGAATGCCATTCAAGGGCGTTCGTAGTTCATGACTCATGTTGGCTAAAAATTCGCTTTTAGCATGGTTGGCTGTATCAGCCGCAGTTTTAGATTTTTTAAGTTCACGTTGTTCAAATGCTTGCACCTGCCATAAAACGGTGATCATGGTGACTGTCAATCCACCGACAATTAAGGCGATTAAATCGAGGAATTGCAATCGAGATTCAATATTTTGGCGGGGAATCACCAAAGCCACAGACCAATTAGCAGCTTGTAACGGCAGATAAGCTACATACTTTTTAGTGCCGTCAATTTCCATTAACTCAATTCCCTGTTGTTTGTTTACCATCTGCTGCGCGATCGCATTTAAATTGCGATCGCCTATTTTCAGCAGGCTGAGTGCAGGTTTTTCTACGGTTGACATTAACGTTGAGTTAGGATGGACGATCGCTTGTCCTTGGGAATTGAGAGCAAAAGCATAGCTGTTTGTGCCGTAGCGCAGGGAGTTGACAACCTCAGCAATATGATCGACTCTCACATTGCCCTGAAAGACCCCTATCGGTGAACTACTGCTAGCAGAATTTGACCAAATCGGGGTGGCGATCGCAATTAAAGGAATTCCTGTAGAACGGCTAATCAAGGGATCAGAAATGTTGCTCTTTCCTGCCATTGCTTTTTGAAAGTAGTCTCGATCCTGAACATTTTTATTTGATCGACCAACTTTTGTAGTGAAATATGAACCATCTGGGGTAGCTATTTGGAAAAAGAAAAATTCATTGATCCGCTTAACTTCTGCCTTTAAATAAGGTTCTGCCACAGACCAGTTTAAGGAACGTACAGTTGAAGTATTCGCCAGGGTTTGTACCTCTACTTGGCGAACGTGTAACCACTCCTCAATTTCAGCACCCCCTTTCTGTACCTCTAAAAAAGCGCTCTGTCTCAAATCTTTGAGCATCATATTTCTAGTGGCTTGATAGCTACAATAAGCAGAAATACTGACTATAAGAGTAGTGCCGCCAAGAATAAATCGAATTAGTAAATTTCGTGAGGGATGACTTTCTCTGTTAGATGCTGATAGGCTGGAGTTTGCTCGGTTCAAGGGTTAGCTCCTTAATGGCATAGTTCGGCAAGAAGAAATTCTAGGTTATCTTTAGATTGCCCAAGAAACTACCGATGCTCACAGCTTTTGATAAAATAAACAAGAAATTTATAGTAATGTCACGATTATAAGTTTTTATTTAATATTTTTTAAAATCAACTAAAATTCCAATTATTGGCTATAAGAAGTGTTGTTAATACGGTTCGGTTAAGTCCAAAAAATAAAAATGTGTAGGTTGGGTTGAGGAACGAAACCCAACCTAAGAGCGGGGTTTGTTGGGTAACACTAAAGTTCAACCCAACCTACAAATAACGCTGTGTGCAACTTTTACTCGAACCTAACCCCCCAGCCCCCTTCCCTACCAGGGAAGGGGGAGAATTCAAAGCCTCTCAAGAGCAGGAAAGAGGTCAAAAATTAAGTTGCACATCGCGTTACAAATATTATTAACCGAACCGTATTGAGAGTGTTGTTAACAATTCAGAATTTAAAATTGTTAATTTACTAGTACGCCACGGCGTAAATAGAGCAACCATTTAAAATCCCTAAAGAGCTTATTCCATAATACTTTTGACTTCCGCCTTGCGGTATTAGGGTGTCGTTTGCGGTGAATTAGTAGCATTAGGAAATGGGAGAACTGGCACAATTACAGGTTTAGGCTTTGATATTTCGCCTTGTAGTTGAATTTGGGCTTGATTGCGCCCGTCTATTGCTTGTTGGTAATTAGGCTTGTATTTTATGGCTTGATCGTAAGACGCGATCGCATCTTTAAACTGTTTCAAATTTAATAGCGCATTCCCTCTGCTATACCAGCTTTCGGAATGGTCTGGTTTATAACGAACTGCTTTATTATAAGACGCGATCGCATCTTCGTATTTTTGCAAAATGTATTGTGAATTTCCCAAATTATACCAGACTTGATAATCTTTTTGCTTAAGGGTCGCTGCTTTTTTATAAGCTTTTATTGCTTCTTCATAGCGTTGGGTTTGATGCAGCGACCAACCCAGATTATACCATGTTTGATAATTACTGGGATTATATTTTATTACTTGATTAAAAGATTCAATCGCTTCTGGATAACGTTGTAAATTGAGCAGTACATTACCTCTAGAAAACCAGGCTTGATAATAATTTGTCTTGTATTCTACAGCTTTATCATAAGCTGTAAATGCGTCTCGGTAGCGTCGCAAATTGACTAAGGAATTTCCCCAATTATACCAGGCTTGCTCGTAGTCTGGTTTTAAATCCACGACTTTTTGGTATGCTGCGATCGCTTCTTCATATTGGTTAGAATTTTGTAAGGCTAATCCTTTTTTATACCACGCTTCGTAATTATCTGGTTTCAATTCAATCGCTTTTTCATAAGATTTAATCGCTTGATCATATTGGTTTAAACTACTGAAAGCTTCACCTTTAGCATTCCAGACTTCCGAGCTTTCATTATTGAATTGTAAGGCTTTGTCAAAAGATGCGATCGCTTCTTGATATCGCTGTAGATTTCCCAATATAAAACCTCGTCCACTCCAAGCTTCAAAATTATCTGGCTGAATTTGAATTGCTTTATCATACGCCGCTAGCGCATCTTTGTATTTTTTTAATTTAGACAGCGTTTTACCTTGACCATTCCAACCTTGAGCATAATCTGGTCTAATATTAACGGCTTTTTCATATACTTCT
Organism: Nostoc sp. CHAB 5834; assembly: GCA_020829485.1. Next base: position 50,040 of record JAIVFU010000016.1, on the reverse strand, counting down.
AATGCATCTTGATAGCGTTGCAAATCAAAAAGCGTATTTCCTTGCTTGGATAATTCTATGGCGTTATTTGAATTAATGTGATTTAAAATTAATATTGATGCTATTGTGCTAACCCCAATTAAAAATATTGCTAGTAAAATTTTACCCAAAATACCTTTTTTAGGTTGAGGTTTGTTGATATTTTTAGGCAAAGAAATAGGAGTTAATGCAATTGTCTGGGCGGGTGGTTGCATTAACTCTTTCAGCGCTTGTAATGTTAACGTTGCCGAAGCATAGCGTTGGCGAAAGTCGTAGCACACCATCTTATCTAAGAATTGAGCAAATTCTGGCGTTACTGTAGCTTGATTGTGCCAGATAATTTCATTAGTATCAGCATCTTTTACTATTTCCTCTGGTGATAATCCCGTGAGAGCTTGAATAGCAATTATTCCGGTAGCATAGATATCACTGCTTAATTTTGGCGTACCATGAGCTTGTTCTCCAGGGATATATCCAGGCGTACCTATAGCAACAGTACCTTTAATTGAGCCTTCGGGAAGAATCACCTGGGTAGTAATTTGTTTAACTGCACCAAAATCAATTAAGATTAATTTGCCATCTGGGTGCCGTCTGAGAATATTTCGCGGATTGACATCACGGTGAATTACATTCTGTTGATGGACAAATTCTAAGATTGTCAAAAGTTCTTGTAAAAGTGAAATTACTTGCTCTTGACTCCAGGTTTTACCTGGGATTAATTCTAGGCTCAAGTCATGCCCTTCGATTAATTCCTGTACGAGATAAAATTCGGCGTTATCCTCAAAGTAAGCTAAAAGTTGGGGAATGCGATCGTGAGTTCCTAATTTATACAGAACTTGTGCTTCCGTATCAAATAAACGCCTAGCTGTCTCCAAAGTTACGGGATCACTTGCCTGGGGTTTAAGTTTCTTAACGACACATAAAGGTGAACCGGGTAATTGGGTATCACTTGCCACAAAAGTTTCACCAAACCCCCCACCTCCCAAGTTACTAATAATCTGGTATCTTCCTACAAGTGTGTTTCCCAGCATCTCGTTTGCCTAGTTAAGTGCGATGCGATCTGATTTCAATCTTGCCACACGTTAAGGGAGAGTAGGGGAGGCAGGGGGCAGGGGGCAGGGGGCAGGGGGCAGGGGGAGAATAACTAATGACTAATGACTAATGACTAATCAATATGATTCCTATTAGTGATAATATTTGTTGTCGAAGTAAGCCGATTATTAATTACTGGTTGATTGGTATTAATGTTGCCGTATTTTTATGGGAGCTTCAACTAGAATTTAGTGGTGGATTGGGTTATTTTGTTAATAGTTGGGGTGTGATTCCAGCCCAAATTAGTGGGGCAATTACAAATGCATTATTTTACAACAATGCTGCTTGGATAATTGTAATTTTGCGGACATTTTCACTACTTGTTGCAATATTCCTACATGGCAGTTTTAGTCAAATATTGGGAAATCTGTTATTCTTATGGGTTTTTGGTAAGACTGTCGAAAATATTCTAGGACATGGACGCTATCTTGCATTTTATCTGGCTGCTGGCGCGATCGCTTCTTGTGTGCAAATTCTGGCGGAACCGAGTTTGACAGTACCACTGATTGGGAGCAATGGCGCGATCGCAGCTGTTTTAGGAGCATATATTATGAAGTTTCCTAAAGCTAAAATTGACACAATCTTGCCACTAATAATCTTGTATATCCCAATCGAACTTCCAGCTTTTTTCTATCTATTTTGGTGGTTTGTGCAACAATTATTTTATGGCATCGGCAGTTTAAATATTCCTCCTGTTGGCGTAAACCAATCGGGTGTTGTTTTCTGGGGACAGGTTGTGGCAATATTGATAGGTGCGGGTTTTATGCGTTTGAAGAGATAATTTATTATTGGATGCAAAGTGTCTTGTCGTCAGACATCGCTCTTAATCTCACAAGATGTCTTTTGGCTAAAACCTTATGCGCCTTTTGACGGATTACATTTTTTCGCTTAAAAATTGATACTGTTAAAGCTAGTACAGTAAGGCATAAATAAACCACCTATTCCAAATCCCCAAAAAGTCTAGCCTATAAGCTTTTTGAATGCCTGACTTTTGACTTTTGACTTCCGCCATGCGGTACTAGGGGATGCCTACTCTTCAAATCGGTATTGTTTAGTTATAAGCGGTGTGCAAGATGCCAAATGTTGATAAAATTAACTTTCAACTCACTGATGAATTAGAAGCTCTGCGGCATCGTGTAGCTGAGTTAGAGCAATCAGAAATATTTTATCAGCAAAGGCAAGCAGCACTTGAGGAGCAAGTAATAGAGGTAGAAAATAAACTGGCGATCGCACTAGAATATCCCCATATTCAAGCTGTCGAATATGATATCAAGCGGCATTTTGAACAGGGGACATCCACAACCTTAAATGTGTCAGTAACTTTAGAACAACTCCAACAAGAAGTTGCAGAACGACAGCAGGTAGAAGCGTCGCTGAGGGAGAGTGAAGAACGGCTCAGGCTAGCTCTAGAGGTTTCCCAGATGGGTTTGTGGGATTGGAATATTGTTACCAATCAAGTCATCTGGTCTGAAAATTATGAATTGCTTTTTGGTGTGCTTCCAGGTAGTTTTGATGGCCCTTACGAAACGTTTCAAAAGTGCGTTTATCCTGAAGACAGGCAATCTGTAATGCAAGGGATCGCCCACGCTTTAGAACAAAAGTCTGACTACAACGATGAATTTCGCATAGTTCGATCAGACCAAAGTGTACATTGGATTTCTGCCAAGGGAAAATTTATCTACGACGATCGCAAACAAGCAGTGCGAATGATCGGCGTTTGTATGGAAACTACTGTTTGCAAGCAAGCAGAAGAAAGTACTCGTGAACTCACAACCCAAGTGCAAGAACAGGCAAATATTTTAAATGCCATCCTCACCGCCTCAGTCGATCACATTTATATCTTTAATGGCAGAGGTTGCTATCAGTATGTCAGTCGGGATGGAGCTACTATACTAGGTTTAAAGCCCCAGGATATTGTCGGAAAAACTTTGCAAGACCTGGATGTACCCCTAGACCTTATAGAACAGGTAGATAATCAACGACAAGCTGTGATGAAAACTGGGCAGCCAATCAAGGATGAATGTAAATATGTTACTGCTGATGGGGTGCATTATTATGAATACATCCTCACACCATTACGGAATTCTAACCAAAATATTGAAGGCGTAATTACAGTTTCTCGTGATATTACCGAACACAAACGGGCAGAAAAAATATTACGCGAAAGTGAAGCCAGATTTCGGCGTTTGTTTGAATCCAACCTAATCGGGGTTGCTTTTTGGAATATGGATGGCTTTATTCTTGATGCCAACGATGCCTTTCTCCAGCTAGCTGGCTACACTCGTGATGATGCCACTTTGGGTAAAATTAATTGGAGAGAACTTACTCCTATTGAATATAAAGATTTAGACGATCGCGCCCTTTTGGAAGTGGAAACCACTGGAGTTTCTAAAATTTATGAGAAAGAATATCTCCAGCGCGACGGGAAACGAGTCCCAATTGTTTTGGGGGTAGCCTTGCTGAATGACTCCAAAAATAATGGTGTTGCTTTTGTACTGGATATTACCGATCGCAAATCAGTTGAGAAAGAACGCGATCGCCTCCTCGAACGAGAAATGAAAGCACGCAAAGAAGCAGAAATCGCCAACAAAGTCAAAGATGAATTTCTGGCGGTTCTCTCCCATGAACTGCGAACCCCACTCAACTCTGTTCTGGGGTGGTCGAAATTGCTGCGAACTCGTAATTTCGATGAAAAAACCACTAAGCACGCCTTAGAAACCATTGAACGCAACGCCAAGTTACAAACTCAGCTAATTGAAGATTTATTGGATGTGTCTCGCATCCTCCAAGGAAAATTAAACTTGAATATCTGTCCAGTAAACTTGGTAATGGTAATTGAAGCCGCATTAGAGACAGTACAACTCGCAGCACAAGCTAAATCAATTCAAATTCAGACGATATTTGATCCCACTTTGGGACAAGTGATGGGCGATTCAAATCGGCTTCAACAAGTTGTGTGGAATCTACTTTCCAATGCGGTAAAATTTACACCAGCAGGCGGATGGATAGAAATTCGACTGATGGAAGTTGGGAACCAAGCTCAAATTCAGGTCAGCGATACAGGTAAGGGAATTAGCCCAGAGTTTTTGCCTTATGTGTTCGATTACTTTCGCCAAGCTGATAGCACAAGTACGCGGGCGTTTGGTGGACTAGGTTTAGGATTAGCGATCGTGCGTAAGGTTGTAGAGATGCATGGGGGAAATGTTCAAGCCGAAAGTCCTGGAGAAGGATCGGGTACTACCTTCACTGTTGAAATACCGCTTTTAGTTAGAAATGAACAGATCACACATGAAGAGAATGAGTCTTTAGATTATCAACCTGAATCCTCCCTCCTTTCCGATACTCAAGTTTTGGTAGTGGACGATGAACCAGATATCCGCGACTTAATTACTTTTATTTTGCAAGACTACGGTGTACAAGTAACTGCCGTATCTTCAGCACAGGAAGCATTACAAGCGCTGTCTGAGTCGATACCAGATGTTTTAATTAGCGATATTGGAATGCCAAAGACAGACGGTTATATGCTGATGCGTGAAGTGCGATCGCGATCGCCAGGGCAAGGAGGACGCGTACCAGCGATCGCTCTGACGGCTTATGCAGGCGAAATGAATCAGCAGCAAGCATTAGCAGCAGGATTTCAAATGCATATTTCTAAACCAGTAGATCCAGATGTATTGGTGAAAGCGATCGTTGATTTGATTAATTAGTCATTGGTCATTGTTCGTTGCTCATTATACCAATTCACGAAAATCCTGATACATATAGATCAATACGCTTGGGTTAAGGATTTTTGGTACTGATTTTAGACCTGTAGAGACGCGTTAGCGTAGCGGGGCAAAGCCCAGTACAATTTCGCGTCTCTACCAAGGTTTTTGGGCTTAACTGAACGGTATTGTATCTTGTCGAACATCAAAAGCTCTTTGGATTAGTCAAAACCAGGTCTATGACGCTCGCGGACTTGCTACCGCTACGCTATCGGCGATCGCAGTTTTCCCTCAAACATAACTTTGTGTCCACCCTCTTGCGCTAAAGTTGCATAAGAACGTGCATCTAAAGCCAGGAGGAAAGAGTTGTGAAAGCAGTCTTGATGACAGCAGCTGGCAGTCCCGAAGTTCTGCAAATACAAGAAGTGCCAAACCCTGCTGTTCCAGGGAATAGTGAACTTTTAGTGCGTTTGGTGGCGGCTGGCATTAACCCCATTGACACTAAACTTCGTAGCCGAGGCAGTTTCTACCCCGATCGCACGCCGACAATTTTAGGATGTGATGGTGCAGGTATAGTCGAAGCGGTGGGTGCTAGTGTTCACCGTTTTCGCCCAGGTGATGAAGTATATTTTTGCTACGGCGGATTGGGCGCACACCAAGGTAATTATGCTGAATATACCGTTGTGGATGAGCGATTTGTGGCACGTAAACCCGCGTCTATCTCCTTTGCCGAAGCCGCAGCAGCGCCTTTAGTGTTAATCACTGCCTGGGAAGCTTTATACGAACGGGGACGATTGGAACCTGGGGAAAGAGTTTTGATTCATGCGGGTGCTGGTGGTGTCGGTCATGTAGCAATTCAATTAGCGAAACTCAAAGGTGCTACTGTTTCCACCACAGTGGGTTCTGAAGAAAAAGCTAATTTTGTCAAACAACTAGGTGCAGATCATGTAATTTTTTACAAACAAACAGACTTTGTACAAGCAGCATTAGATTGGACAAACGGCGAAGGCGTAGACTTGGCTTTTGATACCGTAGGCGGCGAAACCTTTCATAAAACCTTCCCCGCAGTGCGAGTATATGGTGATATTGTGACGATTCTCGAACCAGATGCCAACACTGTTTGGAAAACTGCTAGACAACGCAATCTCCGCATAGGTTTAGAATTAATGCTCACACCAGCCTTGCTAGGATTAAAAGAAAGCCTCCAGCACCATGCAGAAATTCTCGAACAATGTGCCACCTGGATCGATGAAAGCAAATTAAAAATCCATGTTAGCCACAAATTTCCTTTAAAAGAAGCAGCCAAGGCACACCAACTAATTGAAAGCGGTTCTGTGACAGGTAAAATTGTTCTACTGATTAGCGACGATTAATCGAACAATTTGCATAATTTATTTTTCAAACATAGATGCACCCAGAGGTTAAACGCAAAGATACGTTCCTTCTTTTAACAGAAGCGACTTTTGAGCAAGCTGTCATATTTAGAGAAGTCGAGTTTAATCAATCGGTGAATTTGCAAGGTGCGAACATTCTCAACCAAGCAGATTTTAGTGATGCGAGGTTTTCTACAGAAGCTTGTTTAAGCGTACCTGGTTTAACTTTTAACTCTAACCAAGCAAAAATTTTAGGCAATCTCGGTCAGATTGGTAAGATGTTCTGCATCCCTACATTGCAAGGTAATGAAAATATCTTGCGGAATTTGGGGCAAAATTTCCGTCAGCAACAACAAGTTGCCGATGCTAATGAACTGGAATACACAAAACAACAACTGCGATTAGTAGAAATGAGTCGCCGCTTGACGGCTACAAATATTAATAGTGCAACTGTTGCAAGTTTGATTAATCTGGGCTTTTCTGCAACTCAAGCCGAAGCGATCGCCCAACGTCGTCTGATAAAATTATTTCGCAACAGCAGTGAGTTACTGACTTTAGCAGACATCGATTTAGAAAAATACACACAACTCAGTAAGCGCTTAATTGTTGGTGAACCCCTTTCTATCGTTGGGTGGTTACTACAAGCTTGGAGTTGCTTGGGGTTGAGTGTACTGTTGTTGTTGAGTGGCTATGGTACGAATTTTTGGTTAGTCTTTGGTGTGGGAGGAGTTGCGATCGCTTATTTCGGCTTACTGTTTTGGCTAGTGGATCGCTATCGTCGGCTGCATCCTGTACCAATTATTCCCACATCCTACGAAACCATTTCAATATTAGTGAGTTTTAGCGTTTTAGAATTCTTCAGCTTACTAGCCATCTTTCGCAATGCTCAACAACCTTGGCTGACATTGGCGTGTCTTTTAATAATTATCGTCCCCCTCCCAATGGCTTTATTGATCCGACTTTACCAACAAGGTCGTTATCACGATTTAATGGACATTTCTTACTTCACAGAAGACGGCACATTTCGCCAGTTACGATTGCTGATTGGACGTTTGCCAGTAATACCAAGGAATCAGACATTTCGGGAACGATATATGCCTCTGTTGTGCGATCGCCGTTGGAATTGGCTTAACTACTATGATTTTAGTCTCAACAACCTAGTTAAATTAGGGTTTAACGACATCCGCCTACGAGACGAACACCTACCTGGCATCATATCCGCACTTGCTTGGTATCAATGGAGTTTAGGTTTAATTTACATCACTCTCGTTTTGTGGACACTTTCCCGCACAATTCCGGGGTTGAATTTGCTGATTTATCTGAAGTAATTTTTGCACCTGAAACTTTTTTCTCTGCACTTCGTAGTGGTGCTAAGTATGATGCAACCTATTGCAGGGTACCAGTAACGGTGTTATTTATTATTATCAGTCTCGCGGTATAAGTAAGTAAGTCAGTGTGAATAATTGAAACTATGTTAAGTAATGTAAAATTATTGTAATCCAGTTCGTAGTAAGGATTTCAGTCCTTCTTTTAGGACTAAAGTCCTTACTATGAACTAATTCCAATATGTTTTACATTAGTTAATATAGTTTAAGTTATTCTCACCGACTTCCTTAATGTCAGATAAAAGTGATAGAATTCCGGATAAATACAGATTAATTAAATATCTAAAAAATTGGCAAATTTATCAAAAGATTCTTCATTGCAATATAGTATTTAAACCAAATTGATTTTATTATACAAACATCTCAGTTAACTTTTTCAACTCATTGTCTACAAGTATCTACAAGTTTGATAAAAATATCAAAATATTTTTCATTGTCCTTCAAAATTAAATCATATACATTTTAAGTGTGAAGTAGCATTGATTAAAAATTGATTATCTACACCTTAATAAAGATAACCAAGTAGTCTAATAGCTACCAACTAGTTTTGCTAACAAAAATACAGAAGATAAGTCATGAACTAAGCTTAATTTCTGTCTATTTTATGTTGCGATGCTAGCAAGATTGTTATCCAAACAATAGCGAGGATTAATCCTAATGGCAGAAGATACGAGTAAGAGTGGTAGCGGTAATTCCTCTACTAGTGGGAACGATGCGATTGAAAAATTTGGACAATCACCCTTCGGTCGCTTGAAGGAAGTTATCCCTGAGAAAGACCTCCCCAAGATATTCAGTGGTGTTGGTAATCAAGAAGGTGGCGGTAGCCCATTTGGTGCCCCTGGTGGTGCTGGTGGTGCTGGTGGTGCTGGCAGTCAGCCTGATTTACCCTATGGTGGTAATCCTTTCGCTGGTGACAACTTCTGGAATATCTTTGCAGGCGGTGTCAACCCATCGGCAGTTGGTGGTAACCCATCCGCAGGTGGCAACCCATTCGCAGGTGGTGGCAACCCATCCCCAGTTGGTGGCAACCCATCCCCAGTTGGTGGTAACCCATCCGCAGGCGGCAACCCATCCGCAGGCGGCAACCCATTCGCAGGCGGTGGTAACCCATTCGCAGGTGGTGGCAACCCATCCGCAGGCGGCAACCCATTCGCAGGTGGTGGCAACCCATCCGCAGGCGGCAACCCATTCGCAGGCGGTGGTAACCCATTCGCAGGTGGTGGCAACCCATCCGCAGGCGGCAACCCATCCGCAGGCGGCAACCCATTCGCAGGTGGTGGCAACCCATCCGCAGGCAGCGGTAACCAAAGTAGTGGCAGAGACCCTTTGACTGGTGCTAGTAGCCAGACCTATGGTATTAGCACAACTGAAATACCGGACGGGTTGACTTTAAGGGCTACTATTGACAAGATAGTTAACCCAAGGCTTGACAATGAACTGGGTGGCGGTAACCCATTTGGTGGCGGTGCCGGTGGCGGTAACCCATTTGGTGGCGGTGCCGGTGGCGGTAACCCATTTGGTGGCGGTGCCGATGGCAGTAACCCATTTGGTGGCGGTGCCAGTGGCGGTAACCCATTTGGTGGCGGTGCCGGTGGCGGTAACCCATTTAGTGGCGGTGCCGGTGGCGGTAACCCATTTGGTGGTCAATAAATTCCGTTCGCTTAATAGAATTCTTGCGAAAATCAGCAGATAAGAGGAGAACAATAATGAGTTCTTCAGTACATAGTATGCTAGTACAGTTTGGCGCAAAGAAACATACTATCTGATAAAGCTGAAAAAAGTGTATTATTCGGTGATGTGCCTTCTGCGTTATTGTACTAGTTTGCTATTTTACTCCCTGAAACTCTTATCAGTTAAAGGTTTAGGCAATATTTTCTGTTACTTTGACGGTAAAATTATTAAAACCTTTATTTTAGAGAGATTTTGGGTTTAGCAAATTCATAATTGGTATAACAGGTGCTGAATAACCCATAATTTTTTAACTAAAAATAGGAAAATTAGTACCAATGGAAGAGTCTGCTGTCAATCCCCTTAATGGTGGAGTTAATCCCTTAAGTGTAGGTGGCGCTAGCAACCTATATAACGGTAATTCCTTTGCTGCCAATGGCAGTTTGTCTGCTGAAGGTAGCCTGTTTACGAGTGGTAGCAATCTATTATTAGGTAACGGTAACAATCCTATTCCAGGTGGCGGTATTAACCCGTTTGCAGGTGATGGTGGCAGTCAGCTTCAGCAATTAATCTTTGATCGATTAAAGTTAATTTTGGGTGATAACTTTTTCAAGGATATTGACAACACATTGGCAGGAGGTAGTAACCCGATTGCAGGCGGTGCAAACCCGATTCCAAGTGGTGCAAACCCATTTGCAGGAGGTAGTAACCCATTTGCAGGTGGTGCAAACCCATTTGCTGGCGGTGCAAACCCATTTGCTGGCGGTGGCAATGCGATCGCAGCAGGCGGTGCAAACCCATTTGCTGGCGGTAGTAATGCGATCGCAGGTGGTGCAAACCCATTTGCAGGCGGTGGTAATGCGATCGCAGGTGGTGCAAACCCATTTGCAGGCGGTGGTAATGCGATCGCAGGTGGTGCAAACCCATTTGCAGGCGGTAGTAATGCGATCGCAGGTGGTGCAAACCCATTTGCAGGCGGTGGTAATGCGATCGCAGGTGCTGGAACTCTGCTTCAACAATCGCCTTTCGATCCGTTGAAAGAAGTCCTTGGTAACAACATACCCTTTAGTAACGGTGGGAATACATCTAATCCTGATAGCCAAACCTTTAATGAGGGCAATGCACCGGTTGGTAATGGTAACAGGAACTTTGGTGATAATAACGCAACTATTGGTAATTTTAACTCCGATTATGGCAGTAACAGTGCAACCATTGGTAATGGTAACTGGAACTTTAATAATGACAACACAACCATTGGTAATGGCAACTGGCTATTTGGAAAAGGTAACACAACCCTTGGTAACGGCAATTGGTATTGGGACGACGGAAGTAATAATTCAACATTAGGTAATGGTAATTGGCTCTTCGGCAGTGACAACGCAACTATTGGAAACGGCAATTGGGACTTTGGTACTAATAACACAATTATTGGTAATGGTAACTGGGTTTTTACCAGTGGAAATGAAATTATTGGTAATGGCAATTGGTTAGCGGATACTGGCAACACAAAGATTGGAAACGTCAATAATATCAGCAATTTAAAGTTATCCCCACTAGGGATCAAGACTGATGTTAACAATCTGATTGACTCTCTTATAGGTAAAATAGGTCAAAATTTTCTTGGGTTCACAGGAGATTTTGATGAATCGAGTAGCCAAACGTTTAACCGTCTCATCTCTTCTAAAAGTGTTGGTAATGATACTGATATATCTATCGATATTGAGCAACTTTTGGCATCACTCAGCCCAATTCAAGAAAATTTCATCAATTATCAGCCTGTGCAAAACCCTCAACCTGTCCCAGAACCGACTTCTTCAGTGTCATTAGTAGTAATGGGACTTATGTGCTTGCTGTTGTCACTGTTCAAAAAACAACAACACTGTTAACGTAAATTCAGTAGACCGAAAACTTTTGCGATCGCAACCCAATGTAATATAGCGGTTCTCCTTTACGTGAGTACACCCATAGAGGCATGGCAGTGCCCATGCGTGTCAACTTAACGTGAAACCCTTGTCGAGACGTGATATTCAGTTCTCTAGCTTTCCATCACTCACCGCGTCACCCCACCCTAACCCTCCCCGATAGATTGGGGAGGGAACAAATTTCCTGTTTCCCTCCAATACATCGGGGGGATTAAGGGAGGTAAAACGCCTGTGGGACATGCATTTTAGCTTAAGTTGACACCAATGGGCAGTGCCGTGCCTCTACACCTCAAGTTAATCAACTTAAACATGTCAAATGAGTTACATCATAACCCCCTCCTCGCTTGCGGGGAGGGGGTTATGATGTTCCCAACTAAACTTTTGCTTCCAAAGACTTGAGTAATTCGGTATTCACACCCGATTCACGAGTCAGGGCAATTTTGCCAGTGCGGGCGATTTCTTTCAAACCAAATTTTTGCAACACCTGCACGATCGCTACCATTTTACCTGGATCTCCCACAACTTCTAAAGTGAGAGAATCTTCTGCCACATCCACGACTCGCGCCCGGAAAATCTGAGACAGTTCGATCACTTCTGAGCGATTGCTGGTACTAGCATTCACCTTCAAAAGCATCAATTCTCGCTCTACGCAAGGAGTTTCGGTAATATCCTGTACCTTAAGGACATTGACTAACTTATACAGTTGTTTGGTGAGTTGCTCGATAACGCGATCGTCACCAGGGATAACCATCGTAATTCGAGAGACTCCTCCTTGTTCAGCAGGGCCAACAGCAAGGCTTTCAATATTAAAGCCGCGACGGGCGAATAAACCAGAAATGCGGGAAAGAACACCCGCCTCATCTTCTACCAGAACTGAAAGGGTATGTTTCATCTTCGCCAACAGAGGCTAGCACAGGATTGGAGGAACGCAGACACTAGTACCGTTTTGCAGAATTGACTCATTCAATCAAAATTCTTTGAGTTACAAACTCTTGACATTTTGTCAAATGTATGTCTATTTCTGTCGTGGTGTACTACTGCACTAATTATCAGTGCAACCTTTCATTTTGACACTCTCCGGGCTGAAGCCACGGAGATTCTTGGTTCAACGAGTCCACTTAGATGAAACCCCTTGCGGTATCTCACCCAGAGGTGGTTCTCTCCTCAAGCGTTAACTTTCGGTATGCCCTACCGTAGTTGGATGACTCCAAAATTTTGAAGTGTAAATACTGGTCGTCTAGTCCCCATGAAAATTTTACCTATTCCTGGAAAGGAGCTAGAACTATGGAATAGAACCCCATATTTTCAATTGTCAAGGTGCAGCGTAGAGCCGTTAGGCAACATCGGGTTTTTAAACAGGTTGATTACCCTTCCTGTTCAACTGATTTTAACATCAAAGCACCCTTGCATAGTGCAGCTAGCTTTCATTACCAGCAATCAAGTACGAAAAACGCAACAAACGCAACGATGTTGCTGTTTCTCAGGTGTTTTCAGCGTCTTTCTTAGAAAAAATTGGGTAAAAATCATTCTGCAAGGAGGGATTTCATTGAATACATCTCTTTTCTTTGGCAGATGCGGCATTTTTGTGAAGCTTTTATACTCAGATTTGATAAACCGAGAATAGGAGAGAAGTTTTTATGGGTTGGTTAAAAAGACTATTTGGGATGGAAAAACCTCAAAATGCCGAAGTAAATCCTACTCCGCAGTCAATAGCGCAAACTCCTAGTACTAACGCTGCTCCTACTGCTACTCAATCAATACCCCCAGAACGTCTGGGATTAAGCGGCGAATATGACCAAAGTGGTTTAGCAAAGCGGGTAGCGTTGGCATTTGATCAAGACCCCCAACTGGATGATGTTAATACCCTTTGGGTTGCTCAGACTGGTAGCACTGTAGTGTTGAAAGGTAAAGTTCCCAGTCAAGAAATTCTCAACAAGATGGTTTCTGTAGCTCGTTCTGTGAATGGGGCTACAGATGTTGACACTAATCAAGCCACGATTGGCTAGGTGTGAAGCAATTCAAAATTCAATAGTGGCTGCGATGCCTACGGCGGGCTACGCCTACGCACCCATTGCATAATATTTAGGGAGTAAGCCACGGTTGGCGATGCCTGCGGCGGGCTTCTCTACGAGAGGCTACGCCAACGCCTACGCTAACCCACCTCTCAATCCAATCTAAAATAGCTTGGTTGACTTGTTCAGGACATTCATCATGGGGACAATGGCCCACATTTTCTAAATTCAGCACTTCCAATTTCTCGTTGTACTGGGCAAATTGGCTAGCTAGGGCTGGGGGAACAAACCGATCCTTTTGTCCCCAAATCAACAACATGGGAATTGTTAAGGTTGGTAATACTTTCTTGACACTGGGACTAAAGTTAATACCGAGCGTAGCTTTAAACAAAGCACTAAAAGCTCTGGCGGAACCTCTATCTTGAGGAGGCCCTGCTAAAATTTCTATGAGTTCATCGGTAATCGCTTCTGGGTTAGCGTAGGCCAAACCTGCCCAGCGACGCAGCACCCCAGGACGACGCACGAAGTTAAATACAGGTTTAAGAATTAACGGCGAAGCGACAATATTTTTAATTGCTCTGACAAGCGGTTGCAGTACAGGTGGAATTGCTTCTTGTTCTAGTGAAGGGTCGGGTAAACTCATCATCACCATACCCAGCACCATATCGGGGTGACTCGCGGCCGCCGCCATCGAAATCAGTGAACCGTTAGAATTGCCTATTAATATCGCTGGTTCCCGGATAAACGTTTTCCAGAAATCGTAAACCTGCTCAACCCAGAGTTCGATGCTGTAATTAGCTGCGGCTTTTTCAGAAGCGCCAAAACCCAGCATATCGATAGCGTAAACTGTGTGATGTTCAGCCAAAACTTCTAAATTATGTCGCCAATGACCAATAGAAGCGCCAAAGCCATGTAGCAATATCAGGGGTTTTGCCTTGTGCTGATTTTGCCGAGAGCGAATGTAAGTGTAGCGGGTTTGCCAGCCGCGCCATACCCAATCCCTTTGATTACCAACCCGTTCTTGCCAGTGTAGTGTAGTGGTCACAGTCTCCTTTAATTCATCAGCGTGGAAATACTATTATAAAACTTTGATTTTTCACGTTATGGGGAAAAAGCAAGGGAAACCTAACAAGAACAAATCCTTCCCTAGTAAGCTTAGTATTCTGGAGATATGATGTTGCTCGATGCGATCGCCTACTGTGGGCGGTTAGACCATCGCCAAAAGTGTTGCTAAATAATTGTAATAATATTTAACATGAGTCTAGGTTGTGTAATTTAGATTAACTACTGCAAAGAAATTCTCAGAGACTTAGTAGAATGACAAATACAAGGAGGCAACTATTTTATGGATTAGTTACTCTAGAACTGTAGACTATGTTTTCAGTCCTGAGTTATTTCCGTATTTTGCCTCTGAGGCATACCAATTAAAACCACACCAAATCCTTCATTAAGAGCTCCTACAAATCATAATGCCTGTGATTGAGAAGAAAAGAACTCGTGATCTGCCCCAAATTAACGAACGAATTCGCTACCCGAAAATTCGGGTAATTGATACTGATGGTGCCCAACTGGGAATTATGCTCCCACAGGAAGCACTACAACTAGCAGAAGAGAAAGAGTTAGATTTGGTGCTAATAAGTGACAAAGCTGACCCGCCAGTTTGTCGGATTATGGACTACGGGAAATATAAGTTTGAGCAGGAGAAAAAGGCGCGGGAAGCCCGGAAAAAGCAGCACACGGCTGATGTCAAAGAAGTTAAGATGCGCTACAAAATAGAAGAACACGACTACAACGTGCGTGTTAAGCAAGCAGAGCGCTTTTTGAAAGATGGCGATAAAGTCAAAGCTACTGTCATGTTCCGGGGTCGAGAAATTCAACATAGCGATCTAGCAGAAGATTTGCTCAAACGAATGGCAACCGATTTGGAGCCTTATGGTGAGCTTCAACAAGCGCCTAAAAAAGAAGGGCGAAACATGATGATGCTCATCTCGCCTAAAAAATAATCTTCTAACTCTATTAATAGACCAAGTTTGAAAATCCCCTGACTTTTAACCAGGGGATTTTTTGATGTTTCGTTTCGATGCAACATGCGCCCAAAGTTCTGAGGTTGTTTAAATTTATCTGAAATCGATAATCCTGAAGGCTGAATGGGAAACATAATACTCAGTTGCTCAGGACTTTTACTATTTCCAGGAGATGAGGGAGACGAGGAAATATTTTCTTCCCCTGCCCCTGCTCCCCATTACGTGGTGATACTACCAGAAAAATAAAACCGCATGGAACTGAAAAATCACTGGTTGGCTGCAAATAAAGTTGCTTTACCACGGCTACGACTACTACAGTGGGTGAATCTCCGACCAGAGGAGAGCGAACGAACTCAACTCATGTTCTTTTTCTACACAACTGTATGTGTAGGATTGCGGTGGGCAGAGGACAGTACCGTGGCGCTGTTTTTGGATGAATACGGGACTAACCTACTGCCGTGGATGTATATTGCTAGTGCCGCGATGAGTGCAGCCCTGGTTTTTTTATACTCATGGCTGCAAAAGATTTTTCCTTTGCGCCGGGTGATTGTAGCGATCGCACCTTGCATGTTGATGCCATTACTATTATTAGTTGTATTACGTTGGGGAGCGCATGTTTCATACCTGGCAGTTATTTCGGCATTTCTGCTGCGGCTGTGGGTAGATGCCCTTTATGTAGTCAATGACCTCAACACTTCCATCGTCGCCAACCAAATATTTAATATTCGGGAGATTAAACGGACTTACCCATTGGTGAGTAGTGGGCTTTTAGTCGCAGATGTGATCAGTGGCTTTAGTTTGCCTTGGCTATTGCAATACACCACGCTGAATAAGATCATGTTTATCGCCTGTATAGTAATTTTATTAGGATCGGGGATTTTATTATATTTAACTCATCAATATCGAGCGGCTTTTCCTGAAACACCACAAAAACTAGTTACTGAAGAACAAGCTTCACGACAGCGTTTTATTAAAAGTCCTCTGAAGCGCTATGTTTGGCAGCTGTTTGCTTTTGTCGGTCTGTTGCAAGTCATTGGGTTGTTAATAGATTTTCAATATCTACGCGAACTCCAATCTAATTTGGGCGACCGAGAACTTGCCAGCTTCTTAGGTCTTTTTGGTGGGACATTAGGACTGTGTGAGTTGTTGTTGCAGTGGTTTATTTCCAGCCGACTCATCGAACGGATGGGGGTATTTTTCACAGCCACACTTTTACCAATCACCGTAGGCTTTTCACTACCAGGAGTGCTGGTATTATTTTATTTAATTCCCGCCATCCAATCGCAAAGCTTTTTTTGGGGACTGATAATAGTCAAATTCTGCGATGAACTTCTGCGCTACACCTTTGTCATGAGTAGCGGCCCAATTCTGTACCAACCGATTCCAGAGGCAATTCGCAGTCGGATGCAGACTTTATCTGGTGGAACCGCTGAAGCGATCGCTACAGGTTTGACAGGAGTGCTAATTTTTGCAACTATATTGTTTTGTGAGCGATTTATACCCGTACCTCTGCAAAAGTGGGTGTTAGTAGCAGAAACAATGCTGATAGCTGGCACCTGTTTAAAAGTAGTTTGGGAATTGCGATCGCGCTATGTTGATCTGTTAGTCTTGAGTGTGGCACGGGGCCAGTTGAGTGCAACCAATGTCGGCTTACGATTCTTCAAGCAAGGTGTAGTCAAAGCCTTGGGAGAAAAAGGCAGCGAAGCAGATAAACGCTCTTGCATTGAACTTTTAGCCCAAATTGATTCCCAAGGATGTGCGGAAGTTTTAGCACCTCTGTTAGTCAAGTTAACCCCAGATTTGCAGCGCCAAAGTTTGGAAGTCATGCTGATAGCAGGCGCAAATCCCGCTTATCTATCTGCCATCCGTCCTTTGCTAGAACAACCCCAAGAAACTAACCCCGAAGTTTTCGCCCTAGCACTACGCTATATTTGGCTGGCTGAACCAAATCCCAATTTAAGCATCTTAGAAGAATACCTGAACCCCCGGCAAAACTCACTCATCCGCGCCACCGCCGCCGCTTTAGTCTTACGCCAGGGAACGCCCATGCAAAAGGTAGCAGCTACCCAAACCATGCGCCGGATGTTGACTCATAAGAAAGAACGGGAACGGGTAAATGGAGTTAGAGCGCTTAGAGAAGCAGTTTATTTGCAGGCGTTGCGGATTCACATCCCGAATTTGTTACAAGACGAGTCTTTACGGGTGCGCTGTGCCGTATTGGAAATGATTGCAGCAACCCATTTAGAAGAGTACTATTCGGCACTGATAGCAGCACTTTATTATAAATCAACCCGCACTACAGCAATGTCAGCTCTAGTGCGACTAGAGAATGAAGCTATAGAGATGCTGTTGCGGTTGGCTACCAATATTTACAAACCAGAAGTAGTGCGAATGTACGCTTGGCGTACCATTGCTCAAATTGGTACTCAGGAAGCATTGGAGGCTTTATGGGAAAACTTGGAGACATCTTGGGGTACAACTAGAGATCATATTCTTCGCAGCTTACTAAAAATACACAAACAACCAGGAATTAAAGGTTTAGTAGATCGATTTTATGAAAGTCGGGTAGAAAATTTAATTGAGCAGGAATTAAAGTTTTTAGGCGAGATTTATGCCGCATATATAGACTTGAAAACAATAGACGAAAAAGAAAATGATCAATCCAGACAGAGAATTGTGATTGTCTCTGAATTACTGCAACGCGCCCTTTTAGAATTAGAATTTGATGTCAAAGAGCGGCTGCTACTGTTACTGAAACTCCTTTACTCGCCAGAAAAGATGCAGGCAGCAGCATTTAATCTGCGATCGCTCTCAGTGGTAAACTTAGCACGAGGCTTAGAAATCTTAGAGCATACTATAACTTTGTCTTCAAAGTCTTTATTGCTGAATATTTTAGATAACCGACCGCAGCCAGAAAAATTGCAATATTTGCTAGAAGCTAAGTTAGTAGAATATGAGAATATGTTAGTTAGCGATCGCCTTCACAGATTGCTGATGTTGGGTAACTTCCTTTCTGACTGGTGTCTAGCCTGCTGTTTTCATTTTGCTCAAGTGACTCGTACCAGACTGACAAGTTCTGAGATTTTAGTGAGTTTACGTCATCCAACCGGCTTTGTTAGAGAAGCTGCGATCGCATACTTAAATATGGTTTCACATCGCGTTCTCCTGCAAATCTTACCCCAGTTACAAAAAGATCCACATCCTTTGGTAGCTGCTCAAGTTAAGGAGTTACTCGAAAAACACCAAATGAACTACCTCTAGCTAGCTTCGCTTGAGCTAGAGGTTTCTACATCCTCTAGCTTGTTTTTAGCAAAGTTGCTTTGAGATTTCTGACGCTTCTTCGCCCCTAGTTGCTTCATACTTCCAGCAAGATGACGCGCCTTGGTGGATGAAGTAGAGCTAGACGACTCTGCGTCTGCGAGGCCAGTTCCTGACCCCGGTAGATTCCCTTTAGCCCAATAAAGCATAACTTCGGCCGCTGCAATATCTCTGTCCTGCAAATATCCACAATCACACTCATGCACTCGGATATCGAGTGTCTTTTTGTGTTGGTGTCCACATTTGGGGCAGGTTTGAGACGGTTTTACCAGACGGGTTGGAACTTCTACAAATACACCACCAATCTGTTCTATTTTGTACTTGATGGTGCTACGGAGCATACCAAAACCAACGTCAAGAATAGACTTGTTTAGTCCAGCTTTTTGCTTCTTGCGCCTACCTTCTTGACGCAGTTGTTCATGGGGGAAACCCCCAAGACCACACTGCGTCGCTTTTTTAGCTTTAGCGGTCATGTTCTTGACTTCTAGCTTTTCAGTTGCAACGAAGCTGTTACTGCTGACTATTTCTGCTGCAACTTGGTGTACCCAATTCTGACGTTGGTTAGCGACTTTTCGAGTCAGCTTACTAACCGATGCTTGAGCTTTTTTAAACCGTCTAGAAGCAATAATTTTCTTTTTTCTATTTGGCCCACGCTTACGTCGTTTGTCAATAGATGCTTTCTTGATTAAATGTTCCGCATTTCTCAAAAACTTCGGAGCGTCAATTTGTTGATGATTCTCGCCGTCAGTAATTGATAAAGCAGCTTTGCATCCTAAGTCAATACCGATAGCACCAACAGGTAAAATCTCTGGCTTCAGAACTTGATCCAATACGCTCACAGTAATTGAGGCGTACCATTTCCCATTGCGATAAAAGATAGTGCAAGTAGTTGGTTTGCCCCAATATTTAGCCCGACCACGCATCTGAATACGCCCAATCTTAGACAGATTGAGATATCCGTTTTCGCCGCCAGATTCTACTTTGAAACCCGCGCTGTCTGGATAAGTCCAACCTGAATAATGGCGAATTGACTTAAATCTCGGACGTTTAGCTAATCCTTTGAACCAACGCTCAAAAGCAAAATCAACACGCTTAAGAGTTGCTTGCAGTGCATGACTTGGAAGCTCTTTATACTCTATCCAAACCTCTTTAAACGCAGGTAAACAGTTTTGCTGCTCAAAATAATCAACTTTGTGATTATAGATTTTGTACTGGTTAAATCTGTTATTTACTGCGGCGTTATACAAGTCCTTGTGGAGCTTTCGGTGATACCGCAATACTGTCAAGGTTTTCTCGTTGGGGTATAACCGAAAAGTCATTCGTCTTGTTGCCACAGCCTAATCACCCCCTGTTTTGTTTGTCTATCTGTGTATACAATTAGGATAACACTTATTCTGGTAATTGCATGGCTAGAACGGAAAAAGTTATAGTGAGACTAACTAAGCAAGAGAAGGAAAAAATAGAGAAGTACGCAAAATATCTGGGAGTTTCGATGTCTGAAATAATCCAAGATTATATAAAATTATTGCCAAACAAAGATTGTTGACTCCGACGCTCGTTCCTCTCTACGAGACGCTGCGCGAACGCTACCTCTTCGCTATCATGCATCCATCCCTTTATCAACAATAAAGTTGATTTTGGTCATGGATACAATCGTCGTCAACCGCTATCCTTCCCCACCCTGCCTTCGGCTGAGGGTGGGGACTGCCGCGATGAGTTCAAAAATTAAGCTGTTACGCAAATAACATTGTACATTTACCTGATGACTGATGACCGTCAACCGTCAACCGTCAACAGTTAACGATTATAAAGAATGTTTATATAATTTAGACGCATATCAGCTTACCACTAATTTATTACTAAAGAAAATTTGATACCCCTCTGTGGAATGTAGTGCAACCTGTAACGGAAGCTTACTATGTGTTCACTGATATGGATGCTATTAAAACTACATCCTAGTGACAACAAATGACTAATAACCAACAAATTGCTTACCCTCTGATTCAACAAGAGCATATATTGCGTCTAGCCACAGACGAATTAGCTCTGCTCCGTAATCGCCGTCAGCAAAAGCCTCTTGTGAGAAATCCGAGTTTTACTGCTCGGATTCTAAATACAATCGCAATTGCCTCTATTACCAGTAGTTGCTTGTTTGGGATAGGCACGCTTTCGTGTTGGGGGTTGGAGATGTCTATTGAGGCGAACACAAAATCAGTTACCCTCAGTAAGCAGTATGAATGGCAGAGACGAAAACATATCTGCTTGGGCTGGATGCTTGTTGGGTTTTCCAGCTTTGTTGCTAGCGCCTCATTGGGTGAAAAGCCTCAGCGACAAATCAATAAATAGTACCAATTGCCAAAGACTCCTTTATGAAAAAAAGTTAGGGTGAAAACCTCGCCCGCAAGTGGCGTGGCTGTCTTTAATTTTGAATTTTGAATTTTGAATCATTCATTAAGCAAACAACAGCATTTTAAATATGAAACTACCTCAAATGATCGTTACAGCAGTGGCAGCAATCACATTTGGATATATCGGCTCCCAATACTTCACTAGAAATATTATGTATATCATAGGCGGTGGCATGGCTGGGCTTGGTGCAGTAGCATATTTTATTCCACCCAAAACCAAACAAAAGCCAACCCACACACAACCGAAAGAGCCTGTGGGAACTACCCGCCACTGAGCGCAGTAGTTCTAACATGGGAGCAAATGCTCAAAAAATTAATGAATCGTCAGCCGCTACGGGGAAGTCAAAAGTCAAAAGTCAACTTCAGGGTGTAGGTTCAGAACTTCTAATTTCCTCCACTTGACCAACTTCAAAAATGAGAGTGAATGGTTGCCCCATCTCTCGCTTGATAAATTCTTCTAATAACTCTACTTGCCGAGGTGTAACAGGTTCCCTTGCCCGGACACTCAAACGAACTTCTGGAGGATTTGTCAACCAATTGGTATTACTGTTAAGTAACTGCAATCGCCCAAAGGTGACAGTTCGATTCAATAATGCCCGTCGTAAGCTAGTTTCTAGTTGCGCTTGTCGTATAAGTCGAGCAAAGCTGACTCCCAAGGGAATTAGCAGGATAACTGTCAAAGCCATAGTCCAAATTAGGGGTTGACGGGCCCGCGCCATTGAAGTGTAACCCGCTACCACGAATGTCACCATACAGGAGAGGGCAATACCTAGCAAGTTGGTGAGATAAAGTAGGGTTGCTCCTAAACTGAGTGACCAATTTCCTTGTGCCAAGCCTAAGCCAATCACACAGATGGGAGGCATAAGGGCAACAGCGATCGCAGTTCCCGCTAAACTAGTAGATATTTTCGTCTCAACTTTCGCATAGCCACTGATACCACCAGCCGCTACCGCAATTCCTAAATCTAACAATGTTGGTCTTGATCGAGCCACTATCTCGCTACCATAGCTCGGCAATCCTACCAGCAAACCCAGAGTAAAGGCGATCACCACCGCTAACAGCGTGCCTACTGCTACAGCAATTACACCCTTGCGAAACAAAGTAATATCTGCTTGTAAAGCGCCAAAAGCTAAACCGCGAATCGGCAACATTAGAGGGGCAATGATCATCGCGCCAATAATCACAGCCGCACTGTTAGACAATAAACCTAAAGTAGCGATCGCACAGGAACTAATAATTAAAATTATGTAAGCTGAGTCTAGGGTTGATTCTGCCAGCAAGTCTGTTTGTACCTGTTGGAGTTGCTCCGCCTGCGAACCCCGGCGGCGGAAATTTTTAAACCGGTCTCGAATTTTATTACCCAAGACCTTCCTCCTAAATACTCGGTTAACTGTTAAATCTTCTTTCTTTGTTAATTAAAGTCTTACATTAATCTAGTCTCATCTAAAAATAGTCAGATGAGGATAAAGGTAAAATTATACCAGGAATTTTCTTATGGTGCTTGAATCAGCGATCGCCGAGGAAGTGATTACAAACAATCTTAAGCAGTTTCTGTTGGTGCTTTCGGTGTCTCTAGGTGTGGCAACACTACCGCAGATATTTAGCTGGTTTCGCAATATACCTTACACCTTACTACTGGTGATTGTCGGGTTAGGTTTGGCCTTTGTGGATGTCCGTTTAGTAACCCTTTCCCCGGAATTAATTTTGTTCATTTTTTTACCACCGCTGCTATTTGAAGCCGCATGGAACTTGAAATGGGCAGAATTGAAGCGGGATTTAGTACCAATTTGCTTGTATGCGGTGTTTGGGGTAGTAATTGCGATCGCAGGGGTAGCGATCGCTCTCAATCAAATCGTTGGTATTTCTCTAACTACAGCTTTACTCATCGCCGCCAGTCTATCTGCTACTGACCCTGTTTCTGTCACCGCTTTGTTTCGTGAACTGGGCGTAGATAGTCGTCTTGTCACCTTAATGGAAGGCGAAAGCTTGTTCAATGATGGCATGGCTGTAGTTGCCTTTGGTTTTTTGGTAGCCTTATCTTTGGGAACTGTAGAATTGGAATTCCAGCCAATTTTATTGCAGTTATTTACAGTTGTTGGCATCGGTGTAGGGGTGGGAGCTTTTATCGGATTTGGTATTTCCTACCTTACCCAGCGCTTCGATTTGCCCTTGGTGGAACAATCTTTAACTTTAGTTTCCGCTTATGGTACTTACCTGATTATTGAAGACTTGGGCGGTTCTGGAGTAATTGGAGTTGTCACCACAGGTTTGATTTTGGGCAACTTTGGCTCTCGTATCGGCATGAATCCCCGCACCCGGATTATTGTTTCCGAATTTTGGGAATTTCTCGCATTCTTTGTTAACTCAATTGTCTTCTTGCTAATTGGCGACCAAATACGCTTTGCTAGTTTAGGCGAAAACCTGCAAATCATAATGGTGACAGTGGCAGCAATGATTGTGATGCGGGCAGTTGGTATTTACATTCTCAGTAAATTAAGTACTAGCATCACCAAATCGGAAATTTCTTTACCAGAACAAACTATCCTATGGTGGGGTGGGTTACGCGGTTCCGTCTCCATTGCCCTAGCATTGAGTGTATCGACAATACTACCAGAGCGAGAAAAAATCATTGCAACGGTATTTGGAGTAGTTTTATTTACTCTACTTGTTCAAGGATTGACCATCAAACCTTTGCTGGAAAAACTCAATTTGCTAGGTGATGCACCCTTACGCGAGCAATATTTAGAATTTGTTGCCCGTCATGTTGCCTTAGAACGCGTTCTAGAACACCTCCAGGCAGACCAACGCCCCGGTATTGACCCAGAGTTTCGCCGTTATCAAGAGACACTAATCAAAGGCGAACTTGCAGATTTACGGATATAAATTGACAAATTACAAGGTGAATATCCCAATCTTCAGAGCTTTACAACAGAACAGTTCCGAGGAGAATTGTTAGCAATTGAAGCCGACACTTATGCAGAATTTGTCAAATCCGGTCGGTTGAATAAAGAATTAGCATCTATGCTTGAGAATGTTTTGCAGAATAACCAATCTCATTAGACATCTCCAGAAATTAATTATGCGTTACCTGAAACCCTTGTAGAGACGTTGCAATGCAACGTCAAAACAATTCATTTTCACCAGATGTCTATTGAAAAAGAATTCAGAAATGTGTAGGTTGGCTTGAAGAACGAAACCCAACATTTCGGGACTTTGTTGAGTTGTGCTTTGCTTAACCCAACCTACAATTTTCCACAAAGCCAAGCGTATTGAGTTAGTCGTAACATAGCAATCCTAAATAATTCGCGATCAACAAAATCCCTGACTTCGTAAAAGTTGTCGGGGATATGCGGGTTGCAATTTTCACAGTCTTGAATTGCGAATTACGAATTACGAATTAAGTAGGACGGCGGAAATAATTTGCATGTTTGTAGTAAGGACTTTAGTCCTAAAAGAAGGACTGAAGTCCTTACTACGAACTGGATTACAAGAATTTTACATTACAAAACACATAGTTTGAATTATTCACACCGACTTACTTACAAATTATTTTAATCCCCCTGCGGATGCTCATCCCACAAAGTTGTTATTTCCCGTAAACTTTGGTGATTGCCATTGCCCAAAATCAGATGATCTAGTACCGGAATGCCCAAAAGCTGCGCCCCTACTAACAACTGACGCGTCAATTCTATATCTTCCTGGCTGGGTTCAAGGTTTCCAGAAGGATGGTTGTGGGCAACTATTACCCGCGTTGCACCTTGACGAATAACTTCTCGAAAAATATCACGGGGAGAGGCTAGGGTTTCGGTTGCTGTGCCAATGGTAATTACTTGCGTACCCAATAAGCGATTCTTAACATCTAATAGCACCACTGCAAAACGTTCTTGTATTTGCCACATCAAATCTTGACTGAGGGTAGCAGCAGCAGCAAGTGGGCTATCAATTAATGTGCCATCGTTGGGGCGGGATTGAAAGGCGCGTTTACCCAATTCAATTGCTGCTAAAATACTTGTCGCTTTTGCCGGGCCAACACCAGAAATTTGCATCAACTCAGCAGGGCTAACTTCTCGCATAACTGCCAAAGGATCACGTTGGTGTTTGCCTAATTCGCTCAAAATATATTGCCCCAAACCCACAGCCGATAGTTTTCCTGGCCCTTGACCGGTGCCTAGAAGAATTGCGATTAACTCTGCTGTAGCTAAAATTTTTGCACCATGTGTCATTAATCGTTCACGCGGACGCTCATTTGTAGGTAGGTCGGCAATTCTGAGGCAATAGGTCATAGGAAACTAAGAGAATACTCACCCTAAATGAATCTATCCTTAGTTATCCCTTGTTTGCTCTCAAAATCATCTTTATTTGAGAAAATCTTTAACCTTGGGAAATTTTCTCTATTTATGAGCAGCACACCATGTCATCCGCAGCGATCGCTACTGTAGTGAAGATGATAAACTAAGTTCTCCTAACTCATCTTTAAATTGATAGATTTACACTGCTCCCCACTCCCTATCCCAATTATTGATGAATTTGCGTTGCTTTGAGCATGTGGTAGGTAATTATTAACTGGGTGAGTGCCAGAGGATAACTCTGAATTGTCTCACCAGTTGTACCAGCAATTTTACCTAGTTCGGGATTACTTTCGCGATCGCAAATACTTCGTAAATGGGGCATATCAGAACAAATAATATGCTCTAGCTTATTCACCTGTTCTAAGGTTGCATGGCCATCAACTTCTAAGACATCCACGGGCTTACTCATATCTCTGTCTAGCCCCAAGCGGATCGCTGAGTCAGAATTACCATAGGTAGAGTTGATAATCGGGGTAAAATCTGGGTGGGGAATTGTCGGACGTAGTACTAAACGCACATTTAAATGTCCATTGGTTTCATCATCTTCCCCGGTGGGTGGATAGAAACTAATGACTATATCAGACCATTGCCGTTGCGGACGAATAAATTGTGCTGAGTCTGGTTCACGCTTTTGTAATTCTGCTAATACCTGTTCATCTGTGTAGCCCCGCTTTTGGGTATCCCGCTTAACTTTCCATTTAGCGCGTAGTGGTTCCGGGGGTGCAAGGTAAACTTTAACGTCGTAAGAATCACGGGCGGCACGGGTAGAATAACCGAGTAATCCCTCAATAATTACAAATTTATTGGGCTTGATATACTGCGGTGGCTCGAATGTGCCGGTTTTATGGCTGTAAACTGGTTTGAGAATCGGTTGTCCTGTGCGTAGCAACGACAGGTGTTGCTGCATTATATCTAAGTGGTTGCAGTCCGGGTGGAGAGCGGTGATGCCAATATCTGCACGTTCTTTGCGATCGTAACGGTGATAATCATCTGTGCAAATAAGCGTAACATTTTCTGGGCCGAGTACTTGAGCGATCCCTCGCGTTAGTGTGGTTTTCCCAGCAGCGCTGTCGCCTACAATACCAAGAATTATTGGACGGCTCATCATACCTCTCAGAATAAAAAAAATTTTATTACTAAACTTTTCCTACAATAGTTTTTATTCTAGAAGGGTTTAGGCAAGTAACTCAAGCAAAGCCTTGGTATGCAATATCTCTACATATATGGAAATATATAGAATAAACATCTCGATAAATTAAATATGCGTTACCCAGAACCCTTGTAGAGACGTTGCAATGCAACGTCTCTACAACCTGGGTGAGTTTTCTTTGGGCTATTCGATAAACCGTGAATTGCGTCAACAGAGACTTGTGTGTACACGGTAGCTTTTTAAGGGGCGGTCTTCGAGAAACAAACATGTCACCTTGATAGCAGTACTATTAGACCTCTAGCAAAACGGCTTCTCGCAGCTTGGCAATCACATCACTTAAATTACCCGTATTCAGGCGGTAACTCAAAGGATGGGCAATCAACCGCGCCGTGCTTTCATAGAGAGTCGCAATTTCAATCAAACCATTTTCGCGCAAAGTCCGCCCTGTAGAAACCAAATCCACGATCGCTTCTGACATTCCAGTAATCGGGCCTAGTTCAACTGAACCATACAACGGCACTATTTCCACAGGTAAATCTAGACTGTGGAAATATTCACGAGCGCAATTCACATACTTGGAAGCAACTCTACCATGCGCTGGTAAATCTATTGGCGATCGGTAAGAACTAGATGCTTTTACCGCCACCGACATCCGACAATGCCCAAACTGCAAATCTACCAAGTGGGCAACTTGCGGCTGCTTCTCTCGCAGCACATCGTAACCGACAACACCCAGTTGTGCCTGACCATATTCCACATAAACAGGCACATCCTGCGCCCGCACCAACAAAGCTTTTGCAAGTCCCTTAGTGTCAGGAATTTGAAGTTGACGAGTTCCTGAATCTAAAAAAGCACTAAAATCTAATCCCACAGATTGTAACAGGCGGATGCTATTTTTAAGGAGTTCCCCTTTTGGCAATGCAACAGTCAGCATTCTTTTTTTAATATCCTTGGCGTTCTGGCAGTTGAATAATATTGAGAATATCTCTATATGCTTACCACAAGCAGCATGAGAATTTTATTAGTTGATGATGAAGTTGAACTAACTGAACCCTTGAGTCGCTTATTAACTCGTGAGGGTTACATTGTCGATGCCGCTTACGATGGGACAAGTGGCAATGAACATGCACAAACAGGCAGTTATGACCTACTAATTTTAGATTGGATGCTCCCAGGAAAAACGGGGTTAGAAATTTGTCAGCAATTACGACGACAAGGCAAAACCACTCCCGTGCTGTTTCTCACAGCTAAGGATACTCTAGATGACCGCGTACAAGGTTTAGATGCTGGTGCTGACGATTATTTGGTTAAACCTTTTGAACTCCGGGAGTTGCTAGCGAGAGTCCGGGCTTTATTGCGTCGTTCCGGTTCCCAAACCTATGAAACCACCACTGGACGTTTAACCGTCGCTGATTTAGAACTCGATTATGAAAATCAAGTAGCCTATCGCCAAGGAAGAATAATTGAGCTATCGCAAAAAGAAAGCCAGCTACTACAATATTTTATGGAACACACTGGACAACTAATGACTCATGCCCAGATTATGGAAAATTTGTGGCAAGAGGAAGAACAACCCAGTAGTAATGTTATTGCGGCATTAATTCGTTTGCTGCGCCGTAAGATTGAGGTAGGTAAAGAAACTACACTGATTCACACAGTCTACGGCAAAGGCTATCGTTTCGGTGCTTCCTCAGTGGAGTCAGTTTAGCCGCAAGTTTCAACTCACAATGATTCGGTTAATTGGTTAGGAGAATCAATTGATATTTTTCATCTTTGCGACTTTAATTCCTGTCGAAGTTTGTTGTAAAGGGATGAATCCACAGGCATCATAATCTGTGAAATTTCCTTCCAGACACCAAACTGATTATTTGCACCCATATCTTCCATGAGTTGGTCAATATAACGCAAGGAAAACGAGTTTATGCATGTCGCCCTCGCTACAACATTATTGTATTGAGTTTTCATCCAATCCATATCTGCTGCCATTTCTTGATACATTGCTGAAGGCGAAGGCAATAACAAGTTGCCTTTGACATAAGTAAGTCGGTGAAAATAATTCAAACTATATTAACTAATGTAAAAAATTTTGGAATTATTTTGTAGTGAGGGCTTCAGCCCTCAAAGTAGGGCTGAAGCCCACACTAGTGGCTTACCCAAAGTGTGCAGCAATCTTTCAATCCGTCCCATCTGACGGTAGAAGAACCAAGCTTCTGAAAAGCGGGTTAATAAAACATACTTTAGGTTTGAATAATTAAGAAAAGCCTGAAAACTTCCTATTTTAGGTAATGCACATTACGATGCATTTGCACAGTGCGTAACTCCTAATTCATTCTTGGGGCGGTTTGTAGGGGCAATTCATGAATTGCCCCTGAGCGCGTCTATTTTTGGGTAAGTCTGAGAAAAAAAGACCCACAGAAATTATCAAATACTGTGTGTGCGTAAGAGCGTCTTGTTTATTCAACCACCTCATTCACAGGGAATCTATCTATCAATTGCATTGCCCGATGGGCATTACGGCAGAAAGAGTCTGGTAAATGGGGAACGTGGGGTATTTGTGATAATAAATCCAACGTCCGCCGTAAAATTCTCACCACGTCGCCTTCATCCAAGGTGGTGTTCTCGCAGAGTTCTGTCCACTCCGTTCCCAGCGCCCATTGTTCGACTATGGCAATTAACTCAAACTCCAACCATATAGGCAGGGCTACGTTATACCGCCGTTGTAGTTGGAACATTTGGCGGCGAATTCCCCGCAATTTTGCTAAGGCTTCTGCAACTTCATTACTAAGCTCAAAGTTAACCTTGCTATCTGGACGGGGCGTTTCCATCACCAAACCGGCGGCGGCGGCGGCTAAATGATGCGGATCTAAGTTGTCCAATTCACCGCTAGCGAATACTAAACCTAGCCACAATTCATTCTCGCCTCGAATGGCGGCAGCAATTCGCCCTAATACTGTGGGTACTAAGTTATCTAAAGCGCCAAAGTGTTGTAGAATTGCGATTAAATTAAGAAATTCTTCCCAATGACGTTGTGACTGTTGCTCTACTTGCCCTTGCAACTGTTCAAGTTCGGCTTCTAGTTCAACATAGCGGGCGCGGCGCTTGAACAGCGTGGCAGCATTGCCTGATTGATGTAGGGGATGAGCTTCTAATTGCTCTTGGACGGCGGTAGTGCGGCTGAGTTGTTCTCCTACTTCTGGTGCTAGATCCAATGATTCTACCGGATTGGGAATACGGGCAGCGATCGCAAATGTTTCTTGATTACCCCGCCGTGACTGTCCTGGTTTCAAAGGCATCTCTGGCGGTGGTAGTAAATCAGGTGGCACTTCAATTCGCGGCAGTTCGGCATACAAATCGACTACATCCCCTGTTGTTGCCACATACCAGCGATTATCGTGCCCCAAGCATACCAAGTAAGGAGCTTGACCAGAACCAGGCGATTTGCCCACTAACACTGCGGTTACGGGTGTAGACACTGTGATGTTTTTGCCCTTGAGACTCAACAGAGTTCCTGACACTGCAAAGCCCAACATCATCCCCAATTCTTCTTGTCTATCTTCCTGCGCTTGCTCTTGCAAGGTTTTCAATATCTGGCATTCTACTTTCAGGCGTTGCCGCAATTTCTCATAAACAGCCAGTTCATTTTCATCAACTGCGGCGATTTGCTCATGAAGTTGAGCTAATTGTGTTTGCAGTTCGGCAATCTCATCGTATTCTGGTCTTAAATGCAAGGTGGCCATGTACTGCCCAAAACTGCGTTCTATCAGTTCCCTGGTTTGCTCTAGGGTGTGCGTTTGCAGCAAGTTGAGTACCATGCCATAACTGGGGGTAAACTGGCTTACAAGGGGATCTGGCTTCGATGTTCCCAAATACGCCGCTTCTTTGGCTCCTTCAAAGGGAGTTTGGACTGTCACCACATGACCTTGTTTATCCATCCCCCGGCGGCCTGCTCGTCCCGCCATTTGCAAGAATTCGGAAGCGTTCAACAAGCGGTGTCCAGTGTCGGTACGCTTGGAAAGGGTAGAAATTACCGTTGTCCGGGCGGGCATATTAATTCCCGCCGCTAGCGTCTCAGTGGCAAATACTACTTTAATCAGCCCCTGCTGAAATAGTTCTTCTACGAGTGCTTTCCAAGCAGGCAAAATTCCGGCGTGGTGGGCAGCAATTCCCCGGTACAGGGGTGCAATTTGTCCAGAACGTCCGGCTTCGGGATTGCGGGCTAAAAAGTCATCAATCTGTTGCCGTAAAATCTGGGACTCTTCATTATTTACCAGCCATAAATCACCCACTTCTGCCACTGCTTTATCACATCCCCGGCGGCTGAAGATGAAGTAAATCGCTGGTAGCATATCCCGTTGCTCTAACTGGCTCAAGGTATAAATTATTCCAGGAGCCTCTGGTCTACCATTTCTCCCCCTCTCCTTTTCTCCCCCTCTCCCTTTCTTCTTCTGAACAAGCCGGGGGTTAATTTTGGTTTTGCTATCATTCAGCAGGGGAAATAACCCTTTGGGATTGCAAAAGTGAAATTCCAAGGGAACTGGGCGAAAATCGGAGTAAATCAGGTCAGTTGGGCCGTGAACGCGATTTAGCCAATCGGTGAGTTGATCGCTGTTGGCAACCGTTGCTGAGAGGGCTGCCAGTTGCACTTCCCGGGGACAATAGATGATTGATTCTTCCCAAACTGTACCGCGCTGGCGATCGTTCATGTAGTGGCACTCGTCAAGGATCACCGCTTCAACGTCTACCAATGAGATGCCGACTTGCCCAATGGGTGTGCCATAAAGCATATTTCGGAAAATTTCTGTGGTCATCACCAAAATCGGTGCATCCCTGTGAATGGAGGCATCTCCAGTTAACAGTCCGACTTGATCAAACCCGAATTTTTCTCGAAAGTCACGTAATTTTTGATTCGATAACGCCTTCAAGGGAGTAGTATAAAATACACGTTTTCCTCTCGCCAGGGCGCGATAAATGGCGTATTCCCCGACTAATGTTTTGCCCGAACCTGTGGGCGCACATACGACAACTGAGCGTCCGGCGTTTAGGGACGCGATCGCTTCTTTTTGAAACTGATCCAGATCAAAGGGAAATATAGACCCTAAGTCAAGTTCTGGAGACGGTGCTGGATAATTCACTCAATCACATTTGCAACCAGATTGTTTACTATACTAACGAGTCTTTTGTCAACTTCGTTAATAGTCATTAGTCATTAGTCATTAGTCATTAGTTTTTCACAAATGACCAATGACTAATGACTCTTTATTATTTTCCCAGTTCTTGCGATCGCTGTGTGGCAGCTTTGACTGCTTCAATTAAAGCTGAACGAAATCCTGCCTGTTCTAGCTTGGCAATCCCCGCAATGGTTGTACCACCAGGACTAGTAACGCGATCTTTGAGTTCTGCTGGGTGCATTTTGGTTTCATGTAACAGTTTCGCTGTTCCTAGTACGGTTTGCAAGGCTAGTTGATTGGCAATTGCTCTAGGTAAACCTGCGGATACTCCGCCATCAGCAAGTGCTTCTACCAAGAGCGCCACGTAAGCCGGGCCGCTACCAGATAGCCCTGTGACTGCATCCATCAGCCCTTCTGAGACTTCCACGACTTCTCCCACAGCAGAAAAAATCTGCTGTGCTATTTGGTGGTGCTTGGCATTGGTGTATGCACCTGAACAAATGGCGGTAATTCCCGCTCCCACTGTTGCTGGGGTATTGGGCATTGCTCTAATAACTGGCAATTGCACAAATGCAGCTTCTAGCTGGCTTAAAGGCACACCCGCCAATATAGAAATGATTAGGGGTGAGTGTTCTTTATTAAGAATATCAATATCTGCTAATTCTTGAGCGATCGCACTAAACACCTGCGGTTTTACTGCCAAAAAGACAACTTCTTTTGCTTGGCTGAAAACCTCGCTATTATCTGTCGTCACAGCAACATTGTATTGCTGTTTTAAAAAATCTAGGCGTGAAGATAGCGGTTCGCTAACTATGACTTCTGATGATTGATAAGTTCCAAACGCGATAAGGCGGGATAAGAGCGCTTCTCCCATTACCCCACCACCAATTAAGCCAAATTTTATAGTCATTGATCAATTAGTCATTAGTCATTCGTCGTTTGTCATTAGTCATTTGTCACTATGATCAAAACCCAGAACTAATGACAAATGACAAAGGACTAACAACTAATTTAATTTTATTATTGTGCCATCCGGTTAGTTTCGTTGCCCCAGGTTTGATTTGGAGAACCTGTAGGACGAGAGGGACGTGCTGGCGGTTGTGGTACTTCATGAAGAACGCCACCTTGGGTGCTAACTTGGACGCAACTTGGTGTAAACAAGAAGATGCTTTCACCGATGCGTTCTTGATGCCCATCTAGTGCGTAAGTACCACCTGCAACAAAATCTACTGCTCGTTGAGCTTGATCTGGATCCATTATTGTCAGATTTAATACTACTGACTTGCGTTCTCGCAACGCTTGAATTGCCTGGGGCATTTCTTCAAAGGTGCGTGGTTCGAGTACTAAAACTTCCGAAATTCCGTTAATTGCTCCTGGCATACCAATCACATTCCCCATTGGCTTTGAACCTGCTCCGATATCATCTCCCATTGTAGGCACTGGTTCCCGCCAGCGTCGATTTTGAGCGGCTGGGCTTTCCTGTGGTGCTGGTGGTTGGGGATTTTCTTGCTGATACAGATTTTGGTAATTATTATCTGTTTCTGGTTCTTCTTCGTAATACTCGTATTCCACTTGCTCATTTAGACCCACAAAGTCTCTGAGTTTGGAAAAGATATTGTTCATTGTCTGTGTACTCTCCTGGTGCGAATAGCCTGTATTGACTTGGCTTAGGATTGATTGAGTAGGAGCAAGCGCTACATCGGTGGATACTTCAGCAAGTATATTGCTATTTGTAACCCATACTACTGGTTTTAGCGATGAACTGACACTTTTTACAAAGGTCTGTGCATCGCCTAAACATAATAATGAGTCAAGATTATATCCTAATGTTTGTTCAAAGGAAAGTTCTTTTTACCCCATTTTTCCTTGGCGATTGCTCTTGTCAATACTATATCCTTTGTTTCTAATTGCACCAGTTTGTTACAAAATTCTTGTCATCAAATCCTGATCTCTATTAATACTTAAGAGCAAGGCTGATGATCAAAGGCTAAGAGCGATCGCCAAACAATATTGTTCCTAATCGTACCATTGTTGCGCCTGCTTGCACTGCCAGTTCGTAGTCGCCTGACATACCCATAGACAGGTGCTGCATTTTAATGTGCGACCAGTTTTGCTCTCTTATTTTCTTTGCTAGCTCACGATTGAGATTAAATACATTCAAAATTTCCGGATCATTTAATCCTGAAGGTGGAATTGTCATCAAACCTTGAATTTGTAAATTTTTGTATTGATCGAGTGTGGGTAAATCAGCCAAAAGTTCTGGCACACTCCAACCAGACTTGTTGGGATCGGGGAGAATTTTCACTTGCAGGCAAACCTGGGGACTCACTCCTAGCTGTTGCGCCAATTGATCTAAGCGCTGTGCCAGCTTCAAGTTATCGACGGAGTGAATCCAAGGGAATTGTTCAATGGCTTTTTTGGCTTTATTGCTTTGCAAATGTCCAATAAAGTGCCAGGTAATATCCGGTAAGTCTTGCAACTCGGCTTGTTTGCTGGCGGCTTCTTGGATACGACTCTCCGCAAAATCACGAATTCCTGCGGCATAGGCAGACCGAATGGCCTGGGCAGGAACTTGCTTGCTAACAGCAATCAATTTGATTGAAGTTGGCAGAGAGGAGCGAATGGAAACAATACGTTCGGAAATCGAACTGTTCATTGGAAGGTGCGTTGGAAAACACTCTGAAGCTGATCGTACTCCTGAGATTGTCCACTGCGCCGCAGGGTACGTAAGCGATTTTCTAACATCATTCTAGCCTCAGTGCGTCCTAGAGACTGGAATTTAACACCTTTAACGTCATTTGCAACCAAAAAAAACAAGCGCTGGGCATAAAGTGTGGTGAACAAATCCTGGTTTTCATCAACCATACAGATTTTGTAAAGTAAACCCCAAGTTGGATGGTTTATGTAAGTTTCTGCGTTTTCTGGATTCATTTAAGAGTCAAGGTGTAGTCAAGGTGGGAGTATATATATCTTTTCGCAGTGAATTACAAACATTCAGACGATAATACCAACATTCGTCAGAATATTTCCTTAAAATGCAAAACTGCGGTTGCGAAGACCTTGATCTAGTTTCTAATGGGCAGATGAAGCTAGTGGTAGTGAAGCGAAATGGTACAGGTACAACATAACACGCGAAACGTAGACTCAAAGAGTAGAGGCTTGTCGATAGATTTCGCCTTATGCTTTGGTAACTCAAATACACCAAGCTGGCGGCACAAGGCATAAAACAGTCCTGACCCTCTTATTGAAAGTTTAGCATCGCAAGGGAAAACACCCTTTGAAATTCCCAACGGCAACAGCTAACTTTTCAACTTCTTTCCATACTGCCACAACTGTGGGTGAATGGCACAAAATTGGGGAGTGGGGAGTGGGGAGTGGGGGGAGAAAGAATAACTAATAACCTAATTTCCTATTCCCTACGCCCTACTCCCTATTCCCTACTCCCTACTCCCTACTCCCTACTCCCTACTCCCTACTCCCTATTCCCTACTCCCTACTCCCTACTCCCTACTCCCTACTCCCTACTCCCTACTCCCTATTCCCTATTCCCTACTCCCTACTCCCTACTCCCTACTCCCTACTCCCTATTCCCTACTCCCTATTCCCTACTCCCTACTCCCTACTCCCTACTCCCTATTCCCTACTCCCTATTCCCTACTCCCTACTCCCTACTCCCTATTCCCTACTCCCTATTCCCTACTCCCTATTGATTATCTAACATTTTCAGTGCTGCCAGTTGTGCCTGGGCTTTGTGCAGAGATTCATACCATTCTTTCTCAGGATCGCTGTCTGCGACAATTCCCGCGCCTACTTGTCCCCAGACAATGTTGAGTACTGAGTGGTGGGGGATGTGTCTTGAGTGGGGAAATAAAGAAGAATTTACTCCCCGTACCTCCCCTACCTCCCCTGCTTCTTGAGACACGGGAGCTAGTAGCAGGGTGCGGATTAAGATATTTAAATCTAAATGACCACGCCAATCTAAATAGCCGCAGGAACCGTAGAATAAGCTACGCCGCACGGGTTCTAGTTCTTCAATAATTTCCATGCAACGGACTTTGGGACAACCTGTGATTGTGCCACCTGGAAACGTGGCGCGGATCAAATCAATGGTGGTGCGTTCGGCTTCGCCGTGCCTTAGGCATTCGCCTTTTAAAGTACCTTTGATGTTGCTGACAAGATGCATTACATGGCTATATCGCTCAATTGTCAGCAATTCGTCAACTGTAACCGTTCCCCATTCACAAACTCGCCCTAAATCATTGCGTTCCAAATCCACCAGCATGATGTGTTCTGCACGTTCTTTGGTGTTGGTGAGTAAATCTTGTGCCAGTTGCATATCTTGTTCTGGAGTTATACCACGCGATCGCGTCCCGGCGATCGGTCTGGTTTCGGCTTGTCGATTTTGCAACATTACTAACCGTTCCGGCGAACAACTAATCACTTCTCCCCAAGGCGTTTGCCAATAGCTGGCAAAAGGCGAAGGATTGATTTTTTGCAAGGCTTGGTAAATTTCCCAACCAGAAGCCGATGTAGACGCTTGAAATCGCAATGAAAGATTTGCCTGAAAGATGTCTCCAGCTTGAATATATTTTTTCGCCTGGTTTACACCTGTTTCATAATCTGCTTGCGATGTCAAAAACTGAGGAGATGAGGGAGATGAGGGAGATGGGGGAGAAAATTCTACTTTGTTCTTCAACTCCCCTTTTCTGTTCTCTAATTTGTGCTGGAACTCATCGAGTTTACTTGCATCACTGGCGGCTAGCCAAAGAATTTGTTGCGCGTGATCCAAAACAGCAAAACAATCTGGTTCATACCAAAAAGCTATAGGAAATGGTAGGGGATCAATTTTATAACGTGGTAACTGTTCAATTTCCCATGCCACATCATAGCCTAGCCAACCTAACCAACCGCCTGTGAAGGGGAGATGGGGAGGTGGAGAAGTAGGCAAAGATGGGGGAGAAAATGCTACCTCATCCCCCTTATCTCTCCCCACCCCTTTCTGTAACAACTTTTCCAAGAAAGAAAAAACCTCTCCTACTTCTGGTGTCCACATCTGGGGGATGCCATCGACTAGGCGAGGAGCGCCTGCACAGATAGAATATCGGCTGAGTTGGGGATGATCGATTGGCGTTGGGTAGGGACTTTCCAGTAGGGTAGAAATTCCCGGTGCGGAGGTGGGGTGAAAAAGAGCAGCAAAAACTTCCGAACCTGTGCGCTTTTCTAAGGGTAGCGATCGCCAATACCAAGCCTTGATCATACTGTTTATAAGCGTTGCAAAATTAGACCTGAGTTCCTATAGCTAACCGTATTCCCCAGAATAAAATTAAAGTTGCGATCGCAAGCCAGTCACGCCCTTTAAATCGTAAATCGTGCCACTGCACTCGATGCTCGTTGGGACTGGTAAAACCCCGCACCATCATTGCATTCGCCATTTGATCGGCTCGTAAGAGCAGATTTTCTAACAGTCTCTCTGCGACTGTCATCCAAACTTTGAATCCTCCTTTCAATCCTAGCTTTTTCCAATTAATTGCCCTTGTCATAACGGAGCGAAATAAGTTTTGCACTTCTTCTAAAACTAGAGGGATAAAGCGCAAGGATAAGGTTAAAGTTAAAGCAATTTCGGTGACAGGCCACTTGAAGCGTCTCAGGGGTTGCATTAGGCTTTCTATGCCAGATGTGATTTCTTCTGGTGCGGTTGTCAGCAGATACAGGTTGGTGCTGTAAATTACGGTAAATATAATTGTACTCAGACGTACAGCCAAATCCAAGGAGCGGCGAGTTACTTTGACTGGGCCTTTGTGAAATAGCACATAGCTGTATTTGCTATTACTTGCTGGTTCTTGAACAATATTTTTGGGGTTTACTGGCTGGGTTAATATTTGTTCATTAGCTGGGAGGCGTGGCTGATAATCTGCACCCATTGCATCAGGACTGATAGCTCCGATCGCTAAGACAAAAAATGATAGCATTAATAGCCAACCCATTTGCTGCTGCCATACTCGCCGGGGAATTCTGGCAATTAAGGTGGCAAGAATCAATATTACTACCAGCAGCACCCGCCAAAAGTTGTTAGCTAAAACATAGCTTGTTAAAAAGCTCATCAACCAGGCGAACTTGACTCGCGGATCGATTTTATGCAGCCAAGTTTGGGGTTGTTCTAAATAAAGTCCAAGTGGCAGCGATCGTAATAAATCCATTTTAGAGTGAGGAGTGAGGAGTTAGGAGTTAGGGACTTCCAAATAAAAAAATACTCAACTACTTCTTCTGGGGTGGGCATCTTGCCCGCCTGTATCCAAAGGCGGGCAAGATGCCCACCCTACAAAATTGGGTAATTTATCTGTTGGAAGTCCCTTATACCGATTATCCGTGAGGTTGCATAGAACCAGTTGCTCAAGTCTCTTGTCTCACCAAGTCTGATTTTGTGTAGTTTCACAAATAATTGCTATTTAGGAGTTTTGACTTTAACTCATAACTCTCTCACTTTGTGCCGCTATCAAACTCAAGTCCATAGGGTTCTCTAGTTAGCAATTTTGGCTTTACTACTCATAACTCCTGTACAGACACGATGAATCGCGTCTCTCTTGTCTCCTAACTTATTTTGACGCGAGTTGCTCTATTAACATTACCACTTTCGGCATCACGCACTTTTTTACTCCGCCACAGTAAAATAATTGGCGTGCCTTTAAATCCTAGCTGTTGCCGGAATTGGCGTTCAATGTAGCGGCGGTAGTTGTCGTTGAAGCGTTTGGAATCATTGACAAATAGTGCGATCGTTGGTGGTTGGCTACTTACTTGTGTACCATAATAAATCTTGCCCTGCCGCCCACCACGGGATGCTGGGGGTGAATGCCAGCTAACAGCGTCTGTTAAGACTTCGTTAATAACTGATGTGCTGACACGGCGTTTGTGTGATTCAGCCGCAGTTTTCACCAATTCTAGAATCTTTTCTACCCGTTGTCCTGACAAGGCACTCACAAAAATTGTTTCTGCCCATTCGGTAAAATGTAACCGTGATTGCAGAGTTTTTTCGTAGTCGTAGATTGTGTAAGAGTCTTTTTCAACAGCATCCCACTTATTAACGACGATGATGCAAGCTCGACCTTCTTCGATAATCCGCCCAGCTAATTTTTGGTCTTGCTCAGTGACTCCATCTACGGCATCTATTACCAACAAAACCACGTCAGCACGGCGAATTGCTTTGAAAGCACGGTTAATACTAAAGAATTCTGTGCCGTATTCGATGTGTTTCTTTTTGCGAATGCCTGCGGTGTCAATCAAACGGTAGGTTTGCCCTTCCCGTTCAATGACGGTATCAATAGCATCGCGGGTTGTACCGGAAATTGGGCTGACAATTGCCCTTTCTTCCCCGACAAAAGAATTGAGTAAGCTCGATTTGCCCACATTCGGCCGTCCCACAATTGCTACTTTGATTTCATTCGTGTCTGGGATGTCTTCAATAGCAGGGATGTGGTTAACTAACTCGTCAAGTAATTCTCCTGTGCCACTACCATGAATTGCGGAGATGGGATAAGGTTCGCCTAATCCCAATTCCCAAAACTCGGCAGCTTGCATTAAGCCTTGTTCTGGAGATTCACATTTATTTACAGCTAGTAGCACAGGTACAGTTTGTTGGCGCATCCATTCGGCAATTTCTAAATCTGCCGAGGTGGGGCCTGTTTGACCATCTACGACAAAAATAGCGCCACACGCTTCTGCAAGGGCTGTCATTGCCTGTTGGCGAATTAGTGGTAAAAATTCGGTATCATCATTAAAAACTAAACCACCAGTGTCTACCACCAAAAATTCACGACCATTCCAGAAAGCTGGTAGATAAGTGCGATCGCGTGTCACTCCCGGTTCATCATGGACAATCGCCGTTTGTTCCCCGGCGAGTCGATTAACCAGGGTGGATTTGCCCACATTTGGGCGTCCGATAATTGCAACAATTGGCAGTGCCATAAAACCAGGGTAAGTGAGAGACGTAGTATATCACGTACTTACATTTTACTCACTTTAAACTGGAAGTTTTAATAACTTTCTAATCATCTGAGGCGATGTCAAAGAAACCTCTCCCTGCTTTTACTACGTAAAATCGTCCCTCTCCGAATCGGAGAGGGAAAGACTTGAACTTTAGTTCAAGGCAGGGAGAGGTTTATAAAATAAAAAAGGTAGGATTTCCTACCTTTTACCCAAAAAAAGCATTTTGTAACCAAATACCAAATTAAATATCACACAAGCTTTTGACGAATCTATTGCAAAACTATGACAAGGGTATGACGTTTAATTTGTAATTGATTTGGCTAGTGCTGCTAGTTGCAACCCAGGCGAATAACTTCCTTCTTCCTTGATCCGTTTAATTTCAGCATCTGCTACCCGCAAATTTAACTTTTGTCCCAACGCCCTTACAATATCTCCCCGATCAATTACACCAGCGACAGCACCAGCCGGAGAAAGCACGGTAATTCTAGGTAACTGCTCATTTTCTAGCTTGTTAATTACCTCAGCTATCGTTGTTGTTTCAGCAACAGTGGGTATTTCTGTCAAGGGATGCACAATGCTGTGTAAGGTTTGGGTTTCCCATTCACTCCTTTGGGTTAAACGGAAATCGTCAATGGAAACTAGACCCCGGTAACGTCCATCAGATGCAGCAAAATAAATCTGTGAGGCATTGGTTTCTAACAGGTATAAATCGGCAAACGATCGCAATGTCTGATCAGCATCGACAACCCGAAAGTCACGAGTCATCGCATCAGCCGCCATAACTTTAAGTAGGCTTTCTTGCAATGTAGTTACGTTGTCATAACTGCTGGCGTTGCGGACAGCAAACCAACCTAACAGCGCAATCCACAAACCAAGTACTAATTCTCTGGTAACAAAATCTACAACAAATCCTAAAGCGATCGCACCATAACCCAATATTTGCCCAGCCTTTGCAGCCCAGTGTACGGCTTGAAAACGATTACCTGTGATTTGCCATAGTGCTGCTTTTAACACTTGCCCTCCGTCTAGAGGTAAGCCAGGAATCAAGTTAAATAGAGCCACCACCAAGTTAATTCTCGCTAAATCTCCAACCATGACACTGAGTGGGCTAGTATCGGGTATTACAATAGATCCGAGCCGGAGCAGGAAAAATAGTCCGATACTCACCAAAGGGCCAGCGATCGCTACTTGAAAGGCTTTGAAAGGAGTTTTAGACTCTTCTTCTATAGCAGCAATCCCGCCAAACAGAAATAGAGTAATTGAATTAACTTTAATGCCTTGCGATCGGGCTACCAAGCTGTGACCTAACTCATGTAGCAACACCGAACCAAATAGCAACAGTGCCATAACTATTCCAGCACTCCAAGCTATAACAGGTCCCCATTCCTGATAAGCTACCCCAAAGTTAAGAGTTGCCAACCCTAAAATCACAAACCATAACGGGTCTAAAAACAGGGGAATTCCAAATAAAGACCCAATTTTCCAATTTGTTTGCATTACATTGTCCTAAAACTAGATATCGCCAGTAGTTCCTATACTGCAATATTCGCGTATATACTTATACATATATTTCTGAGCATCAATTCGATAGTGTCGAGTTACGAAATGCTCTTATTTCTAGAATAGACAATTAATGCCTTTGAGCAAAGCTCTGAAGTGGGGAATTGGGAAGAGGCAGAGGGGCGGGCAGCAGGGAGCAGAAGGGAAATAAATTATTTTTATTCTTCCCCTGCTCCCTTTTAGGAGTTTTGTATTGATTGCGGCGTTACAAGCAACGCCGCCATCATCGCAAAACTATAGACGACCGATGTTAGTCAGTCCTAAAACGATGCCAACGCCGATAATATGACCAAAAGCCATTGCTGCAACGAATGTTGGAATACTAATCGGCAGGATGGGGAACTTGGGGCCAACTAAGGGTTTTTCAATCCTAGTACTTAGTAAAACCATTACTAAGCTGCTGATGCTGATGATGATGCCGACTGTAGGATTCCACGCAGGTGTTGCGGGAACAGTTGCCTGGGCTGCTAGTAAAATAGATGAAATCAAGCTTTTGTCTCCTAAAATGTAGACCTACAAAATTATAAAATTACCAAGGTACAAAAGTTTTTCGGATAGCTTAGACTTTCTTGATGATTATTGTAAATTTCTTAAATATTCATGCGCGTTAAAATTTGCGGCATCACTCAACCACAGCAGTCTATAGCGATCGCCTCTCTGGGCGCAACGGCGCTAGGATTTATTTGTGTGCCAACCTCACCTCGCTACGTGACTATATCCCAAATTCGGGCAGCAGTAGCAGAACTCCCGGCTAATGTTGACACAATTGGTGTTTTTGCCAACGCTACTATCCCCGAAATCATTCAAATAGTTGTTGATTCTGGGTTGACTGGTGTCCAGTTACACGGAGATGAATTACCAGATTTTTGCTACCAATTACGTCAAGCTTTACCCAATGTCGAAATTATTAAAGCACTTAGAGTTCGGAGTCTTGAGCATCTTGACACAGTGGCTAATTACACAAATTACGTAGATACTTTACTACTTGATGCTTACCATCCCGAACAACTTGGTGGTACAGGCAAAACCTTAGATTGGACAATGCTAGAGCAATTTAACCCCAATTGCCCTTGGTTTTTAGCTGGGGGACTAACAGCAGATAATATTATCGAAGCCCTGAGTCAGGTTAATCCCAGTGGCGTTGATTTATCTAGTGGTGTAGAACGCGCACCTGGAGATAAAGATTTAGATAAAGTAGCCAAGTTATTTGAGAAATTGGGGAGTAGGGAGTAGGGAGTGGGGAGTGGGGGATGAGGGAGCAGGGGAAGCAGGGGAAGCAGGGGAAGAATAAAAAAAAATTAATTATCTATTTCCCCTCTGCTCAATGCCCCACTCCCCACTCCCCACTCCCCACTCCCCATTCCCTAAAAAAATGCTGGTTGATGGCGAATCAAATTAAAAAATTCTTCGCGGGTTTTGTGATCGTCTTGGAATGCACCAACCATTGCACTAGTGACAGTCCAAGAGCCTGGTTTTTGAACGCCGCGCATCACCATACACATGTGACTAGCTTCCATCACAACGGCTACTCCTTGAGGTTCCAGAATGGTCTGGATTGCTTCGGCAATTTGGCGGGTTAACCTCTCCTGGACTTGCAAGCGACGAGAATACATCTCAACAATGCGGGCCAGCTTACTCAGTCCTACAACTTTTTGGTTGGGGATATAAGCAACATGTGCTCTACCCATAAATGGCAGCATGTGGTGTTCGCACAGACTAAAGAAATTAATATCCCTAACTAGTACCATCTCGTTATGCCCTTCATCAAAGATGGCATCGTTAACGAGTTCTTCAAGGGATTGGGTGTAGCCACTGGTAAGAAATCGCATTGCCTCGGCCACTCGCTTGGGTGTTTTGAGGAGTCCTTCGCGTTCGGGGTCTTCGCCAACTCCCAATATTAGTGTCCGCACTGCGTCCTTCATTTCCTCCAGATGTTCCTCTTTTGGCGGGGACACATCGGCTTGTCGCCCGTTGTGGGTGTTGCGATCGGGTCTAGGAGTTATGGCTTCTGACAAATCGGGAATCAGAGGCGATTGAGAGCAATTGGAACCGTTGGAACTAGCAATAGTCATGATTCAGTCTTGATTATGGTTTTGTCATTAGTTATTAGTCATTAGTCATTAGTCATTGGTCATTTGCTTTATACAAAGGACAAAGGACTAATTAGAGTGCGCCAGCGCTGGGCATCAGGGTCAATTCATCAATAACTGCCTGTTGTGGTAACAGAACTGTGTGGAGAATTGATTGAGCAACAATTTCTGGGGTTAACATTTTGGAACGGTCTAAGTTGGCATGGACTGTTTCTGTATCCCACAGTTCGGTATTGACTGCGCCAGGACAGATAGCAGTGACACGAATACCGTGGGTGCGTTCTTCTTGTGCCAGGGTTTGTGAGAGAGCTATCAAACCAGCTTTGCTGACGCTGTATGCACCCCAGCCGGGAAAGGGTTGCTTGGCGGCAATTGAGGCGACGTTGATAATTGTGCCTGTGCCCCGATCGCGCATTGAAGGCAAAATCCCCACAATGCACTGAAACACGCTGGTAAGATTTAAGTCAATTACCTGCTGCCAGCCCTCTAGGGAGGTTTCGGTTAAGGTGCCTGTATAGGCAAGGCCCGCACTGTTTACCAAAATGTCTATATCACCAAAGTCAAGAGCGATCGCTTGGATCTTTTCTTTTACTTCCAAGATCCTCGCTAAATCTACAGCGTAAGCTTTCGCTTCCACCCCAGTATGCTCGACTGCTTCTCTTACTGCCTCCAATTTCTCCCAAGAACGGCTGACTAAGGCGACATCTATTCCCGCTTTCGCAAAGGCTAAAGCCGTTGCTTTCCCAATTCCACTACTTGCCCCTGTAATCAGGGCGCGTCGTTTTTGCTCAACACTCATGGTGTCTCCCAATTTTTTGCCAGTTCCCAAAGCCTATTAACACCCAATTATCCACACTTCTCGGTTTGGATAGATTAAAGGAATCTAAAAATCTGATGAGTTTCATTAAGTAACTGCTATCATTCAGTACAATAGTTGGCATGTTATGGGTTTTACCAGTGAAGACAACAAATCATCGCCTGGAAAACCACGCCGTACACTCAAATTAGATTACTTAATAACACAAAAGCTACTCAATCAAATTGAGTAGATTTACCAAACATGCAAATGCCTATGGCTAGATTGTTAAAAATCTTTAAGCACATAGGCAATTATAGCATTGCTGCTCTGTTAATCAATTATTATGTAGGGTTATTAGTGGGCAACTTCTGTAAAAACGCCGATTTTGCGGAATTTTTCATAGCGTAGTTGACGGCGTTCTGGAGCGGTTAAACGATTGAGTTCGTCCAAATTTTCCAATAGCACTTGCTTGAGAATGGTAGCCGCTTTTAAAGGATCAGAATGAGCGCCACCAGTGGGTTCAGGTAGTATTTGGTCGATAATTCCCAACTTTTTCAGGTCGTGGGAAATA
Organism: Nostoc sp. CHAB 5834; assembly: GCA_020829485.1. The sequence continues at coordinate 5,449 of JAIVFU010000016.1, read as the reverse complement.
ATTTTTAGAGCAACGGCTGCTTGGGGAGCTTTGCCAGCATCTTTCCACAGAATGGCGGCGCAGGCTTCGGGAGTGGCGACAGTATAAACTGAGTGTTCAAACATAAGTAGGCGATCGCCTACACCAATACCGAGTGCGCCACCGGAACCGCCTTCACCAATAACTGTGCAGATAATTGGTACATCTAAGCAAAACATTTCTCGCAAGTTGTAGGCGATCGCTTCTCCTTGACCTTGGTGTTCTGCTTCTACTCCAGACCAAGCTCCTGGCGTATCGATAAAAGTTAGTATTGGCATACTAAACTTGTTGGCGTGTTCCATCAACCGCATCGCTTTGCGGTAGCCGCCAGGGTAAGGCATTCCAAAGTTACGGGCAATATTGTCTTTGGTATCACGACCTTTTTGATGACCTAACATCACCACAGGTTGCCCACTCAGACGACCGACACCACCAACTAAAGCCGGATCGTCACCACCACAGCGATCGCCATGCAATTCCATCCATTCATCACTAATTGCCTGAATGTAATCGAGAGTACTGGGGCGACGCGGATGACGAGCGACTTGCAATCGCTGGGACGGGGATAGACTAGTGAAAATTTCCTCGCGCAGTTGCATGGCGCGTGCTTCTAGTTGACGAATTTGACCAGAAACATCGACACCATTTTCTTCTGCAAGTTGCCGGATTTGATCAATTCGGGTTGCGAGTTCTGCTAAGGGCTTTTCAAAATCTAACAGTAGCGGTTTACGCTCGGTAGTTGCCATCGTAGGGGTTATGAATTACGAGTTATAAGTTATCTATCTTTTGTCTTTTGTCCTTTGTCCAAAGTCCAATTGCAAATAACAAATGACTAATGACCAAGGACAAATGACTAAACCAGCAGTGGTCTAAATCCATGTTTTACTGATACCCGACCAATCTGCTCCATTTTATCTACGGTAATCTGATTCCGTCCCCACGAAAAGTTCGTGTATAACTTCTCAAATTCCAGCAGCATTGATTCGGCAAAACAAGCAAACAACTGGCGGGCTGGCACGTCCATATTGACGATTTTCATAATTTTCCAGTCAATATCCAGGGAATGCTCTACAATTCCACCATTTAACACATGTACACCAGGATACTGAATTTTCGTTGCTAAATTTTTAGGATAACCACCATCAATCAACAAACAAGGTTGTTTCAAAGTGGTGGGGTCAATTTCCACGCCTCTGGGCATACTAGCAACCCAAACTACAACATCAGCTAGGGGCAGTGCTTCTATCAAACCCATGATTTTTCCTCGCCCCAGTTCGCCTTGCAACTCTTTGAGACGTTCTTGATCACGAGCTATCAGCAGAAGTTCTTGAACATCTGTTTTCGCATCTAGCCAGCGTGTAACTGCACTACCAATATCCCCAGTTGCTCCACATATAGCAACAGTTGCTTTTGATAAATCAATTCCCAGTTGTTTGGACGCTTCTTCCACCTGCTTACAAATAATGTAGGCAGTATGAGTGTTTCCTGTGGTGAACCGTTCAAACTCTAGTTTAATGTTGCGGACTTGGCTAAACTGCTCTAACTTAAAGTTTTCAAAAATAATTGAGGAAAATCCGCCTAAAGCTGTGATGTTAATGCCGTGCTTCTGTGCATGGGCCATGGCGTTGAGGATTTTGCGCGTTGCGGCTTTGATGCGGCGACTAGCTAGCATCTCTGGCAAAAAGCAAGATTCTACATACCGTCCTTCGATTTGTTGCCCAGTTATACTTGTGACAATAATGCTATCAACAATTTGCGGTGGGGCGCTACACCAAAAGTCTAGCCCTTGATCGGCATATTCTGGGTATCCCAATTCTTGAGCTACCGATTGAGCGTGTTCCAAACTAGTCAGATGTCCAATTAGACCAAACATGTAGTGATTATTAGGCTTATGCTGTCTCGAAAGGGTGGAATTTAGTAGAGTTGGGAGTTGGGAGAGACGCGATTAATCGCGTCTGTACAGGAGTTGGGAGTACAACTGATAATTTCTCATTGATCATTCCTCACCGGAGGCAAAGCGTCTCCGGCTTTGCTCCTAACTTTTTTTAAGCGGCTATGAGTCCGTAGGCTGACAAGCGCATAATATCGCGTGTCGTAAAACCGATGTTGCTTAATGCTTCACCATACTGAATCATAAAGTCTTCTACCAAAGCATCTTTTTCCATTGCCATTGTGTGGGCATCACCCTCTACTTGGTTGAGCATTTTCCAGACGATGGGTAGGTTTTGGCGATTTGCAAGTTCAAGTTCAGCTTTGGCTTCTGTAAAATGTTCTTTCAACCAAACTTCTCCAAAGTTGAGGTGGCTATATTCTTCTTTTACTACTCCCTCAGTGATTTTGCGGGCGAAATCGTCGGCGACGGGGATATATATGTTATATGCTGCGATCGCAAAACATTCAATAATCAAAGACTGAATCAACAAGCAAGTAACAACCTTTCCTTCTGCGGCTGCTGTTTGGAAATTTTGGTGTAGTCCTGAGAAAAATTCCTTGGCAAATTGCAAATCTGGGGTTACTTGCAAATTGCGCCCACAAGCTTCAAATCCTTTCTTGTGACGACTTTCCATCTTGGATAGGCGAATCAATTCATCATGAGATTCTGGCAGCAGTTGGGCTAGTGTGATGTAATTCTCATGGGCTTCTTGTTCCCCTTCAATCACGATCGCATTAATTCGGCTATAAGCATCTTTGTATGTTTCGCTCTTGAAATCTAATTCTTTAGATTGGTCTGTAAGCTGCTGCATGGTATGTTTACTCCTGTAAAGGAAAGATTATTTGACACCAGGATTCAATTTACCCCATGAACTGAGGGTAATAATCACTGTGGTTTAATTTAACTTAACAAGTAACTATGTTTATAGATTAACTGTTGCTGGGTGAGATGCTCTAGTACTAGCGAAACAAATGCTTTGCAGCTCAAGTTATGTTTAAACCAAACCCGAATCTAAAATCTGGCGATTTTTTGAGCCTAGTAGTGTTACTGCTAGGGGCATTTATCGTTCTACTACCTCTGTTTGTGGTCTTTCTCACCTCCTTTGCACCGACGGCTACCAGCCCGGAAAATTTGGACAAAAATAGCTGGACTTTAGCTAATTACCGCGTTGCATGGCAACAGGGAAAATTTTTACTGGCGTTTGCTAATTCTACCTTGGTAGCGATCGCTGTGACGGCGTTTCAGATTGTCACTTCTGCTTTAGCTGGTTACGCCCTAGCACGGCTGAAGTTTCGGGGACGCCAAGCACTGCTATTGGTGGTTTTAGCAACTTTAGTGATTCCCTTTCAGTTATTGGTGATTCCCATCTTTTTGGTTTTGAAGTGGGGACACCTGATAAATACATACTGGGCGCTGATTTTACCTACTGCTGTCAACGGGTTTGGAATTTTCTTGTTACGTCAGTATTTCCAGACAATTCCCGTGGAGTTAGAGGAAGCCGCAGCCATAGATGGGGCGAACCGACTGCAAATTTTGTGGCGGGTGATGTTACCTTTAGCCCGTCCGGCGTTGGTGACGCTGTTTTTGTTCACTTTCATTGGTGAATGGAATGATTTGTTTAAGCCTTTGGTATTTACGACACGACCAGAATTAAGGACGGTGCAACTGGCGTTGGCTGAGTTTCAAGAGCAATTTACGAATAATTGGCCTTTGATGATGGCGGCGGTGACTATAGCGACTGTTCCAGTGATGGTACTATTTCTCATCGGTCAGCGTCAGTTTATTCAAGGTATTGCTGCGACGGGAATTAAGAATTAGCTGTTAACAACGCTCTCCGTACTTTACTCTGAGCAATTCCAAAGGCTGAAAGATAAACTGCTCCGCCGTAGCCAGCCTTTGGCATCGCTTTTGCCTATTCTTTAACCAGTGGTGGGGGTTTAAGTCAAGAGCCTAACGATGTCAGCAGATTTTGATGCCTAATTTAAATTCCTGTTACAAAACGTAATTGCGAATTGTGTTAGCGAGGAACGAGCGTCATTGCGAATTGCGAATTGATTTAACTCATCTCCTGAATTTGTAGACGTATAGTGTGTTCAGTCGCACCACTAAGTTGCAATTCCATGATTTCACCACCCAGAGGTTCCAAGCAAGTGAGGAGCGATCGCAAGTTGGGTGTACTTGCACCAGTATCTACATATAATCTATCCGCCAAATTACTGATTCGTTTCCAAGTCATGTACAATTTAGCGATCGTTTGTTCAATCTGTGATGCTTGATTTACCAAATCAGCAGCAATGCTCAAACAGCCGACTCTTTGCGCTTCTTCTAAGGCTGTTTCAATATCAACATTTTCCTGCGTTAAAGCCTGGACTTGAGCCGCCCCTTTAAGATATTTGGCCAAGTTACGCGCTTCGTTAGTTACCTGTTTGAGGGTATCCACATCAGGGTTAGCAGCAATTTCTTTCTGGATAAACTTTTGGTGCGATTCTGGCAGCTTTTCCATTTCCTTCACCAGTGGGGCGATGTAGCGTGGAGGAAGGGTGTTATCTGCGGCTTTTTCTTTGACTGATTCGGGTAATAAATCTGAGGACATGGCTGTCCATTCATCGCTGAGTTGACGCACTTCTCGCCTGGTGATGCGATCGCCTTTTTGGGCGGCTTCACTCACCATCTGTTGCACTTCTGGAACTGCTTTGGAGGTTTCAACAAAAGCCCGTTTGCTGAAGTTGTTCACAGTTGCGGGGTCAAGTTTACCGTCTTCGATAAGAGTATCGGCACTATTGGCCAGTTGAATCCAGGAGTATGCTTGACTTTTGCTGATTTCTCGCTCTTTTAGCCATCGCAGAAAGCCAGTACCGCGTCCGTCACCACCAACTTTCTCTCTGTCGCGGATAGCCCGTAAAATTCGCCCCCGCCAAATTTCAGTTTGCAAATCAAAGCGATCGCATACCTGCCAAGCTATTTCTAGCTGCTGTTGAAAATCTGACTCTAGAATCTGTTCATCTTCTGGATCGGGCAGTTCAAAGCTGATATCTGCTGGCTGTAATAAAGCAGCAGCAAGGTTATTTATGGAGTCGGTGTCTTGCACGATTGATGACTAACTAGTGGATGCGATCGGCTTATTATGCCACAATCTGTGGACTTTCACTTAAGGGGGAGTACGGTATCTTGAGTTACAACCAACAAATATAGTAAGCTGTCGCGCATTTAACTTGCACATCTTTTCGTGTTGACTGTTGACTGTTGACTGTTGACTGTTGACTGTTGACTGTTGACAGTTAACCGTCAACGAACTTAGGAAGTGACTATGTAATTTAAAAGCGTAATAGCTGAGGAAGCCGTAAACCAACTTTGTAAAGTCTTTAATTAATCAATACCTTAGCCAAAATAAGAGCATGAAGAGGTAGGGCGCTTTGTAGTAGAGTTATTGTCTCTCACAACGACAACTCAAAAACTACAAGCCACCCATGCCAGACATCCTATCACTGTTACAATGCC